>CAZFVY010000056.1:0-44147 GCA_964522665.1 uncultured Verrucomicrobiota bacterium | reverse complement strand
AACTTGTCCACGACCTCGCCCTTGACGTCGGTGAGGCGGAAGTCGCGGCCCTGGAAGCGGTAGGTGAGTTTGGTATGGTCGAAACCGAGTAATTGCAGAATCGTCGCGTGCAAATCGTGAACATGCACGCGGTCGGTGGTCGCGTTGAAGCCGAATTCGTCGGATTCTCCCAGCGTAATGCCCGGTTTGATGCCTCCGCCGGCCAGCCACATCGTGAAACAATTGGGATGATGATCGCGGCCGTCGTCACCGCCTTGGACCATCGGCGTGCGCCCAAATTCGCCGCCCCAGATCACGATCGTGTCCTCCAGCAGGCCGCGCTGTTTAAGATCCTTGAGCAACGCGGCGGTCGGCCGGTCGGTGTCGCGGCAATTCTTCGCCAGGTCTTTCTTCAAGTTGCCGTGCTGGTCCCAGGCTTCGTGAAAGATTTCGACGAAGCGCACGCCCCGCTCGACCATGCGCCGTGCCAGCAGGCAGGCGTTGGCGTAGGAACCGGAGCCAGGCTCCGCCCCGTACATCTCCAGAATATGTTTCGGCTCCTTGGTGAGATCGACCAATTCCGGGGCGCTGGTCTGCATCCGATACGCCATTTCGAACGAGTTGATGCGCGTCGCGATCTCGGGGTCGCCGACCAAGTCCAGGCGCTGCTGATCAAGCCGCCGGATGGCGTCGAGCGAGTCTCGCTGCATGGTCTTGTCGATACCCTTCGGGTCGGCCAGATAGAGAATCGGATCGCCCTGGTTGCGAAAGAGCACGCCTTGGTAAACCGACGGCAAAAATCCCGGCCCCCAGTTCGAGGCGCCGCCGCTTGGGCCTTTGGCCCCGGTGCTGAACACCACGAAAGAAGGTAAATCCTGCGATTCACTGCCGAGGCCGTACGTGACCCAGGCGCCCATGCTCGGCCGCCCAAATTGTTGCGTGCCGGTGCTCATCAGAATCTGTCCCGGCGCGTGGTTGAAGGCGTCGGTGTACATCGATTTGACGATGGCCAGTTCGTCCGAGACTTCCGCCAAATGCGGGAGCAGTTCGGACAACTCCGCGCCGGACTGGCCGTGGCGGGCGAACTTGAATTTCGGCCCGAGCAAGGTCGAGTTCGGATTGATGAACGCGGCGCGGTAGCCCTTGATCAACTCGGCGGGCGGCAGCTTGCCGTCCCATTTGGCGAGTTCCGGCTTGTAATCGAACAACTCGAGGTGGCTCGGCGCGCCCGCTTGAAAAAGAAAAATGACGCGCTTAGCCCGCGGCTTGAAATGCGGTGTCTTCTGCGACAGTGGGTTGGCGTTGGTCGTGGCCGCGACCCCGCTGGCCTGGAACAATTGGCTCAGCGCCATCGTGCCAAGCCCGATGCCGCACTTTTGCAGGAACCAGCGCCGCGTCAGCGTCCGCGGGTCCTGGCCGCGGTAGAGATGGGATTGACAGTTCATTCCTTGGTGATCGTTTCGTCCAAATTAAGCAGCACGCGGGCCACCACGGTGTACGCGGCCAATTGCGTCGGCGTCGCGCCCGACGGCAGCGCGGCGTCGGGTTCGGCTTTGCTCGCGGACGTCTCGTTCGGGTTGACCCAGCCCTCGCCGATATGTTGCCGCTCCTTGTCCAATAAGGTCAGCAGTTCCCGCCGTTCCGCGGGCGACGGCGACCGCGCCAAAGTGCGTCGAAACGCGTAATTCACCCGGTCGGCGTCGGTCGCGCCGCCGTTGATCAACGCCTGGCGGGCGAGGGCCTGGGCGCATTCGATTTCGCCCGGCTCATTCAACGTGATCAGCGCTTGCAGCGGCGTGTCCGACCGTCCGCGGCGCACGCACGAAAAATCGCCGTTCGGAGCGTCGAAGGTTTGCAGCAGCGGGTGCGGGGCGGAGCGGAACTTAAATATGTAGAGACTTCTGCGATAGCGTTCCGGCCCGGTCTCGACCGGCCACACCTTCGGCCCGTAGCTGGCGGGCGGCTGGAACAGGAATTCCGGCGCGGGCGGATACACGCTGCGGCCGCCCAGTTCGGGGTTGAGCAGTCCGCTGGCGGCGAGCGCGATGTCGCGCACGATCTCACCCTCAACGCGAAAGCGCGGGCCGCGGGCGAGCAAATGATTATACGGGTCCTTGGCGTAGAGAGTCGGCGTGACGTGGCTGCTTTGGCGGTACGCGGCCGAGTTCGCGATCAGCCGGTGGATATGCTTCATGCTCCAACCGTTGTCCATGCATTCCCGGGCGAGCCAATCAAGCAATTCCGGATGGGTCGGCGCCTCGCAGCGCATCCCGAAATCCTCCGGGGACTCGACCAGGCCGACGCCGAAATAGGTTTGCCAGACGCGGTTAACCAAGGCTCGCGCCGTCGTGGGCGAGCGGGGGTCCACCAGCCATTTCGCCAGCGTAAGCCGCGAGCCGTCCGCGTCCGGCGGCAATGGGTGCAGAAAGCTCGGCACGCCGGGCGCCACTTCCTTGCCGCGCTGGAGCCAGTCGCCGCGTTTGAACATCTGGGTCGCCCGCGTTTCATCGCCGGCCGCCCGGCCTTGACGCGCGATCAACGAGAGCGTCGGCGCGCCTTCGGGATAGCTTCGCCACAGACTTTCGATGGTCTCGTTTACCGATTTGAACTCGGGGACAGTCGTCCGCCAATAGCTGAACACGGCCGCCATCTGAGCCGGCGAGCGTTGGTCGCGGCGGACGCGGAAAATCTCGCGCACGTTCGCGGGTACCGGGTCCGCCACGACATTGGTCGCCGCGGTCACGCTCAAACGGAACCGGCCGAGGTTGTGATTCTCGTTGTCGTCCGAGTTCCAGCCGCCGTGGTTTTGGACCAGAAAGATATTCAGGATCGCGCCGCCGGGAAACGCGACCGGCTGGCTCGGCAGAAAGACCGCCTTGCGCGCCTGATTGCGCCGACCGGGGCCGGCGTCGATGCCCCAGGCCGTATCATCCTTGCCGTCGATGGCGAAATCGACCGGGCCATACACGCGTTTCTTGCCGGAGCGATCGTCGAATTCCGGCTCGAGCGGCTTTTCGGCGTTGCTGAAATCCGCCGTGGCGCGGACAAATTTGACCGTGACTTTGTTCGTCGGGTTTTGCGCGTCAATGGCTTCGACGCGGAACTCGCTCAACGCCGACATCCCCTTGATCGAACGTCCCGGCCCATTGCACGGGAGATTGGGGTCGGTCAGTTGCTCCAGTTGAAACGCGCCGATGAACGGGAGCGAGTTCGTCCCGCGGAAATGCGCGGTCCATTTGGTCGGCGCGTAACTGGCCGCGCGAATCGACCCGTCCTCGTAGTAATAATAGCGCTCGCCGTTGTCGCCGGCGTTGACGCAGCGCACGGGCGTCCATTCCGGCTGATCGTGCGCGACCGAATCCTCCCAACTATTCATGCGGTCGAGCCAATCGGGCATGCGTTGCCGCAGGCCGGCTTCCAGGTCGCTCATCTGCCGCGTGAGATTCGACGCGGCCATCTGTTCCGCCGGCGTGAACGAAACCATCGAGGCCTCGTTGTCATTGTTTAGAAACGCGAACAGCCGGTAATACTCCTCCTGCTTCAACGGATCGAACTTGTGATTATGGCATTGCGCGCATTGAATCGTCAGGCCCAGCACGCTCTTGCCGATGCAATCCATCCGGTCGAACAAACCCTCGGTGCGAAATTGTTCGGGGTCCACGCCGCCTTCCTCGTTGAGCATGGCGTTGCGCAGGAATCCGGTCGCCACGCGGTCGTCCGGCGTCGCGTTGGGCAGTTGATCGCCGGCGATCTGCTTGATCACAAATTGATCGTAGGGAAGATCGCGATTGAACGCGTTGATGACCCAATCGCGATAGGCCCAAACGAACCGGGGCTTGTCCTTTTCAAATCCATCCGAGTCAGCGTAACGCGCGGCGTCGAGCCAATGCCGGCCCCAGCGTTCGCCGTAGTGGGGTGACTTCAGGAGCCGCTCAACCTGTTTCTGATACGCGTCCGGCGCGTGGTCCGCCAGGAAAGCATCGACTTCCGCGAGACTCGGCGGCAGGCCGATCAGATCGAGGCTCAAACGGCGCAGCAGCGTGATCTTGTCCGCTTCCGGCGAAGGCGCCAGCCCCTCCTTTTCGAGGCGGGCCAGGACAAACGCGTCGATCTCATTCCGCGCCCATTGACGGTTCTTGACCTTCGGCAGGGGTGGCCGCACGGGCGCCTTGAACGCCCAGTGCTCGCGAGGGTCTTTGGCGACGGGGGTGGTGGCGGCGCTGGCCGGCGCCGGCTTGTCGTCCGCGGCGGCGCACGTTGGCGCCGGGCTTAACAGCAGGACCGCCCATCCGGCTCCGATGAGTCCAGCCGCCAGCCCGCGAGAGAAAGCATTCATGCTGATACGTGAAACAACCAAAAATATGCGACGGCGCCGGGGGATTGTCATTCAGTTTTTTTGCGCGCGCGTCGCGGCGGGCGAACTTTCGGCTTGCGCGCCGCCGGACGCGGCGGCGCGACGGCGGGCCGGATCCGCCTGATCCCACGGAGCGTGGTCGGCGTGAGTGGTTTTGGCGACCGCGCGCCGCCGGCGAGCGCGAGTCACGCGAACCGACTGACGACGGTCGCGAACCGCGTCCGAGTCTGCCCAAACGGCCGTTCGTATTTCGAACATGGGCGCAGTTTGCGCTCAGTCGTCGCGCTTGTATTTCCCGCCGCGGGGAATATCGCGCGGCGGGATTCAGCGCCGACCCTGACCCCCCGGCGTAGCGCGGGGCGCAGGTCAGAGGCGGCAAATAAAAGGCGCGTGCCGATCTTTAGCCCGAACGTCGCCCGACCGGCCAAATGCCTCTCGCCCCGGGGCGATTTAGCCCCAGCCAAGGGCGCCGCCTTGGGAGGATCTTTTTTGAGAGCACGCTCGGCGCCGAACACGGTCGCTGGCGCGATTCCCCACGCCCGCCTCCGAGCTTTGGCAAGAGACGCCGGGTGGCCATGTTTTGGCTTGCCAGTTTCGATATATTTACAGATATATATCCGATGCGAGCAATCACAATAGAGAAGGCAGGGCAGCCGGATTTCGGGCGCGTATTCAAGAGCGGGCGAACGGGTCGGATGATCCATCTTTCCCGCGTGGCCGGTCCGCCGCGGAGGCTTGGCGCGCCGCGGGGAGGCCGGCGTGGGCATTGCCTGTGGTTCGGCGTCTTGACGGCCGCGCTTTGTTTTTTGTCCGCCCATTTGTCCGTCGCGGCCACTTTCAGCGCTTCGGCTTCCGGCGATGCTTTTGTCACGACGGGTCCAAGCGGCAATTTGAGCGGGTCCAACTTTGGCGGCGCCGGCGCGTTATCGGTGGCCGCGCCGGGCAAACCGCAAGGCGAGTTTCAAAGCGTGTTGGCGTTCGACCTCTCCGGCGCCCGCGCCTCGTTCGACGCCCAATACGGCGCGGGCCAATGGAACGTGCAGTCGGTGACGCTGCAGCTATTTGCGACGGCTCCGAACAATGCGATCTTCAACGCTTCCAGCGCCGGGCAACTGGGCGTTTCCCTGATGCAAAACGGCGCGTGGACGGAAGGTTCGGGCACACCCGCGACGCCGTCGGCTGCAGGAATCAGTTACAGCAGCCTGCAAACGGTCTTCATCAATTCCGGTGGCGATCAAAACCTCGGGAGCTTCGCGTATAATGGAGCCACTTCCGGCGCGAACGCGTACGCGCTCACGCTTTCCTCCGGCCTCTTGGCGGACGTCTTGGCCGGAGGATCGGCGAGCCTGCGGCTCTTTGCCGTGGATTCGCTGATCAGTTACGTCGCCGACTCGCGAAGTTTCGGGACGGTGGCTGATCGGCCGTTGTTATCCGTCGTCGCGGTCCCGGAGCCAGGATGCGTGGCGCTCGCCCTGGCGGGCTTGATCGGTCTGGCGGGGCGCCGGGCCTTCAAGCGCACTTTCCGCGGATGACGCGAGGCGCGCTTTCGACTTCGGTTGCCTGCCTGGTGACTCTGGCGGCGATTCACGGCGCGCGGGCGGATGTCGTTGTGCCCACCCCCGCCGCGGACACGACACTTTCCGAGACTTCGCCGGACAACAATTCAGGCGCCAACGCCAATTTCGGCGCCGGGGGCAGCGGGCGACTCACGCGGAATCGCGCCCTGCTGCGATTTGATCTGGCCGGACAGCTACCCCCGACGGCGATCGTGCTTTCGGTGACATTGAGTCTAACCGTCGTTAATGTTCCCGGCGATCATGCATTCGGGCGACGTGGCGGACAAATTGGTCGCGGACGGCTACGCGAGTGAAATGCGTCCGTGGACTTGCAAAGAGTTCGTGGTCATCGGGCCGGAGGCCGACCCGGCCGGGGTCAAGGGGGTAACCAACGGCGTCGAGGCGTTCAAACGTATTGGTCGGAAGCAGGCGAACTTTCTCGTGAACGACGGCGTGGGCGCCGGGGAACTGTCGCAGAAATTGTGGCACGACGCGGGGATTCGTCCGCGCGGCGCCTGGTTACTGTTCAATGACGACGGCTTGGACGAGGTGGAGCTGGCCGGCGCCAAGCAGGCGTACACGGTGGTGAATCGCCGCCCGGGCCTGGCCGAGGAACTTGCGCGGCGAAAGCTGCGGGTCGTCTGCGAGCCTTTGGATAGGGTGTGCCCCATTGGGAGAATGGCGCTTACTTAAGCGGCAAAAAATTGCCGCAGAATCATTTGAGTGGAAGGTCTGCGCCTCGATTGATGGCTCTTTTCTGGCGGTGGCGCGATCACGCCAAGAATGCGCTGGCCCGAATGGTGGGGCGAGGCTCTGCCGAGCCGTGACGAGGGTCGGGACATGCGCTACGCCGCTCGGCCCCGAGACCGAGTTGGCGGAGTAGAGTAGGGCCGGGACCAAGGCGGGAATCGCACCGCTTTTTCAGGGCTCGGCGGAGCCTCGCCCCACCAGGGGTAGAGGGGCGATTTGCCGAGGGTTCGCATCTCGACTCGTTTCAGGGATATCGCACCGCGCTGTCACGGTCTTGCTGACTTGCCGCTTTGGAGCTCCCAGCGAACACGGGACGGAACGCATGCGCTACCCTGGGAAGGCTTAAGTAAGCGCCATTCCCCCATAGGGATGGAGCCTTGGGATCGTTCCAACCCTCGATCCATTGGCTCGCCCGGCGTCCGTCATAGACCGGTTCACCAGAGGTTTGAATGAGGGTCACTGAAACCGCAATGACGGCCGTCGAAACGACGATGGCTAATCCTATCGTGGTCCAGGGAGGTCGCTTCATCCGACTTTGGTTATGGCCGAACGGGCGGGGAAAAGTCGAGCGAAGATTACAAAGCGGTCGGGCGCCGCTCGCCACGACGATCGCTACGGACGGAATATCCGGTCTGAGGTTTGAGAAGGCGCCAGCCCCGTTAGTTGTTCTAAAAGAGCGCGTTGGCAGGCGTAACCGGAATGAGGCAACTTACGTCCCACGAGACCTTGGAGTGCGGTGGCACGCGCAGCACGACACCGCTTTCGAACTTTTCGAACGCCCCGACCAGGGCGGTGTCGCCGCTCCGCTCCCGGCCTGCGCTCGGAAGCCACGCCCCGGCAGGCTGCCACCGCGCTCCAAAGTTCCCCCTTTTGGGCGCGTGAGTCATTCATTAATCCACGTCCGACTCTTTGATCAGTTGCTGATAGACCTCGCGGGCGTGGGCGTAATCCTTTTTGGCGCCCTCGAGTTCGTCGGCCTTGATGAAGCGTTCCTTTTGCGACCAGCATTTCTCGACCCCTTTGAGGCACCACTCGGCGCTGCGACGGGAGGCGCGGATTGGCTTGTCGCCGACGACTACGAAAAACGGATTCGTGTGCGAGGAGGCGAGCACGCGCAAGGCGACCCAACTGCTCCGCTCGATCTTCACGTCGAACGTCAGCTCACGCGTCTTCCCGTCCGCGACGATCGTCTGGCGGGCGACCGGGTAGCCGTTGACGATGAGTTCGACCGGCACTTCGCGCGTGCCTTCGATGCGGGCGCGTTCGACATCCCAATACGGCTTCTGATCGTAGCCGCGCTTCTTGATCGCGGGGTTCACTTTTTCGTTCAACCACGCGGCGGCAGTCACGGTGGCGTGGACCGTTCCTGCCTGGTCCAGTTTAATTTCGCTTCCTTTTTCGCCCACGCCCAGCCCGTTCAATTTGAAATCAATCAGGTGGCTCTTGCCGTCGCTGACGTAGTTGCGCCCCTGGCGGATTCCTTCGCACCAATTGTCATAGCTTAAAGCTCCGTCGAGCTTGACGTACGACCGCCCAAGGCCGACCCGTTCGCCGTAGATGCACGGAAAATCAGTTTCGCCGCTGATGCGGGTGCGGAAGCCGACGTTGAGCGTGTGGTACCAGATGTTCAATTCCCAGACGGAAGGCGTATCGACCATCGAGAGGAAATCGACCGCCGGAACCAGTTGGCCATCCGGCCCGGGAATCTTATGGGTCACGTCCATGATGTATTCGTTGGCGCCGATGCCATCGAAGGGCGGCATGGCGTAGTTCGGCAATTCCGCGGTCGGCACCGCCAGTCCCCAGCCGGAATGCGCCGGGCCGACGAGCGCGCCTTGCTTTTTCGCCCAGCGCAGCGTGTTCAGGCAGAGCGTGGGCCAATGCGTATCCGAGTCCCCGCCGGGAAAAATCTCCTCGCGCAGGCGCAACAGGCAGAGATGGCCGGATTCATGCGAGCCGAAACCGGAGACTTCGACGTCGTAATGCAGCAAATACGGCGGTTGGGATACTTTGTCGTCTTTGCCGGTGAAGAACTGCTTCTGAAAATCGAAGCACGGTCCCCAGGTCAGATTGCAGCCGACCTTCAAATCCTCCCCGAGGCAATGCCGCATCATGTCGGCGGCCAGTACCCCTTCGCTCGGCTTGGTGTAATGCGCGCAGCCGGCCGCGTGAATATGGTGATCGCCAGACCACCAGCCCATCTTCGAGGGATCGATCCAGCGTTTTACCTTAAAAGTAACGGTGGTCGGAGCTGCCCCAACGTCGAGGGTCTGCGTTTCGGCGATCGATTCGGGCCCGCGCGAGCAGTCGATCGTGTAGCGGCCGGGCGGCAGTTTCTCCTGCTCGCCGTCGCCGCGATAGATTTGCGGGTGGAACGCAAAATCGGGCGCCAGACGCTTGGCTTGAGAGGGATAGACGCGGCCTTGCTGGTCGCGAATGACAAACGCGGCGGTCGTCGGCGCGCCATTTTCATCCTGCACGCGGAAGGTGACCGCCCGGGTGGGCTGGGCGTCGAACAGCAGGTCCACCTCGTTGCGGAAACCAAGGTCTTGCGTGCCCTGGCCGACGTCGAACATCAATTTCGCCTCTAGCTTGCCCGGATCGCGGCTGTAGAGCTGGATCAAGCGGTACTCGAGCTTCAGCCCACTCAGTTCTTTGCGCAACGGCTGGTTGTTGAACATCTGCAGATCAAGCCACAAGTCCCGCGCCGTCATCGGCGCGCCGGCGTGGTTGCGGAAAAAACGGTCGGTCGCGGAAGCGAACCCGCCGCCTTCGAACGACGATTTGGCGTTGGCGCTGATCGCGCGCAACTCCGCGGTGACGCCCGCCTCGTTATGCACCTTGACGAGGAACGTTCGCCAGCCTTCTTCGGCCAGTTCCGGCTTGGCGGCCCCCGCCTGCGCCTTGACGCGGGATTCGGGATTGATGTTCACCCCGATCAGGCAATAAGGATCGAGGAGCTTTTGAATCTCGGCAACCGCGGCCGCGGCGTCCGGGCCATTCATTGCCGATTCGAGCGCCCGTTGGTCATCGGGCTTGAGCGGCGCGCCCAGAAAGTCCGCCGCTTGAATCAGTCGTCGGACCTGCGCCGCCAGCGGTTGCAGTTCCACGCCCGGAACCAACGGCAGTTCACCGGCGCGGGCGGGCTTCAGCAGCGTCGCGGTAAGGGCGACCGCGGTCAAAAGTTTCAGAGCGTTCAATGTGCGCATAACGGCCTCTCATCTGGGGTTAAGATTGTGCCCGGATACTAGCCGCCGAGCGACGTTTGAACAGCGCAAAGCGAGACGTTCGTGAAGTTGGCCGCGCGAGGTTGAGCCTTCGACGTTTGAGTAGCGAGTTCAGGAGCGAAGAAGGTTTGGCGTAACCACGCCGTCGGATAAGCCCGAGCATGGTGTCGTGGCGCGGCATACCTGCTGACGGCGTCGTGCCCGCGTTCCGGCGCGCGGTTCTGTGAACCGCAGCACGTCCGAACATCAATCGGCGACCAAAGACGTCGCAAGCGCCCTGGCGAATGCCGCCGCGGCCGTTCTTCGAACAGCGCACCGCCACGCGTCGGCTCGTTGGCGTGAGCGGCGCGGCCGCTTAGTTGCCGACGACGACCGCCCGATAAAAGCACTGCGGGTCGGAAGTGGAGCTATCGGGAATCTGGTAGATGCCGCCGGTGAACGCGGGGGGAATATTCGAGATGGTTAGCCAATTCGTCGAGGCCAATTGGCCGCTTCTTTGGATGAGGTAGCGATACCCCGGGCTTGTGGTGAAGGCCAGGGCGAATTTGCCGCCGCCCACCGTAAGCGGCGTCAACGCCGGCGCCGCGCCGGGTCCGGGGGGCGGGACCACGAGCAGGCGCGCGTTGTCGCTGACCAGCGCTCCGACGTCGGTCGAGATGACCGCCGAATAGAAGCCGGATTGCGCGACGGTCAGATTCGTCAGCGTAAGCGACGGGGAGGTCGCGGAGGCGAGGAGATTGCTGTTGAAACGCCATTCATAGGTCAGATGTGGGCCGGTCGCGGCCACGGTCAAAGTGGCGGTGGCGCCGGTCGGGGCGATCTGACTCACGGGCTGCAACGTGATGGCCGGTGGCGGGCTGACGGTCAACGTCGCGGAACTGGAAACCGACCCGGCCGCGTTGGTGACGGTGACGGTGTAAGTTCCCGAGTTGGTGAGTTGGACGTTATTCAGGAGCAAAACGGCATTGGTCGCGTTCTTGAGTTTGGCGCCGGCGAACTGCCACTGATAGCTGAGTGGGCTGCTTCCGCTGGCGGTGACGGCGAAGGAAACGTTCGCGCCTACGAGCGCCGTTTGGGTGGCCGGCGGTGAGGTGATCGCGGGCGGCGTCGCGCCCGGATTGACCGTGATCTTGAAGCTCGCCGAGGTGGACGGGCCCGACAGGAAGAATTCGTACGCGGTGATCGTCGCGGTGAAGGTTCCCGCCTGCGTGGGCGTGCCGCTGATTGTGCCGGAACTACTCAGGCTCAGCCCCGGGGCGATGGGACTCGGGTTGGCGCCCCAGGACCCGGCGGCGTGCCCCTGGGTGGTAAGGCGGCGACTGAACGCTTGGCCGACCGTGGCGGTGATCGTGTAGGGCGTCGCGATGGCGGTCGTCGCGCCGGAGACGGCGTCGAAGGCGCCCAGCAGCGCGCTGGAGGCCGCGCCGACGCGGAGGACGAACGCCGAGCTGGAAGCGGCGGACCAAGTCGCCGGCAGGGCGACCCGGAAAAGCGGCGCGGCCTGCAGCAGCGCCGCCAGGAAGAGCGGAAGGAGGCGGTTAGGTTTCATTGGGGTCGTGGACTTAGTTGTGGGAGATTTGATTCGCGGGTGGGCCGCGCGGTTAAATGGTTACGACTCGGGCTTGAGCACGATGTACGTCGGCAGCCCGATGACATGCAGTTGATCCAAAACTTCACGGGCCGGTGATTCGTTGGGATGCTCGGCGTCGTATTTAATGACGACAAAATCCCGGAGCCGGCTTTGCACGGTTTCCCGGCTGAAGACTTCCGCGTCCATCGCGACGCAGTTTTTGCACCAACTGGCCTGAAAATCGATGAACACGCGTTGCCCCTTGGCGCGGGCGTGCTGGAGCGCGGCGGCGAGTGATTCGTTCGCGCTTGCGTTTGGGGCGGCGGCCAGCGCCGGCGCGCGGCCCGGCCCGCGGGAAAGTTCATACGCCAAGTAGCCGTAGTAAGCGGCAAACAGCAGGATGAGGACGCCAAAGGCCGATTTGACCTTGGTCATCCATCTGCCCGGCTTGGGCAGGTAGCTCAGGCCCGCGCCGGCGAACGGCCAAGGCAGCGCCATGCCAAGGCCCAAGAGAAAAGGGAGGAACAGGCCCGCCGTCATCCCCTGGCCGTAGAGCGACGCCGAGAGCAGGACGACGGAAATCACGACCGGCGCCACGCAGGCCCCCGCAAGCAGGGCCGCGACCGCCCCGAGTCCGAACGCGGCCAGCCATTGGCCTTTGCCGCCCGGCTTGACGCCTGGAGCGCCCATACGGCCGCCGAACCGGGAAAAGTCGATGTTGATCAGATCGAACATCGCCAGGCCCAACGCGACGAAGACCACGGCGATCACCACGTTGAACCAAACGGACGAATTGAGCGTCCCGAACTTTGCCCCGCTCAGCGCCACGACCAGGCCGAGCGTGCCATAAACCAGCGCCATCCCGGCCCCGTAAACCGCGCCCCGCAAGAAGCCCTCCCGGCGCGAACGCGCCCGCGAGCCGGCGCCGATAATGACGAGGTTGATCGGGATCAATGGCAACACGCATGGCGTGAGGTTCAGCCCCGCGCCGCCGACGACGATCAGCAGGACCGTCGCCAGCATGCCTAATCGATTGAACCGCGCCAACGGGTCCTCGTCCGTCAACCCCTCGCTTGACTTGGCGCGTTCGAGAAACGCCAGGAAGCCGCGCGCCTCGACGTACCCGGTCTCGCGGGCCACGATTTTGAAGCCGGCCAACTCGGCTTGCCAATCGCCGGCGACGGTGGCGCCCACGTCCGCGGCGTTCGCGGGCTGGGCCGCGCCGCCCGGCGATTCGGCCACGACGTTGGTCGAGGTGACGGTGAACGTTCGTTTCTCCGGGAAATAACAGGCGGAGTTGCTGCAGCCCTGGAACTTGATGAGCAAGGCGCCGAGCGTCGCGGCGTCGAGTTTGAACTCGGCGGCGAAAGAGTGGTTGTAGAGGGAACGATCCTGTCCGGTGGCTTTGTCGGAAGCCACGATCGGGGGCGTTATCTTGGAGGGGGTGAGAACGGTTCCGTCGCTCGCTTCAAAATGAAGGTGATCCGCATAGATCACGTGCTCGGGCGGAACGACGAAGTCAAATCGCACGACGCCCGCGCCCTCGCGAGTATCGAGCGTGGCCAAGACGGTGAACGGGCTGCGTGGACGCTCGACCGCGCGCGCCAACGGATCGGCCATCCACCCAACCCACGCCGCCAGCGCGAGCGCGCCGAAAATCCGCCGCTCGACGCGGAATCGACCGGCTGATGGGGTTTGGCGGATCATCGGCGCGCGCTTCGAAATGAGCTTAGTTGCAACCGCAGCCACCGCCCCCGACGCCACGTCCGCCCGAGGCGCCTTCGCGCGAAAAGAAAACATGCTCGTCCATCGCCACGCCGATCGGGTCACGGTCGGCGCGCATGATCGAGTCAGCCAACGTGCCGCGCTGCCACGGCTTCACGTTCGCGCAGCCGGCGGTCGCCAGCAGCAGCCCGCCCAGCGCGGCCACGGCGCCAGCCCGGAACACGGTTTGACGTTTCATGCGGTTATTTCTGCAGGAGAGATTCGATTTCACGCTGGTATTGGAGCTTTGTCTCCTCGCCCCGATAGCCGCTGTGGGCGAAGCGAATCGTCCCGCCGCGGTCCACCAGGAAGGAGCTTGGCATCGTCGCGATCCCAGTCTTCTCGACCAACTTCTGGGCGGCGTCCCGAACGACGGCGAAGGTCGCGGCGTTCTTCTTTAGAAACGCCTCCATGTCGGCGCGATTCTCGTCCACGTTGACGGCGATGATCACGAGACCTTTGGGCTGATATCGCCGGTGCAGCTCTTCCATGGCCGGGAACGACGCCTTGCACGGGTCACACCACGAGGCCCAAAAATCGAGCATCAGGACCTTGTCCTTCAGCGCGTCCGGCAGTTTGCCCTCGAGCTTAAACGCCGTGAGGTCGGGAAAGTGGTCGCCCACTTTCAGGCCGTCGGCCCCGGCGGCGCCGGCGACGGCAAGCCAGCAGCCGACCGCGGCCAGGAGCGCCGTCGTCCGGCTTTTAACGAGTCGTATAGGCATAAAATCCTCGGGTTGGAAAGCGGCCGTTGGTCGTGGTGACGCATCCTTCGGCGCCGGGGCAGAGCGCGATCAGTTCCAGGCCCGCCTGGGCGCCGAGTACGAACGCGGCGGTCGATAAAATCCCGGCCAGGGCGCAATGCGGCGCGATGATCGAGACCGAGAGCACGCGGTTGTTCACCGGGTAGCCGTCGCGCGGGTCGATGATGTGCCCGTAGCGCCGGCCTTCGTGCATAAAATGCCGCACATAATCGCCGGAAGTGGCCACCGCGTGATCGCTTACCGCCACGCCCGTCCAGCATTGGCCGGGATGTTCCGGGTCCTCCAGGCCGACGTGCCAGGCGGGCTTGCCCGGCGGTCGTCCCAGCACGCGCACGTCCTGGCCGAAATCGACCAGGAGATTCTCCAACCCCCGGCTCCGCCCCAACATTAAGACGCGGTCCACGGCGTATTCCTTGCCGATCCCGCCCAGGTCCAGGCACATTCCCGCGCGAGGCAAAAAAATCGCGCCGGGCCTGCGTTGGACTTGCCGCCAGCCGGTCAAAGCGCGGGCGGCCTCAATCGCCTCGGCCGTCGGCACGATCGGCGGATTCGCCTTCCAATTCCAGAGCCGAATCAGCGGCAGGGAGGTTGGGTCGAAGACGCCGCGCGTGAAGAAAACCATTTCCTGGCATAGGTTGAACAACGCGTCGGTCTCCGGGTCCACGTCAACCCAGCGTTCGCCCGCGGCGGCGTTGATCCGGCCAATCAGGCTGTCATCGATAAAGCGCGAGTAACGGGCCTCGAAGCCGGCGACCCAGCTCAGCGTCTCCTCCTGGAACTCGCGCGCCGCGCCCGGGTTGGTCGAGGTGAATTGCACCTGGCACCCGGTGTTCATCGCTTGAAACCGGAGCTGGTAAAAGCCGCTGGCGCCGGAGCGTTGCGCCGAGCGCCGCACGCGTTCGCTAACGACGGCCGTGGAATCGGGCGACGTCAAAACCATACGCGGGCGCCAAGGGTGGCGATGTTGGCCTTCGGGTACGCCGAGGCCGAGGTGACGTGATCGAGACCGGACATTTCGTAGCGCTTGAAGGCGGCGTCGAACGAGAGCCACTCGAGCGCCCGCACGCTCGCCTCAACGCCGTAGGTGAAGGCGTTCAACTCCGAGAGCCGGTAATCGGCCGAATAGTAGGCCGGCACGGGCGTCGGATTCGTCGGATCGGACGGGTCGCCGGCAAAATGGGTCGCATAGAAACCGGCCGCGCTTTGAACGTAATAGCGGAACAAGGGCGAAACCGTGACGCGCGCCCCGAGTTTCTGATGCCAGGCGATCGCGAGGGTATGGGCGTCAATCCCGAAGGTGTCGTGAAAAAAGCGGTACGAGCCTTCCACGCCGCCGTGCAAGGGCGTGATATACTGCAGAATCGAGGCGTAGCCGATAAAGCTCTGGCGATGTCGCGGCCGCTTTTCCCCGAACAGGCTCAAGTTGTCCGCGTCGGTCTGGGGATAATCGTCGAACACCACGCCGCGGTACGGGTCCGCGAGGTAGCCGTGCGCGTTGGCGTAGCTGAAATTCACGGTCAGGACCGTCCTGGCGCTGAGCAGTTGGTTGACGCCGATCAGGAAGCTATCCGTGTCCTTGTGCTCCGGCGCGCCGATGAACGTCGCCGAGTTGGGGAGGATCCGGTCCCAATCGTGTGACCAGCCGAGGTTCAGGGTGGTGTTCTTCTGGTTGAAGTCCACGGCGTAATTCAACGAGGCGCCGTACGACAGGTAGTCGTGTTCCGAGCTGTAGGCGAACTGCGGAGTTATCCGTTGTGAACCGGCGGTGATGATGCCGTCCAGCGAGCCGGCCCACCGCTTGTCCCGCATGAAGAGCGTCGGCACGCTCGAGCTGAGCGGAACGGTTTGCGGCGTGGCGAACGCGATTTGCGACGGCGGCGGCGCGCCGGAAGGAGTCGCGCCCGAAATCGCGTCGTACACCGCCTGGCCGCGCAGCGAGAGCCACGAGGTAAGTTTTTTCTCGAAGAGCCAGGATTGCGTTTCAACGCCGATGCGCCCCGCGTCCTCCTGATAGCTTTCAAAGCGGTAGTCGGCGTGGTCCTCGGCGGTCCCGCGCGTGACGCGGCAGAAATAAAGGCCGGCGGCAAGCGCCAGTGGAACCAACGGCGAGCGCGCGGGCGCAACCGAACTTGGTTCGCGCCCATGGCCCACGGCGCCACGCGGCGGGCCGAGCGGGCGGGCGCCCACGCGTTCGGAAATCTCCGGCGCGGCGGCTGGCTTCGCTTGCTCGTTCAGGTTCATTTTACGTCGAAACTCTAAGCAATAATCACGCCATGTCAAAAACGCTCTCAACAAAACGGCGCGGGCTGGGCGTTGGACGCGTCGCCCCCGCGTTGGCGCGGCGGCGGGCGGGTGAGGGAGCGGGCGTGGCGCGGTCGTTAGAGCCGGAATGGGAGCGAGTTAGGGCGCCAAACCCAACCGTTTTGGGGAAAACCGCCCACGCGCGGCGTTGCGTTCGATGAGCCTTGGCCAAGCCGGCGGACGAGCGCGTGGCGAACCGGCTGAATTTTGGCGCCGGGGCGCCAATTTAAGCGCAGTAAAATCCGCTCTTCAGGCGGTCATTTGAGCAGCGCGCGGTAGAATCGCGCCCCGTCCGTGGCGTGGTCGTCAACGACCCGCGCGGAGCCGTCGGTACTCACGACCGTCGTGAGATCGGTCCAGCGCTCAAGGTCGGAGGAATACTGAACCAGATAGGTCGCGCCAGGCGTTCCGAAAATGACCAACTGAAAGCCGCCGTCGGACCAGTTCAGGCTCGCGGCGGCGATGCTCGGCGGCGCCTCGGTGGGCGGCGTCACGAAAAGCGCCGCCGCGGCGCTGGTCACGGAGCCGACAGGGTTGGTGACGACGACGAAGTAGTTCCCGGCGTCGGATATGTGCAGGTTACTCAGCATTAATGTCGCGTTCGTGGCGCCGGCGACCGGCTCCTGGTCTTTCCACCATTGGAAGGTGAGCGGCGCGGTTCCGCTCACGCCTACTTGAAGGGTCACGGTCGCGCCGAAGGCGGCGACTTGGGAGAGCGGCTGATTGGTGATGACGATCGGTTGGTTGACGGTCAGCGCCGCCGCGGCGCTCCGCGCCACGCCGGCGGGATTGCTGACCAGGGCCGAGTACGCGCCGGCGTCGGCCGGCTGCGCCGCCGCGATGAACAGTGTCGCGTTCGTGGCGCCGGCGAGATCGGAGCCGTTGAACAGCCACTGGTAGCTAAGCGGTCCAGTTCCGCTCGCCGTGACGGTGAAGCTGGCTGGAGCGCCCGCGAGAACCGTTTGCGCCTGCGGCTGGCCCGAGATGGTGACCGGCACATTGACGGTCAGTTGCGCGGCGGCGCTGGTGGCGGCCCCGAACGAATTGCTGACGACGACGGCGTAAAGCCCGGCCAGAGCGGGCTGCGCGTCGGCGATGAACAAGGAAGCGTTGGTCGCGCCCGGCAGGTTGGCGCCGTTGAATTGCCATTGATAGGCCAGCGGGCCGGTTCCGGCGGCCACCGCGTTGAAGCTGGCCGGAGCGCCCGCGATGACGACCAAATTGGTCGGCGAGCTGATGATTCGCGCGGGATCGGTGACGGTCAACTCAACCGAGGCGCTGGTGACCGCGCTCACGGGATTGCTGACCATCACGGAGTAGGCGCCCGCGTCCGCCGGCTGAACGTCGGCTAGGACGAGCGACGCATTGGTCGCCCCGGCGAGCGGCGCGCCGTCGTGCTGCCATTGGTAATTGATCCCGCCGGCCGCGGTGGTCTGGACTTCGAGCGTAACGGTCGAACCCGAGGCGGCGACCTGGCTTTGAGGCTGTTCCGTAATGACGATCGGCGCGGTTTGACCAACCGTAAGACTGATCGTGGGCGCGAGGAAAATCGTGCCATACAGGTCCGAGGCGCGGGCGCTCAGGGCGTAGGTTCCGGTCGTCAAGTTGCTTACCGTCAGCGCGAACGGGGCATTCGTCGCGGCGCCGAGGAGCGTGGCGCCGGCGTAAAAAGTCACCCGGCTGAACGCCGCGTTGTCGGAGACGTTCGCGCTGAGGCTGAACGTCGCGGGCGCGGCCAGGGTCGTGCCGTCGGGCGGCGGCTGCAGCGTGATCCAGGGCAAGCCATTCGTCGCCGGGTAGAGTTGGTTGACGGGGATGATCATTTTCGGGGTGGAAGGGCTGCTCCAGAGGAGTTGGGCCACCGCGTTGCTCCCGGACCCGGAGAAGTATTCCAACGTGAGGTCATACCGCTGTCCGGCGGTCAGGGCGACCGTGCCGCTGGCTTCGGTGTAGGGTTGGTCGAGCCAGTCGTCGATGACCGGCTGGTCGTCCAGCGTCAAGCGCACGCCGCCGGAGGCCAGGGCGTAGAATGTGTAGGTTTCACTGAACCGCGCGAGTATTTGTCCTGACCATCGGACGCTGAACGAACCGCTTGAGAGGCTCGGGTCCGGGGCGGCTCCATTCCAGGTAAAGTTCACCCCGGCGTCAACCCGATCCAGCGTCGGCGGGTCGGCGAAGGCGAGCGTCCCCGCCGAGTAATACTCCGCCAGCAGACCCGATCCGTCGCCGGCGTCGGCCGCTGAAAAATACGTGGCGCTCACGACTTCACTCGCGATCGCCCCCGTGACAAACGCTTGCGCCTTAATGACGGTCGTCGCGCTGAGCGTCAAGCTGCCGGCGTAGAGCGGCGAGGAAACGCTCGGCGGGCTGCCGTCCAGGGTGTAATGAATCTGAGCGTTGGGGGTCGTGACACTCAGCGTCACGGTGATTTGATTCGTGAAGCTACCGCCGGCGGGCGTGAGCGTGGGGCGGCCGACCGAGAGAATCGGTCCGTAAACCGTTAGTTCGTTCGCCGTGCCGACGAAGACCTTTCCGTTCGCGACGGTCGGCACGGTAAATCGGACGGCTGGGCCGGCGGCGTCGCGGTCGCCAGACTGCGCGCTGTTGTAGAGCTCCGCGCCGAGGTCGGTGGCGTCGTAGGCGTGGAGCACGGCGGGAGAAAAGGTCGCGAAGCCGCCGTTATCCAGCGCCCAGATGATGCCGTTGGTTCCGCCATTCGCCGAGAGGCTCGGCGTCGATCCGCCGTAGCCAAATTGGTGCGCGGAGATCGACGTCGGCTGAGTCGAGAGCAGTCCGCCGCGAAGGGTGTACGCCTTGAGGAAATCGCGCATCCCGCAGTAGTAAACGCGTTGATTGAAATAGGCCGCGGCTCCGAATGATCCTCCCATGACGGTCGGCAGTGATTGGATCAGTTGGCTGTTGCTGCCGGCTTGGTAATGCCCCAGATGGTCACGGTTCAGCACGTAGATCGTCCCTTCCTTTCCCGTCTGGATCAATAAGTGCAAGGGGGTGTCGTTCTGATCGGGGACCACGAGGACGCCGCCCGAGCCGAGGTCGAGATCGTTGGCCGTCAGTTCGTCCTGGTCGGCGGGGGTAAAGTAATCGACCACCGTCAGCGCGGAGTTGGTCAACGCGAGCTTCAACACCGAATCGCCGTAGTCGGGGCCGGCATTGTAGTCGAACGTTCCGTTCCCGGTCGCCACGTAAAAGTTCCCGTCCGGGTCCGCGGATGGTCCGGCGCCGGCTTGCCAGATCCCGCCTTCAAAACCGTTCGGCGTATCGTTGAAGATCGCCACCTGTTGCAGGGTGTGCGCGTCATAACCCATGACCCAGCCGTGATAAGGATCAAGGTCGCCGATCGACGCCCAGGTCACGTAAATGACCCCGTTGAGCAGCAATAACGCGGCGCGCTGATGTTCCATGAGGGGCTGAAATAAGACATGATTTAGCCCGTCATTCGGTTCGCCGGAACCGGGGACCGAGCCGTCGATCACCGCCGGCCCGCCAAACTTTTCCGCGCCGGTGCGAATATCAAGCGCGTGCAAGCGGAAGTAGTACTGGGTCGTCGTCGCGCTGGTTTCCTTGGTTTTGGCCACGACATAAAGCGTTTGCGTGGCGGGATCGATGACCGGCGTGCTCGTAATCCCGATTTCAGGGGTCGCCGGGTCGGAAATTCCCAGGTCCAAGACGTCCATCGGGGTCACGCCCGCCGCGGGATCGATGAAGCTTGCGTGCCAGAGCGGCAGGCCGTCGGTTTGATTATCCGCGTCGAAGGCATAGACACTGTCGTGTTCGGTCGCGACGAACACGAGGTTCCGCGCGCTCTGGTCGGCAAATCGGACCTGCGACATGTAGAGTGGCTGGCCGTAGATTTCGCCATCGACCGGAAAGGAATGGAGCTTGCCGAAGGCGGTGGCGTTGACATTCGCGGGGGTAAGCCTGACTTCGTTCAGGTTCTGACCGGTGCGGCCGTTGTCGTTGTGGTAGGTCAGCACGTTGACCGGCGTTTGCGCGCCGCCGACTCGCGCTAGCGCCAGGCAGCCCAGCAGGCATAGAAGCGCGTGCGTCACTTGCCCGAGCGGTGGAGCTGGTTTGAGGCGAGCTTGCCTTGTCGGTTTAGGCGGCGTCGCGTTCACTGAAGACTCGCGACCGGTTTGCCCGCCACCCCTTAAACTGCGGCTGGACCCGCAATCTCCAGTAAAACTACCGATGTCCTTTGTCATATTCAAGCCGACCTTGGGCCGCTCCGCCGACCCTTCTTCAAATCGCTCCCGTCAGGGCCGGCATCTATTCAAGCGTGGCTCCGCCACCCGTTCCCCGCGGGCGCCGTGACTCCACTCCCGCGCGAGCACGACCCGCTTAACCTGAGGCCTGCTCGCGTTCTTGACTGCTGGGGTTGTCACCCCAGATTTCAAACCATTCGCAGTTTTATCGCAAGTTTCGTGCCAACCCATTGCGCCGCAACATCGCGAGAATAGATTAGGTTGGGTGGTTGAAGTGGCCCGCCGCGCGCAAGCTGGCCGAGCCGTTCCCACGGCGGAGCGAAGACTTCGATGGCCGCGGCAAACCAGGGAAAAGCATCTTTCCGGCGTCGGGGATTCCTCTACCGGCGATCGGTCCCCATTCCCGGCAAAACCGCGCCCTCGTGGCGCGTCAACGGTGGTCGGCCTCGAAAAAGCCGCAACGGGCCAGGAGACCGTTCAGCTCCTTTTTGGTGGCGCCCAGCTTGTCGGTGGCCGAGAGAAGGTCGGACGCGTTGACCGGATACCAGTTGCGCCGCGCGCGGTCGCTAAGCCCGGCGACGTCGCACGGCGCGATGGTCCGATAGATCCGCTTGATGAGGCGCGTTTTGGCGGCGGGCGATAACCCGCCTTGGCGTTGGCTGCGCAAGGCGCTCTGGATACAGGCGCGCGAGGCCGGGCCGAACCGCGGATGTTCTCCCAGGAAGAAGGCGGAGCCGGCCAGTTCAGGCCGCCCGAGGCGGCGGGCCGTTTCGGTAAAACTCGCGGCTGCGAAATAAAGCAGCGAGAGCGCGGCGAACATTTCGAAGTCCCGCATACTGCCGTAGAGCGCCGCCACCAAATCGCTCACGCTGTCCAGCTCACTAATCGTCCGCCGCGCGTACGCGTCGAGGCGTTCGGTGAAACGCGGCGAATCCCACTCCTCGGTCAGCGCCTCCGCGAGCCGCGCGATGCCGAGCAGCGTCAGTGGAAAACCGGTCGAAAGCAGCGGATCGATAATGCCGACCGCCGACGGCACGCGCGCCCAGCGTCGCCCGGTGACCGCCGGGCTGCGGAACGACAGGCGCGGCGCGTGGATAAAGGGCAGCGTGGTCTTGGCGCCCGCAAATTGCTCGCGGACGGTTGGCAACGCGCGCAGAAGCCGGTCCCAGGCGGGCGCGCCCTCCGCGAAGCCAAACTCCAGGGCGCGGGCGTCGGTCGCCGCGACGCCGGCGCTGGTGATCCCGTTGTTGAAGCGCAAAACCCAGATCCAACCGCCGTCGAAGACGTGATGTAACGCCGCGGCGTCCGCCGGGTACGGAATCGGCTCCGGCGTGGAATAAAGGTTCAGCTCCTCGACTTTGCGCACGCCGGTGAAATGCGTGTACAACCCCTGGGTCGGCGGCAGGTTGGCGAACGGCGCCTCCGGGAGCTTGAGGGCGCGGTGTAGAAAACCCCGCGGACCACTGGCGTCGATCAGGAATCTGCCGCGCAAGACCCGTTTCCGACCGGCCCGCTCGGCCGTCACCGTCACCCCTTGGTCGCTCAACTCCAGATTCGTCAAAGCGGTTTCGTCGAGGTACTCCACGCCCGCCGCCTGCGCTTCGCTCGCGAGAAATTGATCGAAATCGGGGCGATACCAATGCGTGTCCGCGACCGCGTCGTGCGGACTGGCGGCGACCAGCAATTGATCGCGGCGGTCGGGGTCGGCGGCGAACGGCTTCCCGAGGGTGTGTTGATAAAACGTGAAGCCGCGTTTCAGCCCGCAGCCGATCGCCGGGTAACTTCGTTGCCAGGTCGCCCACTTGGAGAACGGCGCCAGGCGCTCCAGCCCGTAACGCTGGCTCAACTCCTCCCACAGCAAATTCGTCAACGGCGTGGTCGATTCGCCAATGACGAAACGCGGATGCTTGCCGCGCTCAAGCATGACGACTGATTTCCCCAACCGCCGCGCGATCAATCCCATCAGCGAGCCGGCGAATCCGGCGCCGACAATCAGCAAGTCGAAATCAGTTTTCATCACTCACGCGGGTGGCGTGTCGCTGGCCAGCCTGTTTGCGGTTCATCCGCCCCCACAAATAGGGCAACCGACCGGCGGCGGCAACTCTTGGCGCTGGTTGATCCTGCGCAGGCGGTCCTGGCGCGCGGGGAAACAAAGCGCGCAGGTCGAGAACTTTTCCAAATCCCACTCGTCGGCGAAGACTCGTCCACGGTTTTGCGCGACGCCATAACCGAGCGCCGCTTCGAGCGTGGCGAGGCGCGGCGGGGCGAAATCGCCGGTCGCCGCCAGGGCATCGAGCGCGCCGTTGCCAGACCGGGTCGGAATCAGGGAGACCACCGCCGCGCCTTCGTTGAACGCGAAATCGATCGAGCGTTTGGCCCATTCGAGACCGGCGGCTTCATCGAGAAACGGGGGTTTTACCAGGACGAACGCGCGCAGCGCGATCCCGTGCTCGTCCAGGAAACGCGCGGCGCGGGCAAAATCAGCGAGCGTCATGCGCTTATTCAGCCGATCCAAGACCCGGGGCTCGACGGTTTCGAGACCAATCGCAACCTCGAGGCGCGCCCCCGATTTTCGCCGTAGCGCGGCGTCGGACGGCGGATGGGTTTGTGGTGAGCTCTGCGACTCGCGCGTGAAGCCATCCAGCAAGTCGCGGAAACGCAACGCGGCGTCGCCCACGAGCGCCGGATGGCATTCGACGATCACCTGATCAAATGGCCGCGCCCGCCCGGCAATCGCGGGATAGTCCGCAATTGGAATCGCGCGCGGGTCAAAAAAACTGCCGCTATTGTAGAGCTTGAGACGCTGAATTGGCTCGGGACCGGCGCCGGGTGGACGGCGGCGAACCGCGAGCTCGGCCAGCGCGTAGTCAATTTGCGCCGGAATGGCGCCCGGCGGGACCGACTCTGTCAAAGTGTTGCGCCAAAGATCGCACATCAGGCACCGCCACGGGCATTCGCGATTCGTCAGAAAGATCGTGGCGACGTTCGCCAGCTCGCCGCCCTCGGTCCGCTCCCGCTCGACCAAATAGGCGTAGGGGCGTTGGGGATCGACGGCCTGACGTTCCGGGCGGCGCGATCGAATCCAATCGTCGCGCCCGGCGGGGCTTTCGGGATAACTCGTAGTCGCGGATTCCACCTGAGTAGGCGCGGGCTGATCCGGTTTTGGGATGGCGCGCCCTAACGGGCCGCTAAGGAACCATTTGGTAGCTCACGAATGCGAGCCGGCGGCTGTCGGGTGACCAGGAAGGCACGTTCATGGTGCCTTGGCCGCCGAAAAGTTTGGCGAGCACGTCGATCTTTCCGCCCTTGGCGGGCATGATGCGCAGCAGCACGTCCTTGTTTTCCGGGTGGCCTTTCACGTCCGCGAAGTACGAGACAAATACGATCCAGCGGCCATCGGGTGAAAGGTGTGGAAACCAGTTGTTATACTCGTCGGCCGTCACCGGTTCCTGTTGCGATCCGTCCGGTTTCATGCGCCAGATTTGCGTGCTCCCGGTGCGTTCCGAGTTGAAGTAGATGAATTGTCCGTCCGGGGAATACTCGGGTCCGTCGTCCAATCCCTTCGCCGTGGTTAAGCGCGTTTCCTCCCCGCCTTCGACCGGCATGGTGTAAATGTCGAATTCTCCCCCGCGGTCCGCGCAATAGGCCAGCGTCTTCCCGTCGGGTGACCAACCGTGCCAGTACGATGGACCAACGGGCGTCAGCCGCCGGGGAGCGCCGCCGGCGAGCGAGACGACATAGACCAGGGATGTGCGGGATTGCGAACTATCACTCAGCGCGATCATCGAGCCATCCGGGGATTGACCGTGGTCGTTGTTGCAGCGATTGGCGAATCCGGTATCGATCAACTCCGGCTCGCCGCCCGCGACGGGCAGGCGATAGAGATGGCCTTTGCTGTTGAACAGGAGGTTCGTGCCGTCGCGCAGCCAATTCGGCGCCTCGATGCGATTGGTTGTCCAATAGACGACGCGCCGGTCTTTCGAGGAGATCGTGATCGATTCCAGCGTGCTGACGAGGTTGCGCGGCGGGGTGGCGGGCGCGCCTTCGGTCCATTCGAGGTTCGAAAACGCCGCCTCTTCGCTCCGCGTATTGTCGTGCGCGCAGACCGCGAGACCGACGTAGAACGGGCCGACGAATTTCACCGGCAGCCAACCGGCGGCCGGATGAAGCGGCTCACCCTCGCGCGCGACCGACATTGAGAAATGGTCGCCGCGCTTTTCCAACCGGACGCGCTTTGGTCCGGAAACATTCGCCTGGATTTCGCTGGTCCGCGCGCCGGCGCCGTCACGGTATTGCAGGGAAGTCAACCCTTCGCCGTGGACCGCGACATCGACGTAGGCGGCATCGCGGTCAAGGCTCTGGCGCACGATCAGGCACGCTTTGCGGTGGGCGTTGCCCCCGGCCGCGGTGAACGCAAGGTCCGCCGCCAGGGTAAAATCATTCGTGACCAGCTTCCAGACAAAATGGAACGAGTCATTGGTGAACCACATATTGTCGCCGCCGCCGGTGACGCGATAGATTCCCGTGGTCGCGTCAAATTTCGCGGAGCCGGCACGGGCGGGCGAACCGACGTCCGTTTCACCGGTGAAGGCGCCGAGCGCCCCGGACGATTGCGCGCGCGCGGCGACCCCGCCGACCACGGCGAGCAGCAGCGTCAACAACGTGCCGGTGAGTCGCGACATCGACGGGACCGCGCCGTGACGCGCCCGGCGCTCGGTAGTCGCGCTTGCCTTTGGGGCGATGCCCAAGGACGGGTTCACGAAAGGCGCGGCGCCGGACGATCGGTCAAGCGGAGAGGGGAAATCGTGGTTCATGGCGTTTCATTAATCAAGAATACTCCGCTTTTGGCAATGCGGGAGTTTCGTCGCGCAGGAATTGGGCGCCGCAGTCGGTAATTGTGCTTGTTTTTCGGATAGGTTTGATTGGCAATTCCGTGATGAGCCAATGTCCAATTTGGGCGCTCGCCGGCCGAACAGTGGTGGCGCTCGCCGTGGTTTCGGTTTTGACCGCTACGAACGCCGCGCGGGCGGGCGCCGCCGACGATTGGCCGGCTTGGCGTGGTCCCCGCGACGTCTGCTGTTGCGCGGCGAAAAGCATCTGTTCTGCGTTGGCGCCGAATGAGCCGCCAAGCCGCGGTCAGTCGCCCGGAGTCATCGTCCACATGCCGCGCGGGGCGTTGGTGGTGCCGATGCCGACCGTTTCGGTGACGCGATAAATCGAGACATGCCCGTCGTGAAAGAGGTAATTGAATCGTTTCGCGTGGAGGCCGTAGGCGACGGTACCGTAGCTGATATTGTTGAACGAAGTCCCGTTGCTGAGTTGAACGCAATCCTGCGTCGCGCCGGAGGGGACGTTCGAGCCGGGGCCGGCGCAGAAGGAAGGCCAGTCATTGCCGGCGGCGTTGCGGCCGTTGGGCAGTTCCGCTAGGAGGATCGTCCCGGAGGGATCGAGCACCACGCTTTCCTTGTAGCCGGGGGGATCCCAGTCCGGCAGCGCCCCGGGCGTCACGCCGCGCAGATTGTAATAGACGCCCACGCCATACGTCGCGGGTGGCAAGGCGGCCTTTTCGCTGCTCAGAATAAACGATGGCCCGGCCCAATTCATCGCGTACGTTCGCCGCTGGCTGAAGGGCGCGTAGTCAATTCCAACTTGGATGCGATCCGCCGGACATTTTAGAATCTTGGGAATCAGGCCCGGGTCGGAAATGGCGCCCGAAATGCCCAAAATCAAGTCCGCGTCCGGATCGTTCCCGCCGATGTAGCGATGGATGTAGTCGTCCCAGGAAAGTTGGTATTGGTAATCGCCGGTCGAAAGGGCCGTCGGCGGGTACTGATCCGTATGGTCGATCGCGAAGAGCGCGAAGCCCAGCCCTAATTGTTTCATCTGCGAAGTGCATTTCAGCCGTTGCGCCCGGGATTTCGCGCCCGCCATCGCGGGAAGCAAAAGGCTCGCGAGGATCGCGATGATGGCGATCACCACCAGCAACTCGATCAACGTGAAGCCTCGCGGTCGGGCGGCATCCACCGGCGCCGGGTGGCCGGATGACGACCGCCCGGAGTATTCTGGCGCGCGCAGCGTCGGGAACCGGTTCGAGTGGCAATGGCGATTCATAGGAGTGACACGGAAAGTCAGCGACCGGAAAGGTTGACTTGGAGATTCTTGTCGATGGTGAATTTCTTGCCTGCCGGGGCTTGCGGCGTCGCGCTCAAATAGCCGGCGGCCACAATTTCATCGAAGCTCTTCGGAACGCGCCGTTGCTCCACGGCGTACTTTCTCACGGCTTGAGTCAAGGCGCTCAGAACGGTCGCGATCTGCGCCGGGTCGGAGCCGACCTTCTCGCCGGTCGTCGGAGTCGGCGCGGCGGCCGAGTTGGTCACGGGCGTCGCTTCCGCCTGCGCGGCGGCGGTCGGGGCCGCCGGGTGTTCGCGGCAGCCGATCCCCAATACCAAAGCGATGGCCGGGAGGAATCGTTTGAGCATTCCGTACAGTTAAGTCCGCCCCGGAGCGGGCCGCAAGTCATCATAATTGATGACACGGAGCCAATCGGGACGGGCGGCTGGGGAGCGGTTCGCCTTGGCAGGGACGCAAGTTGAGAATCCGGGACGACGCCCGCCGGTTTCACCGCTCTCCTCCGGGCGGCGCGCGGGTTCCGCGCAACAAGTGCTTTGCAGGACCGCCATTCGCGGTATCATCGCGGGCGTAAAGGCGGCGCGGTGACGCCGCGTCGAGCATGAGCCAATCTTCTCCCATTCGGAACGCGCGCCGGGCGTGGAAGCGCTGGCGTTTCCAACGCTCCGGCATGAAGCCGTGGACGCGCGGCTACATGGAATACAAAATCGACGCGATCACGCGCGCCTTGCGGGCGGCCGATTTCTCGTCCGCGAAGCTTCCGCCCGGCTATGGCTTCCGGCTCGACGAGCGCATCGTCGAGTACCCGTGGCTTTTCTCGCGGCTGCCCACGGTGCCGGGCGCGCTGCTCGACGCCGGGTCGGTCCTGAATTTCGATTTTTTGCTCGATCATCCGCGTTTGAAGTCGAAAAAGCTGCACATCTGCACGCTGGCGCCCGAGTCAGATTGTTTCTGGACGCGCGGGATTTCCTACTTGTTCGAGGACTTGCGCCGGCTGCCTTACCGGGACGAATGGTTTGAATGGGTGGTCTGCCTCTCGACCCTCGAACACGTCGGCATGGACAATACGCTGCTCTACACCGGCGACGCCGCGCAAAAGCAGGCCCAGCCGCAAGACTATTTGACCGCCTTGCGCGAACTGAATCGCGTCCTGAAACCGGGCGGCACGCTTTACCTCAGCGTCCCGTACGGGCGCGCCGCGCGGCATGGTTGGTTGCAAATCTTTGACCAGGGAATGATCGAGAACGTGATCGCGGCCTTTGCGCCGGTCGAGCATAGCGCGGCGTATTTTCTTTATCATGCTGACGGCTGGCGCGCGTCGGACGCGCAGGAGGCTGGGAACGCGACATTTTTTGATATTCACCACTCGCAAGGGTACGACCCCGATTTCGCCGCCAGCGCCCGGGCCGTTTGCTGCCTGGAATTGAAAAAGTAGGCGCATGGCCACCGCTCCCAGTCCGCCGCCCGCCGACGCGTCGGCGGTTCCGCGCTTAACTTTCATTCTGCCGACGCGCAATCGCCGGGCGTGGGTCGGTCGGGCAATCGACTGTTGCCTGGCCGTGGATCGTCCGGGCGCGGGCGTGGAAGTCCTGGTGATCGATGGGAATAGCACGGACGGCTCGTTCGAGGAATTGACGGCCCGTTACGGGAGCGACCCACGCGTCCGCCTCATGCGGCAGCAGGGAGCCAAGGGTTTCATGCCGGCCTGCTTTTTTGCCGTGCCACTGGTGCGGACGGCCTTGGCAACGTTCATGTACGATGACGACGTGCTGTCGCCGTACTGGTCGGACTTGGTGGCCGAGTTGGACCGCCGCGGGGCCGATTTTATCATGGGCTTCGGCGCTGAAGGCGACCTGGCTCGGCCGCGCGAATTCGCCCGTGTGACGCAGCTTATCCTGCTTTCTCCCTCGGCCCTCCTTCGGGCCTATTGCGGTCGTGGCCGCGAGCTTTCAACGCGGGAAGGTCTGCCCTTCAGCCCGGTCGCCTGTTTGACGCGAACCGATTGGCTCCGCGAGTGGACCCAGGCGCTGGAGCGCTTCACGCGCGGGCGTCCGCTGCGCGAATACTTCATGATGCGACGCAACGCCGGGCCGGACTTGATGATCTATTTTTTCTCGATCATTCAACATGCGGGTGACATCGCGGTCTTCGACGGGCCGGTCGCCCAATTCTCGGCGCATGAGGAATCGATCACGTCCGGGTTGGAGCCGACCGACCTGACGATTGGCTATTGGCTGGCCCACGTCTGGCTCGGCGAACAACTGCGGTCGCTGGGACGCGCCGCCGACGCCGGTTGGTGCGGCGCCTACACCGTCAAGCAAGGGATTCGCCTGCTCCTCAAACGGGCGCGCCGCGGCCGCGGCGCCTGGCTCGGCGCGCTCGCGCGCGAGACCGCCGGCGTGGCGACGCGCGCGCTATTCTCACGGGCCGGGGCGTCGTTTGTTGGGAGCTTTTTCACGCTCTTGCTGCCGCGAGGTTGGCGACCGCTGAAAGCATTAAGCCTCCGGCGAGAGGCAATGGCGGTCTCGGAGCGAATTGACAAATCAGGCGAGTAACCGAAATTGGGCGCCGGTCTGAACATTTTTGCGACGATGAGGAAAAAGGCGAAATACCGTTTTCAAGACTTACCGAAGGAATACGCGGCCCTTTGTCGTGTGTTCTTACCGCGCCCGATCCGCGATGCCGTGGATTTCGCGAACGTGGTCGAAATGGCTGACGCGATGGTTTTGTGGGAGGAGGAATATAGTCGTGATCAATCGGACTATTTCGACCTGCTTTGCTCGCTCATCGAGGAATACGAAGCGAAACATGTCCCACCGCCAAAGGGAACTGGCGTGGAGATGTTGCGGCACTTGATGGACGCGAACGATATGAAACAGGCCGACTTGGCCCGATTACTGGGCGTCCACCGGACGCTCGGCGGGATGATCCTACGCGGGGAGCGCAAGCTGACTCTGAAACACGTCCGGACGTTGGCAAAGCGCTTCAAGGTGTCGGCCGATTTGTTCCTAGGTTGAAATCGTTTGCGACGTTTTCGGGAGTAGTACAAGGACCATCTTGTTCCAAGAGCTCCATGCCTTTGATTCGAGTTGGCTAAACATCGGAATATGAGTCGTCGAATGTCTGGCGAACTTCTCTTTTTAAATCGCTTCGTGCAGTCGGAACCAAATCCGGGCCTGGATCCCAACTCAATCGACCAAATCGATCTCGATGCCGTCAGGTCGCCAATTAAGATCTTGGATCAAGCGTTTTAGCGAACGTTGCTTATCGGCGGTTGATGACTGCGTGCAGACGTAGAGCCCCGTTCCCTCGATTCGAACATGACCATATGCTTCACCGGAATTGCGGTTTAGAAAATCCACAGTCGGATTCTCGGAAAGCGGATAGGTTCGATTCACCGGGAGTTGTTGTAGCCGTTGGGCCATCTGGTCACCAAAGACATTGATGAGACGTTCGAGGAAACGAGCCAGACTCCTGGCTGAAGTTGGCTCACGGATCTCTTCGACGGGGAGGTCCTTGCCAATCCGAGGCCAATTGATTCGAATCAACAATCTGCTCCGCCCCCTCGGATTTTCGGCACCTCCGAATTCTGGCGATTCCACTGCGATGTCTCCACTCTCTTGGAGATCGATTGCAGCGCTGACGTAATTCGGGCCTCCGTTCGGCCTCGGCCACAATTTCGCGACCGTCCGGGCCAGATCCTCGCCGCGTTGCTTGATTTCGTGTTCACCCCACTGGTTCAACGCAATGAAATGCTGGTTCAGCGACACATTGCTCTCGGCAAACACGGCTTTCTTTTCAGAGAATCTGCAGTTACCCAACTCAGGATTGTAACCTGTAAGCGTCAAGTTGCCGAGCGTGTGAACCCAGCTCTCATGTAGCTGCGGCCAATTGTGGCCGAGCATCCGCTGCCACGACAATTCATCATCGTTATCTCCCTCGATCGCTTGTGGGAGCACATGTTCGATTTCCAATCGGCAGAGATTAAGTTCTTCCTTGTGGCCGGCCTCGCGTTCTAGCGCGTCGAGCAATAATCGGCATTTTTTTCGCTCCCTTTTATACAACGGAAACTCGATTAGGCGAGGAAGAAAGGTCCTGTCATCCGGCCAACCTTCCAGAAGTAGGAACTCTCGCAAGTCCTCACGAACGTGCCTCCGGATCGCTTTGATCGCGCCGGGAAATAAACGACCGTAACCTCTCGTGGACTCGCCGCACACGGAGCGCCGAATCACAAAACTGCAAAGATCAACCAAGCATCCAAGAAGCTCTCTGCGCTCCAACGTACCTGATCCGTGTCGTTGCAGAAGATGGAGCAACAGAGGGTGCGCGGTCGTAATCTCCAAATTCAGTATCTGGGCGAATACCCCACGAAACTCGGCATCCGTGCAAGTCGACGGTCGGCGAAGTGAGAGTTCAAACGACGCAAACTTTTGCAAATCCCCAACTAGATCTGTTGGCGTTTGCTCAAGCGCATTATATTGCTTTTTGAACTCAAGATACGCGGTTTTGTTCCTGCAATAATTGCCATTGCGCATCAGGTAGCTTCGGTAAAACACTGTTGGCGAGAGCTTTTCGTGCGCGCCTTCTGCCTCAAAGCGCCTTTCAAACACATCCCAAAGTTCGGTCTGGAAGCGGTCTTGCTCATCGAGTGCAATTTGCATGAATACAAAGTTCCGAATGAGGTCAGATTCTTCGAGTGGCAATCCGGTGGAATTAAGACTCTCAAAAATCTCGTAAGGATTCTCGCCGGCAACGGTGATCGTCACGAGCGACAAACGATCTGTCGAGGCGGCCAAGTAACGTCTGAACAACCCTTCGGCATGACTGGTTAAGTGCCGCCTCCATTCCCGCTTGAAAAAAGAATACGCTCCAAGCAGACCGGTCGTCATAGTGGTTCCCGCAGGATTGCCCTCAATGATTGTTTGGTAATCGATCCGGTCCCCGGGCCTCGGCACTACTTTGAACCGCTGGGCTCCGCTTCGACGACGGTGAACCAAATAATCTTCATGTATTTCGTCTGCCAGGCCAACTAGGGCGTTGAGCTTTGCGGTGTCCCGCAACGCTGCGAGTGCAATAGTCAAGGTCGCCAAGCGCTGCTGCCCATCGATAAGTTGGTAGGGCGTGACTTGACCAGGTACCGGTTTGAACGGGGTGCAGACGAGTGGTCCAAGAAAGTGCTTCGCGTCTTCGGACTCCTCGGCGAGTGTCACGATATCGTCAATTAGTCGCTGCCAGTGCTCGCGGCGCCACGAATAATGGCGCTGGAAGAACGGGACAAGGAATTGGTCGCCGGAGTGAAGGATTTCGCGAACCGTCTTTACGTGAGCTTCCATTAGGGTCTCTTTGCAGTTCAGCGAGATTAAGAACCCTTGGGGAATTTGTCAAAGCCTCACCGTTGATCCGCCCGTCCTGGAATTCCAAGAAAGTTTAGGTTGATCAGATCGTGAACCTCGCGAGCCCACCTGGAGAGTCGCAAGAACTGGAGTGCCTCTTAAATAGTTAACTGTCAGATGGATAGAGCGGAAGCGACCCGTGCGCTGATCCCAATCGTGGTAGTCGTTTGAATTAGATAAAGAGCGCGATGTTTGCTTGAGCCGAGCCTCTGACACCCGCTATAACCTGCCCATGAACACGAACCAAGGACCACGGCGGATTCGCGAACTGCTCGCCCAACCCGGCATCATTCGCAGCCTCGGCGCGCACGACGTTTTTACCGCGTTGATCGTCGAGCAGGCGGGATTCGAAACGGTGTTCATCGGCGGCTTTGGCACGAGCGCGTCGATGCTTGGTTTGCCGGACCTCAATTTCTTGACGATGACCGAAATGGCGGAGGCGGTCCGGCGCATGGCGGCCCGCGTCACGATTCCGGTGATCGCGGACGGCGATACGGGGCACGGCGACCTGCATAATGTTCAGCGGACCGTCGCGGCGTTCGAGTCGGCGGGCGCCGCGGGGATTTTGCTCGAGGATCAGGTGATGCCGAAACGGTGCGGGCATTTTGCCGATAAACAGGTGGTTCCGACCGCCGAGATGGTTCTGAAGATCAAGGCGGCGGTGGCCGCGCGGTCGAACCCGGATTTCCTGATCTTTGCGCGCACGGACACCCGGCAAATGAATGGCTTGGGTGACGCCATCGACCGCGTTAACCGCTGCTGCGACGCCGGCGCGGACATCGCGTTTGTCGAGGCGCCGCAGTCGCTGGCGGAGCTCGAGGAAATTCCGAAACGGGTCAAGTTTCCGCTGCTGGTGAATATGCTTTCCGGCGGCGTCACGCCGATCCTCCCGGTGAATGAACTCGCGCAACTTGGCTATAAATTGGTCGTTTGCCCGATCGAATCGCTGATGGTCTGCGCGCGGGCGATGCGGGAACTGTGCGACGCCTGGAAAACGACCGGACGCGTGGACCGGGTTGCGACGGAGGCGATGACGTTCGCCGAGGTGAAACAATTGCTGGGCGTCGAGGGTTTCCTGAAACTGCGCGACCGGCTTTGAGCGCGCGGCGGGACGCCTCGGCGGTCTTGGCGCGGAGCTGACTCGATGAATATTCACCACCTCGAACTCTTTTACTACGTCGCCAAACACGGCGGGATCAGCGAGGCGGTCCGCAATATTCCTTACGGCATCCAGCAGCCAGCCGTCAGCTACCAGGTGTTGCAACTGGAAGAATACCTGGATACGACGCTCTTTCATCGCCGGCCGTTTGCGCTGACGCCGACGGGCGAGAAGCTCTTCCGCTATATCGAGCCGTTCTTCGGCGGGTTGGAGGCGCTCGGCGAGGAGTTGCGGGGCGGCGCGGCGCAACAGGTCCGGTGCGGCGCGGCGGAAGTCGTGATCCGCGACCATCTCCCGGAGGTATTTCGGCAGGTCCGGCAAAAATTCCCGAAACTGAAGCTCACGTTGCGCGAAGGGTATCATCCGCAATTGCACGAGTGGCTGCAAAAGGGAGAGATCGATCTCGCGGTGACCTTGCTTGAATCCAAGCCGCCCCCCGGCTTCAACGCGCAACCGCTCCTGAGCCTCCCACTCGTCCTGTTGGTCGCGAAGAAGAGCCGCCTGACGTCCGCCGCCGACCTTTGGAAGCGCGATCGGATCGACGAACCGTTGATCGCGCTGCCGCCCACCGAACCGATCTGCAAAGCCTTTCAGCAAGGCTTAAGCCGATTGGGGCGGGATTGGTTCCCGAGCATCGAGTTGAGTTCGCTGGCGATGATCGAGGCGTACGTCGCCAAGGGATTCGGCGTCGGCCTTTCGGTGGCGATTCCCCGCGCGAAACTTGGCCCGGGATTGCGCGCCTTGCCACTGGAGCAAATCCCGCCGGTGACCGTGGGCGTGCTCTGGCCCGGGAAGGTGACCCCCCTGATCCAGGCGATTCTGGACGAAATCAGCCGCGAGGCGCGCGCGTTGAAAGCGGAGGTGTGACCCGAATTGACTGGCGGGATAGTCTGATTGCGCGACGAGTTCGCGAGCGCAAAACCCGCGGGTCATTTCCTGCTCGCGACGGTCAGGAAATCGCAGCCGCCTATTATCTTGGTCCCGCCTTTGAAATGGCGTTGTTTTCGTGGTTACGCGAAACGAACAGCTCTCGGCCCGGGAGTGAGGCTCGAACTCGAACGCCATTTGAGGCGATGGAATTGGCAGAATCATCGGTGGCAAAATCATACTGCCGGAGGCCTGGCCGACGCCCGCGTTGCTTCCATCGGTCCCATTCATCCCATTCATCCCATTCATCGCGCCGCTTGTCCCCGCCCCGATTTTCGACTATCTTTAGGCGATTTCATGGGCTACAACGCATCCCGCATTAATATATGAGAGAGCTCCTGGCCGGGATCGATAGTGGCACACAGTCCACTAAGGTATTGATCGTTGACGCGCGCAGCGGGAAAGTTCTCGCGAGCGCGGCGCAGGCTTACGGGTTGATCCCGAACCTGCCGCCCGGAGCGAAGGAACAACACCCGCATACGTGGCGCGACGCCACCGCCAAGGCGCTTCGCCAGTCCCTCAAGCAAGCCGGCGCCCGGCGCGGCGAACTCAAGGCGATCGGCGTCAGCGGCCAGCAGCACGGTTTCGTGCCCCTGGATGAAAAGGGCGAAGTGATTCGGCCAGCCAAGTTGTGGTGCGATACGACCACCGCGGCGGAGTGCGCGGAAATGACGGCCAGCCTCGGTGGCCTCAAAGCGGCGATTCGCGCGGTTGGCAACGCGATTTTGCCCGGTTACACCGCCCCGAAGATTCTCTGGTTGAAGAAAAACGAGCCGGAGCATTACGCGCGGTTGACGACGGTTCTCCTCCCGCATGATTATTTGAATTTCTGGCTGACGGGACAGGCGTTCATGGAATATGGCGACGCCAGCGGCACGGCGTTGCTCGATGTTAAAAAACGCCGCTGGTCGGACGCGGCGATTCGCGCCATCGACCCGGCCCTGGCCGGCAAATTACCGGCGCTTTCTTCGAGTGACCGGCCGGCGGGCCGAGTGCAGGAATCGACGGCTCGCGCGTTGGGTGTCGAGCCGGGCGTGCTGGTCAGCGCCGGCGGCGGCGACAATATGATGGGCGCCATCGGCACGGGCAACACCCGCGCGGGAGTGATCACGGCGAGCTTCGGCACCAGTGGCACGATTTACGCCTGCGCGGACAAGCCGGTCGTCGATCCTCGGGGCGAGATTGCCGCGTTCTGCGACTCGACGAACGCCTGGCTGCCGTTGCTTTGCACGATGAATGTCACGGTCGCGACCGAAATGATGCGGGATTGCTTCGGCTGGACGCATGAAAAGTTCTCGGCGGCGGTCGCGAAAGTTCCGCCCGGGTCGCGCGGCCTGTTACTGTTGCCCTATCTGGAAGGGGAGCGGACGCCGAACGTGCCGGCCGGGACCGGCGTGTTGCTCGGCGTCAACCAGCGGACGTTCGCGCCGGAGTATTTCGCCCGGGCGGCGATGGAGGGCGTGACGCTCGGGATGAATTACGGTTTGCGCCGCCTGGCCGCGCTCGGCGTGACGCCCAAGCAAATCCGGGCGACCGGCGGCGGCGCCAAGTCGAAGGCCTGGCGGCAAATCATGGCCGACGTTTTTGACGCCGAAGTCGTGACGCTCAAAGTCAGTGAAGGCGCGGCCTACGGCGCGGCGTTGCAGGCGCTCTGGTGCTGGCGCCGCGAAGCCGGGGAGCAGGTTTCGATCAGCGACATTACGGATAAGTTCGTCACGCTCAACCGCGCGGAAACGGCCGCCCCGAAGACGGCGAACGTCGCGATTTACCGCGAATTGCAGGCGGCGCAGGACGAACTGTCGCTGAGCTTGCGCAAGCTATTTGAAACGCACCGGCGGTTCAGTTGGGTATAATTCAATCAAAATAAAATACACATGAAGTTAGTTCTCTCGACGCACAATGTTACCTTGACCAAGGCCATCCAAGACCATATCCGCACCCGGATCGAAAAGATCGAACATCTTGACCGCTACGCCATCGATGCCCGCGTCACCTTGGAGCGCGACCACAAGAAATTGCCCGAAAAACAATTTTCCTGCTGCTTTCAATTGATGATGCCGGGGCCGGACCTGTTCGCGGAAGATTCTGAGAGCGATCTCTACGCGGCAATCGACCTGGTGACCAAAAAGATCGAACAGCAACTCCGCAAGCGGCACAGCAAGCACAAGGCGCGCAAACACACGGATGCCGCGCGCGGCAAGCGCAAACGCCAGGAAGCGGACCTTTAATGGGCGAGGTCGCGGTCGCCATTCTGCGCGCGCGGCGCGTGCTGCCGATGGCGCGCGGGCCGATTGAAAACGGCGCGGTCGCGGTGGCCGGCGGGGTCATCGTCGGCGTAGGCCGCTGGCCCGAGGTGTCGGCCCGTTTCCCAGGCGCCGAGGTCACCGACCTCGGCGACTCCGCCCTCTTGCCCGGGCTGATCAACGCCCATTGCCATCTCGATTACACCGACATGGCTGGGCAGATCGCGCCAACCAGGTCCTTCACCGACTGGATCAAGAGCATTACCACGCTCAAGGCGGCCTGGAGTTACACGGAATTCGCCGAATCATGGATTAACGGCGCGCGGATGCTGCTTCAATCCGGTGTGACCACGGTGGGTGATATTGAAGCGTCGCCGGAACTGTTGCCGGACGTTTGGGAAGCTACCGGGTTGCGCGTCTATTCGTTCCTCGAAATGACCGGCATTAGAAGCCGCCGCGCGCCGCGTGATATTCTTCAGGAAGCGGTTACCAAGATCGACTCACTGCCGGCTGGCCGGTGCGCCGCCGGCCTATCGCCCCACGCGCCCTATTCGACCCTGCCCGAACTGCTTCAACTCAGCGCGCGCGTCGCCGCGGAACGGGATTGGCGGGTAACTTGCCATGTCGCGGAATCGGCGCAGGAATTCGAAATGTTCGCGAGCGGCGGTGGCGAATTGCACGAATGGTTGCGGCGCAACGAACGCGACATGAGCGATTGCGGTCACGGTTCGCCGGTGGAACACCTGGAGCAGAACGGGCTATTGAGCGAGCGACTGCTCGCGATCCACGTCAATTACCTCGACGCGAGAGACGCCGACTTGCTCGCTCGCCGCGGCGTCAACGTCGTGCATTGCCCCCGCAGCCACGCTTACTTCAAGCACCGCGCCTTTCCGCTCGGCGAACTTACGCGGGCGGGCGTCAACGTCTGTCTCGGCACCGACAGCCTGGTCACGGTTCAAAAAGAGTGGAAACAACCGCTCATCCTCGATTTGTTCGCCGAACTACGGACTTTGGCCGCCGCTATGCCGGCCGTAACTCCTGAAGAGCTTTTGAAAATGGCGACCCTCAATGGCGCGCGGGCGCTCGGCTATGCCGGGCGTTTGGGAGAGATAACCGAGGGCGCTTTCGCTGACTTGATCGTGGCGCCGTTGCCGACGGGAGCGCGGGACACGTGCGAGGCGGTCGTTCACCATCCCGGCCCGGTCCCGGGCGTTATGATCGACGGGCTGTGGGTCGTTCAACCGACAGGAAAGCTTTCGTCGATCGGCGCCGAGAACTGAAGGGCTGACAAGCTCGAGCCGCGTGGCGCGTCGATCTCGGGCGCGACCGCGAAATCATGCGTGGAAACTTCGTCAAAAATCGGCCTTCAATCGGACGATCGAGTCGCGGCTCCGCGGAGCTTCGCCCCACCAACGCGACGAATGGGACGCGTCGGGATCGACTTGGCTGCCGCAAAGATGCGTAACACGCGACGCGTGAGCCGTTGGGAAAATCGACATTGACGCCGCGCAAATGCAGGGCAACTTGTCGCAGAAGCTTGTCGCCGGTTCTGACGGGGTCGTCGCGTCGGGCCAAGCAGGAAAAGATATAATTAGCATGAAGCCATTTTTGATGATTCTAATCGCTTGCGCGATCGGTATGAGCGCGTTGGCCGACAGCCGCACCGGACACGTCCAGCAGGCCGAAAAGCAGCAGGCCCAGAGCGCGAAGTATTCGGCGGGCAAGCGCAATCAACGGGGCGTCAGCCGTGCCCGGGTCAATCGCAACAAGCTTCGCCAGCGCAAGAATAAGAGCATCAGCAAGCCTTGGCCGCAGAACCGCGCGCCGCAAAATCCGACCAAATAACCGGTTTAGGCGGATTGCTTGCCTCCAGCCGCTTTCCGCGACTCCGCTCGAGTTCATTCGTTGGCGCGGCGCTTTGAATGGCGACGGCGACGTTTGTCGTCGCGAGTTTCTTCGTGATCGCGACGCTTGCGTCGTGTCGTTTCAACGCGGTGATCTTGCCCACTTGCCGGCCGCGCAAAATAATTCGAAATAAAACGCGCGCGGGAGCGTCGAAGAGGGAGATTTGACGACGAAGCCAACATCAGCCAGCCGAAAAATGACTTGGAGCGCCCTGCTCCTCGGGTTGGGGCTTGGCCTCTTGACGGGGACGAGTTGGGCGGCCAATTCAGCCGCTTCAGCGGGAGCGAAGGATGGCAAAACCACCGGCGAATCAGGCAAGCCAACCTACGACCTCCAGGTCAAGCCGCTGCTGGAGAAATACTGCTATTCGTGCCACGGCAATGGCAAGCACAAGGGTGACCTGGCGTTGGACGCCTATCCCGACATCGGGTCGATCCTCAAGGCTCCTAAAGTGTGGGAAACGGTCATGCACCACTTGACCAGCCACGAGATGCCGCCCGAGGACAAGCCGCAACCGCGCCCGGCCGAGCGGGATTTGATCACGACGTGGATTCAGACCGACGTATTTCATTGCGACTGCGATCACCCGGACCCGGGCCGCGTGACCGTCCGCCGGTTGAACCGCACCGAATACAGCAATACGATTCGTGATTTGGTCGGGGTTCCGTTCCAAGCGGTGGGTGATTTTCCCGCCGACGACATTGGCTACGGTTTCGACAACATTGGCGACGTGCTGTCGATGCCGCCGATCCTTTTGGAGAAGTATTTGGCCGCGGCGGAACGAATCATGGACGAGGCGATCGTCAGCGGTCCCTCCACGAACGGTCCCGTGACGCGGGTCGCGGCCGCCGAGCTTAAATCGACCGCCGAAGGCGGGACGAACGCCACATCGGGTCGAATCCTGCGGAACGAGGGTTCGGTTTCGATGCCGTTTCAGGCGCCCGAGGCGGGCGAGTATCTGCTGCGCGCGCGGGCGGCGGCGCGGCAGGCGGGACCAGACCCGGCGCGGATGGAATTGCGGTTGGACGGCAAAGCGCAGCGGTTGTTCGACGTCCTCGCCGGCGAGCGGGCGCCGAAGATTTACGAGACGCGGTTGCAGTTGACGCCGGGGGGCAAGGTTTTCGACGCCGCGTTCATCAATGGCTTCTCCGATCCCAAGGCGGCGAACAACAAGCGACGCGTCTTGATCGTCGAATCCCTTGAAGTCATCGGACCGATTCGCCCGCAGCCGCTGCCCGAAAGCCATCGCCGCATCTTCACCCGGCAGCCGACCCCGGAAACGCGGGATCAATGCGCCCGCGAGATCATCAGTAATTTTGCGCGGCGCGCTTACCGCCGGCCGGTGACGACCGAGGAAGTGGATCGTTTATTCCGCTTCTTCGATCAAGGCTGCGCCGAAGGACAGAGCTTCGTCGAAGCGGTCAAACAGGCTCTGCAAGTGGTGTTGGTCTCGCCCAATTTTCTCTTCCGCGGCGAACTGCGGGCCGATCCGGACAATCCGTCGTCCGTCCATCCCGTGGACCAATACAATCTCGCCACGCGTTTGTCGTACTTTCTCTGGAGCACGATGCCGGACGAGGAACTTTTTGGTGAGGCCGCGCGCGGGACGCTCCGCCAGAATCTCGAGCGTCAGACGCGTCGCATGTTGCACGATCCGAAGGCGAGCGCGCTGGTGCGGAATTTCGGCGATCAATGGCTCCAAATCCGCGGCCTGGCCCTGGTGTCACCCGATCAGAAGTCGTTCCCGGACTTTGACGAGAAGTTACGCTCCGACATGCAGAAGGAAACCGAGTTGTTCTTCGACTACATCATAAAGGACGACCGCAGCGTGCTGGATTTCCTCGACGGCGGCTACACGTTCGTCAACGAGCGGCTCGCGCGCCATTACGGTCTGCCGCCGGTGAAAGGCGAAGCGTTCCAGAAAGTCTCCCTGCGCGGCACGCAACGCGGCGGCATTCTGACCCAGGGCAGCATCTTGACGGTCACCTCGAACCCGACCCGCACGTCCCCCGTCAAACGCGGCAAATGGGTCCTCGACAACCTGCTTGGCGAACCGCCCCCGCCGCCGCCGCCGGACGTGCCGGAACTCAAGGAAGGAAAGGACGCCGAGTTGACCGGCAGCCTGCGCCAGCGCATGGAACAGCACCGCTCAAAACCGCTGTGCGCCTCGTGCCATTCCCGGATGGACCCGATCGGCTTCGGCCTCGAGAATTTTGACGGCGTGGGCGCGTGGCGCGACAAAGAAGGGACGTATCCGGTCGATCCCGCCGGCCAGCTTGTGACCGGCGAGGATTTTAAAGGCCCTCGCGATCTTGAGGCGATCCTGGTGAAGAAGAAGCGCGAGGAATTCGTGCATTGCCTCGTCGGCAAAATGTTGACCTACGCGCTCGGCCGCGGCCTCGAGTTTTACGACAAATGCGCGGTCGATCAGATTTCCAAAGACCTGGCCGCCCGCCGCTACCATTTCTCCGAATTGGTCCTCGCGGTCGTCAAGAGCGTCCCCTTCCAAATGGAACGCGGCGAGGGCGATCGGTTCAGCCAGGCGACACCGTAGGCTCCGGGCAGTGGCGAAAGCTTCGAAAGAGCATCCGGCGTGGGCTTCCGTTTGGGGCTTGAAGGTTTGGCAAATTAGCCAACTGATGCGCAATGCGACGAGATTCACCCCCTTCACGGAGCGACGGCCTCGAGGGAGGAAAAGATCGCGAAGTCGGCGACATTTGAGGTCAGCAAACGACGAACGCCGCTGACATGGAGGACCGCCGCCAAATGAGTGTCGAGGATCCGTTTGCGGCCCAAACGATGTTGCCGCATCCAGATTATCGTTTGCTGCAGGCTGGCCGCCGTCGAGGTCAGGATTGCTACTGATGGGTGGGCGAGAAAATCGTCAAGCCATTCAAGAGCGTCGGTCATGCCAAGAGGCGGGGCGAATCGGCGTGGGTCCGTGACCACGTGTAAATACTCTGTGGCGACCAAAGCTGGGAAGACCAGTTTGTGGCCTTGCCGGGTTTCCGACCGAATGGCCGCAAGTGTTTTGGCGCTCGCAGGGTGATCGGATATGGCAAGCTGGACGAGAATGTTGCAATCCAGGCCGATCATGGTTGCTGGAACATTTCTTCGGCGAGCTCGGCCTGAGAAATGAGGGGCGTCAACGCGCGGTGGCCCTTGAAAGAGCGAATCTGAAAATCGGTTCCCCCAGCGAGATCCGTCACCGGCGCGGGAACGAGTTTGGCGACGGTTAGATTGTCTTGAGTCAGCAGTACTTCGTTTCCTGCCTGGACCTGCTTTACTAACTCGGCAAGTTGGCTCGTCCCGACATCGGCAAAAACTGTCATTCCTTATATGCTAAAGGGTTTTTGGACGTTCGTCGAGTGGGCTTAACGCTTGACTACCGGCCTTATTTGGACTGAACACCCGTCGTTCTCGAAGAAATAATACGAATTTCTGGTAACAAAAAATCCTCGCGGTGCATGGCTCCGGGAGTAAAATCTGTGGCTAAGCCGATGCCAGCCAAACTGATTTGCTTCCTGCGCCGTACGCTTTCCGGCGTGGCCGTCTGCCTTCGGGCGCGGGCGCGAACGCGGCAGAGCGTTGCCGCCTCGCCGAGAGTCCAGTATTCGCTGATCGTCGAACCTATCCACTCAGCCATGGGAACAATATGAAACATAACTCTTTGCTTCGGTTTGCCGTGTGCGCTTTGTTTTTGAGCGTCGTCATCGTGCCCGGACCCTCGTCTGATCAGGCCGTCGCGGCGGACGCGACGAGCTTGCCGCCCGAAACGGCGCCGGTTGCGAATCAACTGGTTTTTTCCGCGCGGGGCCGGGTCGAGACGGCCATGGGGAGCGGTGAATACCGGGTCGAGCTCAAGCCGGTTGTCTGGGACGCGCGCAAGACGGCGTTGATCATCTGCGACATGTGGAATCAGCATTGGTGCGTGGGGGCGACGCGGCGGGTCGCCGAGATGGCGCCGCGCATGAATGAGATCATCAAAGAGGCGCGGCGGCGGGGCGCGTTCATCATTCATGCCCCAAGCGACACGATGAAATACTACGAGGGGACGCCGCAACGCCGCCGCGCGCAACAGGCGCCCAAGGCCGAGCCGCCCGCGGAGGTGACCAAATGGCGATCACTCAACCTGGCCAAGGAAGCGGCGCTGCCGATCGACGATTCCGATGGCGGATGCGACGACCAACCGCATTGCCCGGGCGGCAGCCCGTGGACCCACGAGATTGACACCCTTGAGATCGCCGCCGAGGACGCGGTGACCGACAAGGGCGACGAAGTCTATAATCTACTGCAACAACACGGCGTCGATAACGTCCTCATCATGGGGGTCCACGCGAATATGTGCGTGCTGGGACGGCCGTTCTCGATCCGGCAAATGGTGTCGGTCGGCAAAAACGTGCTCTTGATGCGCGACTTGACCGATACGATGTACAATTCCCGGGCGCGGCCGTTCGTCGATCATTTTACCGGGACGGAGCTGGTCGTCGAACACATCGAGAAGTATTGGTGCGCCTCGGTGACGAGCGCCGATCTTCTGGGCGGGCAACCGTTCCATTTCCATGAGGACCCGCGCCCGAAACTCGTTTTCATGATCGGCGAACCCGAATACCACACGGCGGAATCGCTGCCCGAGTTCGCCGCCCGGGAACTCGTCCCGCGCGGACTGCGCTGCGACTTCGTCTTTGCCAGCAACACCGATTCAAACAACTTTCCCGGTCTCGAAGCCTTGCGGCAGGCCGATATGCTCGTGTTGAGCGTCCGACGCCACACGCCGCCGAAGGAACAACTCGCCCTGGTTCGCGAATTCTTGGCTGCGGGCAAGCCGTTGGTCGGAATTCGCACGGCCAGCCACGCGTTTGGCGCCACGCCGCCTGACTCGCGACATGAAGCCTGGCCGGCCTTCGACGTCGATGTCTTGGGTGGCAATTACCAGAATCATTACGGCAAATCGGGCGCGAACAAGCCGGACGTCACCATTCGAACGATCGCGGAGGCCGCCGGGCATCCCGTGCTGACCGGCATGCCGACCAACGCTTGGGCGGTCGCCTCGCACCTCTACAAATGCCGCAATCTCGCGGCGGAAACGACCGCGCTCATGAACGGTCAAATGGAAGGCAAGCCCGAGATTGAGCCGGTCGCCTGGGTGAACACCGCGCACAACCGCCGAGTGTTCTACACTTCTCTCGGCTCGCCGTCCGATTTCCAACTCCGGCCGTTTCGCCGGCTGCTCTTGAACGCGATCCTTTGGGGCTTGCAAAAACCGATTCCGGTGGCGGAGAACCGGGAGCCTGCGCTGGTCCCCGCCGCGAAATCGGCGGTGGTGGCTTCGCTCGCGGCGCCCGCTGATCCGACGGCCAACGTCAATCAACCCGCGCCCGACGCCCGTCCGTCGACCCGCGCGACCGGCCCTAGCCCGCCCGAGCAACCGGGTCCGCTCAGCCCCGCGGAATCGTTCGCCCGTTTCAAGGTGGGCGCTGATTTTGAGTTGGAACAGGTTCTGACCGAGCCAATCGTGCGCCAGCCGGTTTCACTGAGTTTTGATGAGCGCGGCCGGCTCTGGGTGGTGCAGTATCTGCAATACCCCGAGCCGGCCGGGCTGAAGCTGCTTAGCCGGGATAATGTCTGGCGGGCTGTCTATGACCGCGTGCCGCCCCCGCCCCCGCATCATTTCAAGGGCCTCGATAAAATAACGATCCACGAGGATACGATCGGCAGCGGCCGGTACGACAAGCACAAGACCTTTCTTGACGGCCTGAATATCGCGACGGCGGTGGCGCGCGGGCGCGGCGGCGTTTACGTCTTGAATCCGCCCTATTTGCTTTTCTATCGCGATTCAGACAATGACGACGTGCCGGACGGCGATCCGGAGGTATTGTTGTCAGGATTTGGTCTCGAGGATACCC
>CAZFVY010000055.1:0-45148 GCA_964522665.1 uncultured Verrucomicrobiota bacterium | reverse complement strand
GTCGCGCTATTGACAAGCCTCGACCAGTTGAAGTACTGCGTCGGGATGAAATTTCTCGAGCGCCGTGGGCGCCGCTCCGTCTTGTTGGGGTGTTCCCTTATTTTGGCGTCCAGTTTTTTCAACGCCCTCCACGCGGAAGACCCGCTCCCCGACGTTCAACGGCTCCAAACCAGCCCGGTCCTCCGCCACTTAAAGCCAAACCCGATGCCGGCGCCCGCGCGCACCCCCGGTGAGAAAACAATCGCCCAAATGTATCTGCCTCCGGGGTTCCGCGCGGAGGTCATCGCGGAAGAACCGGAAGTGCAACAGCCGGTCGCCTTCGCGTTTGATGAACGCGGCCGGCTCTGGGTTGTTGAAGCGTACAGCTACCCGACCAAGCGGCCCGACGGCAAAGGCCTCGATAAAATCGTCATCTTTGACGACCCGGATGGCAGTGGCAGATTCAAATCCAAGAAGGTTTTCGCGGAAGGGCTGAATCTGGTGAGCGCCATCGAGGTCGGCTACGGCGGAGTCTGGGTCGGCGCCGCGCCGCAATTGTTATTCATCCCGGACCGCAATCATGACGACGTTCCGGATGGCCCGCCCGAGGTCTTGCTCGACGGGTTTGGGTATCAGGACACGCATGAATGCCTGAATAGTTTCCTCTGGGGCCCGGACGGCTGGCTCTACGGGAATCAAGGTGTCTTCAACTACGCGCGCATCGGCAAGCCCGGCGCCCCGGACGACCAACGAGTGGAGTTGCGCGCCGGCGTCTGGCGCTACCATCCGGTGCGCCAAGAGTTCGAAGTGTTCGCCCACGGCGGCAGCAATCCGTGGGGGCTCGATTACGATGAACACGGCCAACTATTCATGACCCACTGCCGCAGTTATTGGGGCCGTGGTTGCACCACCCACGTCATCCAAGGCGGTCACTTCTGGAATCAGGCCAACGCCAATCACGCCCCTTTCATTATTGCCAATCCGCCGGAAGGCTTCCCCGAATTCCGCAATTATCTGCTTGCCTCCGCCCGGCACGATCACGGCGCGGGCGGCGCGGGCGAGCGCGGTACCGACGCCATCTATGGCGGGCATTCCCATGTCGGCACGATGATCTACCTCGGAGATAATTGGCCCGACGAATACCGTGGGCATCTCTTCACGCATAATCTCGGCGGCCACCAGATCAATCATCAGATCAACAATCGGCTTGGCTCAGGTTTCGACACCGTGGACGTCGGACACGATCAGCTTTTTTGCACCGATCCGAAATATGTCGCGGTGGATTTGCAATACGGGCCAGACGGCGCGGTGTACGTGATCGATTGGTACGATCAGCAACATTGCCATAATCCCAACACCGAAAGTTGGGACCGCAGTGACGGACGGATCTATCGGGTGGAGTACGAATCGACCTATCATCCCGTCAAGGTGGACCTCGGCGCGCTCGATGACGCGAAACTCGCGGCGCTGCACACCCACAAGAACGAATGGTATGTCCGGGCGGCTCGTAAGCTCCTGCACGAGCGATCCGTCGGCCGGCCGATCCAACCCGAGGCGCAAGCCATGCTTCTCAAAATGGCCACCGGCGCGCCGACCGCGGCCGGACGCCTGCGGGCGTTGTGGACGTTGCATGTCATCGGCGCGCTTTCTGACGATGCGCTCAAATCCGCCTTGGCCGATTCCGACGAATACGTGCGCGGCTGGGCGATTCAACTGGCTGCGGACGGCCATTTACCGGCCGCCTCAATCCTCGCGGAATCGACTCGACTGGCTAAAACCGACCCCTCCCCGGTTGTCCGGCTTTTCCTGGCTTCGGCGATTCAGCGTTTCCCCGAAGCGAACGCCTGGGAACTGATCGAAGCCCTGTCGCAACATGCTGAAGACGCCCAGGACCGCAACCTGCCGTTGCTGCTGTGGCAAGGCCTGGCTCAACGCATGCCGCGGCAATTGGACCGCGCTTGGGCGATCGCCCGAAGCACACCGCTGGCCCAATTAGCCGACCTCATTTACTGGTACGGCGCCACGCTCGAAGGCGCCCCCTTGAATCACGTCGTGGCGGACTTGGGAACGGTCCGCGACGAAACGCTCGGCCGCCGGCTGGCCGGTCTCTGGCTGGCGATGGCGCCGCGCGCCAACCTGCCGATGCCGCCCGCCTGGGCGGCCGTCGCTCCGGCCCTTTACGCGAACCCCGACGCGCGCGTCCGCCGGGAAGCCGAGCAACTGGCCGCGACCTTCGGCGACGATTCCATGTTTCCCCGCCTGCGCGCGACGCTGGCGGATTCCAAAGAATCGCCCGATTCGCGCAAGCACGCCTTCGCCGTCCTAAGCCGCGCGCACGACAACGCCGCGCTGCCGGTTTTTCTACAATTGCTCGATGACGCCGCGTTCCGCAATCCGGCGATCAACGTCCTGGCCCGCTTCGATGACCCGCAGGTTCCAGGCGCGCTCGTGCGACGATTCGACCGATTCTCGCCGGCGGATCGCGGCGCCGCCCTCAACGCGCTAACCAGTCGAGCGAGTTACGCGCTTGCACTGTTGGACGCCCTTTCCTCGAAGCAAATCAGCCGTGACCAACTGACGGCGTTCCACGTTCGGCAATTAAACGGCTTGAAGAATCCCGAAGTGGACCGGCGCGTCACCGCGACCTGGGGACATTTCGCGCAAACCCCTGCGGACAAAGCCGTCTTCATCGCGAACATGGAGAAGACCTTCAACGAAGCCCCTCTTTGGGCATATAACCAGGGCGCCGGCCACGAGCATTTCCTCAAGGTCTGCGCCACCTGTCACCGTATCGGCGCTGAGGGCGCGCGGCTCGGACCCGAACTGACCGGCGCCGGAAAAAACGGCATCCACTACTTCCTGGAGAACATCATTGATCCCGACGCCGTGATCGGCGCTGATTTTCAACTTACGACGATCGAGACCAAAAAAGGCGACGTCGTCTCGGGCCTCATGGGGAGCGAAACCGCCAGCGCCGTAACGCTGCGGACCACCGTGGGAGAGACGGTCATCGCCAAAACCGATATCGCCCGGCGGGAAATCAGTTCAAAGTCCCTGATGCCGGAAGGTCTGCTTGAGTCGATGAGCGACCGGGAGCGGTTGGAACTCTTGAAATTCCTGACCGCCAACTGACGCCGACGCAGGCCCGCGGATTTCGGCGGACGCCAAGGCCAGCGCCGACGCCGGCTTACTTTAGCTCCGAAAAGCTCAGGTCCATGATGGGATACGACTCCCATCCGGGAGCGTCGAAATGCCACCACTCGGTCGCGAACGGAATGAAGCCGTGCTTCACCATCACGCGCTCGAGCAATTCGCGATTGTGCAAGGCTTCGGCCGGGAGTTTCATGTAGTCGCGATGCGCCTTCTCGGTGAAATCGTCGTAGGGCGTCGGCATCGTCACCTCTGAACCGTCGGCGTGGATTAAGGTGAGGTCCACGGCCGCGCCGCGGTTGTGCCGCGACCCCTTCGCCGGATTCGCGACATACCGTTCGTCGGGGACCAGCGCCCAGAATTTCTTCTGGATCGCCAACGGCCGGTAGCCGTCGAACACCTTTAGCCCGAGACCCATCCCGCGGAGTTCCTTTTGCACGGCGATGAGCCGTTGCGCCACCGCCCGCCGTAGGAAGCAACGGGCCTCCGGATAGACCGGTTGCTTGGTAAAGTTGTTCGTCGTCGCGTAGCGGATGTCCAGACGAATGGACGGATCAAGCTTGACCAGTTCGACGAACCCCTCGGGCCGCTCCGCGGCTTGGCACGACAGGCAGAGCAGGCAGGCGAAAACAAGTCCAAGCTTCCCTGCGCCGCGCAATATGTAATGAAGGATCATTTTGTCACTCTGCCGTACTCAACGATCGTTTGCCAACTCCCAATCCCCACTTCCGACCCTCCGCGCCCCGCGAAGCTCCCAGCCAGCCTCCCTCACGCGCGCTGAAGCTGCCGGCTCCAAGCCTCCGCTTCCTTGGAGCTGGCTTCAAACGGGTCCACCAAATTCAACGAATGCGTGCCTTCCGCGTCGATGACCTCCCAATCGACAAAGTAGCGAATATGCAGATGTTTCAACGTTTGCATCGTTTGCGAGCGCACCCGCGCGCGGGTATTCTCCGGCGGCGTTCGCATCGCCGTAGCGACGTCTTCGCCCGTCAAATCCCACTCCGCCGGCGTGCGGGCCAGCGCCGTGCCGAGACTGCGGCTCGGGTCAATCTGATGGAACTCCAAGTCTTGCGCCTTCAGCCAGGGATCGGCCCACGAAATGTTCTCCTGCTCGATGAATTGCCGGAACAGCCAGCGTTTGGTAAGCCAGTCCACCTTGCCGACCAGGATTTCCGGGTCCGTCGCCAGCGCGCTCAGCGTCTCGTCCCAAATGCGGAGAACGATGTCCGTTTCGGCGTCGCGCCCGCGAAATTCGCGCCGCGCCGCCTCATAAAACTTGTAGAGCAGCTCGACCGCGCCCAGGCAACGCCCATCCGCCAGCGGCGTCAGCCACGGCCCATCCGGCTGGTGGGATAAATTGCGAAACGTCATCACCGCGTCCGCCAGAATCACCTCCGGCAATTGATCCGCCTCCAGCAGATCGAGCACCAGCGCGGTCGTGCCCACCTTCAACAGCAGCGACGTGGGCAGCACGTTTGTGTCACCGTGCAGGAGGTGCAACCGCCGGTACTTGCGCGCGTCCGCCAGTGGTTCATCACGGGTATTGATGATCGCGCGGTTAAACTGAACCCATTCGAAAAGGTCGTTGTTGATGTAGTCCGCCCGCTGGCTGATTTGAAAATTGCTGTCGGCGCCAAACCGCGCCAGGTCTCCGCGCAATTCCGCCCCCGGCGTCGCGCCGACGCGCCCTGCCCCGGCGTAGAGCACGCGCAACGTCAGAAACGCGAGGAGCGACAGGACGTTTATCTCGGTGAGCGAGGCCGAGCGCCGGACCAGATAATTCTCGTGGCAACCAAACGTCGCGCCCGAGTAATGGTCCACATTGTTGCGAATAAATGAGACCTGATCACTGAGCCGCATTTCCTTCAACGCCTCGATGATGATCGCGTCACCCGCGCGATCGTAACGCGCCAGATCGATCAATGAGAGGCATTCCGGGGTGCAATACTCCAAGTGGCCCATATCCACATAGACCCGTCCTCCATTGAAAAGAAACCCGCCGTTGCCCGCCGGCTCGTCCCAGTCGCGCTGGTGCATGTCCGCCAGTCCGAAACGATTCTTCTCGAAAATCCAGTTGCGGGCGCGCCCCACCGCGCTCGGCGGTCCCGATGGATCGTTCGTCAGGCACCCGTACTCCGTCTCGAGGCCGACGATTCGGTTCATAGGCCCAACTGATTCAAATCGAGCGCCCGGTAACGCGCCCGCCGCCGCGGGTCCCGCGCCAGCCAGCCCGCCTCGATCACCCGCCCCAGCGCCGCCCGACGCCACCCTTCGCGACGCTCCGCTTCACCCACGGCTCCCGCGACGAACGCCTTGTCCTCGCTCAGGCACCACCAGGCCTGCAGCAGCCGTTCCGCCGCCGCCGCGCGATCGGTGATTCCAGCCAGCTCGCCCGCCAGCCACTTCTGGGCGGCGGCCTCCGGTTCGGCCCGTCCCGCGGCCACCGCGACGTCAGACGCCGCCGCGAACCGCCCGTCATAGTGCAGCCTAATCAGCACATCCTGCGCCGGCGTCGCGCCCACTTCCGCCAGCAGTAATTCGACCAGAAACGGCGCGCTGAAAATCTGCTCGAAGTTGGTCTTCAATTGCGGGCTTAACCCGAAGCCCACCAATCGCCGCAGCGTGACGTCGTCCGGTGAGCGCGTGAAGCCCTCCGTATGAGCGGCGTCGATCGCCGCCTGCCGCACTTTTTCGAGGTCCGCCGGGTGGCCCAGGCCGGCCAGGGCGTGGCGGTCAAACAATTCAAATACCTTGGATTGCCCGGTCCCGACGCTCAAAAGCAGCACGCCTTCCGGCAGGCTCACGGCGAACGCCGGCGAGCCGCCCTTGAGTTGTTCCTGCACGTACTCGCGCCGATTGCCAATGGCCTCCAGCCAGCGATAAGGTTCTTCGGTCATGCCGGTAAAAGAGCCGCCTGTTCTTCGTCGCTGATGGTTTCCACGCCCGCGCCGCGCAAGATCTTCACGCTGGCGAAGGCGCCCGCGCGCGGGTTGATCCCAGCGGTCGCCGAATCGAATTCGGCGGCCGTATTCAGCAGGCGCAACGCGAACGTGATTGCCTCCGACCGATTCATCGCCTCGGGCCGCGGCTGGCCGTGGCTCGACTGAAAGCTGAAGATGCTGCGGATGGTCTGGGAACCCGATCCGGAAGTCGCGTAACCGACCGCCTGAAACTGCGCGCCCAACGGATCATAAAAGAAAATGCGCGGCTCCGGCGGCGACACCGATTGGTCCACGCCCGCGAACAACGGCACCACAATACCCACCCCCTGCATTGTCATGGGCAGATTCTCGCGCAATAGGCGCGCCAGCGCGCGGACCTTCGCCGCGAGACTGAGAACCTGCAATTGGCTGCGCCGATAATACTCAAATGAAGTCTGCAAAACCCGCGCCATCTCGAACGCCGTCGCGGGCACGCCCGCGATTGCCAGCAGGGAAAAATCGTCCAACTCCAAAACCTTGTCCACCCGGTCGGTGACGATGACGTTACCGGCCGTCGCCCGCCGGTCGCCCGCCATTAAGACCCCTTCCGAGAAATGGAACGCGAAGACCGTGGTGGCCTGGGTCTCCACGGGCGCGGCGGACGTCGCTTCGCTTCGCCACGGCGTCACGCCATGACGGGCCAGCAACGTCAGGAAGTCGCCGGCAATCGGAACCGCGTCACTCATTGCCCGGTGCGCTGGCGGTAACGTTTGGCTTGGTCGGGATCGACCTTGCGCATCCGTTTGAGCAGTTCATCGACGTTGGGCTTTTCCACCTTGGGGGAACTGGGACCTTCGCCGCCGCCACTCGGGCCAGGAGCCACCGGACGTGTTCTCTGTGCTTGGTCAGGCATATATCGTTGCGTTAAGTTGCCACGTTTCGCAGCAGACGCAAATCACTTTACGCCCCCGCCTCCGAGTCCTCAAACGGAATCTCGCGCCTCTCGGAAACTCCTCGGGCGAATCCGTTCCAGACTTTACGCGCGACCGAATTCGTATATCGGCGGCCGCGATCCGTTGGGTTCAATAGCCCGACGCCACGTCCAGCAAATCATCCGGCGAATGAGCCGCTTCAATCGCCGCCTTGAGCCGGCGCAATTCGTCGGGCGCGAAGGAATTCTGCAACGAAATCCGGATTGGCCCCACCCGGCCGCGCAACGTGATATGATCCCACTGGGCGGAAATGATTTGCCCGGCGAATTTTTGCACGCAACGGCCGCGGATGTACGCCCTCGTATCCGGCGGCTCGGACAGCGCCCGACGCACCTCGTCTTCACTCGGCGCCCCGAGCATTCCGCCCGCCTGTTCCAGGCCGTAATACAGGCCTGATTCCAAATCGAGGCGGTGATACTCCAAATCGAGGCTCTGCAGCCAAGGGTCGTCATCCGGCAGCTTTTGCGCGGCCTGAAACTCCCGTACCAGCCCGAGCTTGGCCACCCAATCCAGGCGATCTCGGCAACGGGTGTAATCCACCTCCAAATCGTTCAACGCCGTTTCCCAATCGCCAACCAACGCCGCGCGTTCGGGATCGGTCAGATCACAAAGCTCCCGCACCGCCGCGATATAGGTTCGTTGCACGGCGAGCGCCGTCGAACGCGTCCGTCCCTGGAGTTCGAGCTCCCATCGGAAGGATGCGTCCCGCGAAATGCTCGTCAGCGCCGCCAGCGGGTCCGCCAGCTCCGGGTATTTGCGTTTGGGGTCGCGCGCCAGGGCCTCAAGGACGAGCGCCATCGTCCCCACCTTCAAACGCGTGGCGAACGGCGACATGTTGGCGTCCCCCAAAATCACGTGGAACCGACGGAAGCGCCGCGGGTCCGCGTGCGGCTCATCCCGCGTGTTGATGATCGGCCGGCGCTGCATCGTGTCAACGCTCTGCAATTCACTGAAGAAATCGCTCCGTTGCGCGATTTGAAAATTCGGCGAGACGAACGTGTCCTCACCTTCAACCGCGAATTTGCCGGCGCCCGCGTAAATTTGGCGAGTCACCAAAAACGCCTGCACGCCCAACGTGAGCCGGTCCCACGGCAGCGAGCGGGGCAGCAGGTAGTTTTCGTGGCACCCATAGCTATGCCCACAGAAATCGGTGTTGTTTTTGTAGAGGCGGTAGAGCGCTCCCCGCTCCTCGGAAAGGCGCCGCGCGCACGCCATTAGCAGGCGTTCGCCGGCCCGATCGTGCGCGACCAACTCGGCCAGCGTGCCGCATTCGGGCGTGCAATACTCAGGATGGGCGTGGTCGTTGTAGAAGCGGGCGCCATTGCCGAGCACCAAATCGCTTTTGATCTCGACGTAGCTCAATTCCCGCTCGGCGTCCTCGGCAAAGTAGTAAGCCTCGTCGCTATCCTGCCGCAATTCCCGCACCCGAAACCCCCGCATGTCCAGATGCGGGTCCTCGCATTCGTAATCCCAGCACATGCGCGCCCCGCCATCGGTGGCGCTGCGCACCAGCGCGATGGACTCCGCCACGTGATCGAGTTCCTCCGCGCCATCGCACGCGATCCCGATTTCCGTTTCGATCCCAAATAATATTGGCGAAGTCATCGTGAGGCGGCGTCAGCCACGAGAGACGGGCAAGGCTTTCGGTCGAAAGCGAATCATGAATGTGAAGAACGCCCGTCCCGAGGGCTAGATTATCCCGGACGTCGCCGCGCCCGTTTTCCGCGGGCGAACCGGTCCAAGTTTGATGACGTTCTCCGGATCGAAGTCGGTCAGTTTCAACCAATCCTCCGTCACGTCGGTCGCCGGAAACAAATCGTTTTCCTCGTACTCCTTGCGCAACGCCGCGAGCAGGTCCTCCCGCGTGAGCTGGGTTTCCGCGTTCGTCTCGATGGAGCGTTTGATCGCCAAACTTTTGGCGCGCTCGACGATGGCCGCGATGATCGCCCCGCTCGACATGTCGCCGCGATAGAGCACGTCCCGCCGCCCGCTGCGGTAGATCACCTCAAGGAATTCGTTTTCGGGCGTCCGGGCGTAATGCGCGTCGAGCGTCGCCTTGGCCAAGTCCACTTTCGGCTCCGCCAACGGCAGTGAATCCCGCAAATAAATCTCGTAAATCCGCCGGGCCGACGCTTCGTCCGGGCGCTTGACTTTGATTTTCCGGTCGATTCGCCCGGGTCGCAGGATCGCCGGGTCAATCAGGTCGGCGCGATTCGAGGCGAGGATGACCACCACGTTCTGCAGCGGTTCCAGCCCGTCCATCTCCGCGCAAAACATCGGCACCAGGGTGCTCAACATGCTGTGGTATCGTCCCGCCCGCCGCGTACCCAGAATCGCCTCGGCCTCATCGATAAACAGAAACGCCAGCGCGCCTTCGCTCGCCCGCTCGCGGCATTGGGCGAACAGATCGCGCACCTGGCGCTCGGACTCGCCCACCCACATGTTCAGGATTTCCGGGCCTTTGACGTGCAGAAAAAACTCCGGGTGATCCACGCCGCTCTGGGCCGCGATCTGTTTGCGCAAATTGTAGGCCGTGGCTTTGCCCATCAAGGTTTTGCCGCAGCCCGGCGGCCCATAGAGGAGAAAACCCTTCGGCACCGTATGCTCGAAGCGTTTGAAAAGGTCGCGGTGCAGGAAGGGCAGCTCCAAAGTGTCGCGAATGGCCTGCACGGCCTCCTCTTGCCCGCCGATGGCCGACCAAGGCAGTTCATTCACCGTCGCGAGGGAACGCTCGATCCGTTTGTTGACGCCGATCACTTCCAGCGCGACCCGCTGATTCACGTCCAGCCGCACCTCCAGCCCCGGCTTGAGCTTCTCCTTGCCCAACAACGCCGAGCGGATCAACACCAGCGGCGAAAGCCCGGATTCCTGGCCGATCCGCAGCCGGCCGTCGGACAATAATTCATCAATGCGCACGACCGGGCCGTTGCGGTCGAAACCGAGGCCCTGCACCACCGCGAACGCCTCGTTGCAGAGCACCCGTTGTCCCACCTGCAGACTGTTCAGCGGTATTTGCGGATCGACGCGGCAGACGTAATCGGTGCCCCCGACGCAGACGTGCGCCTGATCGGGTTCGATCGGCGTAAGAAAAGTCCCGACGCGAAAGGCCGGGGACCGCAGTTTATCCACGATCGCGTCGAGCTTCTCGATGGCCTGACGGGCCTGCTCGTTCATCTCCTCCATCGCCACGACCCGCTCGCGCAAATAGATGAGGTCCATGATCGAGGAATGCCGCGGGGGAAGTTTGCCGGCGATCAAATCGACCAACTGCAGCGTTGACAGCGTGTCGAGCTCCTCGCGGGAAAGCAGGTCGCTCAACGGGGATGACTCCTCCGCCCCTTCGGCCTTGAACTTGCCTAGCCCGGCCGCGGGTCCTGGCTTCTTTTTGTTATCAGCCATGCCCAAACTTTAATTCGTCCCGCCTGATTTGCAAATTGAGAGGCGAGATTTTTTGCGGCGCTCAAACCGGGTCGGACTGGGCCAATATATTCTCCGCGGCGGCCTTCACCGCCGCGGCCAACTCAGGCGGTCGCACCACGACCGCGTTGCCTCCCCAACCGAGTACCCAACGTTGAATCTCAACCAAACTCGACAGTTTCAGGCTCAATTCCAGCGCGCCGTTCTCCAGGGTCACCAATTGTTGGGACGGGTGCCACCGTTTCTCCCGAATGTAGTCGGCCACCAGCTCATTGAAGCGGATCACGACGTCGAATTCCCCCTGCCCACTATGCACTCCAAAACTGTCTCGCAACCGTTTTTCGAGGGAGAACTTTTGCGGCCGGGTGAATGATTTGCCAGTCGGCCGGGCGCCTTGAATACGGGCGGGCGCGAACGTCCGAATGTCCCGCCGCAAGTGGCAATAGGCGAAGAGAAACCATTCGCCGTTGATGTTGGCCAGATGATACGGATCGACGATGCGCGGCTCGGTCTGCTGCCGACCCGGTTTGCGGTAGGTCAGTTCCAATTGGCGCCGACTGGCCGTCGCCTTGGACAGGGTATCGAACACCTCCAGGTCGAGGATCGGCTCGGCGCTGGTCCGAAAAGAGATCGTTTCGCCCCAGTCGGCCAAATTGAGGGAGACCGTATCGGGCAACGACGCGGCCATTTTTTTGAACGCGCTAACGAGGGGTTTTTCGAAGGTCGTGCCGCGGTATTGTTGCAGCGCCTTTTCCGCCACCAACAACGCGAACAATTCACCTTCGGTGACCTGCAGGGTTGGAAACGAGCTTACCTCCTGCGTGTAGCCGTAACCGTTGCGGCCCGCGTTGAACTCCAGCGGCAGCTCGAGTCGGTCCCGCATGAACTGCAAGTCACGCTGAATCGACTTGCTGCTGACTTCCAGTTCGACCGCCAGTGTCGAAGCATTGGGATAACGGCCCGATTGTATTGCCTGGTGGATGCGCATCATCCGCTCCAGGGGCGGTCGGGACAACGGCAAGCCAGCTTGGCGGCTCACGCTACGTTTCTTCATCTCCTACCTCCGCGCCGTCCGATCGGGTTGAACCGCCAATCCTACGGAAACCAGCCCCAAACGAGCCTCCAGCGCCGGGCCGGGCCGCAGTGAATCAAGCGCAACCGTCACGCTCGAATCTCCCGCGGCGTCCCCGGCGCGGCGCCTACGCCAGCTTCGCCAACAATTCGTCGTTGGTCTTGTGCTTCTTCAACGCGGCCAGCAATGTCTCCATCGCCTCAACCGGATTGAGATCGACCATCGTGCGGCGAAGCTTGCGGATCGCTTCGAGGTTCTTGGCCGGGAATAGCTTCTCTTCCTTCCGCGTGCCGCTCTTGGGAATGTCAATCGCCGGAAATAAGCGGCGATCCGAAAGCTTCCGATCCAGAATCAACTCCATGTTGCCGGTGCCCTTGAATTCCTGGAAGATCAACTCGTCCATCCGGGAGCCGGTGTCCACCAACGCGGTGGCGATGATCGTCAGCGAGCCGCCCTCCTCGGTTTTGCGGGCCGAGGCGAACATCTTGCGCGGAATCTCCAGGGCGCGGGCATCCACGCCGCCCGTCATCGTGCGTCCGCTTCCGCCATGCACGCTGTTATAAGCGCGCGCGACGCGCGTGATGGAGTCGAGCAATACGAAGACGTCCTTGCCGGTCTCAACCATCCGGCGGCAGCGCTCAATGGTGAAGCGCGAGAGCCGAACATGCGTCTCCAAGTCCTGATCGTTCGACGAAGCCACAACCTCGGCCTTGACAGAGCGTTGGAAATCAGTGACTTCCTCCGGCCGCTCGTCGATCAAAAGCACGATCACGTGCACTTCCGGGTGATTGACGGCGACGGAGTTTGCGATCTGCTTAAGAATCGTCGTCTTGCCCGTGCGCGGCGGCGCGACAATCAAACCGCGGGTTCCCTTCCCGATCGGGGTCACCAGGTCGATGATCCGCATTTCCATCAGGTCGGGCGTGGTCTCCAAACGGAACTTCTCGAATGGATCGATCGTCGTCAGGTTTTCAAAGCGCACCGAACGCGTGTATTCGGCGAAATTCATGTGATTTACCGAGGTCACTTCCCGCAACTGCGGGCTGGTGCCACGGTGGGGCGGCTGCAACGGTCCCTCGACCAACGCCCCTTCCCGCAGAAAATTCTTTTTAATCGTGTCCGGAGTCACGAAAATATCGGTCGGCTTGGGGGTAAAATGATTGTCGGCCGAGCGGAGGAAACCAAATCCCTTTTCCGAAATCTCCAGATAACCGGCGCCATGCTCCGGTGTGCCATTAGGCTTATTACTCATAATTATTCTTATCGTGCATCTAAAAGGGTCGTCCCACTGCCGTGGCATGAAAGCCACATGAATCGTGAAATTAGGGAGAGCCGCTGAACTGAACTGTTACGAAAACCAATTCTGCCGTCTCGGTCCGTTAGGCCCTTGACGTTTGAATCTATATCGCTGAACCCAGGCTAGCGCAACATTTATTTTGCAATTATATTTTGACCGCCCGGGACCCAACCGAGGATTAGCCCCCGACCTCAGCCTTTGCTTCCGCCGCCAGCGGCGTGCTCAAATAGCGTTCGCCGGTCGAGCACGCAATCGTAACAATCACCTTCCCATGGTTTTCCGGACGGCGGGCGATCTGGAGCGCGGCCCACACGTTCGCCCCGGTCGAAATGCCCACCAGGATGCCCTCTTCTTTCGCCAGCCGGCGCGCCATGGTGAATGAGTCATCATTGCTGACTTGCACGCATTCGGTGATTTGCGGGCTGCCCGCGCCGTCCTTCAAGTGCAAATTCTTGGGCACAAAGCCCGCGCCTGTCCCTTGGATTTTGTGCGGCCCCGGCTTAACCGGCTCGCCGGCCAGCGTCTGCGAAATGACCGGCGAATCCTTCGGCTCGACGGCGATCGCTTGAAAGCTCGGCCGGCGCGGTTTGATCACTTCGCAACAGCCCGTGATCGTCCCTCCGGTGCCCACCGCGGAAACCAAAATATCGACCTTGCCATCCGTATCCTCCCAAATCTCCTCGGCCGTCGTCCGGCGGTGAATCTCCGGGTTCGCGGGGTTCTCGAACTGCTGCGGAATCCAGGAATTGGGCGTCTCGCTCGCGATCTGATTCGCCCGCGCAATCGCCCCTTTCATTCCCTCGGTCCCCGGGGTCAACACGAGTTTGGCGCCCAGCATACCCAGCAGCGTCCGCCGCTCCAGCGACATCGTTTCGGGCATCGTCAGAATCAGGCGATACCCCTTGGCGGCCGCCACAAACGCCAGCGCGATTCCAGTGTTGCCGCTGGTCGGCTCAATGATTACCGAGTCCGGTTTCAGAATGCCGCGCTTCTCCGCGTCCTCGATCATCGCCGCGCCGATACGATCCTTCACGCTCCCAAGCGGGTTGAAGAATTCGCATTTCAACAAAATGGTGGCCGGAATTCCGGCGGAAACTCGATTAAGGCGGACGAGGGGCGTGCGACCTACGGTTTCAATGATGTTGTTATAGATACGACCCATAAAAGAGTAGAGCTGGCTGCGAGCTATAATGTTCAAACGCGGATCAAATCGCGTACGGTGAGGTCATATTGTCGAACCCTGCCCTCTCGGCAAGGAATTTCTTCCGGCAAATCACCGCCGCCTGGCATCGTAAACGATTCCAGATCAAGCCCGCCTAATCGGGAACACCCGGCTAAATCTCCCGGTTAATCAAACGCGCGAGCCGCTCCGCGACCGGCTCAAGATCCGCGTTCGGCGCCCGCACAATCCCACATGCAGGCCCCGAGAACCGGCGCATCGATTTGTCGTCAGAAAAAAACATGCCCGTGCGGAGATAGGCTTTGCAGCGGGGTTCCAGATTCCGTACAAGCGGGCGTGCTTTGGCTTGGCTCCCGTGGAACCCGAATTCCCAAGGCAGATCATCAACACATGCTGTCCGTCAAAAGTCCCATGCCGACCCGATTTCATTTCACCCGCTTCGCCCGACCCGCTCTCGCCCTGGGACTCCTGGGAATAGCGCTCCGCTTGGCCGCGGCCGATGCCCTCCAGCCGGGGTTTCCACCGCAACCGCCCGTTCCGGTCCGGTCACCAGCCGACGAGTTGAAAACAATTCAACTCCCTGACGGCTACCGGCTTGAACTCGTCCTGAGCGATCCCGAGATCAAGGAGCCGTCCGCCATAGCTTTCGACGGAAACGGCCGGATGTATGTCGTCGAGATGCGAACGTACATGCAGGACGTGGATGGGAACGGAGAACTCGAGCCGCGAAGCCGCATCTCGCGCCACGAAAGCTCCCAACACGACGGCGTTTTCGACCGACACACGGTTTTCCTGGATAACATACTCTTGCCGCGGATGGTTTTGCCGCTCGATGACCGGGTTTTGGTCGGCCTGACGGACTCGAGTGACATTACCATTCACCAGGATACCAATGGCGATGGCGTCGCCGACACGAAGGAAACGTTTTACCAAGGAGGGCGTCGGGGCGGCAACTTGGAGCACCAGCCAAGCGGCTTGATCTGGGGAATGGACAACTGGATTTACACCACCTACAACGCCTACCGCCTGCGATGGAATGGGGCCGGAAAACCGGCCCTTAAGGAACCGACGGCGGCCAACGGCGGACAATGGGGACTTTGCCAGGACGATCACGGCAAAATGTGGTGGTCGAACGCCGGCGGGGAGAAAGGCCTGTGGCATTTCCAGACCCCGGTGCTTTATGGCGCCATCGACCTGCCCGAGCAGCAACCCGCCGATTTCTTGGAAGTATTCCCGCTGGTCGGCCTGGCGGACGTCCAGGGAGGGACCGATCGGTTTCGGCCGAGCGACCGGACCCTCAACCACATGACCGCCACCTGTGGGCAGCAGGTTTTTCGCGGGGATCGTCTTCCCTTGGACTTGCGGGGCGACGCGTTGGTGGCCGAGCCGGTCGGCCGCCTGATCCGCCGCGCCAAAGTCGAGGTGCGCGATGGGATCACCTATGTAAGCAATCCCTATCCGAAATCAGAATTCATTCGCTCCACCGACCCCAATTTTCGGCCGGTGAACATGACCACCGGGCCCGATGGTTGCCTTTACATTGTCGATATGTATCGGGGAATCATCCAGGAAGGCAATTGGGTCCGTCCGGACAGCTACCTGCGCAAACCCGTATTACAGTACGGCCTCGACAAAAATGTCGGCCACGGTCGAATCTGGCGGTTGACGCACAGGGATTTTCAACCGGGACCACAGCCTCGCATGCTCGACGAAACCCCGGCGCGGTGGGTGTCGTATTTGGAACATCCGAATGGCTGGTGGCGCGATACCGCCCAGAAGCTGTTGATCGTTCGCGGCGACAAGTCGGTCGTTCCCGCGCTGGTGACGATGACTCGCTCCAGTCCGAACTACCTCGCCCGACTGCACGCGCTTTGGACATTAGAGGGACTCGACGCCGCCGAGGCCTCGCTGATCCGCGAAAAGCTTAAAGACGAGAATCCGCACGTCCGGGCTGCCGCGATTCAAGTCAGTGAATCGCTCTATAAACGTGGCGACCACCAACTCGAGGCGGAGATTCGCACAATGGCGCGCGACGCTGACGCCGGCGTGGTCATCCAAGAGATCGGAACCTCCAAGGTTCTCGGTTGGACAAACTGGCAAGCCGACGCTCAGGCCGTCATCGCCGAGAGTAGGTCGCACGGGGTCCAGACGCTCGGGAAGGAAATCATCACCGGCGGCCGGTCACTGAGCGGCGCGGGCTTTACGGGCGCGGAAATCGGTATCCTCAAAAAAGGCGAAAGCATCTTCAAGGAGCTTTGCTTCGCCTGTCACGGATTTGACGGCAAAGGGATGCCTTTCCAGGGCGGAGCGCCGGGAACCACGATGGCTCCGCCCCTCTCCAACTCGAACACCGTCCTCGGCCCGGGCGACCGTATCGTCATGGTCCTATTGCAGGGTTTGTCCGGTCCCGTGGGCGGGAAGGCCTACGAGGCGCAGATGGTCTCGATGGCGAGCAATGACGACGCCTGGGTCGCCGCCGTGGCCAGTTTCGTGCGCAATTCATTCGGCAATCACGCCGGACTGGTCTCACCGAGCCAGGTCGCCCGCGTGCGGAAGGCGACGGTCGGTCGCCTTACTCCATGGACGATCGAGACGTTGCAGGCCGCGGCGCCACAACCCATGAAGACCTCCTCGAACTGGCGTTTGACGGCCAGCTCGAACCAAGCGAATTGCGCCAACGCGATTGACGGCAAACCCGAGACCCGCTGGGATACCGGAGCCGTGCAGACGCCTGGGCAGTGGTTCCAAGTCGAACTGCCCGCCGAAGCGTCCGTGGCCGGACTAGTCCTGGATACCACGGGTTCGGCCGGAGATTACCCACGCGGCTACACGGTCGAACTCTCGCTCGACGGGCGAACGTGGGGAACGCCCGTAGCCGGCGGGAACGGCCTCGGCGCCCTGACCGAGATTATGTTCACACCCGCCAAGGCAAAGTTCGTCCGCATCACTCAGACCGGCCGAGTGGCGGGGCTTTTCTGGTCGATCCACGAGTTGCAGCTTTATCAGGCGGGCGTCATGCCGGCCGATTCAGCTCCCGCCGCGCGAATTAGTTTCGAGTGAGTCCGGTCGGCCGCACGGAGCCAGTCGGGCGCGCTGGCGCCTACGGGGCAACCAGGACGCGATAGAAGCGGAGGTTGTTCGTGGCGGGTTGGGGGTCGAGGAAGAGAAGATTCGTGCCGGTGAGGAATCGGGCGCCGAGCGCGGTCCAGGTCTTGAGATCGGCGGAGCTTTGGATCGTCAGGTTCTGGCCCGGGGACCCCTGGATGGCCAGTTGGTATTGTCCATTGCTCTGGCGCGTGGCAGACAGCAACTGGAGCGGCACGGCGGGGGCGAGCCGGTAAAAACGCCGGGCGAGGTTGGTCCCGGGGACATCGACGTAATCGGCCGCGCCGGCGGTCAGGACCAAGTTGGTGAGACCGAACCAATTTGTCAGCGTCGTCGAGGCTTGCAACTGGATCATTTGGCCGGCCGGTCCGCTCAGATGCAAAACGAAGGCGCCATTGGCGGACAAAGCGCCAGCGGTCAATTGGAACGTCGGATTCGCCACGACCAACAGGGTCGCCTCGTCACTTAAGCTTGAGCCCGCCGGATTCGTGACGAGCACCTGGTATTTGGCGCGATCCGTCAATTGCAGATTGATCAGCGTGAGCATCGAGTTGGTCGCGCCGGGAAGGTTGACGCCGTTGCGCGACCACTGGTACGTGAGCGGCGGGGCGCCGGACGCCACGACGCTGAAACTCGCGCTGCCGCCGACGGTCGCAGTGACGGATTGCGGGGCGGTCAGGATCGAGGGGGCAGTCGCCTGGCTCAGGAACGCGTCAGCGCTGGTGGCGGCGCCGGAAGCGTTGCTGACGATCACATTGTACACGCCAGCTTGCGCCAGCGTAACGTTTGTCAGGGTCAAAGCGCTGTTGGTCGCGCCGGTGATGGCGACGCTATTGAAGAGCCATTGATAGTTCAGGTTCGCGCCGACCGCGTTGACCGTAAACGTCACGTTGGCGCCGACCGTCAGCGCCTGACTGACGGGTTGCTGGACGATTGTGACCGAGACGTTGACGGCAAGATTCGCGGACGAGCTGAGGGTGACGCCGACCGCGTTACTGACCGCCACCTGATACGCGCCCGCGCTGGACCCTTGAACGTTGGCGACTTGGTAGGTCGCGTTGGTGGCGCCGGCAATGTCCGAACCGTTGAAGCGCCACTGATAACTCAACGTCCCCGAGCCAAACGCGGCGACACTGAAGATCACCGAGCCACCGGCGCCGACACTCTGGCTCTGCGGCTCAACGACGATCACCGGCGCGGCGCTCAGGGCCAGAACCGCGGGATCGCTAAGGACGTCACCGACGCCGTTGCTCACCAAAACGGCGTAGGTTCCCGCCGCGGTGACTTGCGCGTTGGACACGGTCAGAGTCGAGCCAACCGCGCCCGGCAGATCGACGCCGTCGTACCGCCACTGGTAGCCCAAGTTGTTCCCGGCCGCGGTGACGCTAAACGTTACGTCAGCGCCGATCACCAGAACCTGGCTCTGCGGTTGTTGGGTGATGACGATCGGAGTATTGACGGTCAGCGTCGCGGGGGGGCTGACGATCGTGCTGGCCCCGGCGCCGGCGCTCACCAGCGCCGTGTAGCTGCCCGCCGCCGTCGTTTGAACGTTGTTCAGCGTCAGCGTCGCGCCCGTGCCACCGGCCAAGTCCACGCCGTTCAATCGCCACTGATAGGAAAGCGGAGGGCTCCCGCTGGCGACCACGGTGAAGCTCACCGACCCACCCACTCCCACTGTCTGGCTCTGGGGCGCCGCGAGGATCGCCACCGCGGAGTTGATCGAAAGCAAGGCCTCGGCGCTGATTACCTCCGCCGCGTCGTTGGCCACCAGCACAGTGTACGTCCCCGCGTCGGTCACCCCGACATTGTTGAGCGTCAAGGTGGAGTTGGTCTGGCCGGCCAGCGCGATGCCGTTGCGACGCCACTGATAGGTCAGCCCGGTTCCGGTGGCGGTCACGCGTAGAGTCGCCACGCCGCCCAAAGACAAGGACTGGCTTTGCGGCTGTTGGGTAATCGATATGGCGCTGTTGACGGTTAGCGTCGCCGCGTGGCTGGTAACCGATCCGGCGCCGTTGGCGACGACCACCTGATACAGGCCGGCGTCGGCGACCTGAACGTTGGTCAGCGTCAATGATAGCGCCGTCGCGCCCGTGACATTCGTGCCGTTGAATTGCCATTGATAAGTCAAGGGCGCGGTACCAAGCGCCAGCACGGTGAAGGTGACGGTGTCGCCCGCGTTGTCGGTCTGATCCTGGGGCGCCGCGGCAATCGTGATCGCTGTGCTGACGTTCAACACCGCCGGCGCGCTGACGACTGAGGCAACGGCGTTCCCGACCACCACGGTGTAAGCGCCCACCGCCGCTGCCGACGCGTTGTTCAATGTCAACGCCGCGTTCGTCGCGCCCGGGATATTGACGCCGTTCAAACGCCATTGATAGGTCAACGCGCTGCTGCTGCTCGCGGTGACCGACAAGGTCGCGCTCCCGCCAACGGTCAGGCTGGTGGTGGCCCGCGGCTGCGTCGTAATCGAAGGCGGCCCGTTGACGCTTAATACCGCGGGCGCGCTGGTGACCGCGCCGACCTGATTGGTGATGACCACGGTGTAATTGCCAGCGTTCACGCCCTGGAAATTGGCCAACGCGAGCGTCGCGTTGGTAGCGCTGGGGAGCGGTACGCCGCCCAGGCTCCATTGGTAGCTCAATGGCTCGGTCCCGCTGGCGGCGACCGTCAAGTTGACGGCGCTGCCGGGAGCAACCGATTGGCTCTGCGGCTGCGCGGTAATCGTCAACGCCACACCGACCGAGACCTGTGCTCCCTGGCTGGTCACCACCCCGGCGAAATTGGCCACCGCGACGCTGTAATTGCCGGCCGAGCCAACCCCCACGTTCGCGAGGTTCAACGTCGAGTTGGTGGCGCCACTCAACGCCAACCCGTTGCGACTCCATTGATACGACAGTGGCGTCGGCGCGGCGACATTGGTCGCCACGACGCTCAATGTCACGTTGTCGCCCGCCAGAGCCGCGCGCCCCGCGGGCTGCTGGGTTATGACCGCGACGCGAGCGAGGTTATAGTTCAACGTCACATGGCCCTTGGCCCCGTTTTCGCCGTCCACCACGACGAAATAGGTCGTGCCCGTCGTCGCGGGCAACGAGACAACGCTACCCTGGCCGTCAGGGGCGCTATGCGCGTCGGCCCCTTGTAGGACCAGGCTCGCAAAGTCGGTTCCTGGCCCGGTAAAAACGGCGAGCAAGGTCTTGAAATCACTCCCGATGGTATCGAAGCGCAAGACACCGTTGGTCTTTGCCTGATACAGGAACCACTCGGGGGCGCCGCCGGACACCCGCCACGGATTAGGCTCGCCGGGCTGTGGGGTTCCATCAAACGTCGTGAAGACTTGCGTCCCGGCAAACGCGCTGGCGACGCCCGCGCCATTGGCTTCCAGACGGATCGGCGTTAGGCGCGCGGGGAAACTCGCCAACGACAAACCGCTCCCCCCGGTCACGCCGGCCAGATCGCTGAACTTGTCCTCGCTACTCCCAGCGTCGCTCGAATCATTGATCTGCAAATTCGCCGGTGCGCTGTCCACCGAGTTCGCGCCCGACGTGACCCGAACGGTGTACGGTCCGGCGCTGGCCGCCTGAACCGACGATACCGTCAGATTCGAGGAGGTCTGCCCGCCGAGCGCGGACCCATTATAAAACCACTGGTACGTGACGCCCGCGGGACTCGCCTGGACGGTGAAAGTCGCGCTCCCGCCCGTTCGCGCGGTCTGGTCGGTTGGATTGCTCAAGATTTGCGGAAGAATTTCACTGGTTTGAGTGAAATTAAACGTCAAGACAATGTGTCCGACCGACGACGCCGAAGCGCCATCGATCGCCACGTGATAGACCGTCCCGGCCACCGCGTTGAATTGCACCTCGCTCGACAACTGCCCGCCAAAATCGTCATCACTTCCGATGGCCGTTAAACTGTTCACCGCCACGCCGGTATAGGCCGCCATGACGGTGTCGAAGCTGCTGCCCGCCGTGTCAAACCGCATGATCCCGTTGGTCGGCGCCTGCCAGACGAACCAGACCGAGTGTCCACCAGTTCGGCCGGCGTGGTTCGGCTCCCCCTGCTCCTTGGTCGCCAACGAGTTCGTGCCACCGTCGAAACTGCCCGCCGTCGCCAAGCTGGTCACGCTCGCGGCGAAATTATCGGCCAGATTCAGCTTCGGCAGGTTGATGCCGAGGGTGGCGTTGGCGCTGAACACTGTCCCGACCGAGTTGACCACCAGCACGCTGTAGTCACCCAAATTGCCCGCCTGAACTCCGTTGATCGTTAGGGTCGAATTCGTTTGTCCGCTGAGTGAGGCGCCGTTGCGCCGCCATTGGTAGCTTAAGGGCGCCGTGCCACTGGCCACCACCGTGAACGTCGCGCTTCCGCCCGCCGCCACCGTCTGTCCGGCCGGCTGCGTTTGAATCGCCGGCGGCACGCTGACCGTCAGGACCGCCGGGGGCGCGCTGGTCACCGCCCCGCCGGCGTTGCTGACCACGACCACGTAGGGACCGGCCTGCGCATTCTGCACATTAGTCAGCGCCAGGGTGGCGTTGGTCGCGCCGCCCACGTTGACTCCATTCAAACGCCATTGGTAGGTCAACGGGGCCGTCCCGGTCGCCACCACGCCCAAGCTCGTCGTGTCGCCGACGGCGTTCGTCTGGCCGCGCGGCGGGAGCGTGATCGCCGGGGGCACGATGACGGTCAGTTGCGCGCTGGCGCTGTTGGTCGAACCGGCCGAATTGCCCGCCACCACCGAATAGGGTCCGGCATTGGTCGGCCCCGCGCCCACCACCGTATAGCTGCTATTCGTCGCCCCCGGCAGACTCACCCCAAAGAAGCGCCACTGATAGGTCAAGGGAGCGCTGCCGGTGGCCACCGCGGTAAAAGTCGCGTTCGCCCCCGCGGTGACCGACTGACCGCTTGGCTGGCTGGTGAAACTGACCGGCGTCGAGAGTGTCAGATTGGCGGCCGCGCTGGTTACCGTGCCCGCCGCATTGGTCACCACCACGCTGTAAGCCCCGGCCTGGGTGTTTTGAACGTTGGTCAGCGTCAGCGTCGAACTGGTGGCGCCCGGCAAGTTGACGCCGCCCAAACGCCATTGGTAGCTCAGCGGCTCACTGCCGTTGGCCACGACGCTGAACGCCGCGTTGGCTCCGGCGACGGCCGCCACGCCCGACGGCGCCCGCGCAATCGTCGGCGGGACGTTCACAGTCAAGCGCGCGGACGGGCTGACCACCGAACCGGCCACATTGGTGACCACAACCGAGTAAAGGCCCGCGTTGGTCGGCTGCACGCCGGCAAAACTCAAACTGGCGTTCGTCGCCCCGGCCACCGGGTCGCCATTGTACAACCACTGAAGGCTTAGCGGCGCGGTCCCGGTGGCCGTGACGCTGAAGCCGGCCGGGCTGCCCTGATTGGTCGTCACGTTCTGCGGCGGCGCGGCAATGCCTGGGAGCGTGTTGACCGTCAGAATCGCCGGTTGGCTGTTGGCGCTGCCAGCCACGTTCGTCACCGTCACCGTATAGGTTCCGGCCGTCGTCGCGACGATATTGGACAAGGTAATGATCGAATTGGTCTGGCCCGCGATGGCCGCGCCGTTGAATTGCCATTGATAGCTCAAGGGTTGGGTGCCACTGGCGGTCACCGAGAACTTCGCCGAAGTGGCCCCCACCACCGTTGACTTGGTCTTCGGCTGTTTGGTGATCGTCGGTGGAGCATTGACCGTCAAGTCCGCGTTGCTGCTGGACAGTGAGCCACCGGCGTTGCCCACCACGACTCGATAACTGCCCGCGTCGGTCGGCTGGGCGGCGCTGAACGCGAGCGTCGCGTTCGTTTGCCCGGTCAGCGCGGAGCCATTGAATATCCACTGGTACGTTAACGGCGCCGTGCCAATCGCCGTGACGCTGAAGCTGGCGGCCGTGCCGGCCAAGTTGGTCCGACTCTGGGGCTGCGCCGTAATCGCGACTGGTTGCGTGACGAGCAAAGTGGCGCTGCCGCTGGTCAACTGCCCGCCAGCGTTGGTCACCACCACGCTGTAGTCGCCCGCCTGATTGGCCTGCACACTGGTTAGCGTCAACGTCGAGTTGGTTGCGCCGGGCAACGGGCTGGCGCCAAAGAGCCATTGATACGCGAGTGGTTCGGAGCCATTGGCCGTCACGTGGAAGGCCGCCGTGCCGCCGACCAACGCTGTCAATCCCTGCGGTTGCTTGGTGATGCTCGGTAGGGTCACAACCTTCAGAGTGGCAGGCGCGCTCACCGCCGCGTTGACCACGTTGCTTACCACCACCGAGTACGAACCGGAGTCGGACGGGCGCGCGCTCGGAATCGTGAACGTCGCCGCGTTGGCACCGGCGAGCAAATTGCCGTTAAACAACCATTGGTAACCGATCGGCGCGGCGCCCGCGGCCACGACGGCGAAACTCACCGGCGCGTTGGCCAGCGCCACCTGATTGGTCGGCTGGGTGGTGATCGTCACCGGAGAGTTGACCACCAGGTTCGCGACGTCGCTGGTCACCGAGCCGGCCACATTGGTGATCGTCACGGTGTACTGGCCGGCCTGGTTGGTCGTCACGTTGTGCAGTGAAATCTGTAAGTTGGTGGCGCCGGCGATCGGCGTGAGATTGCGAAACCACTGATACCCGAGTGGCGCCGTGCCGGTCACGATCACCTGGAAACTCAAAGTATCCCCGACCAAATTGGTCTGACTCCTCGGTTGCACCGTAATGGTAGGTGGCACATTGACATCCACCTTGACCGGTCCCCCGACCGCGCTCCCGGCAAGGTTGGTCACTGTGACTTGATAGGCGCCTGCGTCAGCCGCCTGCGCATGATCGAGGCTCAGGATCGAGTTGGTGGCGCCGGCGACCGCGGTTCCGTTCAACGTCCACTGATAGCTTAGCGGCTGCGTCCCCGTGGCGGCCACCGTCAGCGCGAGCGGAGCGCCGGCGACGACGACCACGTTCTGGGAAATCCCGGTGATCACCGGCGGGACGTCGAGTGTCAAGGTGGCCGCCGAGCTGGTGAGCGCTCCGACCACGTTGCTCACCACGACGGAGTAAGCGCCCACGTTGGCCGGCTGAACATTGCTGATGGTCAACGTCGGTAAGGTTGCTCCCGGCAACGGGCCGCCGTTGAATAACCACTGAAAATTCAGCGGCGCGGTGCCGGTCGCCGTTACGCCAAAAACGGCCACGCCACCCGCGTTGACCGCTTGATTGGTCGGCTGCGTGGTCAGCGTGATGGGCACGTTAACCACCAAATTCGCGGCGGCGCTGGTGACCGTCCCGGCCACATTCGTTACCGTCACCGCGTAGGTCCCGGCGTCCGCCGTCGTAACGCCATTCAAGATCAGCGAGGAACCGGTCGCCCCGTCGAGGTTAAGCCCGGCGTGCTGCCATTGGTAGCTGAGCGGCGCCGTCCCGCCCGCCGTCACGCTGAAGCTCACGCTCGAGCCAACGGTCACGGTCTGATCCTTGGGCGACTGACTGATCGTCGGCGGCACGCTGACGGTCAAATTCGCCGTCGAACTGGTCACCGCGCCGACGACGTTGCTCACCACCACCGAATAAATGGCCGCGTCCGAAACCTGCGCGTTATTGAGCGTCAGCGTGGACGTCGTGGCCCCCGAAACTGGCGTCCCGTTCTTCAGCCATTGGAAACTCAACGGGAACGTGCCGTTCGCGGTGACGCTGAAGGTCGCCGCCCCGCCGACATTGACCGTCGCGTCTTTCGGTTGGCTTCCAAACGTCACCGGGACGTTGACGGTCAACGTCGCCGGGCTGCTGGTTACCGACCCGCCCGGACTGGTGACGACGACTTGGTAGGAGCCGGCGTCGGTGGTCCGCGCCTGGTTGATCACGAGAACGGAACTGGTGGCGTTCGGAATATTCGTGCCATTGAACTGCCATTGGTAGCTCAAGGGGCCGGTCCCGCTCGCCGTCACGGAAAAGGTCGCCGTGCCGCCGACCAAGACCGTCTGGCTGGCGGGTGGCAGGGAAATCGCGCCCAGCCCGTTGACCGTCAGGCTCACGGACGAACTGCTGACCGTCCCCGCGGGATTGGTGATGAGCGCTTGATACACGCCCGCGTCGGTCGTCTGCGCATTGTTGATCGTGAGGCTCGAGTTGGTCGCCCCGGGAAGGTTTACCCCTTTGAACTGCCACTGAAAGCGCAACGGAGCCGTGCCGCTCGCGCTTACGCTAAAGGTAGCCGACCCGCCAACGTTGACCGTCGCGTCCGTCGGCTGGCTCGCAATCTCCACCGGGGTATTGACCGTCAAGGTCGCCGCGCCGCTCGTTAACGACCCCGCCGGGTTGGTAACGACGACTTGGTAGGAGCCAGCGTCGCCCGTCTGCGCGCTGTTGACCGCCAGGTTGGAATTGGTGGCGTTGTTGATATTTACGCTATTGAGCTGCCATTGGTAGCTCAACGGCGCGGTCCCGGTGGCCACGACGGTGAACGTGGCCACGCCACCCACCACTACGATCGCCGACTGCGGCTGCGACGTAATGCTAACCGGGAGATTTACGATCAAGTTGGCGGTCGAGCTGGTCACCGAGCCAGCCACGTTCGAGACAATCACCTGATACGCCCCGGCGTCGCTCGATTGCGCGTTGGGAATGGTCAAATTGGAGGCGGTCGCGTTCGGCAGGTTTGTCCCGTTCAACTGCCACTGATAGCTCAGCGCCACGCCGGTGGCGCTCACGCTGAACGACGCCGTCGCCCCCAGCGTGACGCTCTGGCCCTGCGGCGGCGAGCTGATCGTCGGCGGGTTCGCCACTGTGATCGTTACCGGACTCGATACGCTTGTTCCGCCGTCGTTGTCCGTCGCTTTTGCGGTCAGCGCGTAGCTTCCTTCAGTCAGGCCGGACACGTTGAAGGTATATGGACTCGAGGTCTTGGTCCCGATCAACGTCGCCCCTTGATACAAGTCCACCTGCGTGACGGTCCCGTCCACATCGCTGGCGTTGACCGTCACCGTGACGCTCGCCGGCGGCGCGAACAGGGCGCCGCCGGCGGGGCTGACGATGGACACCGTCGGAGGCGTCTCGGCGACGAAGTTGGCCACGACGCCCTGGCTGCTGTGCATAATCAATGAACTCGGATTCACGGCGCCCGACAGCGCCCCGCTCCACGAACTAAATCGCCAACCAGGCGCCGCCGTCGCGGTGAGCGATACCTGCGTACCGTCAACGTACGCGTCCGCCGACGGACTGACCGCGACCGTACCCTGTCCCACGGTCGAAACCGAAAGATTCCAAGCCGGCGTGAAATTGGCCGTGATCGAACGGTTTGCATCAAGCGTCATGCTCAACGGGTTGGCCGAAGCCGCGGTGTCGCCCGTCCAGCCGGAGAATACAAAGCCATCGTTGGCGGCGGCGGAGAAACTCAACGTCGTTCCGGGCGCATAGCTCGATTGCAAGGGGTTGATCCCAACGCCACCGACTACTTGAGTCGCGCTGGCAAAGACTCGCGCGGAGAACGTCGTCGAACCTCCGTTGGTGAACGGCTGGAGGGTCCAAACTCCCCCCGGGTTCGCTTGCCAATAGCCAGCCACGCTGGACCCGCTCCGCGCGCCGGGGCTGACGACCGGACCGGCGCTGTCGGCCCCACTCAGCCCGTTGAATTGCACGGTCCAAGTCAGCTTGCCGTTCGTGGGCAAAGGCGCCGACAGGCCGGTGAGATCGATGCTCCCCGTGCCGTTTTGAAGAGCGATCGCCGGACTGCCATACAGCAACGTCCCGGGCGACCCGCCCGCTCCGTCGTTGGCGTAAATCCGGACCGTCGCGCTCCGGCCGGCCGTACCTGCCAGATTGGCGGAATAATCCAGCCCGAATTCGGAAATTTGTCCGCTCACTCCCGCCCCGACCGCGATCTGGCTTCCAAGCTCAGTGGAGGCCGGCAGGAAGGCGCTGCCCGCCAAGGGAGTCGAGCCGTCAAACAATGTGACCGGCTGACTGCTGCGCTCAGTCACCGTGCCGCCGGTTCCGACCGTCACCGTCACGTTAAGATTATTGATCACCGTCAGCGTCGCCGGCGCGCTGGTCAGCGAGTTGTTGGGATTCGTCACGATGACTTGATACGAACCCGCGTCGGCGGATTGGACGGCGGGAATCGTCAGGGTGGCATTGGTCGCGCCAGAGATATTGGCCAGGTTGAATTGCCATTGATAGCTCAGGGGCGCGCTCCCGCTCGCGGCTACCGTCAAGGTCGCTCCCCTGCCCGCGTTGACCGACTGACTCTGCGGTTGGCCCGTAATCGACACCGGGAGGTTCACCGTCAAAGTGAACGGTCCGTTCGTGATCGTCCCCACCGCGTTGCTGATGATCACCGAATACGAACCCGCATCCGAGGCTTGCACGTTCGCCAGCGCCAGGGAAGCGGCCGTCGCGTTGGGGACATTGATTCCACCTCGTTGCCACTGATAGAACAACGGCGCGGTCCCCACGGCTACCACCGAGAAAGTGGCGCTCCCACCGACCTGCGTCGAGACGGGACCGCTTTGCTGGCTGACGCTGGGCGGAGCCAACACAACCACCGTGAAGCTGGTCGTTGCGCTTTGATTGGCCGGCGACCCGTTGTCGGTCACGATCACCGTAATTAGGTTGGTGCTCGGTCCCTGGTTCTGCGTCGGAGTCCAACGGAAAACCCCCGTCACCGGATCGATGCTCGCCCCCTGCGGCGCGTTGGCCCCCAGGCTGAAGGTCAGCGTCTGGGCGGGCAGGTCGGAATCGGTGGCGACGTTCGTCACGGTCAACGTCTTGAGTTGCGGGATCGATTGATCGGGAACCGCCGCCAGCGCTGGCGCGTGGTTGACCTGCCGAACCGTCAGCGCGAAGGTCTGACTGGTGGTCGCCCCGTCCGCGTCAGTGACCGAGACCGAGAGATTCGCCGTCCCAAACTGGCCGGCGAGCGGGGTGATGAGGAGGGTCCGATTGGCTCCGGTTCCGCCCAGGACCAAGCCGGAGTTGGCCACCAACCCTGGGTTCGAGGACGTGACGGCCACGACCAGACCGCTCGCTGGAGTCTCCAAGTCTCCGACGGTAAAATTGAGCGGGGTTGACGACGTGTCCTGGTCGATCGCCAAATCGGCCAATCCGGCGATCGTCGGCGGCCCATCGACGTGCATCACTCCCGAAGTAAAGGTGGCAGGCACGTCATTCGCGAACGCGTCAACCACCTCTCGCAAGATCGGTTGATCGGTAAAGCTCACCACCGTGTCGGTCCCGGTGACGTTGGGCGCAGTCGTGAAACTCACGTTTAGAATCAACAGCGACCCTGCCGGAAAGTTATCGCCCGCCGACAAACCAAGCAAAACCCCCACTTTACCCACGTTTGCCTGGTTCTTATTCAGCACCATCGTCGCGCCCTGCGCCCCGGAACCGGTGGCCACGCCGACGAAGCGCAAGACATTGGTATCGAATCCGAGACTAAAGCCCAGCGCGTTCTCCACACCCTGCGCTCCCAATGTGATGGTCATCACGTTGGTCGCGCCCGGAATCAACGTGGTCCCGGTCGCCGTGACCGGACTCGAAGCGGCGCCGAGCGTTCGCGCCGCTCCGGCCAACAGGCACAGCAGTCCCACCAACGACGTTTTTGCGAAGCGCGACTTAAATAGACCTTTCATTTTTTCCTCTTTCGGGACGGGTTTCACGCCCGCGCAATCAAGCGCCGCGGCAGCGTCCCGCCTGACTTTCGTGCGCCTCAACGAACCCTTCCGAGCTTCGGTCGAGGAATCGTGAGCGCCCCACTGACTTAGCGATGGGTTGAACGTGCATTTGCCTCGCCGATTTGACCTTCCAATTTCTGTGAGTTGGCTGCTCCCTCCGCCGTTTGGCGGAGCCGATAAAATCGCGCCGTGTTCCGGCTAATCCCGGCGGCTAGGAAATCCGCCGACGAGCTATCCAGGGTCAGAATCTCGAGCGTCTCCCACTGCGCCAGGTCGGTTGAGCTTTCCACGACGTAGGAGCTTCCGGGGTTTCCAAACAGGCGCATCTGCAGGGTGTCGCCGGAGCCGACGCCGCCGATGCTCAGGCTGGGACGAAGGGCGCCCACGGCTCCTGTTTCAACCGAAACTTCGAACGCCGCCGCTCCCGGCTGAAACGCGACGGGCAGCGTCCGCGCCATCACATCGCACGCTTCCCGGACGATCGGCCAATCCGCGAACATCAGGCTGGCGTTCGAGTTCACCTCCGTCGTCCGTGATTCCACGGCCAACTCCACGAGAACCCGCCGCCCGGCCGACAACGCTTGGCCCGGGGGCAGCGCCAGCGCGATCCCGACCCAGCCGGCCTCGACGGCAGAACGATTAACCAACAGCGTCGCCGCCTGCGCGGCGGCGGCTAGGCGCACTTGACCGACGCGAATAACCCGCTCATCAAAACGCAGGCTGAACCCCAGGGCGTTTTCAGTCCCGGCGCATTCCATTTCCACGGAAGCCCATGAGGACGTGCCCGACGGCGTCAGAACCGGGTTCACCCGAACCACGCGCTGGCCCGTGACGCCCAGCGGCTGCAACGCGGCGCGCGCGCTCGCCGAGACGCTCGCCAGCGCCGCGGAGAGCGCCGCAGGCCCGCCACAAGGCGTCACCGGGTCCAGCGCCGCCGCATAGCGTCCCGCCTGCACCCAATCCGCGATGCTTAGCCTCCCATCACCCAGCAGCAGCGAGCCGTCGAGGGCCGCTCTCGGCGCGCAATCCGCGCGGCGAAACTCGTTGGCCGTCTGGGGCGAGTCCAGAGAGGCCGCAAACCGGCCGACCTGCACCCAGTCCTTCACCGAAATGGCCCCGTTGCTCGGTCCGGTTGGCCGCGGCGACACGCCCGCCTCAAGCCCAAGGGTTACCGAGGCGACTCCAGAAACGAAGTTACACGGCGCGGGCGAGCCGGTGGAGTCGAGAATCCGCAAGGGCACGGGGGCATCCACAAACAGCAAATTGCCCGAGCCTGCGGGAGCGTCGTCCGGCGCCAGAAAGCGCAACTTGACCAATTCCCGGGTCCCCGCGGTCAGGGCCGCGTTGGCGGCCGGCGTGATCGAGACACCGACCAGGCCATTGGTTGCCTGCTGGACGTTCAGGACCACGCTCGCGTTGGTCGCGTCCGCCCCTGGCAAAGCCTGCTGGAAGCTGAACAACCCCGGATTGAAGCTCAGACTGAAGGCGAGGCTTTGTTGTCCTCCCGCGGAGGAGTTCAGGACGATGGGCACGTCCAGGAAAAGCCCCGGCAACGACTGGCCGCCGATGGCGCTCAATCGGAGATCGGTCACCGTGACCAAAAAACTACGGCTCGTGGTACTGTTTTGCGAACCTCCGTCGGAGACCGTCACGGTGACGGTGGCCGACTGGCCGAGTTGCACGTTGGGCAAGGCGTGGAAGCTAAGGTCCGCTTCTCCCTTGCCGTTGAGCGAGCCGATTCCGTCCAGCGCGATTACGTTTGTCGGAGTAACGCTCGCGCTGACGGTCAAGTTCTGAGCTGCGTTGCCCGCTCCCGAAGCGATTCCGGTCAGCCGTACCACTTGTTCGAGTTGGTCGGCCCCCACGCCTCGGTCGGAGATGGGATTCAATGTCGGCGGAGGATTGGTGGCGAGGATATTCAGGACTCCCGGAACAAAGGTAATCGCGTAATTGGCGTCGGTCGCGCCGCTCACCTGAATCGGATAGGAGCCGACGCCACTCGATCCGTTGGCGGTGGTGGTCAGAAAGGCGGGCGTCGTCAGGCTCGCGACCCCATCGCCGTTGACGAAGCCGGCATAGCTGGCGGTAAGAGCCGGAAGCGCCGCGCCCAGTACCTGGCTCTTATTGTCCGCGGTAATCACCAAGGGCGCCGTCGTCACCGTCAACGTTCCGGCGACGTAGCTGATGGAATAATTCGCGCTCGCGGCGCCCTGCGCGGTCACGGCGTAGGTACCCACGCTACTGGCGGCCGTGGCGGGCGTGCCCAAAACGGCGGGAGCGTTCAAGCTGTTCGTGTCCTCTCCGTTGACGAAACCCGAGTAAGCCGCAGTCAAGCTTGGCAGCGCCGCTCCGTAGGACTTGGACTTGGATTGGGCGGTGATGGTCAACGGCGCCCGGCCCACGTCAATTCTCACCGTTGTCGAAACGTTTTCGTAGGTGGCGCCATCGGTTGGAGTGAACGTCGCGGAAAGAGTCTGGCCGAGTCCCGCGCTCAGCACCGCGCCAACGGGTGGAGCGTACGTGAAAACCCCCGGAACGCTTGAGGTCGCGTCGAGCTGGGCGCCGCTCAGCGCTGCTCCGTAAATGATCGCGCTGGGCGTCGCCCACGTTAGAGTGGGCAGCAGCTTGGTGGTGACCGTTAGCGTGCCATTGACGTAGCTGATCGCGTAGTTGCCGCTGGCGGCGCCGCCGACCGTAATGGGATAGGTACCCGAAGGACTCGCGCTGGTCGCGCTGGTGGCCAACGTCGGAGCCTGGGTGAGACTGGCGACCGCGTCGCCGTTCACAAAACCGTTGTAACTCGCCGTCAAGGCGGGCAACGATTGACCTTGCCGGTTGACTTTGTTGTCAGCGGTAATCGTGAGGCCCGCGGGTCGCACATCGACCAGATTCGTGGCGGTAACCACGCCGTAAGTCGTGGTATCGGCGGGAGTGAAGGTGACCAATAGCGTCTGCCGCAACCCCGCCGACAGGACTGCCCCCGCCGCGGGCGTGTACGCAAACCCTCCGGGAACGCTGGCCGCCGCGTTCAACTGCGCGCTGCTCAAAGCGGCGCCGTAAGTGAGGGCCGGAAGCGCCGCCCAAGTCACCGTCGGTAACAATTGCGGCGCCGCAACAGTCACGCTGACCGTGAACGACGCCGTCGTTGCCAGGTTTGCCTCATTAACAACCCGCACATTGATCACGGAGCTTCCGGTGCGCCCCGGAGCCGCGCGCAGTTGGAGCGTGCGGACCGCTCCGGTCCCACTCAAGGCGACGTTGCCGAGCGGAATAAGGATTGGATCAGAGCTGCCACTAACGCTGACAGTCAACGCGGACGGCGCGGATTCCAGGTCGGACACGGTGAAGCTCAGAACCGGCGCCGAACCTCCGTTCGCAGTTAAATTGGTCAATCCCACCAGCGTGGGCGGAAGGTCGAATTGGCCGATGTTACCCAGCCAAATCAGGTACGACGCATCGGGGGATTGGATACTACCGCCAAAGTCGCCCAATGAGGCATTGGCGGCGTAATCCGCCGACGCGGCGCGGTCACCCCCGGCCGGCAACGCGCTATAGAGAATGGAATAATCGGCGCTGGCCGAGGCGGCGCGCGCCGGTGTCGAGTTCACCGCCGACAAACCCAGCGCCAAGATCAGGATAAGGCGGACAATTTGAGCCGCTGGAGGCTTCATGACGTTGGAGGCATTCGCCCGACCCGGAAACTCACCCCGAAAAGCCCTTCCAAAAGGGCCGACCGTCGTCGCGGCGGACGCGGTCGGAAGCGCCACAACCCGAGCGGCGTCGCCACCGCGAGGATGGGAAATATTCCTGCGGCGCGCCGGACGGGAAACCGTCCAATTATTGCCCTCGGGACGCCGCTCATGCCGGGTTAACGGACCATCAGTTTGTAGAACTCGTAGGCGGGAGTCGGTGCGCCTGCGCTCGGAATCTCGACGCGCAGCTTCTGCACGCTGCTCGAGTAGTACTCCGTGGCCACGGGATCGCTGCTCCCGGACAGCCGAAACGCGATCGGTGACCAATGGGTCGCGTCTTGGGATCCCAGGACGCTGTAGGTGCGCCCGGTAATGCCGGTGAACTCAAGCACGGGCACGCCCGCGTTGTAGGCGGCGATTTTTACCGAGAAACCGTCCGCGGGATTGATCGCGTAGGTACCGGCCAAGTACTGTTGCATGACGGTCATACCGCTCCCGGTCGGGTCCGAGCCGGGCTTGAGGTCGGCCAAGCTAATCTTGAGGCCCAGCGCCGTGATGAACGACTGCTCCCAGGCGTCCGGCAAACCGTCGCCGTTCGCATCCACTCCCAACGTCAGATTGATGCGAGTCTGACCGCCCGGACGCCCCAAGGCGGCCGTATTGACCGTCATCTCGATGGGAAGATTGGTTTTTCCGCCCGCCACGACCCACATTCTGAACGGAGCCGCCGGCAGCAGCGCGGTAGGTTGATACTGGTCGGCCGTAAGGCCCGAATCCATCGGCACCGACAATTTGAAATTCACGCTCGCGTCCAGCCCGGCGCTGATCTGGGTCGCGAGCCGGACGCCCGCCGTCGTTTCGAGATAAACCGTGACGGTGTTATTGACGATTGGGTCGCCCATTTCGTCGCGGACCAGGCCGTAAATCACGTGGTCTGGCGCCGGCGGGAAGGCCGGTGATGACGACGTAACCAAGCAGGCAAGAATCCCGCCCCAGAGCAAAGACCGTTTTGTTGTTCTCATTTCTAATCCTTTTGAAGCGATCTCAGGCGCTAGTTACCGGAGTAAGAGTAGGTCACGAAATAGAGCTTGATGTCTTTAACTGACTGCACCAGCCGGTCGAGCCCTTGTTGGGGATTGTTCAATAACGTGTAGCCAGGGATGATGAGCTTCCATTTGCTGTTCCAGACCGAACGGCCAATGAGACGGCGGTTGGTGAATTGCGAGAACGAGAGGCTCGTCCCGGTATAAATATCCGGCGTGAACTGCGAGGCGGAGGATACCGGCCGGAACGCCTGATGCTTGCGCACCGCGAACATCGGCTCGGACAACGAATCGCTCGCCACGTACGCTGGTTGCGACGAGAAATCGGAACCACCAATATTGAAGGGCAGCGGAACCGTAACGTCATCGACGTTCCAGACGCGGATCGTGCTGGTGTCACCCAACGGCGGGGTGCGCATCGAGTCCGACCCCACGGGAATCAGATAGATGTAGGGCGTCGCCGCCAGGGCCAGCGGATCGCCGGCTGGATTCGGCGGCGGCGTTCCGCCCGCCGTGGGGCTGTTCATGCCGTGGTAGCCTTCCAAAGCTACGCCCACCGCGAAGATTTTCGTGGCGAATGAACTCTGGCTGAAGGCGCTGTCACCGGCCGCCAGGGAGTTGCCAAACAAGTTGAGGCCGTTGTTAACGACCGTACTGAAGCTCAGCACGATGCCGGGCACCGGTAGTCCGTTACCCGGATCGATCTGCAGGCAGTAACGGCGCACGTCGGTGTCATCGAGCACATTATCCATCCGGCCCTGGTTGAGGATGTCCTGCCAACTCGAGTCGCCGTCCGACGTGGGCAGGATGCGGTAGTTCTCGCCGCGCAGCGAAACCGTGGTGCCGTAGCCGTCCGGGTTGTTAAAGCCGAGGCGGCCCTTGAGGACGAGCCAGTCGCCGTTCATCTCCGCCATCGCGCTGGAAAGGCCGGGGTCGCCCGTGTCGCTTCCGCCAAATTGCGGCTGGCCGTTTTGCACGACTCCCAAGGAGCGGGACTGGATGATGCGGCTGATGAAATCCTTGCCTTGTTGCCCGCCCAAAAGGCCGGTCTCGTAATCGTAAGCCTGCGCCGCCATGAAGGCGTATTGAGCCGCCAAGTCGAACAGCGATTTGTAGCGATCCAGTTTCTCATTTCGGAAAATCCGGAACGCCGCGTCACGGGTGCGATAGCCTTGAATGACCGCCGCGGCGCGCTGCCGGAAGACCTCGCGTTCCTGTTGAATGCGGTTGCCATCCGCGATCACGCTCTGATAGCGCCGCTGGGCGTCATCCAACTCCTGCAGTTTCAAGTTGATCGGCGTCATACTGTCCTGCACCGCGCGGATTTTATCCACCATCTCGCTGGTGGCGTCGCGCAACTCCTGATTCCACTCTTCCGGCGCGATGTTATTCAACTCGATGAAACGTTCGGAAGTCTCGCTGGAATAATCCAGCGCCGCTTTCAAAGAATAGGCGACTACCTCTCCCCAATCGGTCACCGAAGTCAGGGTCACGCCGGCCGCCTCCAACGCTCCGCGAGCCGGAGCCGTGAGGTCACCGCCATCCGCCAGACCGGCGATCAAACTGGTCGGCAACGTATTCTCGATCGCTCTGGTAAGCCCTTCCGCCTCCGTCTTGGTCGCGTCGGTGTATTTCTCGAAAAGTTCAAATCCCAAATCGACCGTGGCCACGGTTTGTTGCAAGCCGGCGATAATCTCTTTTTGGGACTCGATGTAATCGTGCGAGGCAATCCTCATTTTCAAGTCGGAAATCGCCTGATCCAGGCTCGCCTTGGCGTCGTCAGAATTGTGCAGCGCCTCGTAGGCATTGTTGCGCGCCTTGATGATGTCCGAGATCGCCTGCTGCGCCCGGCCCGGTGAGGCCCGTTTCCCGACAAACGTCGAGGGTTTGTCGAAAAAGCCATGTGGTCCCAGATTATAGGTGATGGCGTTGGTGTATTCCGCGGAGTAATCTAGGCTCCCGTCGGTCCGGGCGGGCTGGATGAAGTTAAAGTCGCTGATACCATTGGCATTCACCCAATTCGCCACTAGTCCCTGAGTGTCGATCTTAAAAACTGTGTTCGTGGTTGGATCCAACAAGGCGGACTGCAATTCAACCAAGTCCACATACATGTAATGGAACAAGTCCGGACCGGCGTAGCCGGTGACATAGGTCTGGCCTGGCCCAATGTCATCGGGATAGGGCGATCCATAAACCTCGATCAATTGGTTGGTGTAGGACAACTCCTGCTTGTCCACGGTATTTTGAAAGTCGGCCAACGAATCGGCCTCCGAACGCATCAGACGGGTGACGTCTTTGGCGTCGTCGAACGCGGCCACGGCGTTGTTCAACGCCACCGTGGCTCGGTCGTAAATCTGTTCGTAATGCGTGGTCGGCGTGTTGCCGGTGACCAGCGCCGGATTGATATCGAATGGAACCGTCGTCTGCGGCAAGCCCAGCGGGTTCATCCCCGACTCGGCGTTATCCATGGAAGTTTGCAGGCTTTGAGCCAGAGTGGGCAGTTCCTTCAATTCCGGCACCGTCGTGCGGTCGATCTTTTGAATCCCCTCGTGCGTCGGATCGGGATCGACCGCGGGCAGGATCGCGTTACCGACGACCCAGTTGATATAGGCCCCTTCGCCGACGCGCGAGGCCCAGTGATCCATCCCCCAATAACGCGTGACCGGCACGGCGCGCGAGGTGTTGACCCGCGTGGCATTGAAGCTTGACCATCCGTTGCCCAGGCCGGCCGCATAATCCCGGCGCCAGGTCAGGTTGAAAATCTGACTGCCCGCGCGGGCGACGGCGGCCGCCGCGGCCGCGAATTTGCGTTCATCCAGATAGCCCACCGAAACCGGGACGCCCAGAATATTGACCGCCTCGATGCGCGGCACCCAGTCGAAGTGGGAGTTGAGCAAAAGCCCGTAATAACAGGTCAAGGCGGTGAGGTAATGCCCATAAGCGTCGCCGTGCCCTTGCGGATACATGATCTGCGCGTCGGCGGCGCCGATAACGCCGTCATTGTTCTGGTCCAGAATATTGTAGTTGAGCGCGTAGATGACCTCGCCGTCGCTGATGCCTTGGGTATAATTCCAGTACAGCCGGTTATAGACTGGGGGAAGTTGCACGCCCGGTTGCAGTGAGTCGTCCCGTCCTTCCAAGAGCGCCATTTCCTCCGCCAGCAGGGAATCGACTTCGCCTTGGAACGAAAAGAGCGAAGTGGCAATGTCCCCGTAAGTATTGTCCTTGGTGCCGATCCCGATTGTCGGGTTGGCCGCGTCTGCCCACGCCTCGTTGCCGAGCATCATATAAAGGTCGCTGATGTAGCTGGCGGCGAGCAGCAGGGCGTCGTTCGCCGGGCCGTAATTAATCCCGGCGTCGATGCTAAGCCCCCTGCCCCGGTTCAGGACGGTCTCGTAGATCTCGATCAGGCCGTAGTTATTGATCGAGTCCTGGTTTAACGCCACGTTACCTTCCCAGCGCGGTCCCGCCTGAGTCAGCTCACTGACTTCCGTGTTGACCGAATTATCAAAGAGATCAGTAACGCGCTGATCGAACGGGTTGATGCCGGCTAGAACCCGTTTAATCCAGCCTTCCGCCAACGCCGGGTCGGTCCACTGTGACCAGTTCCTCGAGTTCGCCGAGTAATTCCCATTCGTCGCCCGATAGCGCATGATGAGATAATTGTCGCTCAAGGCTTGAACGTCCGCGCTTTGCCCCACCACCGCGCGAACGCCGTCGGCGTATTTGGCCGGGTCCAAGGGCAACCACTGGGAGCCGGGATCGTTGGTTTTGTTCAAGCTCGGGGGCAGTCCGTCCACGGGCGCAGCGATTCTCCAATCAAACTGATAATTGGCCGTCTGCCCAGCCAGATCGACCACCTGCTGCAACGTGAGCAGTTCACTCAGCGGGTTGGGCGGCAGGACGATCTTGAGTTGCCCAGGATAGAGCGTGTCAGTCACCTGGAATACGAGCACGCTGACCGGGTCCGCCTGCGGGGTAAACGCCAGGCCATCGCCGGCGATTAAAGTCACATAACCGGTCCCCGGACCGACCGCGGTCAGGGCATACGAATCCACCGCCACATCGTCATTCGTTACCTCCGCCATATCGCTCGGACCGTCGACTGGGGCGCCCTCAGCCGGAATGTAGGTTCCCGGCTTCTGCGGATTTTCGACGAACGTTTGCATCGCGGTTTGGAGCGACGCGATGGCATTGGTCCAGCGACCGTACGCGGGATCCGTGTTCAGACAGAGGTTTTGCAGGGTCGTCTGGTCCTTGGCAGAAAGGATATTAAGCAGGACGTAGGACTCCCCGACCGGGTCCTGAATGAAGGAACCGCTAAAGACGAGCGCGCCGTTCGTTCCCACGTTGGGATCCAGCCAAAAGCGCTGGACCAAGTGCGGTGGCAACAGCGGGAACCACGTCTTCCCGCGCGATGCCTCGGTTTTCACTGAATCGGGTATCTTGCCCAGCACGGTCAGGTCGCCCGGCGTACTTAAGTTGAAACTCTTCTGACGGGTGGGATCGTGCAAGCGGACCGAGAGATTGTTCGTGTCGGCAATCGTCGATTGCTGGTAAACAATCTCCAGGCTGGTCTGACCGCGCACGGCGGGCAATCCGCGCTTGGGCACGGTGAGGGTCTCGGCCATCTGCAGCGTTGGCGACTGGGCCGGCCACACGGGATTGTAATTGATTTGGAGGGCGTTGTTGTTGTCCGTTACGCCATCCGCGCTGCCATAGATTGGATCCCCGGCAAAAACGCCGTTGTCCGAACTGCGCAGGTAGGGCGTAAGCGTGCCGACCGCCGGCTGCCCATTGACTCCCAATACCGCGCCATTCTTGTCTTCGGGAAAAAAGAACCCTGGCAGCGTCGGGTAATAGAACTGCATGCCTAGGGATGGTTGATCTCCGGCATTGTGCGGTCCGCGATAGACCCACAGATCCCCTTTGCGATCCTGCAGGACGAAGGAGTCGTTCGCGGGACGCGCGGGCGGGAGGGGCACAGAACGGAGGGTCCAATTTGAAAATTCGTTGTCGGTCAGTGCGCCGGAAGGGATGAAGAGCAGGCTGGCCGTCTGCAGATCGTTCGTGCTGGGAAGGCTGGCCTGCAAATTCGCCAGCGCCGTCAACACCGCGGCGCTGTTGGTGGTCAAGGCGCCACTGGACGTAAAAACATTGGTAGCGCTCAACCCAACGTCGATGGTCATCGCATTGCCGTCGGTAGCCACTATGGGCAACTGCCACGCCGCCCCGATTGAGGGCGAGATGACGTACACCGAAGTATTAACCGCCAGACCGTTGAGGGACGGAACACCATATCTCGCAATCGTATTCGCGGTGAGTTGATAGTTGATACCCGTAAACAGATTCGACCCGGTGACGATCAACTGATAGTTGGCGGAGGGCTGATTGGTCGAGACGGTCAACGATAACGGCTTGTTGTCCGAAACCACGCCCTGCAATAGATTGCTGCCGTAGAGCACATTGGTTACAAAATACCACTTGACGGTCAAGAGGTCAGGCGACTGCAGGGCCAGCTCGCGGAACCAAGGCCGGAAATGGTGCGCCTCGACCGTGGTCAGCGTCGCGTCCACCGCGAGCGAGCTGGCCACCGTGCGAAAATAGACTTCGTGGTTCAAGCTGCGGGGCGGCGCCCCGATGAACTTCGGTCCGAGCGGTTTTGGCATCAGAGGCAGGGGCATTGGCGGCTGCAGGACAGTTCCCGCCGCGATCGAATAGTTGAATCGCACGTTGCCGCTTTCGCGCACGACCTGGAACACCTGCATGGCCGGGCGGCTGTCGCTCTCGGTGTATCTCAAGAGCACAAACGGCGCGGAGCTATAGTTGGTCCCGCTGGTGATGTTCAGATCATCCCGCAACGCCCAAGCCTGGCCGCCCTGCATGAACGCGTGTTCCTCGTTCGGGTTATAACCCGGCAGGGTGGAGTCGTTCTGGTAGTAGATGCTCCCGTTGGCCTGCAAACTGAGCAACGGGCCACTCCCCTGGTTACTCGCCAGGACGATCTGACTCGGGCTGGCCGGCCATTGCAAGGTGTAAGACCCAATCACCGCCGGCCAATAAACCGGCAGGAACCCGGACGCCTGGTTCGCGTCGCTTTGGCGAAACCACCAGACCTCCAGAAGATTGTTCCCGGGGATGGCGTTGACTGGAATGATCGCTCCGCTATCGGCCGCGTTAAAGCCGACGATGAACGGGTCAAGGTACGCGGTCGGATCAAAACTGGTTCCGTATTCGGGTCGGATATGCCCGGCCAGGTAGTTCGTCGTGCCCGAGCCTAACTCACCAGAGGGGGCCATAATTCGGTCACCCACGTTCACCGTCGCGCTGACGACCCGCGGCGTAATCATGGCGGGCGTCCAACCAAAAGTGTTATTGGTGGAGTTCCAACTCGCCAGTTGAGTGGCCACGCTGTTGGTGAATATGCCACTCTTCAGATTCGCGTTGAGCCAGGAAAAGACCCGCGAAAAGGCGACATTATCTTGCGAGGTGAAGCGCAACAATGTCCGATGCGCCGGATGCGCCGGGTCGAGGAACGTGTAAAAGCCGAACGAGGAGGTCAATTTGGCCCTCGGCCTGTCGAGGGGATCCTGGTAATCGATCACCGGGGAATTCTGGGCCGGCAGCGCCACGCTCGTCAGGGCCGCCTGCGCTTCCGTCGCCACGAGTGGGCGGACATAATGTTCGTAGGCGGAGACATCAGAAGGCCAGACCAAATGATAGCGCACATAATGATACGGCCAAAGTAATCCCTGCAAGCCGGGCTGCAGCCAATGCACCGGCAAATCGTTGATGTTTTGCGTTTCGCGCGTGGCGTAAAAGATCGGCCGATCCGAGCCGCTGACCGTTTGCTGATAGGTGAAACTGGTCCCTACCTGCAAGACGGGGGACGGGTAGAGGTTGGAATCATCCGGCGCGTTATCTTGGTAGGCGGTCAGCCGCTCACCCAAATTCACCGTTACGTCACTGGGGGTGGGCTGCTGCACCACATCGACGATTTCGAATCCGAGCGGGACGCGGGTTACCTTGTCTTCCCGCAGGTCGCCGAGCAATTCGACGAAAACGCGGCCTTCCTTATTGTAGGCGTAAATCTGTCCTAACTGCTGGTCATACCAGAGCGTCCGGAGTTCCGGCAGCAGGTTCGTGCTTACCGGGACCTGCCCCAAGGCCTGGTATTGGGTGGCCACATATTGCGGAAAAGCGCTGTTGTAGATCACGTTGACGGTTCCAACCAGCCCGGCGGGGACGTTCACCGGATGGCCGGTTTGACGGAACACCCCTTCCGTCCAATAAATCGTTTGGGGCGTCTTGACCGCGCTGCCGGAGACCACCGAATAGTTGGTGTAGATCGTGTAAGTAACTCCGTTGACGGCAGTGGTGGAGACGTTGGAGGGGAGCGTGCCGACGGGCGCCGACGCCGCGGCTTTTTGCCACACCACGGTCAGCGGGCCGGGATTGATCGCGTAAACCAATTGGGCGTGCGGGCTCCAGTAGTATCCCGCCCCCGCGTGATTGTTGGTCGTGAACGGCTGGGCCAGCCAGTAATCGCTTGGGTTGAAGATCGCACGGTTCGGGGTCACGTTGGTATTCACCGTGCTCAGCAGAACCCCGTACTCGTCGGTAGCCGGAGGCGAAACCACCGCGCCAAACAGATAGGCAAGACTGATGCTAATGAAGGGCGCCCCCACGCGGGCCGAGGTCATGATGACCGCGTTGCCCGTCGACCGGGGCAGGTTCACACTGATCGCGTTGGCGACCAGGCTTTGGTTCGTGTTCAGGTTAGCCGATTGGGGGGTGACCAATCCGCCAAACGTCACCGCGCTCTGGAACTGGCCCACCGTGCTAACGGGACCCGGATTCGGCCCGGGCCCGCGCCCGTCGGACCCGGCGGGAGAGTTCACGGTGTTCGAGATCGGGAGGCCGTTGGTCTTGCCGAGATTGTAATGCGTGGAATTCTGTTGGATGTTCACCGGGAGCGTCTGCGCCAGCGACGCGACGCTGAACCCCAGGCAACCGAACGCCAAGAGAGCTATTCTAAATGTTCGCATAAAGAAAATCGTTCCAATAACGAGCTGACCAAGGGGCAACCGGACCAGTCCATGAAGGGGACGAGACCACTGGGACGGACACGTGGATCGTCATCGCATTCACAGCGTTGGCCCGGTTCAGAATCACTGACCGACGGAGCTGGACGCGGTAGACGGAGCTTCCGCCGGCGCGGCGGCGGCCACGGTCACAGGCGTCGCCTTGGCCGCAGACGCCGCCAAACGGCCTACCAGCTTCCGCAACTCGGCCACTTCGGTTTCGAGCGTCTCCAACTTGGCGGCCTTTTTCTCCAACTCCGCCAAGCGAGCTTCGCGGGTTTCCAGCTTTTCGACCCGGCGGGCGAGCTCCTGGATTGCGCCGATACCGGTAGTGAAGATCCGGTCGTAATTGACGTCATGAAGGTCGGGCACTTCTTTCCCGTAAACGAACAATTTTTTGGGCTGCGTCTCGGATTTCTCAACCGCGACCACGAAACGTTCGGCCGAGGGTACTTCAGTAACGTTCACCTCCAAACGTTTCCCTTCCGTGATGATCCGCACCCGATCGCCCGCCTTAAGTCCGTGCGCGTTGGTCATGGTCACACTAAGAGTGCGAGCGGCTCCGTCGAATTCAAACGTGGACGGGAGCGAGAAAATATCCGGTATAAAATTAGTGGTGGTTGACACTGCTTCCGGAATAATGGCTTTCACTTCCTGGGCGATGAAGCCCTTCTTCAACCCGTTGCCTCCAGCCACCCAGTCAATCATGTGATAGTCAGTGACTTTCAGTTTTTGAATTGTTTCCAGATCCCGCCGATTATCGCTCACGCCGACGATCTTTTTGATGCGACTATCGGAAGTGGCGTTGAACTCCGGGCACAGTATGCGTTGGGCGGCGTAAATGGAGACAAAAGGCGTACCCGACGCATTGAAAAAACCTACGTTGCCGCCAGCGTTCAGATAACCATATGTGCCCTCGGAAACAGTCGAGAAGTTCTCTACGTCCAGCGCACACCGCGGAGTGGCTGTCCCAATGCCGACCCGATCCTGCAGATTAATTACCCGGTTAGGGTATGCTGTTCCGGCGCCGACGATGTCCAAGGCGTTATCGAAAGTCCCATAGCCTATTTTGCCCGCATTCTGCTCCTTCCCGTTTAACCCCAAGCCGAACTCGAGGGGGGTATTGTACAAAACCCCAGATCCAGTACTCATCTGCATATTAAACACTGCGCCATGAAAGGTGCAACCACCGTCTGCAAAGATGCTGATCAGGCGGTCGGTATTGCCCACGCCAGCCCCCACAATATCCAAGCCATTGCTATATCGTTTGTAGGCGATTGTGCCGTTCAACGGGGGACTGTTGGTATCCTTGGCCACACCCCCACCAAACTCGAGCGTATTGTTCCCGTCAATTCGGATGCCACCCGCGACTTCCAGCTTAGCGGTGGCGGCCAGCCGGTTGGTCCCGGTGCCGATGCCAACTTGGCCGGTGGAATTCCAGAGCAGCGCCGCGGTCTGGTTGGTGGCATTGGCGACTGACCCGAGAACACCACCGCCCGAACCGAAGACGGCCGGTCCGCCGATGGTAACCCCCCCGAACTGGCTGACATAGCCAAGCCCGTTATTGACGTCCGAAGCGGTGTTGAAAAAGAGCGGGTTACCACCCAGAAGGTTGGTGCCCTGCGCGTTGAGGCTCAGCGCGGTGCTGGCGGTGAACGCGTACGGCGAGGGCAGGAGCCGCAAGCGCGGCGAGATGACGTTGGCCGTGCCGCTGATGGTGACGGTGATGTCAATGTAGCGGTCCGAAGCCGTCACGCCAATGAACGCGGTGGAGAGGGTCGGATTTGGCTCTCCGGAAACGGGCGTGCCCTGGCCGAGGATCACGCTAAAGTTTCCCTTGTCCACCGTCACGACCTGCTGCTCCGACCAGAGGAGGTTGCCACCCGTGGAGGCGTCATAAATACGGAAATTGATCGGGTAGTTCGCCGGCGTGTTGGTGGCCAGCGCCACGCCGTTGACATCGACCAGGAACCCCTGGTAGGTCATGAGATTCGGTGGCGTGGAGGTGGCCGCCGAAGCGCCAAACCCACCCGCCAGAAACGCCAGCGCCATGAGCAGCGCCAGCGTCGCCAGACGGGCGATCGGCGGCGGCGCGGTCTTCGCGGACAACTTTCTAAATCGAGCAGGGAGAACGGCAAATGAGCAATTGTCCGAGTCGATTGTGCGGCAGTGGAGTTGTGTCTTCATAATCGTTGGTTTGGCGTGAGCGTGAATTAAGAGCTTTCTAAAACCGGGCTAAGAGCCTCTGCGTGGTATCGATCGAGTTTAAAACCGTTCCGAGTCTAAGGTTCATTGCGTGAGCGTCGCGATATTGCTGAGCTGTTTGAGGCTGAAGAACCCAAGACTCTGGAATTGTTTGCTGTCTGTCCCTTTCCCCAACAGGGTAATGGATTCCACGTAATTGCCCGAGAGAGTCTGACCACCCGCGGTGAGGCTGTCGAAGTCGTTGGCCGGGGCCGTGAAGTTCAAGGTAATCTGGCGGGTGATCCCGTAAGACTCGACCCCTTGGGGTTGCACCGTGGCAAACTGCGCGTCCAGGTTATCGTGGTCCGGGTGGTACTCATGGATGAAGGGATTGGCGAGTGAATCGGCGTACGAGACCGACACCGTCGTGCTCAAGCTACTCCCCTGCTGCAGCGAGCCGGTCATGCCCCAGAAGGTATTCGAGACGGAATTCGGCAGATGCACCGCGGTGATGCGGCGGGCCGAAGCCAACTGCGAAGAGAGCAATAAACTTTCCCTAACCGCGACGACCGGATTCGAAGACAGGCCGATGCCGTAAAAGATATGCTGGAATAAACGGGTGGTCGTGCCGTCGTTGTGGAGGATCAAGCGCAACGGATAAGGCTGCGCGACCGCGCCCGACGAGGTCGTGATGGGACCATTTAGAAGATAGGAGCCGGATTGATTATTTGTCCCGCCAAAAACCAAAACGCGGCCAGTATTGGAATCCCAAACGTAGCTGACGCCGCCCGCGCCATTGGTCAGGTTCATGCTGGCGAGCAGGTTGGTGAACGCGACCTCATTCGTGGCCTGGGCGTAATTCTTGAGATATTGGGCAACCCCCGTGACGGAAACTCCACCGACCCACAGGCCGGCGGACGAACCGACCGTGGCGCTGACCGGAATATCCAATTGGGAGAGGCCCGCGCCGTCGGTGAATCGGAGCGTGCCGGCGTAAAGCGACCCGGGACTGCCGCTCATCGCGGAACGGTTGATGCCGAGAATCACGGGGATGTCCGAGCCGGCTTGGCCGTTCGGCGCGAGCACCCAAGTCTGCGGACCGGCGTTCAGGTTGGTGAAACCGTAGGTCAGATCGACCAGGCTCTGCGCGCCGCGCACCAAGACCGGGGGAGCCTGCACGATGGCGGTCTGCCCGGCGGGCGGCGTTTCGGAGGCGAGCAGATTGGCCGTGATCGTGATCTGGCTGGAGGTCATATTCTGGAGCCGGATCTGGTACTGCCCGATGTTATCCCGGAAGAGGATGCCGGAGGCACTCTGCAGTTGAACGTTCAGCGGTCCGAAGTAATTATTGAAGGCGGTCCCGGTGCGAATCCACACCGCTTGAC
>CAZFVY010000054.1:0-45277 GCA_964522665.1 uncultured Verrucomicrobiota bacterium | reverse complement strand
GTCGGCCGAGGCGGTCTCGCGGGCCGGCAGTCATCGGTTGGTTCGATCCGAGCGTGTAACGCCCTTGAGTTTTCGCCGATTGCCGGTATATTTGCGGCGTGGGCACGTGGTCGGTGATTGCCCGCGCGGGGAGGTGGTGGGTGTAAGTCCGACGCCTGCACGACGGCGAACATTGAACGTACCGAATAAATTTATGACACGACATCCAACTCTTCCGAAACAAGCCCGCCGCGAGCGCGCTTGGCTCGCCGCCGCCGGCGCCAGCTTGCTCCTGGCGCTAACCGGGCGGCCGGTGATCGCTCAAACCAACCTCAGCGTCTGGACCTATCACTATGACAACGCGCGGACGGGGCTTAATCCGAACGAAACGGCGCTGACGCCGGCGAACGTGAATCCAGCCGGTTTCGGCAAGATATTTTCGTACCCGGTCGATGGTTATACGTACACCCAGCCGCTCTACCTGCCAGCGGTCAGCGTTCCCGGTAGCGGGGTTTTCAACGTCGTTTACGTGGCGACCCAGCATGACAGCGTGTACGCCTTTGACGCTGACAATCCGGGCGGGACGAACTCGCTGCCACTCTGGCATCGCAGTTTTATCAATCCATCGGCAGGCGTGACCACGATTCCGAGTGGTGACGTCGGTACGGGAGACATCGTGCCGGAGATCGGCATCACGGCCACGCCGGTCATCGATACCGTCAGCGGCACGCTTTTCGTGCTGGCGAAAACGAAGGAAGTCAGCGGCGCGAACGTGAACTATGTCCAGCGCCTCCACGCCCTGGACGTGGCGACCGGCGCGGAAAAGCTCGGCGGACCCGTCGTAATCACCGCGTCGGTCCCCGGCAACGGAGACGGCAGCGGCGGCGGCGCCGTCCCGTTCAACCCGCTTCGCGAGCATGACCGTTGCGCGTTGCTGCTCCAGAACGGGGTCGTTTATCTCTCCTTCGCCTCCCACGGTGACAACGGCCCCTATCACGGCTGGATTCTCGGCTATTCCGTCACGAATCTTCAACCGTTCGGCGTCTATAATGCCACGCCAAACGGCGGCCTAGGCGGATTCTGGATGAGCGGTTGCGGGCCGGCGGTCGATGCCGCGGGCAACATTTACGCCGTGACCGGCAACGGGACGTTTGACGCGAACACGGGCGGCGCCGATTTTGGCGACACCTTCGTGAAACTGACGCCCAGCGGCTCCAAGTTGACCGTGACCGATTGGTTTACGCCGTTCAATCAGGCAAGCCTTGACGCGAGTGACGCCGACCTCGGTTCCGGCGGGGCCATGGTCTTGCCCGACGAGGTCGGAAGCGCGGCGCATCCGCATTTGCTGGTTGGCTGCGGCAAGGAAGGCAAAATTTATCTGTTGGACCGTGACAACCTGGGGCATTTCAACGCCAGTTCGGATAGTCAAATCGTACAATTCCTGGCCGGGGCGGTGGGCGGTACGTGGAGCACGGCCGCCTATTTCAACAAACGCATCTACTACCAAGGCTCAGGTGACGTCCTCAAGGCGTTCGCCTTCGCCAGTGGGCGGCTCAACGCCACGCCGCTCTTTCAGTCCGCGACCTCGTTTGGCTTTCCGGGAGCCACGCCGACGATTTCCGCCAATGGAACCAACAACGCGATCGTGTGGGTCCTGCAAACCGACGCTTACGGGACGCAAGGGCCGTCGGTCCTCCACGCCTATAATGAGCGGCTCTCCCAAGAGCTTTACAACAGCGGGGAGGCCGGAGCTCGCGACGTGCCGGGTCCGGCGGTGAAGTTCACCGTCCCGACGGTCGTGAACGGCCGCGTTTACGTCGGCACGGCGAACGCGCTCGCGGTTTACGGCTTGGGAACGTTCGTGAACACGCCAACGATTAGTCCCAACGGCGGCACGTTCGTCGGTTCGGTCAGCGTGACGCTGGCGACCACCACCGGCGGGGCGCAGATTCACTACACCTTGGACGGCAGCGCGCCTTTGATTTCCTCGCCGCTCTACACGGCGCCCTTGACGTTGACCAATTCGGCCGCGGTTAAAGCCGTGGCCTTCAAAGCGGGGGCCTTTCCGAGCGGCGTGGCGAGCGCGACGTTCTTCAGCCTCCAATCGGTTGGCGCCGGCTCGGGCCTGCGGGGAGAGTATTACTCGAATCAATTACGCACGCTCAACGGCAAGCCGACGTTGACCCGGCTCGATCCCACGGTGAATTTCAACTGGGGCAATGGTTCGCCGGACCCTAAGATCAGCGTGGATGATTTCACCGCGCGATGGAGCGGGCAGGTCCTGGCGCAATTTACCGAACACTACACGTTTTACACCACGACTGACGACGGCGTGCGCCTCTGGATCAACAACCAATTAGTGATCGACGAGTGGGTGGACCAATCGCCGACGGAGTGGAGCGGCGGCATCGATCTCGTGGCTGGCCAGCGCTACGGCGTGCGCATGGAGTACTACGAAAACGGCGGCGGCGCGGAAGCGATGCTCAGTTGGAGCAGCCCTTCGACCACGAAGGCGATCATTCCCCAAAGCCAGTTATTTCCCTCGAACCAGCCCCCGGTGGTCACGTGGCTCAGTCCCACGAACGACACGCCGCTTATCACCGGAACGAACGTTACACTGCGCGCGGCCGCGACCGACACGGATGGAACCGTGACCAGCGTCAGTTTTTACCAGGTATTTCCGGGCGGTCCGCTCACGACCAATGGCCCGGTCACAAAACTCCTCGGAACGGTTCAGACCAGCCCCTATCAATTGACGCTGACGAATCTTCAGCCCGGTTTCCTGCACGTCAGGGCGGTCGCGACGGATGATTTTGGCGCGACGAACCTCTCGGAGACCGTCCGCCTGATTATCTATACGCCGGTCAAATTCAGTCCGTCGCTCGTCATGACCAACGGCGGGGCGTTGATCCAATTCGTCGGCACATCGTTCCAGATTGAGTCGTCCACCGACCTCATCAATTGGACCGCGATGACTAATTCGGTGACCGCCCAACCGGATGGCATGTGGGGGATATTCGATAATCTGGCGACGCAGACTCCTTACCGTTTCTTCCGGGCGCGCCAATATTTTGTGGAGATCCTGCCGTTGGGACTGACCACTTCCGGCCCGTAAGTCGGGCGGGGCCTTCGCGGCGCGGACGCTTTGGCGGACGGGCCGCGCCGCTGCCCGTGCCCGCGTCAAAGGGCGTCCACTGAGGTCATCCGGCGCATTTCGAGTTCTTCGTATTGCTTGCGCGCGCGGCGCAGGTTGGTCGGACCGACCGTCGCCAGAATCGCGCCGCCCAACAGGAAGATCAACCAGACTTCGAGCGGCTGCCCCGCGACGAGCGCGACGGCCAGCATGATCGAGCAAACGACGCCCAGCCCGAAGAAGAAGCGGTAGATTCCGAGCACAAATCCGCGTGCCTTGCCTTTCGCGGCCAACCACGCCGCGAGGCCGCCGAGGCAGCCCACGACTCCGCCGCCGATACCCCCGACCAAATTGGTCGTTTGTCCGCTCCACCAGCCACGGGCGCCGCTGAACTCCTGCAACTTGATCGGTTCCAGATAGACGACCCCTTTTCCGGGCAGGACCAGATTAATCTCCAGCTTGGTCGGCGCGCCGGGCGCGCCTCGCGAGTTGAAGGGAAGGGAGTACACCCGCCAGTCGGAGGAACCAGTGAGTTTGCCCATTTCTCCCGATTCAACAATCGTGCGGCTGAAATAGCGTTGCTCCGACGCCTGTGGGAGTCCGGCGAAGCAGTTCCACAGTTCCAGATACCCGTCGCCTTGGACGTTCGCGTATTTGACCCGCCCGGTGATGCGATACATCACCGTGGTGATGGGCGGATGGGTGATCGTGAGCAGACGAACCGTCGCCGGGGCCGGGCTGTCGCTCGTAATCCTCAGCGCCTTGCCTTCCAGCGCGCGCGTGACACCCGGGACTTTGGGGGCGGTCTCGACGGCGTTTTTCCAGTCGTATTCGGCGACGGTCTTCTGCGCTTGGGCGCTCACGCAACAGCCGAGGCATACGCCGATAAGCGTTATGATCTTCATAGTTTGTTCCTTTCTTGGTAGGCGGTTAGCAGACGTTTGAACGTTGAGGAGTCGAGTTTGCCATCAATGAATTGGGCGCGCAGCAGGCGCTCGAACTCGTCCTCCACTTTCGGGCTGTCCAGAATCTTGACCTTCTGAATCAAGCGATCCAGGCGCAGACGGAGGGTCGGATACGAGACGTCGTAGGCCGCGGCCAGGTCCTTGAGCGAGCCGGACGAGAGGACGAAGCGCTTGATAAACGCCACATCCTCCTCTTCCAGCAAATCAATCCACCGCTCGGTTTGAACTTGAGACATAAATATTATTACGTTCTGCTTTCATTTAATATTTCACTTTATTGATGTCAACTTTAAGTTTATTTAGTTCTTCGGTGAGGTTTCGCACGCCACGCCGGCGGTTGGTGCATGAGCGGCGAATCGAGCCGAGCTGGCGGGCTCACTTGCCGAAAGAAATAAAACGTCCAGCGACAAGGATGATGTATATTAGTATAAATGAAAATTAAAATTAGATACTCTTTTGCAATCGCGGGATTGGTTTGTTTAGCGGCGGGGAGGGGCGAGTCCGCTGTCTTCACCATCGATTCCAGCCGAAGCAGTATCACCCTCTCCGGGACCGCCCTCGGTTATCCGCTGGTCGAACAAAGCGCGGGGAGTTTGACTTCCCAGTTTTCCGGGAGCGTCAACGCGACTGTGACCGACACCAGTGTAGCCTTCGGTGGCTTGAGCTTGATTAGCGTCAAAAACAACGGCAATTGGCAACCTAAGTCCGGCGGGGAACCCGGCAGTGATCCAGCCAACTTCGGCGGCCAAGCCTCCGCGGGATTTCTCGGCTCCGTCCTGGCGGCCATGCGAAATTCCCTGCTGGACGTTACCAGCGCGGTTCTGCCGGTGACCGGCGGCAATTTTGACTCGGGTTCAATCCTTTATCAATTTGTCGCTGGAAGCGGGGGGGCGCTGGACTACAACATCGCCGGGCTGTTCGCGACAAAAGGGAGCATCGCACTGGCCGGTCTCGCCACGAATCGAGTCACTTCGCTCGCGAGCCTCACGACCGCGGGCGGAACCCAGACTCTGACGATCCCGGTCACGGCGGACTTTTATTTCAAGCTGTTGAGCGCGAATGATACCAAACTGACCGTTACGGGCCAAATTGTTGCGACCCAGTCTTCGGCGCCAGCGATGAAGATCGTGCAAGAGGCCGACGGACGAGTGGCCGTTTCGTGGCCTGGTTCGGTGATCGGTTTCGCTCTGCAGCAGAGCCAGTCGAGTACCTCTGGTTTGGGCTGGTCGATTATGACCGACATTCCGGTTGTGGAAAACGGCCGCAACGTCATTCGTTTGCAGCCGGCCTCGCAAACCCAGTTTTATCGCCTCGCGAGCGGGATTTGAGGCGAACCATCTTCTTCCGCCTGGGTGGGCGGTAGAATAACGGCGAGTTTTGGCGGTGGAAACCGTGTGTCATCCCAAAACTCGCCGATTGTATTAACGGGAGGTTTGGGATTCTGCGCGACGCGCAATTCGCTGACGTTCGGCTGACAGCGCCGTAGTCTCGCTTCTGGCGCAAAAAAAACTTGTGCAAAAAAGGCGGCTCAGGCAACGTGTCGCCCGCTTGAGTTGCGACTCAAACCGTGGGATCGAGCAACCAGATTATCGGCAGCTTTTCCGGGGACCAGTGTCCCCGCTGGCGGCTTTTGGCCCACTTTGACGAATGAAATCCATTTTAGCAGCATTACTCCTGGCGTTTTTGCCACTGGTTTGCGGAGCGGCGGAATCGGCGCCAGCGTCCGCCGAAGCTCATGCCGGCAAAGCCGAACACGGCGTTTCCCAGCGGGCTTCCGATATCGGCCATCTTGGTCCGTTGCCGATTAGCAATTCGATGCTTGTCAGTTGGCTGGTCGCGCTGGGCCTGATCGTTTTCGCGCGGACGGCGACCTCTCAGATGCAACGGGTTCCGTCGGGGATGCAGAATTTCTGTGAGTGGCTGGTGGAGAGCCTGCGCGACTTTTTGGAGGGGATCATCGGCAAGGAATTGGTCGATAAGACGTTTTGGTTTTTTGCCACTATTTTCATCTTCGTTCTCTTTTCAAACTGGTGCGGATTGATCCCCGGGGTTGGCACGATCGGGTGGGGTTTCAAGACGCCAGAAGGTTTTGAACTTTCCGAGCCGTGGTTCCGCGGCGCGAACGCCGACCTGAATATGACGCTGGCGATGTCGATGATCTTCTTCGTCTGCTGGGTGATATGGGCGTTGCAGGCCAATGGTCCCGTCGGCGTCCTGCTGCATTTATTCGCTCCCAAGGGGGAAACGACTGGGGCTTTGAAGGTTCTGATGATCGTGGTTTTCATCGCGGTCGGATTTTTGGAAATCGTGTCGATCGCGTTTCGCCCGGTTTCGCTCAGCTTCCGGCTCTACGGCAATATTTTCGCCGGTGAAAACATGCTCGAGGCGATGGGGAACTTGATTCAAAACCCGGCTTGGTTGAAGACCGCGGCGAGCATCGCTCTGCCGGTGCCGTTCTATTTCATGGAACTGCTCGTTGGCCTGGTGCAGGCGCTGGTCTTCATGCTGCTGACCGCGGTGTTCACGATGCTGATTTGCCAGCATGAAGAAGGGCACGAGGCGGGACCGCACCACAAGCATCACTGAATTTGAGAATTTCGGCGGTTTGACCGTGTTCAATCGCGGGAGCCGCTGAGCAACACGAAAGGAAACATATGTTAACGCCTATGCTGGCGGAATTGAGCGGTAGTTTGCATGTTGGCTTGGCAGCCTTGGGCGCGGCCATCGGCGTCGGTCTGATTGGTATGAAGGCCGCGGAAGCGGTCGGACGCAATCCGGGCGCCGCGACGAAGATCCTGGTCCAGGCGATCCTGGCCATTGCCTTCGCGGAAGCTATCGTCTTCTACGCCATCTTCCTGGTGAAGTAATCGTTGAGCGCGGCGTCCTTCGGGCGCCGCGCTCGCGCTTAAACCTTTTGAATTTATGAACCAGTTCGTTTTTCTGGCCGGCATCGGCGGTGACTTGGTGGACATGGCCAAGAGCACGGGCGCCACGTTCGGCGTTGACACGCCCCATTTCATTGCGCAGGTCATCAGTTTCAGCATCGTCGCGTTCTTGTTGCACCGCTTTGCGTATAAGCCGGTGTTGCAGATTCTGGAAGAACGCCGCCATCAAATCGCCGACGGTTTGGCCAATGCCGAAAAGATCAAGGACGAGCTGGCCAAGACCGAGAAGGCGCGCCAGACGATTCTCCAACAAGCCGACGCCCAAGCGGTCAAACTGATCCAGGAGGCCCAAGCCGCCGCCAATCGCGTCCGCGAAGTCGAGACTCAAAAAGCGATCGCCGCCGCGGAGCAGATCATCGCCAAAGCGCGCGAGGCCGCGGAACAGGACCGCGCGCGCATGTTGACCGAGTTGAAGCGCGAAGTGGGTCGCTTGGTGGTCGGCATGACCACCCAGGTCACGGGCAAGATTTTGACGGTCGAAGACCAACGTCGTCTGGCCGAGGAAACCAACCGTCAGTTGGCGGCTTGAGTGGTTCCAAGCGAGAGCGTCTAAACTGAGCAATTGAACGGCCCGGCATGAAAGTGACCAAACAAGCCCGACAGGAAGCCAAGCAACTTTTTCGCGGTTGCACGGTGAACGGCCTGCTGGATGAAAACCGCGTTCGCCAAGTCGTGCAACAGGTCATCGCGCAGAAACCACGCGGATACGTCGCGATATTGTCCCGCTTTCAGCGTTTGGTGAAGCTGGACATCGACCGCCGCGCCGCGAAGGTTGAAAGCGCCGTGCCGCTGCCGCCGGAAATCGAGGCGGAAGTGGGGAAGAATCTGTCGCGCATTTACGGGGCCGGATTGCAAGTCACTTTTTCTCAGGATCCGACGTTGATCGGTGGCTTGCGGGTGCAGGTCGGGAGTGACGTTTATGACGGCAGCGTGCGGACGCGCTTGAACAATTTGCAGGAATCTTTCTAGCCGCTCTTCGGCGGGCAACGCAGAACCAATTTTAATATGAGTACCTTACTTCAGGAGATTGAAGCCCAGATTACGGGCGTTCGGACCGGCGTGACCAAGCAGAATGTCGGCATCGTCCGCGAGATTAGCGACGGTGTCGCCAAGATCGAGGGCCTCACCGACGTCATGTTGAACGAAATGATCGATTTCGGGCACAACGTTACCGGGCTGGCGCTGAACCTCGAAGAGACCGAAGTCGGCGCGATCATCCTAGGCGATTACACCGAAATCAAGCAAGGGCAGGAAGTCCGCACGACGGGCAAACTCTTGCAAGTGCCGGTGGGCAAAGGCTTGCTCGGCCGCGTTGTGAACGTGCTCGGCCAGCCGGTGGACGGCAAAGGGCCGATCAAGAGCGAGGTATCCTATCCGGTCGAGAAAATCGCGCCCGGCATCATCAAGCGAAAATCGGTCAACCAGCCGGTCCAGACCGGTATCATGGCGATTGACGCGATGATCCCGATCGGGCGCGGTCAGCGCGAATTGATCATCGGCGACCGTTCGACGGGCAAGACGACCATCGGCGTCGATACGATGATCAATCAGGCGCGCATCAATCGCGAAGGCGAAGCCGCCGGCGACAAAACATTCCGCCCGCTTTACAACATCTACGTCGCGGTCGGCCAGAAGCAGTCGAATATCGCCCGCGTCATCTCGGTTCTGGAAGAGGCGGGAGCGATGCCTTACACCATCGTCGTCACCGCTTCGGCCTCCGATTCCGCGACGAACCAATACCTCGCTCCGTTCGCCGGCGCGGCGATGGGCGAATGGTTCATGGACAACGGCATGGACGCGTTGATCATTTTCGACGATCTCTCGAAGCACGCGGTCGCTTACCGGCAAGTATCGCTGGTGCTCAAGCGCCCGTCAGGCCGCGAAGCGTATCCGGGTGACGTCTTCTACTTGCACAGCCGTTTGCTCGAACGTTCCGCGCGCGTGAGCGAGAAATATGGCAACGGCTCGTTGACCGCGTTGCCGATCATCGAGACCCAGTTGGGCGACGTTTCGGCCTACATCCCGACGAACGTCATTTCGATCACCGACGGCCAAATTTATCTGGAAACGGACCTTTTCTATCAAGGCGTTCGCCCGGCCATCTCGGTCGGTTTGTCCGTCTCCCGCGTCGGTTCGGCCGCGCAGATCAAGGCGATGAAACAAGTCGCTGGCCGCGTCAAACTCGAGTTGGCGCAATTCCGTGAGTTGGCGGCGTTCGCGCAATTCGGTTCGGATCTCGATGCCAAAACCCAATCACAAATCGAACGCGGCAAACGCATCGTCGAAATCTTCAAGCAACCGCAATACAAGCCGATTCCGGTCGAGTTGCAGGTCGCCGTGCTTTGGGCGGGCCAAAACTCCTACTTCGACGATGTGCCGGTGGACCGCGTGAAGGAATTCCAGACGAAGCTGTCCGAGTTTTTGACGACGCGGAAGTCTGAGTTGATGGGCAAGATTCTGAAGGAAAAAGCCTTGAACGACGCGATTACGGCTGAATTGAAGGCCGCCGTCACGGAGTTCAAACAGACCTTTAAGTAAGCGGCCGTTTGGTCGGCGGAAGGTCCGCGCCCGCGAGTCGGAACCCGAACCATTTGGGTTGGCAGGCACGGGGCACGAGGCGGATAGTGTGCTGGATGCGTACCGCGTTTAAAGAGTGGGCCGTCATCGTTGATGCCCTTGGCCGCGGCGATCAAATCGTGATTCTGCGTAAAGGCGGTATTCACGAGGTCAAGGGCGGCTTCCAGGTTGATCAGCCTCGCTTCCTCCTCTTTCCCACGCTGTTTCATCAGCAACGCGAATCGGTCCTACCGTCGGCGCAAACGCGGTTCGACGCTCTCCCGCCGACACTTTCTGGTTCCGCGATTCTACGGGTTGAATACTTCGCCGAAGTGGCCGCGTGGCAATGGCTGGACTCGCTGGCGACCGCCGAGCGTTTGCGCGGCCAACACGTCTGGCGCGATGAGGTCATCGCGCAACGGTTTGACTGGGGTCGCGAAGCGAATCTTGCCGCCCTCGCCGTGCGAGTCTTCCGCCTCGCGCGACCCGTTGACCTGCCGATGCTGCCCGCGTACGGCGGGTGCAAGTCCTGGGTGGAATTGGCGGTGGAAGTCGCCACGGACGGAGTGACGCCCGTCTTGTCGGACGGAGAGTTTGCCCGGAAACTAGCGGCCTTTCGCGCGGCTGTCAGTGGAATGTCCACTGACGCGAACAGTCATCCGGCTTGACGCCGTCAGCCCGTCAGGCTGGCGTTCCGTCGCGACTTGGGTCATCTTACCTTGCGTCGCGAGCCAACTGAGGCGCTGGGGTCTTTGGGGCCGCCGCGCGGCGCGTTACCGGCCGCTGGTCCGTTGAAATACATGAGTCTGCCTCTGATCATTTTGGCTTCGGCGTCACCGCGCCGCTCGGAACTCCTGGGGGAGTTGGGCCGGCCGTTTCAGGTCATTCCCAGCGACGCGGAGGAAGTGCGCAACGATCAACTCTCCGCGCAGGAGATTTGCCAGCTAAACGCTTATCGAAAGGCCCGCGCGGTCGCCAAACGCTTTCCTGACGCCCTGGTCATCGGCGCCGACACGTTGGTGTTTCTTGAGGGCGTGGCGTTTGGAAAACCGCACGGAGCCGCGGAAGCCTTCGAGATGCTCTCGCGACTGCAGGGAAAATCGCACGACGTCGTTACCGGCGTCTGCCTGATCCATTTGCGCGCCCATCGGCAGCGCGTATTCGCGGTGAGCACGCAGGTTACGTTTCGGTCGCTGACTGAACCGGCGATTCGCCGCTACCTCGAGACCGTCCACACCTTGGACAAGGCGGGCGCGTACGCGATCCAGGAGAAGGGGGAGATGCTGGTGGCATCGATCGACGGTTCGTATTCGAACGTGGTCGGCCTGCCGCTCGAACGGCTCGAAGCGGAGCTGATGACTTGGCCGCATTCCGGGTGAGTCAGAAGGCCGGTTGCCGAGGCAAAGCGCCGACGGCGCCCCGGGGGAAAAACCCCTTTGACCATTCGCGGGAGGGACTTTAGGTTTGTCGCGTGGAAAAAACGTCCGCCGCGCCGAAGGATGTTACCGCGTATCCGTTGGAATTCCTGGTTCCGCGTTCGTACGCGAGCCTGCTCGGGCGCAAGATTCTCAGCTTCAGCCGCACGATCCGAGGACTGGTGGCGTTTGCGCTGATCACGCTGGCGGTCACGCTCACCAAATTCAACCACGCGGCGCGGGTTATCCATCCGCTGCTGCGGGCGCAAATCCAACGCTCAGGGGTTGGCCTGTTGCCGATCGTGGGACTTTTGGCGCTGGCGCTGGGCTTTATCGTGATCGGCCAGACGGTGGCGTTGCTGACCCAGTTCGGCGCGCAGAATTTGACCGGCGTCATCATGGTGGCGGTCATCGTGCGGGAGGTCGGTCCGATGGCCACCGCGCTGCTCGTTCTGGCGAAAATCGGCACGGCGACGGTCATTGAGTTGGGAACCGCGCGCGCGCTGGGGGAGATCGAGGCGCTGGAGGCGCTGGGCATCGATCCCGTGCACTACCTGGTCATGCCGCGCGTCCTGGGACAGGCCTTGTCGATCTTCGCGCTGACCGTCTATTTAATCGTCTTCGCGCTGGCGTCCGGGTACCTGTTCGCGTTTCTCCAGGACGTGCCGATCTCGCCGCGAGTTTACGTGCACCAATTGGCGGCGGCGCTCGGATGGGGTGATTTCCTGCTTCTCTTTTTGAAGACGATTTCGTTCGGGGCGATCATCGCGGTCGTGACCTGCTACGAAGGCCTGGCGCGCCCGATTCGTCTCGATGGCGTCGCCACCGCGACCACCCGGGCGGTGGTCTATAGTCTCGGTCTTTGCGTGTTCGTGGACGCCGTGTTCATGTTCTATCTGCTCGTCTGACGAGCGCCCGCCTCACGTGGAACCGATTGCCGCAACCGCGCTCGAGAAGGTCATCGAACTGACCGGCGTCGCCGTCGCGTCTTCTGATTCGCCCGACGTCGCGTTGATCGAAGGGATCGATTGGGAGATTTCGGCGGGCGATTACTGGGTGGTGGCCGGTCGTCCGGGCGTGGGCAAGAGCGAATTGCTGGCGGTGGCGGGCGGCCAGAACCGGCCGCTGGCGGGCGCGGTGCGTCTGTTCGGGCGGGAGGTGAGCGGATTGGGCGGCGACGAGTGGCTCCCCGAGCGGCTGCGAGTCGGCTTCGTCTTCGACGAGGGCGGCCGGCTTTTCAACCAATTAACCGTCGAACAAAACCTGGCGCTGCCGCTTTGTTATCACCGCGACTGCGAAGCCGGCGACGTCGCGGGAGAAGTGCGGGAAATACTGGAGTTAACCGGCTTGACGGCTCAGGCGCGGAGCTTTCCCGGTCGGCTCAATCTCGCCTGGCGCCAACGCGTGGCGCTGGCGCGCGCGCTCGCGCTCCGGCCCGACGTCTTGCTGCTGGATAATCCGCTGAGCGGCGCCCAGGGCCGCCATGTGTCGTGGTGGCTCGACTTCCTGGCCCGCTTGTCCGCGGGCCAAGCCGGCGTGAGCGACCGGCCCGCGACGTTGATCGTGTGCGCCGAGCATTTTAATCCTTGGAGCGCGCACGCCCGGCGCTTTGGCTTGCTGCGCGACCATCGCCTCGAGCAGTTGGGCGGCCGCGCCGAAGTCGAGGGACGCGAAGATTTCTGGCTGCCCGAGCCGACCGCCGCCGGATAATCCGGAGACCGACGTATGCCATTACAAGACCTCACCCCGCAATTGCGAACCCGGCTCAGTCGAGTCGAGCGAGCCGTCGGCTGGTTCATCAGCCTCGCGACGCTGCTGCTGCTGGCGGGCTTCATCTACTACGTTTATCACACGGCCGAGAGCAAGGGTTGGTTCCTGACCAAAGTGGACTATTGCACCGGGGCGAATGACGCCGCGGGACTGAAGGTCGGCGATCCGATCCGGCTGATGGGGCGGCGCGTGGGCGAAATCATGAAGATTCAGCCGAATGGACCGAAAGAATTCTATAACGTGACGATTTTCTTCCGGGTGGAGGAGCCGAACTTTGGCTACCTTTGGTCCGATTCCGAAGTGAAGATCGCCTCATCGGACTTTCTCGGGAATCGACACCTTGAATTGACCAAAGGCCAAAAGGGTTTGCCCACGGTGCTCACCGAACAGATTCCGGCCAAAGGCTGGTTTCGCGGCGAGAAGACCATTGTGAAGGGTTTCTTGAATCAAGCCTTTGTCAGGCGCTTGGAAGATCAAAAAAAAGACCCCGTGGCCGTTTATTTCGAGTCGGGAACCAATTCCTATAGCACGAACTTCTACCAACCTCAGGAAGACCCGACCGGCTATTGGCTGAACGCGCAAGAATCCTCCGCGTTGGCGGATGATCTCGCGGGCGTAGTCAAACAAGTGAAGGACGCGCTGCCGTCGGTCTTTGCGTTAACGAATCAAGTCCAGACCGTCCTTTCGAACGCGACCGCCATGACGATTGAGTTGAGTGATACCTTGAGCCGGACGCGGCCGATGCTCACCAACCTGGCGCTCATCACCCACAACCTCACCAACCGGCAGGGCGCGCTCGGGGAGTGGTTGATCCCGACCAACCTCAACGCCGACGTCCACACGACCCTTCTTACCGCCGGAGGGACGCTCACCAACGCCGACGCCATGCTGCTGAGCGCCCGTCACGACCTCGAAAGCCTGGTGACCAATCTGATTCCGATTCTGGAGAATCTCTCGAACATCAGCAGCAACTTGAGCGCGCAGGTGCAGGCCAATAGCAACATCCTCAGTTCGGTCTCGAGCGCGGTCGTACATGGCGACGACATGATACAAGGCTTAAAACGGCACTGGCTCTTTCGTTCCGCATTTAAAGGGACCAACGCGCCTCCGCCCAAGCCCGTGGTGTCGGAACGCCGCGGCGCCGGCCACTGATCCGGCCCGGGTCGCGCCGGTTTCAGTCTCCGTCAGACGCTTCGCGCGAAAATAGTTTTGCCTATTTCCTGCGTGGGACAGTCTTTGTCCGACCCGGTCGCATACTCTGCTGGAAAAACGAAAGGCAGACTATGCAACGCGAACAAATGGAAATCAGTTTCGAACAGTCGATCCGCTGCCGGACGCCGCAGCGTCACCAACGGCTGAACCGCGCGCAGTGGTGGTTCAAACAAATGCGGCAAGTCGTGGACGCGGCCTTCGACTGGCAACCCGCGCCGCCACCCCGCGCGGAACAGGTCCACCTGACCCTCAACCGTTCGGGTAGGCCAGAATAAACTGGCGTCTGGTGGGACGTTTCCTCAAAATCCTCCGGCATGCGGCGGAGCCGCGCCGGATTGATGAAAGCAAAGATTACCATTACGCCGAAAAAAGCCGTTCTCGACCCCCAGGGCAAAGCCGTCCAAAACGCCCTCGAACACATGGGTTACCAGGGAATCGGCGGAGTCCACGTGGGCAAATACCTCGAAATCGAGATCAACGGTGACCCGCAGACGGTGCGACGGCAGATCGACGAGGCTTGCCACAAATTCCTTAGCAATCCGGTCATTGAAGATTATCATTTTGAATTGGAATGAACTTTGCCGTGCTTCAGTTTCCGGCGTCGAACAGCGACCAGGACGCGCTCTACGTTCTGCGCGAGGTCTTAGGCCACGAGGCCCGTTTCGTCTGGCACAAGGACACGTCACTCGGTGACGCCGACGCGGTCATCGTTCCGGGTGGCTTCAGTTACGGCGACTACTTGCGCACCGGCGCCATCGCGCGGTTCAGCCCCGTCATGCAGGCGGTCCAGGCCTTCGCCGCGAACGGCGGCTTGGTGCTCGGGATTTGCAATGGGTTCCAGATTTTATGCGAGGCGGGGTTGCTGCCCGGCGCGCTGATCCGCAATCGTTCGCTGCAATTCCGCTCCGAAACCGTCATTGTGAAAACGTTGACGACCGATTCGCCGTTCACCCGACGTATCCCGGCCGACAAATTGATGTACCTCCCGATTGCGCACGGCGAAGGTTGTTATTTCGCGGATGAAACGACCCTTTCTTCGCTCCAACGCCGGAGCCAAATCCTCTGGCAGTACGTGGATGCGCACGGAGAGGTCAACGACGCGGCCAATCCAAACGGCTCGCTCCAGAATATCGCGGGAATTTGCAATGAACGCCGCAACGTGGCGGGACTGATGCCACACCCGGAACGCGCCAGCGAAGCCTTGCTGGGCAGCGCGGATGGCCGGTTGGTTTTTGAAAGCATGATTGCCGCCTTGCAGAACTCGATGGCTCGAAAGGCGGCCTGATGGCTGAGCTTTCCTTTGGCGTCGGGAAATCCGGCGCTCACTTTTTCAATGTCTGACCCGAACATCACTCCTGAACTGATCCAGAAACATGGCCTGACGCCCGACGAATTCGAGCGGATCAAGGGGATTTTAAACCGCAGCCCATCGTACACCGAGTTGGGGATTTTCTCCGTCATGTGGAGCGAGCACTGCTCGTACAAAAACACCCGGCCTTTGTTGAAGGGATTCCCGACCAAGTCGCCCAAAATCCTGGTCGGGGCCGGTGAAGAAAACGCCGGCGTGATCGACATTGGCGATGGCCTGGCGGTCGCGTTCAAAATCGAATCGCACAACCATCCCAGCGCGGTCGAGCCATTCCAGGGCGCCGCGACGGGGGTCGGAGGGATTATCCGCGACATTTTCACGATGGGCGCCCGGCCGCTTTGCTCGGTCGATTCGTTACGTTTCGGCAACCTCAGTTCCCCGGACGTTCGCCGGCTGTTTAGCGGCGTGGTTTCGGGGATTGGTCATTACGGCAACTGCTTTGGCATCCCCACGATCGCCGGCGAGGTTTATTTCGATAAAAGTTACGAGGGCAACCCGCTCGTGAACGCGTTTTGCCTCGGCGTGCTGCGCCACGAGCAGGTGATTCGCGGCGCCGCGCGGGGGATTGGGAACCCGGTTTTTTATGTCGGCCCGGCGACGGGTCGTGACGGGCTGGCCGGCGCGGCCTTCGCGTCCCAGGACTTGACCGAGGAATCGTCGGAGCAGCAGCGCGGGGCGGTCCAGGTAGGCGATCCGTTCATGGAGAAACTGGTAATGGAGGCCTGCCTGGAGTTGCTCGCAACGGGGTGCGTCGCCGGTATTCAGGACATGGGCGCGGCCGGGTTGACCTGTTCGACCTGCGAAACCGCGGCCCGAGCCGGAACCGGTATCGAGATCGAATTGAGCAAGGTTCCGCAGCGTGCGCCGGGCATGACTCCCTATGAAATCATGCTCAGCGAATCGCAGGAGCGGATGCTGATCATCGTCAAGCAAGGGCAAGAAGCGGAAGTGCGGCGAATTTTCAACAAATGGGATTTGCCTTGGGCCGAGATCGGTTTTGTGACCGACACGGGCCGCATGGTGGTGAAGAATCACGGCGCCGTCGTCGCGGACATTCCCGCCCGCAAGCTTGCGGATGAGGCGCCGGTCTATCAGCGCGAATCACGTCCACCGGCCTACCTGGAGGCGGTGCGGCGCTTCACGCTCGCCGAGGTGGCGCCGACCAACGACGCGCTGGCCGATCTGCCGGCGTTGCTCGAATGGCCCTCGATTGCCTCGAAGAATTGGGTCTATCGCCAATACGACCAAACGGTGCGCGATAGTTCAGTCGTTCGCCCCGGTTCCGACGCCGCGGTGCTGCGGATCAAGGCCGATTCCTTGCCGCCGTCCCGCGAGCCAGGGCCGGCGTTCGCCGATAAGTTCATCGCGATCTCGGTCGATTGCAACGCGACGTACGTCTATCTGGACCCTTATGAAGGGGGCAAATCGGCCGTCGCCGAAGCGGCCCGCAATTTGGCCTGCTCCGGCGCCGCTCCCTTGGGCGCGACCGATAACCTCAATTTCGGCAACCCGCACAACCCCGAAATATTTTATCAACTCCGCGAGTCCGTGCGTGGTTTGGCCGAGGCTTGCCGCGCTCTTTCAGTGCCGATCACGGGCGGCAACGTCAGTCTTTATAATCAAAACCCCGAGGGTGCGATCGACCCGACGCCGACCGTCGCCATGGTGGGGCTGATCGAGAGGGCCGCGCATGTCACCACGCAATGGTTCAAGGACGCCGGCGACGCCATCATACTCCTGGGCGAGGTCGTGGATCAAGCGGACCCGCTGCTGGGTCTGGGCGGGTCGGCCTATCTCCAGTCGCGGCGTGGGGTGAAGACGGGCACTCCGCCGCGTTGCGATTTGGCCGCCGAGTTGGCGTTGCACGACACGCTCCGCGCGTTGATCCGCGCCGGCCTGGTGAAGAGCGCGCACGATTGCAGCGACGGCGGGTTGGCGGTGGCACTGGCGGAAGCGTGCTTTTCCCGGCACGCCGCGCGGCATACGCCGATCTTCCTCGGGGCCGAAGTCGATTTACGGCCATTTGCCAATACCCGCTTGGATGCGGTATTGTTCGGTGAAACGCAGGGCCGCGTGGTTTTGTCGGCTGCCGCTTCGGCGGCCGAAGAAGTCGTGGCCCGCGCCCGCGCGTCGGCGGTCCCGGCCGTGCGCCTGGGCGTAGTCGGTGGAAGCAGTCTCCGCGCGCGGACCGCGACCGGAGATTTGGAATGGGATTTGGCTGAATTGCATGACCGGTGGTGGAACGCCATCGCCCGCGCCATGCGCTCCTAATCATGAACTTGATCGGACTGGTCGCGCTGTTACTGGTGGTATTGTTCGGCGTCTGGTTGCTGGTGGGCATTCTGCACCTGGCGCTCGGACTGCTCGGGCTTTGCCTCGCCTTCGCGTGGCCGCTGTTGATGGTAGTCGGATTGATCAGTTGTGCGCTTTCCCAAAAATCGGCGAACGTGAAGGTCCTCTGGATCGTCATCATTATCCTCGCGCCGATCCTCGGACCTTTGCTCTGGTTCTTCTGGGGCAGAAAGTACACCTGATTCATGGAGCATTATCCCAAGCATTACTGCGGCGTCTTCGGCATTTACGGCCATCCCAAGGCCGCCGAATTCACCTGTTACGGGCTTTACGCGTTGCAGCACCGCGGCCAGGAAAGCGCCGGAATCGTCGCGCTGGATGATCAGAAGCGGTTCCATGTTCATCGCGAGATGGGCTTGGTGGCGCAGGTCTTCGGGCGCCAGGACTGGAGCCAGTGGCCTGGCTCGGTCGCGGTCGGACATACGCGCTATTCGACCACCGGTTCCTCGCATTTGCGCAACGCCCAACCGTTGACGGTCGATTGCGCGCGCGGCCAGATCGCCATCGCGCATAATGGCAACCTCACGAACGCGGCCAAATTGCGCGACGAGCTTGAGGCCCGCGGCTCCATTTTTCAAACCAGCGTCGATAGCGAGATTATCCTGCACTTGATGGCCCAGCCGTCGCTCGGCGGAACGGAAAACAACCTGATCCAGAGCGTGCGGCGGATCGAGGGCGCCTATTCCCTGGTCATCATGACCGAGCAAGAGTTGATCGGCGTGCGTGATCCGTTCGGTTTTCGACCACTCTCGATCGGCAAAGTGGGCGACGCGTGGGTGCTCACCAGCGAGACGTGCGCGCTTGATCTGATCGACGCCAAATTCGTGCGCGACGTCGAGCCGGGCGAGATCGTCATCATCAACAAGTCCGGGTTGCGAAGTATCCAAGCTTTTCCCGAGCACGAGCGCCGGGCGTTCTGCATTTTCGAATACGTCTATTTCGCGCGGCCGGACAGCACCATCGCGGGGCGCAACGTTTATCGGGTCCGGGTCGAGATGGGGCGCCAATTGGCCCGCGAGAATCCCATCGACGCGGACGTGATTATTCCGGTGCCGGACAGTGGCAATTGCGCCGCGCTCGGCTATTCCCTGGAAACCGGCATCCCGTATGAAATGGCGTTCGTGCGCAACCACTACGTCGGCCGCAGCTTTCTCCAACCGTCGCAATCGATCCGGAATTTTGACGTGCGGGTGAAGCTGAACTTGATTCACGATTTGGTCGAGGGGCGCCGGGTCGTCATCGTGGATGATTCGATCGTGCGCGGGACGACCTGCAAGGCGCGCGTCAACAATCTCAAAGAGGCCGGCGCCAAAGAGGTTCACGTCCTGGTCAGTTGTCCGCCGCACCGGAACCCGTGCGTGTACGGCATCGATTTTCCCGATCGCTCGAAGCTGATGGCCGCGAATCACACCGTCGATGGCATTCGCCAGTATCTGAGCGCCGATTCCCTCGCCTACCTCTCGCAAGAGGGGATGGTCAAGGCGACGGGGCTGCCCCGCGAGTCCTTCTGCATGGCTTGCTACGATGGCGACTACCCGGTGCCCTATGACTCGGAACTGGAGAAGCACATCATGGAGCGGCGTCATTCGCGGGCGGAAGGCTTGGGCGACGCTCTTGTCAAGGAAGAGTTGCAAACCCGGTTGCTGTGAATGTCCCGGTTCCAGACGTCATCCCGTAGCCCCGGGCGCCGCCTCGTTCCAGACCCATTTCAAGGCCGTTTCTCCGCCCTGAAGCGTCCGGCTGGCCTATGCGGTTCTTGATGCTTAATTGGCGCGACCCGCGGAATCCGCTCGCGGGTGGAGCGGAACGGGTCAGCCTGGCGTATTTGGCGGAACTCGCGCGCCGGGGGCATGAGGTCTTCTGGTTCGCGAATGATTTTCCCGGCGCCGCGCGGGAGGAAACCATTCAATCCGTGCGGGTCATCCGCGGCGGGGGAATTGGAACCTCGGTCTATCGCGCGTTCCGCTGGTACCGGAAGCAACCCCGCTTTGATCTGGTGATCGATCAACATCACGGTATCCCGTGGTTCGCCCCGTGGTTGTGCGGGACAAACTGCATCGCCTATATTCACGAGGTGCTGGGACCGATCTGGCGGGTCTTCTATTCATGGCCGCTCAGCGCCTTTGGCCAGTGGCAGGAGCGGTGGATTCATTGGCTTTACCGGAACGTGCCGTTCTGGACCGTTTCGCAATCGACCAGGACCGGCCTCGAGGCCCACGGCGTGCGCCAAGTCACCGTCCTCCTGAATGGGACCGACACGGTGGCGTTGCCGGAGTTGGAGGAGAAACCGTTGACGCCTCCGTATCGTCTGGTGGTGGTCTCGCGTCTGGCGGCAAATAAACGGGTCGAGCACGTGATCGAGGTTTTGCGGCTCCTCGGTGAGCGGGGGATCGACGCGCGCCTCACGGTGGTCGGCGGCGGGGAGAGCGAGCCCGGCCTGCGCCGGTTGGCGGCGGATTCGGGGCTTGGCGAGAAGACTCTTTTCACCGGCCAACTTCCGGAAAAGGAGAAAAACGAGCAGATGCGGCAGGCCCATTTTCTGGTGCATACCTCGGTGCGCGAAGGCTGGGGCTTGAACGTCATCGAGGCGAACGCCATGGGCACGCCCGCCGCGGTCTATCCGGTGGGCGGTTTGGTCGATTCGACCCTTGCCGGAGAGACCGGGTTGGTCTCGCCGGCCGAAACGCCGGACTCGCTGGCGACCGCGCTGGCCGCGGCTCTGCAAGATTCCACGCAGTATCAACGCTGGCGGCGGCAGGCGTGGGAACGGGCCAAATCGTTGCATTGGGACTTGCAACTGCGGAAGACCTGCGACTGGCTGGAACTCCAGGCGCGCGCGTCGCGCAAAGGCTGAGCGATCGCCCGTCGGACAATGAGCGATAACCCTTCAGCGCCGATCCTGAGCGTCGTAATCTTGAATTACAACGGCGCGCGTTGGATGGAGCGCTGTCTTGCGTCGTTGCGCGCGCAAACCATCTTTGACCAGCTCGAGGTCGTCGTCGCGGACAACCTTTCCACGGACGGCTCGGATCGTCTGGCGGCCGATTTGATCACCGGTTGGGCCAATGGACGTTTCGTCCAAAACGGGGCGAACCTCGGCTACTGCGAAGGCAACAATCGGGCCGCGGCGGTGGCGCGCGGTGATTTCCTTTTTTTCCTGAACAACGACACCTGGATGGCGCCGGATTGTCTGGAGAATTTGCTCGCGGAAGTGAAGCGGGCGGGCGCGCGGGCCGGCACGCCGATGATGTTCGACTACGAAGACGACACGATCCAGTCCCCCGGGGGCGCGGGGTTTGACATCTTCGGGTTGCTCAGCCTGGCGACGCCGCGAAAGGAGACCTACGAGGTATTTGTCTCCGGCGGTTGTTCCTATCTGATCGAGCGTGAGTTATTCGCGGAAGTCGGGAAGTTTGATCCGGTGTTTTACCTTTACGCCGACGAATACGATCTCTCGTGGCGGATGTGGATCGCCGGAGCGCGCGCGGTCGCCGTGCCGAGCGCCCGTCTGCATCACCGGGGCGCGGCCAACGTCAATCCGCAGGGTGGCGGAAAAATCGTCGAGTTTCGGACGAGCGAGATGAAACGCTTCTACACCAATCGGAACAATCTGTTGGTCCTGCTGAAGAACTGTCAGCACATCCTGCTGCTGTTGGTTCCGCTGCAAATCGTTTTGCTCGGCCTGGAGGCCTGCGTTTGGCTGGCGTTGACGCGGCGGTGGGCCTTCGTGAAACGGGCTTACGTGGAGGCGATCCTCGATTGCTGGCGATTGCGCGGGCACGTTCGCGCCGAACGTGCAAGGGTTCGGGGATTCCGGCGGCACACCGATTGGTGGATGCTGCGTTTCCTGCACTGGCGGCTCAATCGCTGGGATGAATTGGACCGGTTGCGGCGCTGGGGCGTACCCAAGGTGGGCCTATACTGAGGGCGTGGTTGAGACAGAGTGTGCGCGATTCGGGCGCCGCGGAATCAGCCTGGTTACGGAACCAGCCGCAGGCGGTAGAACCGTGAAGCCCCGGCGGTCGTCGCGTCCAGGAATTGCGCGTTAAGACCGTCGCCTAAAATGTTTGTGGAAATGGAGGACCAGGCGCCCGGCGTCAGCGCCGACGCGCTTTCGAGGACGTAACGCTTGCCGCTGACCGTGGGCCATGCGAGGAACAGACCGGAACCGACGCCGGCGGGGCCAGCGAACAAGTGCAGGCGTGAGTGAGGGTCGGATGGGTCGGTTCCGGCGAGCCATTCGTCATAATTACTCGCGCCGTCACCGTCGGGGTCGGCGTTCGCGGCGGCCAGGACGCTGGTGGTCGAATCAAAGAAGCGGAGGCGCCAGGAATCGGGGATGCCGTCATTCCAGGTCGATTGTGATCGATCGGAAAGCGTGATCAACCCAGGATGCGTCGCCGGCGTGGGAACGCCCAGCGCCGAGGCATGCTCGAACCGGACCGCGTAGGCGGCGTTCGGGCCGGCGCCAGCGGGAATCGTGAGTTTCAAGACGCCGACCGCCGCGGAGCCAGCCAGGCCGGTGACGCCGGTATTTAGCCAAGCGCCCGCGTAATTCGCGGCGCCTTGAGAATCGCTCAGCGTCGGAGACCCCAGCGAATCCACGGGTGTGAATTGGACCGCCTGGGTCAGAGGCGGGGAATCTTGCAGGGGATAGACGGCCAGATTCAGCATCAGGATTTTGAGATTGTAGCCGGCGGCGATCTGCGCGGTAACGGGGATTTGGACCGTCTGGCCCGCGGCGCCGATGGCGTCGCCCGCAACGAACGTAACGGCCGCTTGGGCGGCGGCAAGGTCCGCGCCCGTTAAATTGGCTTGTTGGCCGGCGGATCGTCCCGCGCCAGGGAGTCGGGCGACGGCGGCGCCCCGGAATTGGTTGGTGGCGGTCTCCGCCGCGCGCACGCCGTTCGTCCAAAATCGTCGAAACCAGGTCAACGACGGATCGATCGAGCGGCGAAACGTCACGAAGACGTCGCTGACATCGAGGACGCCGTCGCCGAAACCAATGGTATTGATAACCGTGTCGTTCCCGGTGGCCAGCGCGTTCAGCGTGGCGGGGTCCGTGACGTTCGTATTGAAGAGCAGATAATTCTGCCCGGGGACGTTCGTGTAGGCGCCGCAGCAGGCGTCCATCGCGTCGAAGAAGTCGCTGCCGGGGGCGGGGGTGTTCAGGTGGTAGATCGCCGAGGCGAACACGTCGAGGACGTCGTTATTCAGGAGGAGATTGTCGCCGAAGTCACCCGCGTTGATCCAGCGCAGCGGCAGCACGTCGCCGACCAAATACTTCGCCTGCCCGACGGTGACGAGTTTGGTGGCGTTGATCGGACTGGCGGCGGTCAACGAACCGTTGGTGGGCGTGTCGATGAATACGTCTTTCGTGGCGCCGTCCTCGGTCGCCGACGGACGACCAAGCTGAATTATGTAAGTCTGCCCGTTCGTGGCGGTGGGCGGGACGTTGAACGAGTAGGCGCCGACGACCACTTTGCCGTCCGCGCTGTTGAAGGTGAAGTCGTGGACGCCGGAGAACGTGATCAAATCCTGCGCGGTCGTGTCGAATAGGTTGGTCAACTGGAAGCCAGCCCGTTCCAGCCAACCGACGCCGACTAGATTCTGAGTGGCGTTCGTGACGAGCAGGTTGGTGAAGGTGGCCGACAAGTTGGTCACGACTTGTCCGCCCACCACGATGACGTTGGTGAAGTAGCCGACGAACATCGCCGGGGGAATCGTGATCAGGCTCCCTTGAAACGGTTGATCGGGCTTGGGCTTGGAGAGCATGCTTTGGAAGCCGACCGCGCCCGGCGCGATCGCGGGGGCGCCGTTCGTCGCGGCGGCGGTCACGTTGAACTGCAGAGAATACATCGTTTGCCCGGGAATCAAACTCAGGGTCACGGGCGCATAGAACGTCTGGCCGGAGGAGCCGATGAAGGCGCTGGAAGCCACGCCGCTGTCAAAGCCGAACGTGATCCGATTCGGGATGAAATTCGTGGGAGTGAAGGTCTTGCGCGAGATTTCGCTCGGGGCGTAACTGTCCCGGAAGGCTCGCGCGCTGAAGACGACGCTTTGGGAGCCGATGTTCAAGTTGATCGACGTGCCGCTGGCGATCGGGCCGATCACGGCGGGATTGAACGCGGCGCTGTTCGTCGGGTCAGAGCCGTCGGTGGTGTAGTAGATTTGAGCGTTCTTGGTGCCATCCTGCACTACGAATGATGCGGGGTTGTCGCCGACGATCGAAGGGTTGGAGGTAGTAAATTGGAAACGAGCCTGGACGACTTGACTGGGGCGGCGGCCGTTCGCGGTGCTGATCGCCTTGATCGTCATGTCCGGCTGCGGGTTGAGCATCGAGGGCGGCAACTGCGACTCGCCGTCAGCGTACGCCGGGGGCTGGCTGCCGGTGGTTTGGCTGGGTGACGGAATGGAATCCTGGAGCGGGCTGGGCGGCGTTGGGCCAGAGGTGAAATAAGTCGAGACCGTGGGATCGGCGAGGATCGCGATCACAATGTCGTTGTTGAAAACGCCCGATATGATCGGGGTGAGCTTGGTCACCTGCTGACCGGAGTTGGGATCGATAACCAGATCAACCTTGCCGATCGACGGATTCGTGACGGGCGGTTGCGGCGGGCCGGTGGTGATTTGGCGGAGGGAGTTGTTTGCGGAATCGACTACGAGCAAATCACCAACCAGATCCTCGGCGGCGCCGATGGGGTTGTTAAACCTCGCGGCGGGCAATGCGCCATCGTCGGAACCGGTCAAGCCGGGCGCGCCGGCGAAGGTTTCGGTGGAATAGGCGTTAAAATTCGTGTTGAAGTAAACCCGGCGCAACGACTGATTACCGGAGTCGGTCACAAGCAAGCCGGCGGTTCCGCCGAGCCAGAGCACGCCGCGGGGATTGTTGAACAACGCATTCGTGGCGACCAACGAATCGTTCGTGCCGCTCAAAAAACGGGAGTTTCGTCCGGCGATCAACGTGACCGCTTGATTGGTTTGGATGAGTTTGATCGAGTGATTCCGAGTGTCGGCGACGATGATCTGGCCGTTATCGCCGAGCGCCACCCCTTCAGGCTCGTAGAAACCGGCGGCGAGTGTTGAAACCTTATTGTCGATGTCGAGGAGGCGGATCGCGTTGTTCTTGGTGTCCGCGACGTAAATGTTGCCGCCTGGGTCCGCGGCCAGCCCGCTCGGAAAACTAAACGTCGCGACTGCCGCTGGTCCGTTATTGAATCCGGGCGTTCCGGGCGTTCCCGCCAAGGTGGAAACCGTTCCGTCGAGGGCGATAAAGCGCAGGACGTGGTTGCCGGAATCCGCCACGACCAGTCCTCCGCGCGCGAGCACGATTCCCTTCGGATACGAAAAGCGCGCGGCGACGCCGAGGCCATCGTTGAAACCGTCGTTGCCATCGCCGGCCAGACCGGCGAGGACGCTGAGGGCGCCATTGTTCGGGACATATTTGATGACCCGATTGTTGGCGCTGTCGGTCAGGTAATAATTGTTGGCCGAATCGACGGCAATGCTGTTCGGCTCAAGCAGGCCGCCGGCGGGAGTGATGATGGTGCTTACGGTTTGCGCGAGCGCCGCGGAAAGCCAGGTGGCGGCAACGCAGACGCCAAGCCAGAATTTGGTTCTCATGCGCGACGGCTTGAAGGCTGCTTTACGTCGGATCATGGCGCCGTCCTCACTCGATAGAACTTCGCCCCAGGGGAGGCGTTTTGATCGCGGAATTCCTGCGTTCGACCGCGGCCAAAAAGCTCGGTCCCTTCCTGTGTCCACGGTCCAGTCGTCAGATTCGTGGTGGACTCGACGGCGTAACGCTGGCCCGCCGCCGCGTACCAGGTCAATTTGAAGCCGGGCAGGGCCGCGAGCGCCGGGGGCGCCGGCGCTTGAACAGTGACGAACGCCACGCCGCCGGCGACGTCGTACTGGGTGTTTTCGTCGGGTGATCCATCCGCGTTGGCGAATTGGATTTGGTAAGTGGCTCCGGGGAGGGCGGCGCCGGGGACGGTGAAAGCAATCGCGCCGAGCAATTGCCGCCCGGTCAGAGTCGCGGTGAACGGGTTCAGGAGCAGCGACCATGCCGCGCTCACTTCATTCACTGGCAGTCCACCGGCCTGGAGCGGCTGAGGCAAGCCGTCAAACGGCAGGAACTGCGCGGCGTCCTGCAGTGGCGGGGCGAGGCCAACCGGGGCGATGGACGCGCGGAATTGCAGGCCCGCCAGTGATGAACCGGCGGCGACATCGACATAGATCGGAACGCGGACCGGATCGCCCGGCGCCAGATTACCCAGGCTCTGCGGGCTTAGTTGCGCTTGCGCGCGCACGACCTGCCCCGCCAGCCCGCTGAACGCGTCGCCGGGCAGGTTCGCCTCGCCGGGCAGCTTCGTCGCAATGGCGGCGCGAAAACCATTGGTCGTCCACGACCGCTGCCAATTGTTCGTGTCGCGCCGGAGCGAACGCCGCAGAATTCGTTGCCAGTCGAGGAAGCGGATTTGACCATCGCCGCCGACCGAGCCAGGGGTGTCGTCCGGGTACGCGTCCATGGCGTCGAAAACGTCAGTGAAGTTATACGGGAGGCGAATGCCCAGCGAGGCGTAGAACGCGTTGTTGACGTCGGCGTTATCGAGGTCGCCGTTGCCGAAGTCGCCCGCGTTATACCAGCGGCCGGGTGAGGTGTCGCCGACGAGATAGACGACGTTCGAGACGGTAATGGTTCGCGGCGGAAGGTTGGTCAGAAAGACGGCGCCTTGCTGCCCGTTGGTGGTGCCGGACGCTTGCAGGATTTCGATGCGGTAGGCGTCGCCGAGGTTCGCGGTTGGCGGGATGTTGATTTGCAGCATCGCGACCGTGCCAAAATCCTGGACCGCAAAATTCGCGTTCGTGCCGATGGCCGAGATCAGCAGAACGTTGGTCGTTACGCCGGAGCCGCTGGTGACGGAGTACGCCGAGGAGCTAAGGCTCGCGTTTCCCGCCGCGGATGGGCCGACCACCGTGACAAAGTCATTGGTCGTGATCGGCACGGCGCGGAGGTCGAACGGGAGATTTGGCGCGAACGGCGTGGCCGGGGAAATTTGCGCTCTAAACTGCAGTGATTTCAACGGTTGATTCGATTGCAGGTTCAAGACGATGGGCACGACGATGGAGGCGCCGATCCCGGCGACCAGGTCGCTCGGCACGCCGATCGAATTAATCGGCGCCGGCCGGCCGGTCACGAGGTCGCTCGGCAGCGTGTTGGGCGCGAACGCCCGCGCCGCGAGCACGCGCAGGTCCTGGCCGGGATTGCTGATCTGATCCAGCGAAATCGGGCCGGTGTAGAGCGTGTCGTTGGTCGTCGGCGCCAGACCGTCGAGGCGGTAGTAGATCGTGGCGTCGGGCCGGGTGTCTGAGAGCGTCACCGTCGCTCCTTGCGGGAGGTAACCGGTGAAGGGCGACATGCTTGGCGTCGGGACCTGGACCGTAAACTGGCGGCTTACCGGAGCGCTCGTCGCGAAGCCATTCGTCGCCCCAACCACGGTCAACGAGCTGTTGGTGGTGATCACGAGGAGATTGTTGGCCGTCGCCAGCAGAATTCCGCCCGGTCCGCGCGGATCAGAACCGTCCAACGTGTAAAAGAATTGCGCCCCCACGGTCGCGGACATGATTGTGTTGGTGACGGCGTTGAGGTAAGCCCCACTGGAAGCGGCTTTGACACCCGTCGAGTTGATCACCGGCGTATCGACGAAGAAATTGAACTGATTGCTGATGACGTCGGAAGGGGTGAAGAAGGGCGCGAACGCGCGGACTTGAAGCGCTCCTGAAACGCCGAAGATTCCGTTCACCCAGACCGGGCTGGCGAGCGTGGGCGCGCTGCCATCGGTTGTGAAACGGAGCAACGGCGCCGGATTGGTGGTCAGCGACGTGATCGTGAGCGCGAGAACGTTGCTGAATGAGCCGCCGCTGATCGAGAGAGACGGGTTCGAGACGGTAAACAGGAACGGAACGGCGATCGTTTGGCTCGGGAGGTAACCGGTCTTGAAGCCCTTCACTTTCAACGAGGGCGAATTGTAGGCCAACTGAAACGGGCCGGCGTAGGGCGTGCCGTCCTTCGGCGTCGGCTCGGTTCCGTCCAAAGTGTAGTAGAGACTGGCGCCTAGGGTTGGAGTCGAAAACGACACCAGCGCGGCGTTGTTCGTATTAAGTCCGGGCGGCGAAATGACCGGGTCGGTCACGGTGAATTGAAACAGAGCGCTGGCGGTTACGCTGTCCGTGTAACCTGGCTTGAAGGCCTTGGCCTTGAGCACGCCACTGGTTTCCAACGAAAAGGGCACGTTGGCGTAAAGCGTTCCGTTGGTGGGCGACGGTTCCGAGCCGTCGATGGTCCAGTAAATCAACGCGTTCGTGGTGGCGGTCGCGAGGGAGACGGTCACCGCGTTGTTTGTGATCGCGCCAACGGGAGTGATAACCGGCGATGAGACGGTGAAGGTGAAGACGTTGGTGGTCGTGGCGCTGTCAAGGTAGCCATTCTTAAAGGCCTGCGCCTTGAGGACGCCACTCGCGTTGAGCGGGAGCGGGGCGCCGCCGACATAAAGTGATCCGTTGGTCCGCGCCGGTTGCGAGCCGTCATAGGTCCAATAAATGAACGCGTTGGTCGTAACCGAAGAGAGCGCGGCGGTGATCGCGTTGTTCGTCGCGGCCCCCGAGGGACTGGCGACAGGGTCTCCAATGACGAAGGTCAACGTATTGCTGACGACGTCACTGGCCATTCCGTCCGGCGAGAACGCGCGGGCCTTGAGTCGGAAGATCGGCCCGGCGCCGGGCGGCCCACCGTCAAAGACCGTGCCGTTGGGCAGCAGCGTCGAAAGCGGATTTGGATCAGAACCGTCGGCGGTGTAGCGGGTGACGGCGCCCGGAGAATTGGTGAAGGCAATCGTGACGGCGTTTTGAAGGGTGGTCGCCGCGAAGCCGAGGTTGAGAGTTACGGCGGGCCGTGTGAGCGAACTGAGCGAGCCTGGCGCGCTGGATTCGACGACCAGCAGGAGACCGTTGGCGTCCGTCGCTAATCCGATCGGGACGTTGAACGGCCCCGCAAACGTTTCCACCGACCAGACATTGCGGTTGGGATTCTGATAGACTCGACGAATCATCTGGTTTCCCGAATCGCCGACGAGCAAACCAGTCTGGCCGCCGAGCCAAAGCAGGCCGCGGGGAAAATTGAACTGAGCGTCCGTTCCGTTCGCGGCGTCCTGGAGGCCGTTGATCCGATATTGGCCGGCGATCGTGACCACGCCGCCGTTGGTCGAGATCATTTTGATGACCTGATTGCGGGTGTCGGCGACGAAGACCACGCCGTTGTCGCCGACCGCGACGCCCGCCGGTTCGTAGAAGCCGGTGGCATAGGTGGTGACGGCATTGTTCGGGCCGCGCAGCAGTCGGATCGCGTTATTCTTCAGGTCAGCGATAAAGACGTTTCCATTGGAGTTATCCACGGCCAAGCCAGCCGGGGAATGGAATTGCGCCGCGGGGCCGCTGCCGTCCGCGAACCCAGGCGTACCGCCGGCCAGCGTCGTTTCGGCGCCTTGAAAGCTGATGAATCGAATCGCATGATTCCCCGAGTCGGCCACGACCAATCCGCCGTGAGCGACGACGATTCCCTCGGGATTGAACAAGGCGCCGCCGGCCAGTTCAGCCTGTTGGCCATTGGCGGGATTAAAGCTGACGACGCGGTTATTGACGCTGTCGGTCAGATAATAAAGGTTGGTGGTTAAATCGACGGCGACCCCGTATGGCTCGTTGAGTCCGGTCAGCGGCAAAGTCGAGACAGTCTGCGCGCGGAGCGTCAGCGTCAGGCGCAGGCCGATGGCGAGACTTAAGGCAAGTAATCGCTTACCGTTCATGGCGTCGAAGTTGCGGGGAGGCGTGGCATAGCCATTTCACGGGAGCGCGCGCAGGCGATAAAACTTCGATCCCGCCGACGCGTTCTGATCGATGAACGTCTGTTGCTTGCCCTTGCCGACCAGTTCCGCTCCCTCGACGGTCCAGTTTTCCTGGGTCACGTTGGTGGCGGATTCGATCGCGTAGCGCTGGCCGGCCGCGCCGAACCAGCTCAACTTAAAACCAACCGGTGCGTTGACGCTGGGCGGGGCGGCGGAGAGGACGGCGATGACGGCGGGCGTGGTCATGAGGTCGTACTGGGTTTTCTCGTCCGGCGCGCCGTCGGCGTTGGCGAATTGGACCGAATAGCGGTCGCCTGCCTTGGCCGACATTGGAATAGCAACGTTCAAGTAACCGAGTAGATTGCTGCCCGTCAGCGGCGACGCGAACGGGTTCAACCACAGCGCCCAAGCGGCGCCGGTTTGATTCACGGGTAGTCCGGTGACCGGCAACGGCGGTGGGAGCAGCGGGGCGCTCTCCACTAGCGGCGAGCGTTCCAAAGCGGGAGCGCCGCCGACCGGATCGACGACCGCGCGGAATTGCAGACCCGCGAGCGACGCGCCGGGCGTCACCTGGACGTAGGCTGGCAGCCGGACGACGGAGCCGGGCGCGGCCTGTTCGACGCTCTGCGCGCCAAGGCGGGCGTCTGGCTTGAGGAGTTGGCCTTGCAGGCCCGCCGTGAAGGAGGGGGCAGACAAAAGCGGCGAGCCGGGGAGCGTTGCCGCGAGCGCGACGCGCGCGCCATTCGTGGACCAGGCGCGGCGCCAGTTGTTCGTGTCCAGGCGCAAAGAACGGCGCAGAATCAACTGCCAGTCGAGGAAACGAATCTGCCCGTCACCGCCCGCTTCATCGGCCGTGTCCTCGGGGAAGGCGTCCATGGCGTCGAACGCGTCCGAAAACGGATACGGGACCCGCACGCCGAGCGACGCGTAGAAGGCGTTGTTGACGTCGCTGTTATTCAAATCCCCGTCACCGAAATCCCCCGCGTTATACCAGCGGCCAGGCGCGGTGTCGCCGACGGTGTAAGCGACGTTGGATACGGTGATCGTTCGAGGCGGCAGCGCGTTCAGGGTGACGCCGCCCTGCTGGCCGTTCGTGGCGCCCGAGGCCTGCAAGACTTCAATGCGATACGAATCGCCCGGCCGCGCGTTGGCCGGAAGCGACACCGCCAGCATGGCCACCGTTCCAAAGTCCTTTACCACAAAATTCGCGTTCGTCCCGAGCGCCGCGATCAGCAAGCCGTTCGTGACCCCGCCGGCGCTGTTGGTGAATTGGTACGTGGCTGAGTTCAGCAACGCGCCGCCGGGCGCCGATGGGCCGGCGACCGGCACGAAGTCGTTTGTGCCAACGGCCAACGCGCGCAGGTCGGCCGCGAGGTTGGGGGTTGTGGTCGTCGCTGGCTCGGCCTGAACGCGAAACTGCAGGGACAGCAAGACTTCGTTGGAGCGAAGGTTGAGCACGACTGGCACGACGATGGTTGAACCGACGCCGGCGAGGAGGTTCCTCGGGATGCCGATGGAATCGACTTGGAACGCCTGGCCGGAGACGACGGCGCTCGGCAACGTATTGGGCGCGAAGGCGCGCGCCTTGAGCACCCGCAGGTCGGCGCCGGGCGTCGCCAGTTGATCGAGCACAATGGTCCCGGTCGTCAAGAGGTCGTTGGTGGTCGGGTCCTGGCCATTGAGCGTGTAAAAGATTTGCGCGTCGGGCCGAACCTTGGTCAGGGTGACGATCGTGCCATCGGGAAAGTAACCGTTCGCCGGATTCATGACCGGCGTGTCCACTTGGATCATGTAGTCGTTCCCGGCGGCGGCGCTGGGGAGAAATCCGGAGCGAAACGCCGCGACTTTTAGCAACGTATTGGTCACCAGCGTAAGCGGCGCGACGTAAAGTGAACTTTGAGCCGACGGCTCCGTGCCGTCAGCGGTCCAGTAAATGGCCGCGCCGGCGGTCGCGCAACTTAAGGTGACGCTGACGGAGTTGATGTTTGTGCCGGACGCCGGCGCCGCGACCGGAGTCGCGACCTGGAGAGTGAAGGCATTACTGACAATCAGACTGTCGGCGAAACCATCACGAACGGCGATGACTTTGAGCGTGCCGTTGGTGGCGAGGGTGAATGAACTGCCGTTGGTTTGGAGCACGCCGTTGCCTCGCGAGGGATCGGAGCCGTCAATCGTCCAATAGAACAGGGCGTTCGTCGTGGCGGAAGTCAGCCGCACCAGAACGGAGTTGTTTGAATTCGTTCCGGCCGGAGAGATGATGGGATCGGCGACTTTCAAACTAAAGCTGTTGGCGACGATCTGACTGTCGGTGAAACCGTCGCGCACGGCGATGACTTTGAGCGTGCCGTTAGTGGCGAGGGTGAACGAAGCTCCATTGGTCTGGAGAACCCCATTGCCACGGGAAGGATCGGAGCCGTCAATCGTCCAGTAGAAAAGGGCATTCGTCGTTGCGGAAGTCAACCGCACTAGAACGGAGTTGTTTGAGTTGGTACCGGTCGGAGAAACGGTGGGATCTGCGACTTTCAGATTAAAGTTGTTGGCGACGATCTGACTGTCGGTGAAACCGTCGCGCACGGCGATGACCTTAAGCGTGCCGTTGGTCGCAAGGATGAACGAGCCGCCATTCGTTTGGAGCACGCCGTTGACGCGCGAAGGATCGGAGCCGTCAATCGTCCAGTAGAAAAGGGCGTTCGTCGTGGCGGAGGTCAACCGTACCAGAACGGAATTGTTTGAATTCGTTCCGGCCGGAGAGACGATGGGATCGGCGACCTTCAGACTAAAGTTGTCGGCGATGATTTGACTGTCGGTAAAGCCGTCGCGCACGGCGATGACCTTGAGCGTGCCGTTGGTGGCGAGGATGAACGAACTGCCGTTGGTTTCGGGGATGCCGTTGGCGCGGGAAGGATCGGAGCCGTCGATCGTCCAGAAAAAGAGGGCGTTCGTGGTCGCAGAACTGAGCTTAACGAGAACCGCGTTGTTGGCGTTTGTTCCGGCGGGCGCGACGACTGGCGTCGAGACCAAAAAGTTAAACTGATTGCTGATGAGCGGCGACGAACTAAAGCCGTCGCGGAACCCTTGCGCCAGCAGGACGCCAGAAGAGCTGAGAACGCCATTCGTCCAGCTCGCGCTGTTGGTTGTCGGCGGCGCCGAGTCAGTGGTGAAGCGAATCGTGGCGTTCGAGGTCAGCGTCGAAATCGTGAGGTTGATTTGATTATTAAAAGTTCCGCCCGGCGTGGAGACCTGCAATGGATTGACGAAGAATGAATAGGCGGCGCCAACCGCGGCGCTGGTCGTGAAATCGGGAGAGGCGGCGCGAACCTGGAAGTTGGCCGGCCCGGACGAAAGCGAGAGCGCCGGCGGGAACGCGGGCGAAAGCGGTCCGGGAACGGTTCCATCGAGCGTGTAGTAAAACGTCGCGTTGGGCGTGGCGCTCGTCACGGTGAGGCTGATGGAATTGCTATAACTGCCACTGGCTGGGAGGACCAGGGGCGGTGGCGCCGTTGGTTGCAGGAAAGCCCGCACGGCGCCGTTGTAGAGGTCCGCGATCAGGATGACGCCGTCGGCGTCGCGCGCGAGGCCGACGGGCGAATTGAATCGGGCGTTTCCGGGTGAACCATCAGCGTAACCGGCCGCGCCGGGCAAGCCCGCGAGCGTGGTGACATTGGCGCCCGTTCCCTGCGGGATTAAACTGCGCAGCGTGTTATTGCCGGTGTCGCTCACCAGCAGGCCGATCGCGCCGCCGACCCATAATAGGCCACGCGGCTGGTTAAAGAGGGCGGCGGAGCCATCCTGAGCGCCCGCGATGCCGGGACTTCCCGCGACCAGGCGAATATTTCCACCCGGCCCGATCACGCGGATCACGTGGCTTCGGGTGTCGGCGACGTAGAGGCGTCCGCTGTCACCAATGACCAGGGCGGCCGGCTCGTTGAAATTCGTGCCGAGCGTCGAGACGATGTTGTTCGTGTCGAGTTTGCGGACGGCGTTGTTTTTCGAGTCGGCGATGTAAATATTGCCGTTGGTATCGGACGCGAGACCGACGGGGTAGTTGAATCGGGCGCCGGCCGCCGGTCCATCCGCGAAACCCGGCGCGCCGCCGGCGAGGGAGCTTACCGCGCCCCCAGGACTTACCAGACGAAGCTGGTGGTTGGCCGAGTCCGCGACGACCAATCCGCCGCGCGCGACGACAATTCCGGCGGGGCTGGAAACCGCGAGGTTGGCCAGACTCGCCGTATCGCCAGTCGCGGGGTTGAATCGCACGATGCGATTATTCGCGCTGTCGGTGACGTAGTAGAGGTTGGTCGTCAAATCGACCGCGACGCCGTACGGTTCGAACAGGCCGTTGGTCGTGACCGTGCCGACCGTCTGCGCGCGCGCGCCGCCGACGAGAGCGCTGAGGGCCAGCAGCGTCAATCCGCGACGGAGCCGGAGCAAGAGGTGTTCTGGCCAGGCGTTCATGGCGTGGTGGCGCGGACCCGGTAGAAACGGTTCGCCGCGTTGGTGATCGGTTGGACGACTCCTTGCGCGTACCCGTTCCCGGCGTAGGCGGCAATGGTGGTCCAATTCGGGCTTTGGAGACCGTCCGTGAACTGCAGGTTATACGACGCTCCGCGCGCCGAACTCCAGCGGCAGGCAAGCGCGGCGGCGCCGGAGGAGCCGGGCCACGGCGAAAGGTCGAGCTTCAACATCGAGGCGCCGCTCGCGGACAGGGACGCAGGGATAACGAAATCGCGATTGTCGGGATTGGTGGGATTCGTGCCGTTCAGGTACTCGATCCAATTCGAAGCGCCGTCTCCGTCCGGATCGGCGTCCGCGAGCGCTTGGGGATTGTTCAGGGAGCCGAAGAAATTCGTTTTCCATTCGTCGGAGATGAAATCGCCCGGCTGGGGCGCGGAAGTTTGAACCCAGACGTCGGCGTGGCGGGTCTCGAATTCGTAGGTCAGCTCTTCCTTCGGCGCGCCGTCCACGTTGGCGAACGAGACCGTATATCGTTGCCCGGCGAACGCCAGGTCTGGGATCGAGAAGGTGAGGTAGCCGAGCAAATTGCTCCCGGTGAGCGGCGGATTGAAGGCGCCCAGATTCCAAACATAGACTTGGGCGCCGAGCGCGTCCTGCGCGGCGGGCGCCGGGATGCCCGGAGCCGTGGAGAAGGTCGCCGGCTGATCTAGCGCGGGCGCGCCGATGATCGGGGTGATGATCGGCCAGATCTGCAAACCGGCCAGATTGGCGTTGGTGGCGACGTTAACGAAGAGGGGAACGCGCACGGTCGCGGCCGGGTTGACGTTCTCCACGGTCAGCGCGCCAACCATCGCTTGTTTGGACCAGACGACGCCGGGGTTGGCGTTGGTCGTTGAGGTGGCGGGCAAATTGGGCGAACCGCGACCCGCGGACGGCGCCGTGACGCGGGAGCCGGCCGCGGACCACGAGCGTTGCCAGCGGTTCGTGTCCAGGTTGAGCGAGCGCCGCAGAATATACTGCCAATCCAGAAAGCGAATCTGCCCGTCGCCGCCCACGTGGCCGGGGCTGTCGGCGGGAAAGGCGTCCATCGCGTCGAAAGCGTCCGAGAAGGCGAACGGGACGCGGATGCCGATGGCGGCGTAGAAAGCGTTATTGACGTCGTTGTTGTCCAAGGCGCCGTTGCCGAATTCTCCGGCGTTATACCCATTGGCAACCGCCGTGTCGCCGACCAGGTAGCTGAGGTTCGTGACGAGAATGTGACGGTCGGCGAGCGGGACAAGCGAGACCGCGGCTTGTCGCCCGTCCGACGTCGCGGAGGCGCCGGCGATCGCGACGCGGTAGGATTGGCCGATCCGCGCCGCGGTGGGAATCGGAACGGCGAGCATGACGACGGTCGCCGGAGCGCCGGCGACCTGGAAATTCGCGTTGGTGCCGATGTAGGAGACGGCCAACCCGGTGGTGATGCCATTGGTCGAATAGCCGAAAAGGCCGCTCACGGCGTTCGTGCCGGGCGCGGTCGCGGGGACGAAATCGTTGGCCCCGAAGGGCAGGGCGTTGAGCGGGGCGGCGAGCGGCGGCGCGTCCGCTTCCGGCGAGATTTCCACGCGGAATTGCAGTGATTGCAGCGTTTGATTGAGGGCCGGCCGAAGGTCCACCGGCACGATCACCGTGGAACCGACGCCGCCACGGAAATCGCGTTGGACGCCGATGAAGCTGCTCTGAACGTTGGTGAAGTAGAATTGTTGCTGGATGACCGCGCTCGGTTGGTAACGGGGCTTGAAGCCGCGCGCGGAGAACAAGACGTCGTTCGTGCCACTCAGAATGTTGAGTCTTTCTCCGTGATAGGGGATCGCGACGGTGGGATCGTTGGTCGGTGTGGCCCCGTTGAGCGTGTACCAGATATCCGCGTCCAGCGTGGCCGTTTGCAGGCTGAACGAGGCCGGGTCGATGCCGATAATGGACGGATTCGCGACTTGGAAGCGGAAGCGGGCGGAGACGATCGCGCTCGGCCGGCGGTCGGCTTGCGTGCTGATCGCTTTGATCGTCACATCGGGCTGGACCGGATTGATGATACTAGGCGGCAGGGAAAGATCGTGGTCCGCGTACGGCGGAGGAACCGGGCTGCCCGAATCGGGGTCGGGAACGCCATTCGGGCTGGCGGAGGGGGTAATGGTGTAAAACGTTTGCGTGCCCGGCTCGGCGAGAATGCCGACGACCACGTCGTTATTGAAAGTCGCGTTCGTGACCGCGGTCAGAATGGTACCGGAGAAGACCGTCGTGTTCGTGAGAATGATCGTGCCGATCACCGGATTGGCGACCGGCGGTTGCGGCGTTTGCGCCGTCTCGACGCTGCGCAGCATGTTGTTCCCGAGATCGGCGAAAAGAATGTTGCCGCTCAAGTCGCGGGCGAGTCCCGCGGGAGTCGCAAGTCCGGCGGTGGCGCTGGCGGCGAAGGTTTCGACCGAGTTGGCGTTCAGGCTTGGGTTGAAGTAAATCCGGCGGAGCACGTGGTTCCCGGAGTCGCTGACGATGAGACCGGTCGCGCCGCCGACCCAAAGCACGCCCAGAGGTGATTGGAAACGCGCGTCGGTCGCGATCAGGGAGTCCGTGTAGCCGCCTAGAAAGCGGGAATCGCCGCCGGCCAGGAGGGTGGCCTTGGTGGCGTTGGCGTCGATAAACTTGATCGAATGATCCCCGGTGTCCGCGACGTAAAGCCGGCCGTTGTCGCCAAGCGCGACGCCGGCCGGTTTGATAAAACCGAGCGCAATCGTCGTGACGACGTTGGAGGCGTCCAAGCGGCGGATCGCGTTATTGAGCGAATCGGCGACGTAAATATTGCCGTTCGCGTCGGCGACCAGACCGGCGGGGGCGTTGAACCGCGCGGCGGCGCCGGGGCCGTCGCTAAATCCAGGCGTGGGGGAGCCGGCCAGTGTGCTGACTTGTCCGTCCACCGTGACGAACCGAATTGAATGGTTTCCCGCGTCGGCGACCGCGAACCCGTGGCCCAAGCCGGGCCGATCTGTGATCGCGATTCCCTGGGGGCTGTAGAATTGCGCCGTGAGGCCGGCTCCGTCGAGGTAGCCGGGTTGTCCGAGACGTCCGACGAAGTTGGTTAAGACGCCGGTATCGGGGTTGAACCGGGCGAGGCGGTGGTTCGCGCTGTCGGTGATGAAATAATTATTCTGCGCGTCCACGGCGACGGCATACGGTTCAGAAAGCCCATTCGTGACGACCAAATCCACGGCCTGAGCGAGGGCGCCGGCGGCGCCGGCTACGGCAACGAAGCAACCGGCGAAGAGCAGCGCGATTCGTCTCCTCCGCGGCGCCAAGCCACGGCTGGCCGGGCGCGTTCCGTGCGTCGCGTGGCTTGGCGGTGGTGGAGTGGCTGAATTCATGCGGGCGTGCTCGTCTGGCTCACGGCTTGAGGCGGACGCGGTAGAACTTCACATTCGTCGTGACGGAGAAGTCGAGGTATTCCTGATTTCGGCCGTAGCCCGCTATATCGGGCGCCTCGACCGTCCAGGCGCCACCGAGGTCGGCGGTTGATTCGACCACGTAATGAGCGCCCGCGGCGGCGTACCAATTCACCCGGAAACCGGCGACCGCCTGGAGCGGCTCCGTGGCGGGCGCGCCGACCACGACGCTGCCTGTCTGCGTCCCAATCGTGTAATCCGTGTGATCGTCCGGCGCGCCGTCGGCGTTCTCGAAGCGGATCGTGTAACTCTGTCCGGCGGTCGCCGTGGCGGGAACGGTGAAGGATAGTTGGCCCAACAAAACGCTGCCCTTAAGGGCGGGATTAAATGGGCTGAGCAGCAACGACCAAGCGGCGCTGGTTTGATTTGGCGGCAGCCCGCCCAACTGCAGTGGTGATGGCAGATTGGGCGCGGCGTCGAAATGGATCGGTTCGGCGATCGCGGGCGCGCCGCCGACCGGCTCGATGACGGCGCGGAATTGCAGTCCGGCGAGCGAGGCGCCCGACCCGACGCTGATCGCGATGGGGGCTTGCACGCGGCTTCCCGGTTGGACAGAGCCAAGCGCCGGGCCGACGATGCGCGCCTGCGGCGTCACGACTTGTCCGGTCAGCCCGCCGGTGATGCTGTCCGCGGATAACAGCGGGGTTCCGCCAACCGTCACCGGGCCGGACGCGGGCAGCGCGACGCGAAAGCCGTTCGTGCTCCATTGGCGAACCCAATTGTTCGTCTTCAAACCGAGGGAACGTTGCAGGATGATCTGCCAATCGAGAAAGCGGATGCGGAAATCGCCGCCGGCGGCGCCCGCGGAATCTTCTGGAAACGCGTCCATGGCGTCGAACGCGTCGCTGAACGGGTACGGGACATGAATGCCGAGCGAGGCGTAGAAGGCGTTGTTGACGTCGCGATTATCGAGCTTGCCGTCGCCGAAGCCGCCTGACGCGCCGGGGTTCTCCGCGTTGTAGAAGCCGCCCGGCGCGGAGTCGCCGACCAGGTAGCCGGCGTTGGTGGCGACGACGATTTGCGTGGGCGGGAGATTGGTAAGGGCGACGAATCCGTGCTGACCATCCGAGGCGCCGGAGACTTGGCCGAAGCTCAGCGAGTAGGCGTCACCCGGGATCGCGTTGACGGGGATCGGCAGCGCCAGCATGGCGGCGACCGCAAAGTTGCGGACGACGAAATTGGCGTTCGTGCCGACGTAGGAGAGGGCCAGCAACGCGCTGGCGCCGTTGGTTTGGAAAACGCCGCTGGGCAAATTCGTGCTGGCGGGAATGACCGGCAGGAAATCGTCCGCGGTCATCGGCAGCGTCGTGACCGGGAAGGCCAGCGGCGGCGCGACGCGCCCGGTGGCGTTGGTCAGGGGCGTCAACCGCGCCGTGAACTGCAGGGATTGCAGCGTTTGATTGGGAAGCAGCTCGACGGTGACCGGCAGGACGATCGTGGCGCCGACGCCGGCCGAGACGTCGCGCGTGACGCCAACGTGATTGGTCGCCGCGGGCTGGCCGCGCGTCGTGGCGCTGGCATTCAGCCCGCTAAAGGCTTTGACGTTGAGTGAGGTCAAGTCGCGCGCGGTTTCGCGCCAAGCGATGACGCCGTGAGCGCCGGAAAGGATGACTTCGGCGCTGTTCGTGGTCGGCTCGGAGCCGTCGGTGGTATAGAAAACGCGATTGTTGAAGAAGGTATTCGTGTTGGGGTTGGTTACGAAAATGGCCTGACCGAGCGGGTAATAGCCGGAGTTCGGGGCGAACGCCGGTGGCGCCACGGTCACGTTGGTTCCCCCGGTCGAACCGGTCGGACCGATCCCGGCGCCGGTCGCCTGACGGACGAGATCGTAATAGACTTCCGTGGCGTAAACCGTTCCGTCGGCGCCGACGGCCACGCCCACCGGTTCGCGGGCCTCGGCGAATTGGGCGTCGCCGTCCTCCCAGCCGGGGAAATTTGAGGCCCAGTCGCTGGGGTCGATGCCGTAAATCGTGGTGACGATATTGTCGAGGCCGACGAGGCGGACGCGATGGTTGAGGCGGTCCGCGACGACGAGGCTGCCGTTCGGCGCGCGGGCGAGCTTGTGAGGCTGATTGAATTTGGCCCGTTCCGCGGGGCCGTCAAGGAAGCCACCAGCCGCATTCGTGGTTGAGCCTATAAAGTGAAGCGTCGCGCCAGTGGCCGGGTCGATGACGCGAAGGTAGTGATTGCCGGTGTCGCTGACGGCGAGCAGTCCGCTATCGAGCACGGCGATTCCTTGCGGCTGATTCAGCCCGCTGGTGATGAGTCTCGGGGCGGAGACGCCGGGCGAGAGTTCGCTGACCGCGCCGTTTAGCTGGGTGACGTAAAGATTGGTTTGCGCGTCGAGGGCAATCGCGGTCAAGCCAGGCAGGCCGCTCCACGTGAAGACCGGGAACGCAAAGCGGTCAAACTCGATCACCCGGCCGCTGCCCTGATCGGCGACGTAGAGATTGGTCGCGGCATCGACGACGATGGCGGCGGGCGCGTTCAAATTCGTGATGATCGTGACGCAGCGATTGGCGGCGAGCGTCAGCTTGCGAATCGCATGATTATTTTGATCGGCGATGTACAGATTGCCCGCTGGGTCCAGCGCGCAACCGGCGGGGAAATTGAATTGCGAGTTTTGGAGCGTGTCCCCATCACGAAAACCGGCCGCCGGGCCGCCGGGAGTAACCGGCCCGCCACCCAGGGTAGTGACCACCACCTGGCCGGACGCGCCCGACGCCAGAAAGGCGAGGCAAGCCGCCAGAGCGATACCGCCTCCGCAACGTAAGCCGACGAGCGGCCAGCGCGGCGCGATCGGAGATTTGGCGGTAGCGGTTCGTTTCACGGATGAAACCAAAACGGTAGATTGCGGTCGGCGCGCCAAGCGGATTATTCGTCTTTCGGCTTGCCCCACGTCTTGGGTTTGCCGCTGTCCCAGGCCGATTCCGCCTTGTCCGGTCTATCGGGCGGGTGGTTTTTCAGAAACTCTGACTTCGTCGGCTGGTAATCGGCGTCCGTCACGATCGTGGGGGTCAGGAACACGAGCAGGTTCTGCTTCGTGCGGGTCTTGTTTTCATGGCGGAAGGCCAGGCCCAGCCCCGGAATGTCGCCCAACATCGGGACTTTCGTGTAGCTTTTGGTGGTACTGTCACTCACCAGACCGCCCATGACCAACGTGGCGCCGTCGGGGACGACGACGTGGGTTTCGATTCGTCGAATCGCGTAGATGTTCGCGGAATTGACCTGGCCGTTGATCACTTGCTGGTCTTTGGAATCAATATTCGAGACTTCGGGGACGATCGTCATGGAGATGTTGTTGTTGCCGGCGATCCGCGGCGTGACGGTGAGAATGGTGCCGAGATTGGTCCAGGTGACTTGCGAGCCGGCCGGTGATTGCACGGTGCCGGGTGTGATCTGAAAGATGGGAAACGCCCGGGTGATGGAAAGCACCGCTTTTTCGTTGTCCAGGGTGACGGCTTGCGGCGTGGAAATCACCTCGGTCTCGGTGTCTTGATTCAGGAACGAAAGCGCGACGCGTAATCCGTCCGCGTTGAGAAAGGCCGTGTGGGGGCTGAACCCGCTCGAAGTGTTGGCGGTAATCCCGACGATGTTGTTGACCGGACTGAGGACGGTGGAGAGCGTCGTCGCCGTCGAGGAGCCCGGGGTCGTGGTGTCGCTGACCGTGCGGCCGCTGGGAAGCGTTTGGGTGGTGGTGACCGGCGCGCCGGGCGTCGTGGTCGTGCTGGAGAAACTCGCCTGGCCGTTGCCGACCGAAATGTTTTGGGCGGAGAGGGTGCCGGACCAATCAATTCCCTTGATCGACGTGGGATTGCGCGAGGTTTCCATGATTTGTCCCTCGATGAGCACCTGTCGCGCGGGCAGATCAAGTTGGGCGACCAGATTGGTGATCTCGTCGAGGTCTTTCTGAACGGCGGAAACGACCAGGCGGCTGGTGCGGAAATCGGGGAACGCGGTGGCCTTGTTCTTGGTGAACGATTTCATCACGATTTCCGCCAGATTGGTCGGGTTGGCATACTTAATCTGCAACACGCGGGTGATCAGCGGTTCTTCGGTCGGTTTTTTGACGACGCGGCCGACCTTGGTTTCCGGGTCGCCGACGAGCAGGAGATTATTGTTGTTCAGCACCGCTTTGAGCGCGTTGTGGGGCGTGATGTTCTCGAAGCGAATCGGCGGAACGGTGTTGGTGGGCAACGTCACGATGACCGCGGGATCGATTTGGATGTTGGTATTGGCCTGGCGGGCGAGGTCCTTAATGACCTTGGCCAAGGGCAAGTCCTCGTCGAACTGCAGCAACTGAATGATGTCGGCGTCCGCCGGCGCGCCCGGAATGGCGCCCGAGGCGTCGGGCCGATCGGCTTTCGGCGACGCTTGCGCGAGGATGAGGGGCCGCGACGGCTTGGTTTGGGCGAGGCCGGACCAGGCGCCAAGGCCAAGGCCGGCGGCCAGCAGAATCAGCAGCTTCGTATTCATGCGGGTGGACGGTTAATACCAGACCGGCTCAATCTTCGTACCGACACTCGTGTCGCGGCGGCCCGATTTTCGCAATGCCGCTACGGTTTAACACTTAGCGTCCTTCGTGCCAAAACAGCTCTCTAGGCTGCGTTTGGCCTTCAATATTCACAACCACGGATTTTTCGCGGATCTCGATGATCCGGACCAGCGCCTTTTGCGGCGTCGGGACATTATCGGCGTTGGGAACGATCAACTTCACCTCCAGCGGCGGATCGCCGGCCACGAAAGTGGTGGTATTGATCGTCACCTGGGGCCGCCGGCTGTGGATGAATCCGGTAATCTTCAAATAGGCGTAGAGATCGCGGCGGACCTCCCGTTTGGCGGCGGAGGTGGCGCCCTTGGCGGGCGGTTCGGGCGCGTTGGCCTCGGGATAGAACGGGTCCTTGCCACCGGGGGTGAAAACAGATTTGGGAATCTCGCCTTCGGCCGGCGCGGGGCTGGGCGCGACGTCGGCGGCAAGCACCGAGAGCCCCAGGCATCCCAGCGCGGCGATCGCCCCGACGCGGCCCGGGCGACGGGTGAGAATATCGATGAGTTGCCGGACGATCATGGCGCTTAGGGCGGCGAATTCGGTTTTACCAGCGCGATCACGTGCATCTGGATCGAGAGTTTTTGTGGTTTATCGGCCCGCGCGGCATCGGCCGCGGTGTCCGTCCCGGGCAAGATGGCGCCCGGGGCGGCGCCGGCGAGACTGAGCGGCGAAACGGCCGGGCGGAGCGAAAGGTTCTCAATTCTAAGATATGGAAACTGATTTTCGAGGTCGGCGAGAAATTTGCCGAAATCCTGGAAGTAAGCGGTAACTGGCACGCGGAAGCGCACGGCCTGATAGGGGAAGCGGGGGAGCAACTCCACGTTGCACTCGCCCGGATCAAGGGTGATTTCGCTCAGGATCACCTGGTCGTGATAATTCGTCTGGACGAAATAGAGCTGGGTCCGCAGCCATTGCCGCCACTCGAGCTTATTGGCCGGAGCCATGCCCGTTTCGAGCGCCTCGAGCTTGAGCTTGGCGTGCTCGACTTCAGGTTGGACCTTCTTGGCTTTGGTGATCCAGAGGTCGTTTTGGTAGAGCTTCTCCCTGGCTTGCCCGTTTTTCTCGTCCAGGTCGTAAATGCGATCCAATTCGCCGCCGATGGCAAAGAACCAGAGCGCGCCGACCAACGCCGCGGCGCCGATGGCGACGTAGAGGATCTGGCGGCGTTTCTCGGCGGAGAGCTTATTCATTCGCGTGAATGACCTCGGGGAATTGGCAGCGCACGGTGAACGAGATGAACGGCCGGGGATTGGCCGAATCGAACGGATTTTCGTCCTCGGTCGTGAACGTGCTGTCCCACGTCAGATTGGTTTTGGCGAGGTAGCGTTTGAAGTAATCGGAAGCCAGGAGCGCGTTGGTCAGCGCCACGATTTGTTGCCCCGCGGGGACGCTGTAATCCTTGGCCGTGAGCAGGAGCGCGCGCCGCGTGGTGGTGGTCAACGGTTTGAGAATCTCGATGTGAGCGGTCGCCTCCGCCAGCGCGCGGTTGGTGGTCACATCGACTTTGGCGGTGGCGGGAAAGTGATTGGTGAGGAAACGGGGAGCGTTGGTAATCGCGCGAATTTGATTCGTGACGAGCAGCGCGAGGTTGGTCGCCGGCGGCGCGCTGGCGCCAAACTGCCACCAGCGGGCCGGTTGGGCGACTGGGACGACGACGTTCGTGCTCACTTTGATCAACGCGTTGGTCGTGTATTCCTCGACGGAGGTGAGGCTGACGAGGCGGACGTTGGTGACGGTCGTGTATTGCAGGGCATTCAGCGCGTTGGCCCAGAGGAAGCGGTTGGTGGCGTAGCGGCCCAAAGACTTGAGTTTGTCCTCGAGATCGAGGTAGTTGCGGAAGGCGTTCGAGGCCTGAAGCGAGGTGTTGGTTTGCGCGGCCCACTTGAGCTGGAGGTCCGCGAGGTCGGCGCTCTCGGAGCGAACATTAAGTCCGAGATAGAGGGCCCAAAGCAACATGAGAGCGACGGCCAGGCCGGCCAGCCAGAAGGCTTTTTTAACCGGATCGCGACGGCGCAACTCCTCGGCCGCCAGTTGTTCCGCCAATAAATTGATCCGAATGGGCATACTTGCGTCTAAAACGCCGCGATGGCCGCGCCGATCGCCACCGCGAGCTGCGACGCGGACGCTTCGAGTTCGGCCCGCTTCTGCGGCGCCAGTTCGAGGGCGAGAAAACTGGCGGGGTTCCAGGCCTGACAGGGCGCCATCAGCTCGGATTGGAGGGATTGCGACAGGAAATCCGACCGCGCGGCGCCGCCGGAGAGAAAGACGTGGCTGATGGTCTTGTCATGCTGGTGCTCGAAGAAATTGATCGAGGCGCGCAAATCCTGCCCGAGGGGCGCGAGCAATGATTGCAATAAAGGCTGCACATCTTCGCCGGCGGCGTGCTTCAGCCGCTCGGCCTCCGCGTACGGGACGCCGAGATTCTCCGCGAGGCCGGCCGTCAGTTTGTCACCGCCGAACGGAACCACGCGGGTCAGGTTGACCTCGCCCTGGCGCAGGATGCTGACGCTCGTATGCTTGAATCCGATGTCCACCAGGGCGACCGATTCGTTGAGAAACGCTTCCGGTTGCGCCAACTCAAAGGCGTTCGGCAGACCGATGAGGCCCGGCACGATGTGATCGGTCGTGAGGCCCGCCGCCTTGACCGCGGTCTGCAGGTCCTGGATGAATTGCCGCCGGGCGCCACCGACGAGGGCTTTGCATTTTTGATTCTGCTTGGGCAAATCCGATTTCGCGGCGACGACGCTCGAGGCGAGGATAAAGCAGTCGAATTGGTAGTCGGGCAGGTCCTGTTGAAGATAATTCTTCGCGTTGAACTTGAGCATCATCCGCAAATCGTCCACCGGGACCAGCGGCATCTCGGCCTGGCGCAGCAGCGCGTCCGCGGCGCCGACGGCCAGGCTCACCTGGCGCGGCGATTGGTTGAGCGCGCCGTGCAGGGCCTTGAGGTGGTCGCCCAGCGGGCCGGGCGACATTTGCTTTTCGTAAATCGGCGCGTCCTGAATGACGAAGTTCAAGAGGCTGAAGACTTCGCCCTTGCGTTGGAGGTGAACCGCTTTGGAGAATCGTTCTCCGAGATCGATGGCCACGACTTGGTTCCGCTTCCGGGTCTGGGGCGTAACAAATCGCAGGGCCATGGGCGCATTAGGTAGCATTTGAAGCGCCATTTAGCAAGTCGCGAGCCTGCGAACGGATTCGCTGCCC
>CAZFVY010000053.1:0-46785 GCA_964522665.1 uncultured Verrucomicrobiota bacterium | reverse complement strand
AAGCATCTAAGTGCCAAGCTCCTCCCAAGATATTGTTTCCCGGACGCAAGTCCCTAAAGACCCCCGGCAGACTACCGGGTTGATAGGTCAGGCGTGCAAGCGTCGTAAGGCGTTTAGCGGACTGATACTAATCGGTCGTGCGGCTTGATCGCTTCTTCCTAACGGAAAGCGATTTAACTCGCGAATTGGCATTGCCCGAAAGTTTCTGTGTGTAGTTTTCAGGGAACGCCGGCTGGCGGGGATTCCGCCGCGGCGGTTCTTTCGTAACTTAACGTTACAACGTTTTTTTGGTGACAATAAAGCTGTGGCCCGACCCGATCCCATCTCGAACTCGGAAGTCAAACGCAGCATTGCCGATGGTAGTGGCTGTATAGCTTCCGCGAGAGTAGGTCGTCGCCAGATCTTTCTTAGCCCGGGCGTCGGGGTTCTTCCCGCCCCGGGCTTTTTCGTTTGCCGCGCCGGTGGCGGTTGATTCATGGCGCGGCCGTCCAGCCGCCGGGAGGCCGTCAAGCGCCCGGGTCGTTGGCTTGGACCTCAGACTGGCCCCGACTTTTGACTCGTTATGAAAGCAAAAAAATCCCCGTCCTCGCGGCGCCCGCTCTCGGTGGTGACCGGCGGCGCCGGTTTCCTCGGTTCCCATCTGGTGGATTTATTATTGGCGCGGAACCACAAGGTGGTGGCGATCGACAATCTGGTGACCGGCAGCGTCGATAACATCGCGCACCTGGCGGGCAACCGGGAGTTTCGTTTCATTCAGCAGGACGTCACCGAGTTTCTTTTTCTCGAGGGGCCGGTTGATTACGTCTGGCACTTTGCTTCGCCGGCCAGCCCGATTGATTATCTCGAATTGCCGATTCAGACGCTCAAGGTGGGATCGTTGGGGACGCACAAGGCCTTGGGGCTGGCGCGGAATAAGGGAGCGCGTTTTCTGCTGGCCTCGACCTCGGAGATTTACGGCGATCCGTTGGTTCATCCGCAGACCGAGGAATACTGGGGTAACGTCAATACGATTGGCCCGCGGGGTTGCTACGACGAGGCGAAGCGTTTCGCGGAGGCGTTGACGATGGCGTATCACCGGGAACACGGGATGGCGACGAGGATTGTACGGATTTTCAACACTTACGGTCCGCGGATGCGCTTGCGGGATGGCCGTGTCGTGCCCGCGTTCGTCAGTCAGGCGTTGCGCGGGGAGCCGTTGACGGTTTTCGGCAAGGGTTCCCAAACTCGTAGTTTTTGTTATTGTTCGGATTTGATCGAGGGGATCTACCGGTTGATGATGAGCGAGGAGTCGATGCCGGTGAACATTGGCAACCCGCACGAATTGACCGTGCTCGAATTCGCGCGCGAAATCATCCGCGCGACAGCTTCGTCCAGCAAGATCAGTTTCCAGCCGTTGCCACAAGATGATCCCCGTCAACGTCGCCCCGATATCAGCCGCGCCCGGGCCTGCCTGAAGTGGGAGCCTCAGGTCGCGCTGGACGACGGACTCGGAAAAACGATCGAATATTTCCGTGGCAAGGTGATGCCAAAGGGTCGGTCTGGTGGTCGCCGACGTTGACCGGGACGCGGGTGACGACGATCGTCATTCGTGAGATTGGCGGGCGGAGGTTGTCGCGGGCGCCGAATGTTTCCGGATGGGGTTTCCACGTCGATCGCTTCGTTGGCTTCGTGATCGCCGCAACGCTTTTTTGACCGGAGTCGAGGATCATTACGGGCGTTTCGCGGCCAAAAAATGCGGCAATAAAAGGCTTCTCCAAGGGTACAAATCTTGCTAACAATTCAATCAGAAAGCCTAAAACGATGACACTATCACCAAAACCTTGGGAAGCTTTGCGGGCGGCCTCGTATCCATATTTGGTACGGGGCGTCCGGCGGCTGCGGCGTGGGCGCTTGGAATTAAATTGGCGCGTTGACGATTTTCTATTTGACCGGTCTCCGGTTTTTCAGTAACCACACCCCGACTATTCTCGTTTCCGCTTAGCTTTGGGAATTCCTGAAGCGGGTTGTTTGTACGGGGATGCTTTGTACCGGCGATGTTGAATTCAAAATCATTTATCAGCCTCGACTTTGGGGCCGGCAGCCTTAAGGCCGCCGAATTTGAAGTCCTGAGTGAATCGGGTTCGTTGCGCCTCAAACAGTTTGCCATCAAGCCGCTGGGGCTGGAAGGCTCGCAAGAATCGGCCCGCGAAGGGGTGATCCTCAAGGCATTGCAGGAATTGCTTTCGTCCGGGCAATTCGGCGCCAAGAACATCAACGTTTGCGCGCCCGGGTTCCACGTTTTCTCCAAGTTCGTCAAGTTGCCGCCGGTCGATACCTCGAAGGTCACCCAGATCATCCAGTACGAAGCCCAGCAGAACGTCCCGTTTCCTTTGGAGGAGGTCGTTTGGGATTACCAGATTTTGGGAACGACTCCGACGGGAGAATTGGAAGTCCTGCTGGTCGCCATTAAAACGGACGTCGTTGAAGGCCTGTTTCGGACCGCCGAGGCCGCCGGATTGAGACTGCAATTGGTTGATGTGTCGCCGGCCGCGCTCTGTAACGCTTTTCGGTACAATTATGGAGACCTCGAAGGTTGCACGATGCTTTTGGACATCGGCGCCAAGACGAGCAATTTGCTCTTTTTCGAAAAGGGCAAGGTTTACTCTCGCGGTATTAATATAGGCGCCAACTCGATCACGCAGGATTTCGCGGCCGAAGCCAAGATTTCGTTCGCGGCGGCGGAGCAGGCGAAGATCAGCGAAGGCTTTGTGAGTTTGGGCGGCGCCTATGAGGAGCCGGATAACCCGCGGCAGGCGCAGATCTCGAAGATCGCGCGCCAGGTGATGACCCGGCTGCACATCCAGGTCAACCAAACGATGCAGTTCTATCGCGGGCAGCAGGGCGGCTCCGCCCCGCAACGACTGTTCCTAGCCGGCGGCGCCTCGATCATGCCGTACACCGCGCAGTTTTTCGCGGAAAAGCTCAACGTCGCCGTCGAATACCTCAACCCCTTCCGCAATCTCCAGATCGATCCGTCGATCAACCTCGAGGATTTGGCCCGGGTCGCGCATTCATTCGGCGAAGTCGTCGGCTTGGGGCTGCGCAATCTCGCGCAGTGCCCGGTGGAAATGAATTTGATGCCGAAGAGTTTTCTGAAGCGTCAGCAGTTCAACCAGAAGAAACCGTATTTCATCGCGACCGTGTTCAGTTTGGTGTTGGTGGTTTTCGCGGCCGGCTGGTTTTACGATAAGGTCGCCTCCGTCCGCGCCGAGGCGCTGGCGACGTTGACGGCCAAGGCGCAGCCCCTGAAGGACAACGAGGCTAAACTGGCGCCGGAAGAGGCGAAGATTGTCAAGTTGAAGAAAGAATCGGAGCAAATCAGCGCGTGGATGCAGGACCGATTCTACTGGGCGGACATGCTGGTCGATTTGCGGCGCGTCCTCATGGAGACCGAGACGAGCACGAAGGCCAGTTTGGGAGTTGACGCCGGGGTTTGGATCGAGACGTTCGCGCCCGACAATCCGGAAACCGCCGCGCAGGCCGCCGTCGAAGAGGCGCCGAAAAACAACATGCTCGCCATGGATCCGGTGCTGGCCAAGCGGTACGGCCTGACCGTCACGCCGCCCCCGACCGCGACCGCCGCGGCCGCCAAGCCGTCCACGAACGAGATTTCCACGATCAAGGTCAACATCCGCGCGGTGAATCTGAAGCGTTTCAAGCCGACGGCGAACGATGATCTCGCCTTTGCCCTGGCGAAGGAGCTGCGTGCCAGCCCGTTCTTCAAGAGCGAAGAAAAGGATACCCACTTGGGCAATAATATGGAGCAGGTGGATGACGCGGCGTTGACGTTCAGTTTTGACTTGGTCCTGACGCTCAAGCGTCCGGTCAAATTGTAATCCCAATGGTCATTTATGGTTTGGCTTAAGCGAAATCTTTTGTTGCTGGTCAGCGTCCTGGTGGCCTTGGGCCTCCTTGGCGCGGGCGGGTATTTTCTCTACTTGAGTTGGCAAAAAAACCAGGAGGTGGCGGCGCAGCTCAACGACAAGACCGAAGAGTTGAAGAAGCTGATGAACCGCGACCCGCATCCGGGCAATGAGAAGATCGACAACATCGGCGCCGCGAAGCGGGAGCAAGCGCGGCTGATGGAAGCGCTGAATCAGGATCACAAGCTGCTCGCCGTCCAGGGCCTGCCGGCCCAACTGGACAGCGCGAAGTTCAAGAGCCTGATGGAGACCACCATCTATGACTTGCAACGGGAAGCCGAAAGCTCCGGCGTCGGTTTGCCCCGCGATCCGTCGAGCGGCGGCAGCCACTATTCCTTCAGCTTTGAGCCGGAACGGACCCTGATGCAGTTCCAACCCGATAATCTGGCGCCGCTGGCCGCCGAGTTGTTGGATGTCCGGGCGATCTGCGAAGTGCTCTTCGCCGCGAAGACGCACGAAATCATGGGCTTGCGGCGTTCACCGGTGACCCCGTCGGATCCGTCCAGCGCCCCGGAGTACCTGGCCAAGTCGTTTGTTCCTAACGACGCCACCGGCACGGTGCTGGCGCCGTACGAGGTGACGTTCAAGTGTTTCAGCTCGGAATTGGCGGGGACGCTTCAAGGCTTTGCCCATAACACCGAGCACTTCTTCGTGGTCAAGGTGATCGATGTCGAAAAGCTGCCCGATGTCGTCGAGGACCAAAACGCGGGGAATGCCTCCCCGATGGCCCGCTACGGGCTTGCGCAGCCCCAGGTTTTAACGCCGGCGCAACAACGTCTGTCGGACGCCGCGCAAAGGGCCAAGGGTGAGGCCGAAATGCGGCGACGTTACCATCTCGACGGCGCTCGTCCGACGCCCGGCTCGGGCCCCAGGCCGGTGACCCCGGCCCCGATGATGCCCGCTCCCGGCGTGAATCCTGCGCCCGTCCACGCGGGGCCTTCGATTGTCTTGGACGAAAAACCGCTCAAAGTGACGATCATGCTCCAACTGATCAGACTGAAAGCCCCCACCGCCACCGTCAGCGCCAAATAGCCGCATGCAATTCATCAAAAAGCATTACGAGAAAATCATTCTCTGCATTGTCTTGCTCGGGCTTGCGGCGGCGTCAGCCTTGCTCGTGTTCGAGGTCTCGAGCGTGCAACAGTCGCTGGAAGACAATCAGAACAAGCTCGTGGCGACGGCTCCGAAGCCGCTCAAGCCGGTCGATTTGACCGCGAATCTCAACGCTCTGGAACGTTTGCAGAAGCCCTTTGAGGTGGTCCTTTCCGGGCCGCATAACCTGTTTAATCCGGTGCAGTGGCAGCGGCGTGGCGATGGGACGCTGATCAAGCTCCAGACCGGCCGGGAGATCGGGCCGGGCGCGATCGTCATTGTGGCGACCAAGCCGCTGGAGACGATCATTTCCTACGACGGCGTAACCGGCACGGGGGCGGACGCGCGTTACTCCTTCAGCGTCACCCGCGAGGCCGACAAGCGGCCCGCCAACCGGCGCAAAGTCCAGCGCTCCGGCGGCCCCTCCAGCAAGAACGACATCTTTTTGATCAAAGAGGTTCGCGGTCCCCAGGATGATCCCACCGGGTTCGTGCTCGACCTGCTCGAGAACGGCAAGGCGGTCGTCGTCGAGAAGGACAAGCCCTACCATGAAACTGCGGGTTATACTGCGGATTTGAAGTACCCGCCCGAGAACAAGCCCTTTCCCAATTCGCGAGTCGATGAGATCATCAATTTCGGCCAGGAGAAATACAAAATCGTTGCTATCAGCGAGCGTGAAGTTGTATTGTCCGCGAATTCTACGACCAAACGAACCACCATCAAATTTAGCGCCGCTTCGCAAAATCAACCGTAAGCTCTTCGTTTCGAGCAAAACCACCAAGATGAAAGCCACCATTAATCTCAGTCTCAGTTTGTTGATCCTGCTTGCCGCGTGCGTGCCGTCATGGGCGCAGACGCCGGCTCAAACGGCCGAGGAAGAAGCCGTGCGGCGTGAAGAGGCGAAAATCAATTTGCGTCGGACCATCGCTGACGCGCAGGCCGCGCAGGATAACAAGAACGTCCCGGTGGCCACCCGGTTGTCGCAGTCCGCGAAGCTTTACGAGGACGCCTATGTGATTGCCAGATCAGTCGGCGTGGGGATTGACAAAGAGACGCAGGAAACCGTGGACGGGTTGACTTCGGTGCGCTTGAAACTGGCGGAACTGGCTCAGCGTCACGGTGATTTGGCCGAGGCAGACGCGCAGGTGAAGCGGATCTTGGTCGTCAACCCGGGCGATACCTACTCGCAGAATTTTAAATGGGCTAACGACAAATTACTGGAGGCGCAGAAAGGGAATATTCCGAGCAAGGAGATGATCGCCTTGATTCCGGAATTTCGGAATGACGGGATCAAGACTTCGACGCTCGTGCAGGACGGCAAACTGCTTTACGAGATGCGCAAGTTCGACGAGGCCGAAGCCAAGCTCAAGCAGGCCACCCGTCAGGATCCCGCCAACCGTCCCGCGTTTTACTATTTAGCGTTGATTAGCGAGGCGCGGTATTCCGAAGAGGCCCGCAAGCGGGAGATTAGCGCGAAAAACGCGATCGTCGATGTGGAAAAAGCCTGGAACCCGCCCACGACGCGGGAACGTTTGCCAGTGCCGAATCCTTTCGCTACCACGAATCTCACCCATACCAGCGTTGGCCGGAGCGAAATCCAGCACAAGCTCGATATCATAAAAGTGGAACAGGTTTTCTTCCAGGCATTGCCGTTGCCGGAGGTGCTGAAGTACTTGGACGAACAGGCTCGGAAGCGTGATCCTGATCAAAAAGGCATCAACTTCATGGTCAATCCCAACGCGGAAGCTTCGGCCAGCGGCGGCGCTGGCACAATTGATCCGCAAACCGGCCAGATCGTTCCTGCTCCCGCCCCGGAACCCTTGGACATGAGCAGCGTGCTCGTCAAAATTGATCCGCCGTTGCGCAACGTTTCCTTGAGCGAGGTACTACAGGCGATCACGATCGTCGCGGACCATCCGCTCAAATACAGCATTGAAGATTACGCGGTTGTCTTTTCTCAAAAAACGGCGGACGCGGCTCATCTTTTTACTCGGTTTTACAAGGTTAACCCGAATACGTTCATCCAAGGTCTAATCGGTGTCTATTCGTTGCCATTCGGGAATGTCTCGACCAGCGGTGGCCAGGGCGGCGCCGGCGGCGGTGGCGGTGGCGGCGGCGCTGGCGGCGCTGGCGGTACCTCAATCTTCAGCGTGCCTGCGATCGATGTCACTGGCAACGGGGGACAATCTTCGGTCGGGGGCGTCGGTGGTGGTGGCGGCGGTGGCGGTGGCGGCGGCATCGGTGGAGTCGGTGGCGGCACCCGTGGGCTTCCCGGTGTCATCAACACGAACCTGACGGTTAGGAGCCAGGACCTCGTGCGTGATTTCTTTACCGCGGCGGGCCTGAATCTTGGGCCGCCGAACGCGCTGTTCTTCAACGACCGCAGCGGACTATTGATGGTTCGGGCCACCATGCAGGAGCTCGACATCGTCCAACAGGCCATCGAGACGTTGAACGAAACCCCCGCGGAAATTACGATTGAAGCGAAGTTCGCGGAGATCAGTCAGATCGACAGTAAAGCGCTCGGCTTCGATTGGTACCTCGGCAACGTCGCCATGAGCGGCGGCGCCCTCGGGCTGCAGGGCGGCACGGCCCCGTCGTACAACGGCGCCCCGACCGTGGCGAATCCCTCGGGAGTGTTTCCCGGCACGTTCGGCACTCCGTCCGTGGCTCCCAATTTTGGTAGCGATCAATTGCTCACCAGTGGGTTGCGCAATACGACGGGAGATCAAAACTCCATCCCAACCGTAGGCACGTTGACGGGCATCCTCACCGACCCTCAATTCCGCATGGTGGTTCGCGCGTTACAGCAGCGGGGCGGGGTAGATTTGCTCTCGGCGCCGAAGGTTACCACCGTGAGTGGTCGCCAGGCCCAAATTCAAGTAGTTGACATCCAAACGATTGTTACCGGTCTCAATACGACCCAAACCGCCACCGCGGGCGGCGCGTTGGGCGGAACGGGCGGCGCGGTGGCGCCCTCCCAAAACTATACGACCCAGCCCTTGCCGTTCGGCCCTAGCTTGGACATCATTCCGTACCTCTCATCCGACGGTTACACCATCCAGATGACGTTGCTGCCCTCCTTCTCGGAGTTTATCGGGTACGACAATCCGGGGCAGTTCGTTCCTGAGGCCATCGCGGTCGCGGGCAATACGGTTGGCCTTCCCATCACCGCGCAACTACCGTTGCCGCATTTCCGCGCGCGGACCATTACGACCAGCGCGATTGTTTGGGATGGCCAGACGGTCGTCCTCGGCGGCTTGATCTCGGAGAACGTTACCAAAATCAAAGACCAGGTTCCGGTCTTGGGAGATATTCCATTCCTCGGGCGGTTCTTCCGGAGCGAGGCGACTACGGCAACCAAGAAGAACCTTCTGGTGTTCGTGACGCCGAACATTATCGATCCGGCTGGCAATTATGTTCATAACCGGGACAACCTGCCGTACGATCCCCAGGCGATCCCGCCCCAGAAGCCGATCACCCAATAGGCAATTCGGCCCTAGCGGACGAATCCGAGAAAGGTGAACCATGCGCCATCTGATCGCTGGGAATCGCGTTGGGCAGGGTTTGGCCGCGAGGCCCGCTCTGGCCGGTTGTTTCGGACCGAATGGCCGTCTCGGGAGGCTCCAAATGAGTCCGAAACGCTCGGATATTCAGGTTTTTTCGCTCACCGCCGAAATTTGGGAACCAAACCTGCTGCAAACGCACCTAAATACTGAGAAAACGTGGACAGAGCAAGAATGCTTTGTTAGAAGTAAGTAATCGTTATGCCATCACTGTTACGCGCAGTCAAAAGGCTTTCCCTCGTCGGGCTGATTAGCGGATTGCCCCTGCTGGCATCCGCCCAGACCGTCTTTCCGGCCTCTGGAGGTGAGTACGCCATCGTCGGCGCCCTGCCGGGCGATCAAAACTACCCCCAAATCAAGATCAACCGCAGCGGCGGTTTCCTGGTCTGGCAGGATAATCGGACGGATGGCGACGGATTGGGCATCAGCGCCCAACGGTTGGACAGCAACCTTTCCGCGAGCCTCGGGTCGTTTCGCATCAATCATGACGGCGCCGGGGACCAGGAGAATCCGCAACTCTCGCTCCTCCAGGACGGCGGCGCGGTCTTCGTCTGGCAAGGGGGAACCCTTGGTTTTCAGAAGGTTTATGCCCGCTTCCTGAAGCCGGCGGGCACGTTTGCGACGCCTGACATCGCGATCAGCGCCTACGCGGCGACCAATAACAACAACCAAGTAAACCCGGTCGTGGCCACCTTGACGGATGGCAGCGTCGTCGTCGCCTGGCAAAGTTTCGGCCAGGACGGTGATATGCTCGGGGTCTTCGCTCAACGTTTTACCGCCGCCGGAGCCAATATCGGAACTGAATTTCAAGTCAATCAAACCACGGCCAACAACCAGCGCACCCCCGCGATCACGGCTCTACCGAGCGGCGGTTTCGCGATCGTTTGGGTTTCCGAACTTCAACGGTTTGACAAGAGCGTTGACATCTACGGACGCCTTTATGGAGCTTCCGGCGCGGTTGCAAGTGATGAGATACTCATCAATAGCGGTACGAACGTGTGTGCGAACCCGGGTATCGACCTGACGCCTGACGGTGGGTTTTTGGTAGTATGGAGTGAGAACGTCGGCGTCTATCCAACGGCCAATGGCGCGCAAGGTTGGGATGTCGTGGGTCGCCCGTTTAATTCCAACGGGACGGCGAAAGCGCCGCAGGCGACGCGAATCAACGCGTTCACGGATGGCGACCAGTACGGGCCGCGGATTTGCGCCTCCGGAAGCGACCATCTGGTGGTGTGGACGAGCGTGGGGCAGGACGGCTCTCGTGAGGGGGTTTACGGCCGATTCATTTCGGACAATGGAGCACCCGAGGGTGTCGAATTCTTGGTCAATACCACGACCATTAGTCAGCAGTTGCAGCCCACGGTTGGCTCGGACGGCAATGGCCGCTTCCTCGCGGTCTGGTCTGGTTTTGTGGCGGGCACCAGTTTTGACCTGTTTGCTCAGCGATACAACGCCACCCAGACCTTGCTCCCGCCGGATGCGCCATACGTTTCCGCCTCCGACTACGATTCGCTCGGCGTCGCCTGGCCGATCCTTGAGGGATATAGCGTGGATCATTACGAGTTGTACCTCGATAACAATGCGACGCCGATTGTCGTGACGAACAACTTTTGCACGATTACAGACCTTGCGGCGAGCAGTGCGCATTCGGTCAAACTCGCCTTTGTTTTGGCCAACGGGCAGCGGTCGCCATTGTCCGTTGCAAGCTCCGCAACCACTTGGGGCAAAGACGCTAACCACGATGGTCTGCCGGACGATTGGCAGGCAAAGTTCTGGGGCCCAAACCCGGCTAATTGGCCCGCCGCCAACGCGGACAGCGATGGCGATGGCGTCACGAACCTGCAGGAGTTCTTAGCGGGAACGGATCCGACCGACCCGAGCAGCGCGCTTCGACTGCGTTTCACGGTTAGCGATCAAGGACGGCGCGTCGAATGGAACACGCAGCCGGGCTTCGTCTATCAGGCGCAGATTTCGACTGACACCAGGACGTGGAACAATTTTGGACAGCCCCGGTTCGCGGCTGGCGCTGTTGACTCAATCTCAGCGGAAGCGGCTGCGTCGGTATCATTTTACCGTATTCTTCGGGTGAGATAGACTGGATTTTCTATGCGGCGAATATTTTTAATGTTTTTGACCGCCCTTGTGGCGGTGTCCGACGTCCGCCACGTCTCGGCGTTTACGCTGATCGGGCCGTTGGCTCCATGGCAAACGACCACCATCGGCTATGCCACTCCGGCGGATATCGGCGGTCCGATGAACATCAGCGAAGCCTATCGGTGGAGCGTTCCCCGCATCTACTACGCCTTCGACGAATCATTCCTGAACTATTTTGGGCAACAGGCGGTGGTCGAAGTAGAAAAGGCGATCGCGATGATGAACGCGTTGCCACCAATGTCGCAAATCGACATTAATAAATATCCTAGGTACTCTCAACGGGTTAACTTTCAGGCGCAGGCCTTGGGATTGTTTGATGTTCGATCGGTGACGCTGTCGCGGTTACTCGAGATGATAGGGTTGACAGACCCAACTCGGTACGTATTTACCTTGCGTTTACGCGATACGACAATACCGATGACCACGAATTACCTTACGATCATGCGTAACTTCGACCCGGATACCTGGCGGCCTTCACCGTATATAAATGGTCAGCTTTGGACTTGGACCACCATCTTCGATAATCAGAACGGCGTACCGGGATCGTTTCCCGTCACTCAGCCGGTTGATCCGCTACTTTTCGCCGAGCCGGTCGCAACTTTCGCCGGCGGGGGGGTTACGACTCTTCCCCATTTCGAGACCGGCAGCTATTATACCGGGCTGACTCGTGATGACGTTGGCGGTCTCTATTACATCTACCAGCCGCTAAATCGAGTTACCGAGAGCGCCCCGACAAATTCTTTTAGAAGCAGCGGTTTCTTCTTCTCCAGCGGTGGTGGTGGCGCCGGCAGTCCGTTCGGCGCTCCGGGTGGGCAGACCGGAACCGGAAGTCCCTTTGGGCCTTCTCAATTCGCGCTCACTAACGTGGTCAATACCAACGGTGTATCCACAACGAACATCATTACGGTGGCGGTGAATACGAACATCATCGATCAGGCCGTGCGCGGTGGCATCGATAAGATTACCTTTGTCCGGGCTAATTATGATTCCTTGGTGGGCGCTTTACCCAATCCAATCATTGACGTGTTTACGGACACCGTGGTGACGAACGGCGTGCGGGTGCAGCAACAGCTGACGCGGGTGCTTACGCAACCGGATATTGTTTTTGTCGCGCAGGACTTGGCCGCGCCGGCATTTTCCGACTCATTATATGCCCGGAATAACAGTTGGGTAAACAATAGCGCCATCAACGGCGCGGGAATCGCCGGTGACGGTCCGGGTCAGATGATAGCTCCGTCATTTATGAGGTATAACAAGGTAGGGCCGGCGTTCATCAATACTTTTCCGGGCGGCGATTTGAGTCAGGCGGGGGCTAGTCCGGTTGCCTGGTGGGGCTCGTTCGATGGATCGACGAACGCGCCGGTCCTATACCCGACCAAATTTTCCATACAGCAACTTGAGCGGCTGGTGTTAGGCGGGCAGTGAAGGCCGAACCGTCATTCATGATTTCCTTATGAAGCACAGATTACTTGCCGTTTCAGCGGCCTTGGCGTTCTCCGTCGCTGCCTTGGCGCAGACGTCGTTGAATTTCGTCAACCAGGGCAACTACGACTACGCGACCAATCCTCCGATTGACGCGCGGAATTTTCTGAATCTCGGAACGTTTAGTGGTTTCACGACCGATCCGTTCGACACGCAGAATACGCTGACTTTTACGAATAAAGGGACGATCACGGGCGGAGTCGGATTCCAATTTGACCTCGCGGCCAGTGTTGGAGTTCGCCTGCCAGCGGCAAGCTTCTACAACGGTATTGGCGCCTCGGTGATCGCCCAGGACGTCAATGTCCCGACTTTGGTACTAGGTGGTCGAGGCTCGCAACCGATTTCGTTCCTGACGATTTCTGCGACGAATATTGTCAATCAAGGCACCTTTGGCGCTGGGGCGGGTGGCGTCATGCATTTGGAGGGGCAGAATCTTGATTTTACGCGTGGGGGGCTCCAAATTCAGCCGCTCCAACCGAACGGTTCGATCAATCTCACGAACGGATTCATCCCCGATATCGCGATTTATGATAATTATTGGGCCAGCTCCAACCAGAACATGAATAGCTCGACCATCCTCAAGGTCGCGGGCAGCAATGTCACGGTCATCTCGCCCATTCATAACGTCTTCACCGCGTTCGGGCGCGGGCGGACGCAGTTAGGCTTTTTGAATCCGGCGGTGTTCATTTATACCAACGCGGTAACGCCTACCAATTGGATAGTTCAGGCGGTATTCGTCGGAATTAATGACACCAACATCAGCGCGCGCGCAAAGTTCTTCCCGAGTACGCAGCCGACCAATGCATTTCGGACGGCGACCGTTGCCCTGAACTTAGCTTTAACCAATGTGGTTACCGGACTACCGTTTACAACGAGCCTCTATCTGGAGGACACGATCGCGTCCGAAACGAATCTTGACCTTCTGCCCAACTTCAATGGCGGTGGATTTCGGCCAGCGTCTTATCTATTGGAACGAGTTCCGCCAACCGAGTACACGCTCGGTTCGGGTGGAAATGGGGTCATCGCGTCCAACTTGCTCTACGATACCAGCTTCTCCAATGTTTTCGTGACAAATATTTACGCCGCTTACTCCGCAACTGTTGACTCACTCGTCTCGCAGGTATCGACGCTGCCGGGCGCGTCTTTAACCAACCTGCCAGGGCGGATCGAGGTCGTGGCGGCATCGCTTGATCTCACCAAAACACGCATCCGCGGTGAAGGCTTGGTGTCTATTCGCGCCACCCATATCAATACGGATGCGACGAATGGGGTCAGCGGGGCCGTCTTGGATACGCAGAACGTCAGCTTCGATCTAGGTTCGACAAATGGGCTCCTCAGTTTCAAAAACCTCGGCCATGAATCCGTAATGCGTCTGGGCGGGCAGTTGAATGCGTGGAGCGGAGTATGGACCAACGATACGTCGAGCTACACCACCAATACGACGATCGGACCCGATCCCAACAATACGAACAACATGGTAACGAATTCCGTAATCACCACCAATACGATTGAAATCGGCTTCCATGTGTTCATGGTCGACGCTCAGGGTTTGTCGTCGTCAGTACCGGTAAATACGGCGAACTTGACGACCCGCGGCGCGAACATTTTGGTGGGCGACAATATGATTGTGTCCGAGAGCCTTCTCGTTGACGGAGACGCGTTTACCCTGAACGGGCGGCTGAGCTTGACCGGGGATTTGGACAGTTGGAGCGCGGCGACCGCGCCGACCGTGAAGTATTTTACGAACGCGGGCGTCCTAAATATCCCCAGCACGGCAAATTTTGGCGGCGATCGGTCTCAGCCGTACGTGAATTTTGTTAATTCCGGTACCAACAACGCGGCCGCGTTTGTGATCAGCTGTAACTACTTGGAAAACAGCGGGCTTTTGAACTCCGCGGGGCCAGTGACGATTACTGCTGGGAGCGGCAACCTGGTCGGTGGGACAAGCGTGGCCGGCGGCGACACTCAAATATCCGCGGCTGCATTGCGGTTGCGCGCCTATACGCTAAGCGCAAACGGCGGACTGTATCTTAACGTGTCTGAGAGTCTCTCCGACGCTGGCGGCGGATCGAGCAATACGCTGAGTTGCCAGCTTGGATTCACCCTGCCAGTCAAACCTAAAATCGGCGACCTTTTGGGTACCAGCTTGCAGGTTGGGGCTCCACAAGGAGCCGCAATTGTCAATTTGTGGGCGGGCGAGGATCGTGGCGCAAGCCCCGCTGGCTTTACGAATAATGTCGCGATCGGGAAACTGATCATTGGGGCGGGCCTGGACAGTTTGGTGACCTTTACGGGCGCGGGGACCAAGAACGCGATCTACGTGGATTACCTGCAGTTGGGTCAGACGATTCAGAACGATTTGGCGACCTATCTCGCGGTCGATCCCAACATGACGATCTACTTCGCCGACGCAAACGTCGCCGTCGATCAACTGGATGGACAACTGGGTGGCCGGCTTCGTTGGGTCAATTTCGCGGGGCCAAACAGCTCGGTGGATGTGGCCTTGCCGAATAACCGGACGATTCGGGTCAATCGGAATTTCCGCTACAGCCCGTCGATTGACTCGGACGGGGATGGCATCGCGAACGCGTTTGATCTCAGTCCGTTCGACGGCGTGAAGTTGCTTCCGACGTTGACGGCGACCAATGTCCCGCCGCAGAGCGTGCTGCTCTCGTGGCAGGGCGCGGCCGGGACCGTTTACACGGTTCAATTCGCCACCGATCTCGGGACGCAGAACTGGCAGGATTTATTGACGTTTACGAACAACGCGGCTAATAACGGCGTCGTCACCGTTCCCGTACCGATGCCGGTCGCCGGCGCGCAGCGTTATTATCGCGTCGGGTATAACCCGCAATGACAGGTAAGGCTGGCCAAATGGGGTCGCAGCCCGTTGACACCGCGTGGGTGTAACCTCCGGTTTAAAAGCTAATATGTTTAAGAGACGCATCGTTTTGCTCGCTGCCACGTGGTGGTTGTCCGCCTTGGCTGTGATGGCGCAGACCAAGTGGATCACCGTGGGCAAGTACGAAGCCCACCCGACGCGAATCCTGGCGAAGTACGCCGATCGCGTGACGGTTGAATCCAGCGTGACGACCCTCTCGACGCTCGGGCTGACGGTCGCGAGCCGATACGAGTTGGTGCCCAATTTGGTGGTCCTGGATGTGAAGGGTAATGGCGGATTGGCCCCGGCGGCCGTCGCCGATCCGGCGGTGCAATCGCAGCAGCTATTGGATCGCATCGCGGCGCTTCGCGATTCCGGCCTCTTCGAATACGTCGAGCCGGATTACGTTCAGCGCGCGTATTTGGACCCGAATGACACCCGGTATGTCGATGGCACCCTGTGGGGGTTGCGCAACCTGGGCAATAACGGAGGGAAGGTCGGCGCGGACATTGGCGCTCCCGCCGCGTGGGACATTACCACGGGATCGACCAACGTCATTGTCGCGGTCATCGACACGGGAATTCGCTACACGCATCAGGAACTGCGGAATCAGATGTGGCATGACCCAACCTCGACGAATACGATTATTTACGGCACCAACGCCGTTTACGGGACGAGCGATCCGTTTGATGACAACAATCACGGCACGCACGTTTCCGGCACCATCGGGGCGGGCGCGAACGATGGCTTTCCTCACGTGGGGATCAATTGGCACATCCAACTGATGGGGTGCAAGTTCCTGGGCGGCGATGGTTCCGGCGTGACGAGCGACGCCATTAGTTGCATCAATTTCGCGGTCAAACATGGGGCGAAGGTCTTGAACAATAGCTGGGGTGGCGGTCCGTTCGAGCAGTCGCTTTTCGATTCCATCAACGCCGCGCGGACGAACGGCGTGCTATTCGTGGCCGCGGCGGGGAATGACGCGAATAACAACGACACGGCGCCGTCTTATCCTGCCTCCTACCATCTGGACAACATCATCGCGGTGGCGGCGTTGGATCGCGCGGACAATCTCGCCTTCTTCTCGAACTACGGTCTCACCAACGTTCACCTGGGAGCGCCGGGGGTTGAGATTTTCTCTTCCACCGCGGACGCCGACAATTCGTATGACGTCTTCGAAGGCACGAGCATGGCGACGCCGCACGTGACCGGTGTCGCGGCCTTGATTCTCTCCAAGTACACCAATGCGTCCGTGACGGAAGTGCGGGAACGAATTCTTCTCACGACCGTTCCGGTGCCGGCGTTGCAGGGCTACAGCTCGACGGGCGGGCGCGTCAACGCGTTCAATGCCCTGTCCGCGAACCCCGATGGCGTGCTTAAACTCAGTGTCACGCCGGCCCCCGGGGAAGTTCTGCTCCAAGGATCGACTACGACGGTCTTTGTGGCGGTGAGTGATTTCTTGAGCGTGACGAACGCCACGGTCACCGGCGCCCTGGGAAATGGCCCGACCAACATCATCTTCAAAAATGACGGCAAGGCTCCGGACGCGACGGCGGGCGACAATATTTATTCGGCGGCGATCCAGCTCCCGACCAACGCGACCTCCATCACGCTGACCTTGATCGCGACGGCGCCCGCGCCGGAAGTGGGCGTCACGAACACGATTGTCTATACGCTGACGCCGCCTCCCCCGAACGACCTGTTCGTGAACGCGACGAAGATTCCGGCTCAGGGTACGGCCGGTGTTCCGATCACCTCCAACAATAAGTTCGCGACTACGGAGGTCGGCGAGCCGATGCACGCGAACACCCCATCGGTGGCGTCGCTTTGGTGGAACTATTCGAGCTCGGTTGACGCAAATGTTTTGGTTGATACGGCGGGAAGTACTTTTGACACCGTTATCGGGGTCTATACCGGTAACACCGTCAACAAGCTCACCAAGATTGCGGCCGTGGATGACGTGGGGAGCAAGAAACAGGGATACCTTATCTTTCCGGCCACGGCGGCGACGACTTATCACATCGCCATAGCCGGGGCTTCCGCCAACCAGGTCGGATCAATTCGTTTGCGCGTTGAACCGGGCGGCCAGCCCGACGGTATTGCCCCGGTGGTAACCATTACGAACATCAGCGGCACTTCGGTCACCAACGCGGTTATCCAGGTTGGTGGCACCGCCATCGACCCGCAACCCAACGCTTCGGGCGTCAGCGCGGTTTTGGTCAAGGTCAATAATCAGATCAGCAAGACGGCGTTCGGCACGACCAACTGGTATAGCGGAATCCTGCTGGCGGCGGGCACCAATACGATTCAAGTGTCCGCCATTGACTTCGCGGGAAATACATCCCTGCCACACTCGATCTCGCTTTATTATCAACCCGGAAACGCTCCGAACGATCTGTTCGTGAATGCGACCGCGCTGGTGGGAACGAATGGGGTCGTCTCGGGCAGCAACACGAACGCGACGAAAGAATTCAATGAACCGGCTCATGCCGGGAACGTCGGCGGGAAATCGGTCTGGTGGTCATTTAAGGCGCCCGTTGACGGGGTGCTATTCCTAAGTACGACCAACTCGTCGTTTGACACGCTCCTCGGCATTTACACGGGGACGCAGGTTGGCGCCTTGACGACAATCGGGAGCAACGACGACGCGTTTCCGGGATCGGGTTTCAGCAAGATCACTCAAGGAATTCGGGGCGGTCAGACCTACTGGATCGCGGTGGACGGGTACAACGGCGTCTCCGGGAAAATCTCGCTGACATATTCGTTCACGCCGGCCACGTTGTACACGCTGACGGTCGCGAGTGGGCTGGGAGGGACCGCCACGCCTACCTCGGGGCTGTTTTCAAACAACACCACGGTGGTGGTCACTGCGATTCCCAATCAGAATTTCGATTTTGGGAGTTGGAGTGGAAGCGTTTCCTCGTTTGACAACCCGCTATCGGTCGTCGTGCATGGGAACATGACTCTGACGCCTCAGTTCATCGCGCATCAGTTCTCGGATGATTTTGAGACGGGCAACTTGTCGAAGTTGGCCTGGACGACCGGCGGAGATAAGCCGTGGTTCGTGCAAACCAACGTGGTCAATGGTGGCAAATTCGCGGCGCGATCCGGCGTGATCGGCGACTCGCAGACCAGTTCACTCTTTCTGACGGCGAAAATGAGGGCGGGAGTGGGCGCGTTCGATTACCGGGTTAGCTCCGAGAACGGCTGGGACTTTCTCGAATTCTACGTCAATGGCACTTTGATTAACCGCTGGTCCGGGGAGGTTGCGTGGTCAACGTACGCCTTCGGGGTGTTGGATGGATTGAACACCATGGAGTGGCGGTACCGCAAAGACCCGTTGAATTCGGCGGGACTTGACGCCGCGTTCATTGACAACGTGGACCTGCCGTTGATCGTCCCGGTCGGTCCTTCCAGCGCGGCGCATTTGGGATTGAGCATCTCGGCCGACGGCGGACTGAGCATCCGGGTAACCGGCCAGCCGGGCCAACAGTACCTCATTCAGGCATCGGATAATCTTACCCAGTGGCAGTCGATCTCGACCAACTTGGCGGTGGACGGCATCATCCAATTCGTCGATCCCGACGCCGCCGGGAAGGCGTTGCGCTTCTACCGTGCGGTCGTTCCGGGAAATCAGTGAGTGAAATTGACGCCGAATGCGTGAAATTCATGCAAGCGGCGATTGCTCGACGGACAGGGGTGGGGCGAGACGGGTTGGCGCCGGGACTGCTTAAGTTCAAGGCGTAAACCCGCCCGTTCCTTAGGCTTTAATCGGCTTTGGGGCTGTTCACTTTCTAGTGGGAGCAGTCCAAGCCGGTGGGAGTTTTAATCGAGTTGGGGTGGCAATTATCCCGCATTGGGGTAATATTCAATTGACCTGATCCCTTCACCGATGAAAATCAATCTCTCTCGCTTTCTCATTCTGCTATTTGCGCTCGCCTCGCGCGCCCTCGCGCAAAACGCCCCGCCACCGCCGATTACCAGCATAAGCGTTGCGATTTCGCCGCCGACCGGCGCCACGATCATCTCGCTCACGACTAATTCGGTTTTCGTGACGGTGGCGGGCGCGACCAACCTGACCAATCTCGTGGTGAGTGGCTCTTTTGTGTTTGGGACAAACACCAGTACGATTCGATTTAACGACGGCGGCGTCCCGCCGGACGCGACCTCTGGCGACGGCACATTCAGTGGACGGCTGATCGCGCCCTTCCTGAAAGATTGGGGCACGAATCTACCGGTAAAATTCGTCACGACGGGGCTTGATCCGAACGACACCAACGTTCCACCCCTGGTCATTACAAACATGACGACCAATGTTTTCAATTTGGTCGCCCGGCCGGAAAACGATAATTTTACGAACGCCTTCAAGATTCCTTCGGTTGGCGGGATCATCAAAGCCACGAATAATTACGCCTCCCTTGAGGCGGGCGAGCCGCTTCCGGCCGGAGTAGCGACGGCCGATCTATCAGTTTGGTGGGAATGGTCAACCCCCTTTACGACGAATGTCTTAATCGATTTGGCCGGCAGTTCATTCAACCCGGTTTTGGCGATCTACCGAGGGACGGACGTCGGCAAGTTAAGCCTCGTGGCGGCTTCCACCAATGACGTCGTCGACCATCTGAAAGCGAACGTCGTCTTCAGCGCCGACGCCGGGGCGACCTACCGCATTGCCATCGCCGGCTACGACACCAATGGGGCAGGAAACATCCGCCTCCGCGTCGTCCCGGGCGGACACCCGGATACGAATGGGCCGTTGGTCACGATTCTGAATCCGGCGGCGGACTCGGTCGTCACGACTAACGTGGTGTTTGTCGGCGGCGTGGCGAAGGATAATCGCCCGGACGATACCGACGTGGCGGCGGTTTTCCTCCGCGTCGGCAACGCTCCTCCGATAAACGCCGGGACAAATCTTTGGGTGGCTCCGGTGACGTTGCTCCCGGGGCCGAATGTGATTTCGGCGTACGCCGTCGATATTGCCGGGAACTTCGGCCCGACGAACACCATCGTCTTGAGTTTCGTGAACCCAATAAATGACAATTTCGCCGACGCGATCGAACTGGTCGGCACCGGTGGGCTGATTGACGCGATCAATGGGCGGGCGACCAAGGAACCGGGTGAGCCGAATCACGGCGGCAACGACGGTGGTCACTCGATTTGGTACACGTTTCGTGCGCCCGTCGATGGCCAATTGACGATCACCACGACGACGAATTCAACCTTCGACACGTTGATCGGGGTTTACACGGGAAGCGTGGTGAGCAATCTGACGTTGGTCGCCGGCAACGACGACGCGGTTACCGGCGCGCTTGGGAGCCAGGTCACCGCGAACGTCGCCGCCAACGGGGTTTACTCGATTGCTCTTGACGGGTACGGCGGCCAGACCGGGTCGGTGGAATTCACCTGGGCTTTCGTGACGACCGTGACCTATTTCAGCATTAGCATTCCGACGCCGCTGGGCGGGTCGGTCTCGCCGCCGGGCGGTGTCTTCGAGGCTGGCTCGACGGTTTACCTGACGGCCGTGCCGCAGAAAAACTTCGCCTTTTCCTCGTGGAGTGACCAAAACGGGTTCCTCAGCGCCGAAAACCCGATTGGCCTCGTAATGACGCAGAATTATTCGCTCACCGCGAACTTTGTCGTCGTCAGTTATACGGACGATTTTGAAACGGGCAATTTGAGCAAACTGCCTTGGACGACGAGCGGCGCGGCGCCGTGGGTGGTTCAATCTGCCGTCAGCCATAGTGGTCGGTTCGCCGCGCGTTCCGGGCTGATTGGTGACGGCCAACAGACTTCGTTGATCTTGACGGAGAATATGTTCGCGGGACCGGCCGCGTTCGATTATCGAATCAGTTCGGAGTTGGGCTACGATCAGTTGGAATTCTTTTTGAACGGGGTGCAACTGCCGTTGCGCTTTTCTTCGGGTGAAGTCGATTGGCAAACCTTTCAGTTTTTGGTACCGGCGGGCCTCAATACGCTTGAGTGGCGCTATGTGAAGGATGCCAATTTCAGCGCCGGCTTGGACGCGGCGTTCATCGATAATCTGCTGGTGCCGGTCAATCCGCCCGACGCGAGCGCGGCGGCGAAACTGTCGATCGTTCATCTGCCGAACGGCCTGAACCAACTCGGCGCGGTAGGCCAGGAAGGGCGCGGTTACGTCATCCAGTATTCGAGTGACCTGTCCACCTGGTCGGCCCTCGCCACCAACACGATCACCAACGGCGTCTTTTTTCTGGTGGACACCCAGGCGACGGCGTTTCCGATGCGGTTTTACCGAAGTCTCGCCCGATAAAGTTGGAAAAGAATGCAATTGATCGGACTCACCGGCGGCATCGGCATGGGCAAAACCACCGCCGTGGAGCTATTGAGCGGGCGGAATTTGCCGGTGGTTGACACCGACGTGCTCGCCCGTGAAGTCGTCGAACCGGGCCGACCGGCCGCGGCGGAGATTCGGAATGCGTTCGGCGATGGGGTGTTCGGCAGCGACGGCCAATTACTGCGGCAGGAGTTGGCGCGGGTCGTCTTTGCCGACCCCGTCAAACGCCGCCAACTCGAGGCGATCGTTCATCCTCGGATCCGCGCCGCGTGGCAGGCGGAAACGGAAAACTGGCGGGCGAGCGGTTACGCGGTCGGAGTGGTGGTTATCCCGTTGCTTTTTGAGACCAACGCGGGCGGGTTGTTCGATCGAACGATCTGCGTGGCCTGCACCGTGGCATCCCAGCGAATCCGCTTGCGCGCCCGGGGTTGGGACGATCAGGAAATCAACCGACGAAACGCCGCCCAATGGCCGGTTCCGAAGAAAATGGAGGCGGCCGACCGGGTGATTTGGACCGAGGGCGAGGTCGAACTCATCGCCGCGCAGTTTGATCGCATTCTGACCGCCTAGACCGAACCCTGCGGCCCGCCGTTGGCTCGCCCGCGCTCAACGCCAGGCGTGCGCGATGGGCGGCAATCCAATCTGTGGAAACGCGCTGACGCGGAGCCGGGCGCAACCCATCGGAATCAAGATGATGGTTTCTTCAGGCTCATCGGAAACGAATGGTCCGGGACGCAATTCCCCAATTAAACCATTGGCTTCCTGTTTCCACTGCGGAATTCGTTTGCCTTTGCCAACCAAAGAAATCGGAGCGTGGTCCACGGTGAAAGGTTGCGCGGGCAACGGAGCTTGTGACTTGACGACTTCAAGGCTCGCCGCCGGGTTTTTGACGTCAACGATCAAGCCATAGTTCCAGGGCGTGGTGGGAAATACCTCGAACGCGGGCCAACGATCCGTGCCGCCATAGCGCTGCCAGCGTTCACCAATCTTAAGCGAGTAGGTGAGCGGCCCGCGGGAAACCGAGACGGCGTATCGATTCTTCACCCAGACGCTGACTTCGAGGGACATGGGCAACTCGAGTTGAACCCGGTCGCCATCTTTCCAGGCGCGGTTCACCACGAGCCAACCTTTCGGCGTCGGGGGAACGGTTTGAGCCTGACCATTCACCGTCAATTTGGGTTGTTTGCACCAATTTGGAATCCGCAGGTAGAATGGGAACCGGGTCGTTTTCTTGGTCGAACAGGTGAAGGTGACCGTTTCGTCGAACGGATAACTGGTCGTTTCGGTAAAGCGCACCTCGGCGCCGGAACCGACTTTGGCGGTGACCGCGCTCGGGGCATAAAGGACCGCGGCCAAACCGTTCCCGGTGGTCGCCATCCAGAGGTGTTCCGAGAAGTAAGGCCAACCAAACGCGACGTTGTGCTGGCAGCAGCGATAATCGGCCGGATTATACGAGAACATATCGCCGTCGTTCTCGACCATCGGCGCCTTATTTTTCCGGTCGAGCTGGATCAGATTTGGCGAGGTCAGGTAGTGCAAGCCCTTCAAATCTGGAGTCATGGAGGCGGGCAACGAATTGAACGCGATTTCCTCACAACGATCAGCCCAAATTGGATCGCCGGTGATGCTGGTCAACATTTCGTCGCTGTACATGAACTCGACCATCGAGCAGGTCTCGGCCGCCTGGCGTGGACCGGTGCGACCTTCTCGAGCATTCTCGTCGGCGCCGAACATTCCGCCCGGTACCTGGCCATAGCGTTCCATGATGACGTCGTAATTCCGAATGGTCGCGTTGAGGTGGCGCGGCTCATGGGACTGTTGGTAGAATTCCGCCGGTTCGCGGAACCCTTGGGTGAGGTTGACGCCGTGCCAGGTGGGGATGGCGACCGTCCAATCGGCGGTGCGATCGTGATTGGTCGTGGCCAAGTCGAGCAACCATTTTTCTCCCGTGTGATTGTAGAGCCAATAGATGCTTTCAAGGTTGTCGCCACCGCGAATCTTTTGCCAACTCCCGGGGAGCAACTTTTCCCGCGGGACTGTGGTCAGCCACTTAAAGTAGCGGCTCATGAACGTAAGAATCCGGTCGTCGCCCGTAGCTTCGTAGTAGGTCCGCAAGGCGTAAAGCGCGGCCATGTTGGGCCAGATATCGAGGGCGTCGAGGTTATCCTTGGAGCCGAAGTAGCCGTCCGCGCGCTGTCCCGCCAGGATGGCGTCGATCCAGCGTTTCGCTTCCCCGATGATGCGTTGGTCACCCAAGACATAGCCGAGATCAGTGAACCCTTTCAGCCAGTACGGCAGTTCCTCCCAGCCGAACTTGCCTTCACCCGTCGGCGAGATCCAGGCGCTGCCTTCAAACTGGCACCATTGGCTCAACTCCGGAAGATGGCCGGTGAAGCCGTCCGCCATCAGGGTAAGTTGTTCGCGCAACCAGCCTTCGGGACGAATGCTCCCGACCGGCAATTTCACCAAAGGATTCAGGAGCAAGGGCGGACGCGCGCCGACGTAGTAGTGGTTGGGTTGCGAACTGGGTGGCGTAGGAACCGCCTTGACCGGCTCGTCCGCCTGGGCAGGCGCCACGGAAATGGCGATCGCCGCCGCGAATGTCAGAGCGGCCAGTACGGCAGATTCAGCGGCCCGCCGGCAGGGCGCCAAGCTCGAGAAGCGAGCTTTCATAGCAGGTCGGGGACCGATTGCAGCGATTTGGGCGGTCCGAAGATCTGGGAGACGATAAACGCCTGCCGCGCGCTGTCGGGGCGTTTGAGCAACGCCAACGCGGGCGTGATTTCAGGCGCGCCCGGCCGTCTTTTGGACGCGACTTCCGGCACGGTAAAAGTTTCCGTTTCCTGGTCCACCTCCCGCATTTCACCCGAGACCTGGCGGGCCAGCTCGCGCGCGCGATCATAGGACGATATTGTTTCGGTTTCCTGTTCGACCTCGCGCAACTCACCCGAGACTTGGCGTTCCAGGGCAGCCGCGCGCTCATAGGCGGCGGCGGATTCCGCCAATCGTCCCAGTCGGCCGCCGGACTCTTCGCCTGGCGCCGAAACTGACGGTGGAATCGTCCGCTCAAGCGGCGTGGGCGGTGGCGCTGACGTCGCCTCGGCAGGCTGAAGCGGTGGCGGGACCGCTAGGGAACGGGGTGGGGGAGCGTGAACCGTCTCGCCTCCAAGGAGGTCGCTTAGTTCCTTCTGCCAATCGATCGCGATGGGTCGGGCCGTGGGCGTTGAGCCGGGGATTGGCTCGCCCGGTGGCCGAGGTCCGGGGCGAGGCGGGAGAGGACGGGTTTCGTCATCCGGTTCGACGATGCCTCTTTTCTTGAGCCAATTGGAGATTGCCGAAATCAGGATGAAGCCGACAAAAACCAGCAGCTTCTCCCAGGAATCGCCGTAGGCAAAGAACGGCATGGCGTCAGGCGTCAGGATTTGAGCGGCTGACCGCCTTGGTTCGTAGGGCTGCCGCCGGCGATGCTCTCGCGCATTCCGGTGTCGGCCTGCATGTTGCGCATCCGGTAGTAATCCATAATCCCCAAATTGCCCGATCGAAATGCCTCGGCCATCGCCATGGGCACCTGCGCCTCCGCTTCCACCACTCTGGCCCGCATCTCCTGGACGCGGGCGGACATTTCCTGTTCGGTGGCGACGGCGGCGGCGCGGCGAACCTCCGCTTGCGCCTGCGCGATGAGCTTGTTGGCTTCGGCCTGTTCGGCCTGCAATTTCGCGCCGACGTTTTCGCCGACATCAACGTCCGCGATATCAATCGACAAGATTTCAAACGCGGTATTGCTGTCCAGCGCCTTGCTGAGCACGGTTTTCGAGATTTGATCCGGATTCTCGAGCACGCGCTTGTAGCTATCGGATGAACCGATGGTCGTCACAATTCCCTCGCCTACTCGCGCGATGATGGTTTCCTCGGTCGCGCCGCCGACGAAGCGGTCAAGATTGGTGCGGACGGTGACACGGGCCTTGACCTTGACGACGATTCCGTCCTTCGCGACGCCGTCGATGGTCGTTCGGCCCGACGTGGGATTCGGACAATCGATGACCTTGGGGTTGACGGAAGTCTTGACGGCCTCAAGGACCGTCTTGCCGGTCCCTTTCGTCGCCAGATCGATGGCGCAAGCGCGGTCAAACACGAGGTGTATCTCGGCTTTTTTCGCGGCAATCAGGGCGAGGACGACCGATTCGACATTGCCTTTGGCCAGATAATGCGCGGAAAGCTCGTCGATGGTGATCGGCAGGCCGGACTTAACCGCGGTGATCCGGTTATCAACCACCAGTCCGACCGGCACGCCTCGCAGGCGCAGCGCAATGAGTTCGACAAACGTCACCTTCGCGCCCGAGAACAAGGCGCGGATATAGATGCCGAAAAAGTTGATCAGCAGGATGGCGATCACCAGACAGACCACCACCAAAGCCCCAATCAGCGCGAGCTGCAGGGCCGCGGGAATTTCCGCAAAGAGAAAATGTTCGGTACCCATAATTAATTAAGTTTGGTCAACTGATTGTCTCGCGCTGTGCGCCGCCGGCGAATCATTCGCTTCGGGCGCGCCGGCCAGCGCCCGCACGATTACCCGCATCCCTTCCACCCCGACGACTTGGACCGCCGCGCCGCGTTCGATCAACGCGCCCTCCGTCACCACGTCCACCCGTTTGCCCGAGATGATGGCGGTCCCCGATGGTCGCAAATTAGTGTGGGCGATACCAGTCTGGTGCAGAAGTTCCGGCCTCTCCGCGCCAACTTCGCCCACCGCTCGCTCGGATATGAAAAGCTTCGCCACCCGGCTTCCGGGGAAAAATCTGAACCAAGCCGCAGCCCCCGCAATCCCGCCCAAGACGACACCGAGTAGGATCAGATGCGCCGTCCGGGCCTCAAAATGCAGATAGGACAGAACGACGCCGGAAGCCACACAAATCAGACCGATGAGGCCCGCCACCAAGCCCGGCAAAATCGTCTCCAAGAAGAGCAAGATTGCGCCCACTAGAATCAGCGCGGCGACCATGGCTGCCATACGCCACAGGATAGTCGGGCGTCATCAAGGTCGCAAGCGCAATTGGCCCATAACGAATACGGAATCAGGCGTGACGCGAAGGCCAACCTGTGGGGCGGGCGCTTAATGATGCTCTTAGCGTCCCGCGCGAACGGTGGTAAAGGCTCTGGCGTCGTTGGCCCACCGCGGCGCCGTCGTCGGCGTCAATTTGAAATCAACGGCCCGGTTAGTCCGGTTCCCCGCGGGCCGCGTCCCTCGATCACTCTCGTCACCCTTTGCATCAACTCCCGCGGGCTGAAGGGCTTGGTTATGAAGTCGTCGGCGCCTACTTGGAGCGCCAGTTGGCGGGTCGGTTCGCGCGAGAGGCCGGTAAGCATCAGGATCGGGATTGCCGCGGTCTGCGGAGAACGCCGCAACATTTCACAGAGCGAAAGCCCGTCCAGGTCGGGCAGCATCAGGTCGAGCAAGATAAGGTCCGGCCGGGAAGCAGCGATCCGCTCAAGCGCGTCGGCGGCGTTGGTCGCGGTCACGGCTTCCCAGCCGGCCGATTGGATGTGAAATGTCACCAATTCCAGCAGGTCTTCCTCGTCGTCAACTACCAGGACACGCGCTCTCACCTGCGCTCAATCTGCTTGGTCCGCGCGACGATTGGGCGGCTCAACAGCAACAATCCCGTTACGTTTCGTTCAGTGATCGCGGTTCTGACTCGGCTCAATTGCCGATCGGAAGCGTGCGAATCCGGATTCGCGATTGTTCGAAGACGACGACGGAGCCTTTCTCCAGTGCTTCGCTGATGGCGTGTAGGTTCGACAAGAGCAGGGCTAGTTGGCGTTCCGGCCGGCGTTCCGCTCCCCTGCGAAAAAGAATAAACGACGGATGGTCCAGCGGCCAGCTGGCGAGCAGGGCGCCGAAATCGGTGTCGGCGGAGACGATCACTCGTTGCTCGGCGCTGGCCCGCTCAAAAACCTCCAGATCCGGCGCCGACTGCATTTGGTAATCCCGCACACGGACGGCATCATAACCTTCCGTCCGCAATCCATCGGCGAGTTGCGGAGAAAGCGCATTGTCCACCAGGAACTTCAAGCGGGCGTGAGTAACGGCAGCTCACGTTCGCGGACGGATTCCGCCGCGTACCGCAATGCCTCACGAATGTCCTCCGCGACCAAGTCGGGATAAGCATGAACGATTTCGGCGTCCGACATTTGGTCCGCAACCATATCCACGACCGTCGCGACTGGGATGCGGAGGCCGCGAATGCACGGTACGCCTCCCATTTGCGTTGATACCACAGTAATTCGCGTGAACTTCATACTGATACCATTATCCCGCGTCCCGCTGAAAAGCAACGGCGCCGACGAAGGCGTCCGTCGGCGGCCTCACTCGCGTTCGATCAGCCGATAGCCGACGCCGGATTCCGTGATAAACAATTCCGGCTCGCCTGGATTTGGCTCCAGCTTGCCGCGCAGGTGCGCCATATAGACGCGGAGATAACCGGTTTGACCGGCGCCTTCCGGCCCCCAGATTTGGCGCAGGATCTGCGAGTGGGTCAGCACCTTGCCAGCGTGGCGAACGAACAGAGCCAAAAGCGAATACTCGGTGGCGGTCAACTTAACCGTCTCGCCGTTTACTTTCACCAAGCGGTTGGAGAGATCGACTTCGAGAGCGCCGGAGCGGAAGGTGGGCGATTCCTGCGCTGGCTGAGAGTGTCTTTGCGCGACGCGCAGTCGGGCCATGATTTCGGCCATGCTGAACGGCTTGGTTACGTAGTCGTCGGCTCCGCCGTCCAAGGCTTCGACTTTTGACTCCTCGTAATCGCGGCCTGAGACCACCATGATCGGCACTTTGCTCCACTCGCGCAGGCGTTTGATCACGCTCAAACCATCCATGTCCGGCAGGCCCAAATCCACGAAGACCGCGTCGGGCCGATGTTTCACCGCTTTCGCGAGCGCGTCGGCGCCTGTTCCGGCTTCGATGACTTGGTACCCCTTGATTTCCAAACACTCCCGAAGCAGGCCGCGGACTTGGTCTTCATCTTCAACGATTAAGACCGTAAACCTTTTCGTGCTCTTTTTGCTCACACTTCAACTCCCAGAGACTCCAGCGCTTTTGCGGGCTTACCCTGTCAAACTGACGCCGGAGAGTAAAGCCCATTTCTCGTCCGGCCTCGGTCGTCCTCCAACCGACTCGCCAAAAGCTCAATCAGCCAGTTTGTTCAACGCTCCGGCGGCGAAGATCAGGGGGTAGAGGCGTTCAAAGTACCAAAGCCGGGCGAAGTAAAAGCCGATCGGCGTCGGCTGCGTCGCGGCGGCGGAATCGAGTTTGACCAGGAGCCATTCGACGCCACCGGAGATGGCTTTCGCGACCGCCTCCGCGGAAACGCCTGGACAACTCCTGTCGGCGGCCCGGTGCGCCGACAAAGCCTCCAAGGCAAGCGCCGTCTCCTCGACCGAAGAGGAGCCGCCACCACTCCAACCGCCGTCGTTATTCTGACTTGAGGTCAACCAGGCCAGACCTAAGGAAATCATTCGCGAAATGTCCGGATCGCCGTCTGCCTCCGGGATTTCGAGCGCTCGACGGACTCCTCCACCAGCCTCAACTTCGGGCTTTCGCGTCCTGGCGGGAGGCCGCAATTGTTGCAGCGCCAGCAGAACGCGCGACGTTCCGTAGAGGGGATTCTCGTCGTTTGGCGCGCGTTCGTGGCCGAACCACAATGGGACCCAGGCGCCGTCCGTTCGCTGGCTTTTCGCCAGGTAGCGAACGCCCCGGCTGATCGCGCGCCGAACCGGCGCTTGGAGTTTCTTGGGCAGCTCCGGCAGCCATTCCGTCCAGGCGCGCAACGCGTGGGCGGTAAGATCAGCGCCGCTGCGATCGAACGGCAGCGTGCCCCAGCCGCGGCAAAACGTTGGGATGCCGCCGTCGGAATTCTGCAGGTCGAGCAGCCACTTCACTCCGGCCGCGCCAGCGGCGGTCGTTGCCTCGTCGAGCGCGCCAAGCCGGCGCAGGGCGAGCAGCGCTCCGGCGGTGTCGTCCGCGTCGGGGACCCCGCCCGGCAGGTCGGTCCAGGCCCAGCCGCCCGGGGCGGCACGAGTATAGGGATGTTCGCGGCGATATTGTTGCGCGAGCAACCATGAGCGTATGGCGCCACACGCGTTCTGCGGCTCCGCCGTCAGCGCTCTCGGCGCGAGCGCGTTGACCGCCAGCGTCGTCAACCAGGTCGCCAGGTTGGTGTCGATCGGCCAGCTTCCGTCGGCGCGGGCCGAGCGCTTCAGGAATCCGACGCCCTTCAGTGTCACCGGATGTTGCGTGAAGCCCATCGCCGCGAGATTCATGGTCACGAAACTCGTCAGCGGGGTGGCCTCAAGAAAGCCGCCGTTGCCAGGCTGGATTTGAGTCAGTTTTCGCAAGGTGGCGGCGCGCGCGAGGTTTCTGAGGAGGCGGGCGAACGGATTGCGGGTCGGCTGAAAGTGATGCTTGACCTGGCCGATCGCGATCAGCGCGGGCAGCGCGTAGCTGACGACCGGCAGGCGGAGCGCGCCGAACCACGCTTGGGGCAACGCCGCCAATTCAAACGGCAACTGCGCGACCCACCGCCATGCCGAAGCGGTCGTCCCCCAACGACCCGAGAGCGCGCACACGGTCAAAATCGGCACGGAGAAAGTCCGATCCTTCCCGTAGCGAGCCGCGATCTCGGGCGCCAGAATCTTAGGCTCGACGCTTCCGGCCGCCTGTTCTAACCAACGCTGGGCGCCGGTCACGACTTCGGGGTAGGCGGCGTCCGCGCCCGGGACCACGGCAAACGTGGCCCAGACGAGGGTCGTTGTGCTGAGATTGCTAAGGCTGCGAATGGTGTCACCCCAACCGCCGTCCGCATTAACATGCGCCGCGAGCCAGTCCAAACCGCGTTGAACCAGGCGCTCTGACTCCGGGTCACTGACGCCAGAGCGTTTTAGGATGATCGCGAGAGCGCATACCGCGGTCGCGGTGGACAGCGCGCTGCTTGACAACTCGCCGACCCAAACGCCCCTGGCGTCCCGCTCCGCCAACAAGGCCTCGCTCGCTCTCCGCGCGGCGCTTTGCAAACGTAGCCGCAGTGCGTCGGCCGCGGCGCTCATCGTAATCCGGGAAGCTCAGCGTCACCCATGGGTCTTGTCTCGCGCGGGCGCGCTCACTCAGGCCGACTGCATTTGTCGATAGACACGGGTGAGGCCGTCGGCGAGCGAGCTCCAGTCGTCTTCCGTGGTTTCCCAGCCGCTGCTGAAACGCAGGGCGCGCGCGGCCTCAGCGGGCGCGCAACCCATGGCGGCCAAGACGCGCGACGGCTCCTCCCGTCCGGCCGCGCAGGCGGAGCCAGTCGATACGGCATAGCCTGCCTTGTCCAATTTGACGACCCAGCGCGAACGGCAATCGACGGATGGCATCAACGCGCAGACGGTATTCCAGAGGCGCTCGGCGCCGGCTCCAATGACGACGGTTTCGGGCAGACGATTCCGCAAGCGCTCTTCAAAATGCCGCCTCCACTCCTGGCGCGGGCGGTCTTCCCCGGATTTGAGCGCGATCTCGCGCGCTTCCAGGGCGGCGAGCATGGATAGGATTCCGGGCACGTTTTCCGTTCCGGCCCTTCGCCCGGCCTCCTGGTGGCCGCCGAGGAGCAGGGGGCGCAACCGAACCTTGCCCGGGCACTTAAGGAAGCCAACTCCCTTGGGGCCGCCAAATTTATGCGCGCAACCGCTGACGAAATCGCATGCCCCCAGACCGGCGCCGGGCAGTTTGCCCAGCCATTGCGCGGCGTCGCAAAAAAACGGGACGCCGCGGGCCTGACAAAGCGCAAGCGCCTCCCGCCACGGTTGGAGCACGCCCGTTTCATTATTCACGGCCATGACCGCCACCAAAGCCGGTCGGGCTTTTTTGAGCGCTGATTCGAGTTCGCCTAATTCCAGCGTTCCGTCGCGGGAAACGGGGAGCAGCCGGCGCCGTTTTGAAAAAAAGTGGCCGGTCGATTCGATTACGCACGGGTGCTCGATCGCGGACACCCAGACCTCGGCGTCGGAATTGGCGGCCTCGGCAAAGTGGTGGAGGACGGTGTTGTTCGATTCGGTCGCGCCGGAAGTCCAAAAGATTTCGTCGGCCTCACAGCCGAGGTAACCGGCGAGCTGCGCGCGCGCGGAGCCGATCGCGGCGTCCGCGCGCGCCCCGGCGCGGTGCGGACTGGACGGGTTGCCCATGAACTTATCCGACGCTGCCAACCAAGCCGCGCGCGCCGCCGGCAATAGCGGGGTCGTCGCGTTATGGTCGAAGTAAAGCATGGCGACGATCATTACCGCTCCCATTGGTTGCTCCAAGTCGAAATCGGTGCTGGTTCAAACCTGCGTCGCCGCGGGCGGTTATTCGACGCTCAATGCCTGGGCGCGAGACCGCGCTGGCAGCGGAAGCCCGGCTATCTTGGGGCTTTTGCGAAATTGAAATGAGCGCCATCATGCGCGAGTGATTGACTTGGATTGCTTCCCAATCAAGCTCGGCGGCGCTCGACCTCGGGGTCGTCGTCCCGCGTCGGCCCTGCCACCCGATAAGTTTTCGCAATGGCTGCTTCGCTCGCTTCTTCCTCCCGTGGCGACGCCAAGGCCTGTTCGCGATTCCGGCATTTCATCGTGAGCGACTCGCAGGACAATCCGCTCTTGCGGCAGCGTTCGGGTGGTATGGTCGGGGTTGACGGCTGGCTGACCATTCGCGGCTTTGGCGCGGGACTGCTACTGCTCCTCTTAGTGGCGTTTTGGCCGGTTTGGTTGGGGTTGGAGTCGTTCGTCACGCGCGATTACGGCGTCCTGGCTTATCCGGTCGTCGCCTACCATCACGAGAGCTTCTGGCGCGGTGAATGGCCGCTCTGGAACCCGCTCAGCAACTGCGGCGCGCCGTTTCTGGCCCAATGGGGAACGATGGTCCTTTATCCTTTCTCGTTGATCTATTTGCTCCTGCCGTTGCCTTGGTCGCTCGGTTTGTTTTGCCTCGGCCATCTATTCCTTGGTGGACTCGCAATGCACTGGCTGGCGCGCCGATGGTTGGCGAATGAATTTGCGGCCAGCGTCGCTGGGATCGCGTTTTGCTTTAACGGCATAACGCTATCCTGCCTAATCTGGCCGAATTATCTGGTAGCGCTCGGCTGGATGCCGCTGGTGGTCGGGTTGGCTGAACGAGCCTGGCGCGAGGGTGGGCGCGCGCGCGTCGCGGCGGCCCTGGCCGGAGCGCTACAGTTGCTTTCCGGTGTGCCGGAACTCATTCTTTTGACTTGGCTGGTCATCGGCGCGCTCTGGATCGCGGATCTATTTGGGCGCGAACCGGTGGGTTGGGGTGGCGCTCGGGTTTGGCGGAACGCGTACGAATCATTTTGGCGTCTCGCGTCGGTCGTGGCCCTGGTGAGCGGGCTGACCGCGATTCAACTGTTGCCGTTTATTGACCTTCTTGAGCATTCCCAGCGCGGCCTCGCCTTCGCGACTGGTAAATGGTCGATGCCGGCCTGGGGCTGGGCCAATCAGATCGTTCCCCTCTTTCGCTGCTTCAAAACACCGCAGGGAAGTTTCTTCCAGGTCGGACAGGAGTTTCTAAGTTCGGAGTACCCCGGCCTCGGGGTTCTCGCGCTGGCTTTGCTCGCGCCCGTTTATGTTCGTCGGTCCCGGGCGTTGGCGCTGGCTGGTCTGGCGCTTTTCGGGTTCCTGATGGCGGCCGGCGACCATAGTCCGCTTTATCTCATTCTGCGGAGCGCCATTCCGATGCTCGGCTTGGCGCGCTACCCAATCAAATTCGTTTTGCTGGCCGCGTTTGCAATCCCGTTGCTCGCCGGGTTCACCGTTGCGGCGGTGGGAGCCGCTACGACTGCGGAAAAATCGCGGTTACCTCGGCGTGCCAGCGTGCTCGGCTTTGGTCTGATCGTGACCGGCGGCGCGCTGCTCTGGTACATGCGCGCGCATCCGCTTAAGTATGACCGATGGGACGCGACCGTTGCCAATTTCATCGCCCGCGTGGCGTTGATGGTCGCCATATTGGCCGCGGTCGCGGCGCAGCTTCGTATCGGTAATTCCGCGGTTCGACGGGCGCTCCAGGCGGGCGTCCTGGCGCTGATCGCGCTCGACGCGTTGACGCATGCGCCGCGGCAGAATCCCACAATCTCGGCGGACGCCTTCGTTCCCCGACTTTCACCGTTGGCGGCGGAGCCGGGCCACGCGGAAGCGCGGGTATTGATTAGTCCGCGCGCCGAACAGATCCTGTTGCGCAGCGAAGTAACGGATGCGAAAGCTGATTTCCTCGGCAAACGTCTGGCCCTTTGGTCAAACCTGAACCTGCTCGACGGCATCCCGAAGGTTAACGGCTCGGCGACGCTTCAATTGCGCGAACAGGCGGTGATCCAATCTTTGATCTACGCCACCCCGACGACCGATCTGCCAGGCCTTGCGGACTTTCTGGCAGTGCGTCATGTCACCTCGGCAAGCAATGCCGTCCAATGGGAGGTTCGCGGGACCGCTCGACCACTGATCACGATTGGTCAGCAACCCGTTTTCGCCGACGCCGCCGCCACGTTGAACGCGCTGACCAACGCCGATTTCGACGGCGCGAAAGTCGTGTACCTGCCGGCCGAGGCGAAAGTGGATCTCGCCGGCGTTGCCTCCGCCCAGGCCACGGTGAAAACGTTGCGCTGGAGCGCGCAATGCGTCGAAGCGGAAGCCAGCTCGGACGCGCCCGCCGTGCTGGTGATCGCGCAATCGTTCTATCACCCGTGGCGCGCGTTCGTGGACGGCGAACCGACGCGGCTTTGGCGGGCCAATTTCGCGTTCCAGGCTCTGGCCGTGCCCGCGGGAACTCATCGGGTGAGGCTCGCGTACGTGGACGTCGCGTTTCGCTGGGGAGCGGGGATTACGAGCGCGACGTTGTTGGTCTGCGGTTGGCTCGCATGGCGATCGCGCGCCGGACGTTAAAAACTACGAACCACCGGAAAATCCACCGTGAGTTCCGTGCCTTTCTCCGCGCGGAACTGGAGTATTCCGCCGATCTGCTGGGTCAGTAATTGAACGAGCGAGAATCCGAAGGACTTGGCTCCGTCACTGTCGAGGCCCTGGAGGCCGCCAACGCCATCGTCCCGCACGGTGAGGCGGACCGACTCGGGCGTGTGCTGGTGAAACTCGATTGTAATGATCCCCTCGCGCCCCTCGGGAAACGCGTGTTTGAACGCGTTCGAGATCAGCTCGCTGAGGATCAGCCCAACCGGGATGGCGGTGTCGATCCCGAGGAATATCTGTTCCAACCGCAGCTCAATATGCACGCGCGCGGGCACCATGCCGTACGAGCGGGACACGATTTCCGTCAACCCGCGGATGTAATCGGCAAAGTCGATCCGGGCGAAATCCTTCGATTTGTAGAGTTTCTCGTGGATCAACGCCATCGAGCGGACGCGATTCTGACTTTGCTGGAAAAGCGCCACGATGTTTGGATCGGCGATTCTTTCGGATTGAAGGCGCAGCAGGCTGGAGATGATTTGCAGGTTGTTCTTCACTCGATGGTGAATTTCCTTGAGCAATACTTCCTTCTCCTTGAGCGAGGCCTGCAGCAGCTCGTCCGCGCGTTTGCGCTCCGTGATGTCGAGGAGGACGCCGCGGACCTTCACCGGCCGGTCATTCTCGACGATCACGGTCGCGAGGTCGCGAACCCAAACGACGCGCCCGTCCGCCGCCAGGACGCGGTATTCGAGCGTGTGATTCTGCATGCGCTCGACCGCCTGGCCGCAGGTCGCAAACACCATTTCGATGTCCCCCGGGTGAATGAGGCGGCGCCAGTTGACCTCGCGCAGCCAGCGCGCCGGAGTGTATCCGAGAATGCGCTCGCATTGCGGACTGACGAACGTGAATTCGAAATCCGCGGCGTTGATTTCGAAAACGATTCCGTCGAGCGTATCGACCAGGTTTTGATACTGCGATTGCGACGCCTGCAGGTTGATCTCCGCCTGGCGGCGCTCGGTGATGTCCCAGAAAATCCCCTGCACGCCGACCAACCGCCCCTCCGTGTCAAAGAGCGGCGTCTTGATCGCTTGCAGGTAAACGGTCCGACCGTCCGGCATCTGCTCCGCGACAATGGCGTCGAGGATCTGGCCCGTCGTCATGACTTGGAGATCGTCCCGGTGGAAGACATCCGCTTGGGCGGGCGGGAACACCTCCGCCGTGGTGAAACCGATGATTTGCTCCAGCGGCCGGCCGGCGTGGCGGCAGAAGCGGGGATTGGCGAACGTGTAGCGGCCCTCGCAATCCTTGCGGAAAATATTCTGCGGCAAATGTTCGACCAAGGAGTGGTAGAAGGCTTCGGATTGGCGCAGGCCCGCCTCGGATTTCTTGCGCTCGCTGACCTCCGTCAGCAAGGCCGCCGTCCGCTCCTCGACGCTAACGCGCAAACTGCGGTTCAACGCGCGCAGGCGGGACAGAAAATAGGTCGCGAACAAAAACGCGCCCAGCCGGACCGCGGCGAAAACGTAAGGCCCCGCCGACCGGAGGTCGATGGGGTGCGCCAAAACCTCGGCCCCGGCCCACGCCGCGACGCTGGCCAGGCTAATCACCACCCCCGCCGAACCACCGGCGAACCAAGTCACCAACGCGATGGGAAAGAGGTAGAGCGTCGATAACGCCACCTCCGGCCCGGCGACGTAATCGAGCATTCCGAGGGCTAGCGCCAATCCAAATCCCAAAAGCGTCACCTTCGCTTTGGTTTGCCGGCTAAAAAATTGGATAGCGCCGATCATTCAATCATGCCTGGTTCAAGCAAGCCCCGGTGGTACAGGGTGATTTGCCCGAATAAAAACCGCGTTGGCCCGGATAAGAGCCGTCCTGTCGGAATACTAACTCGGCCGCGCGTCTAACCCCGAAAATGGCCGCAGGGGATTCTCCGCGCGCTACGACCGATCGTCCGCAACGACTTCCGCGTCCGATACTAGCGACGAAAGATCGAGGCGATGACGCAGGCAATATGCCCCGTTCTCGACATATTTAGCCGCCCAAGTCTTCAGCCCGGCCCGCTCGTCGCCCGTCAGCGCGCGGACGACCTTCGCCGGCGCTCCGAGCACGAGAGAACCCGGCGGAATCCGCACGCCCTGGGTGACGAGCGCGTTGGCGCCGACGATCGATTGCGCGCCGATGACCGCACCGTCCAATACCGTCGCGCCCATGCCGATCAAGGATTCGTCCTCGATCACGCAGGCGTGCACAATCGCCGAGTGACCAATAGTGACAAAATTACCCAACAAACAGGGCAGTTCCTCGGCCAGGTGAACCACCGCGTTGTCTTGAATATTCGTGGATTCGCCCACGACAATGCGATTGATGTCGCCGCGCAGGACGGCATTGTACCAGACGCTGGAGTGGTCCCCGAGGGTGACATCACCGACCACCACGGCGCCCCGCGCGACGTAAACCTGACGGCCCAGCTTCGGACTTTGGCGCCGATACCGGTCCAGCAATCCCGCTAATTCGCCCATACGTTACTTGGCTCACTCCAAACAGATGCGTTCGAAAAGGCAAGCGAATTTCAAAAATTAAAAATGAGCAGTTGACACCCCTGGTGGATTTTGCTCTTATCACCCTTCTTTTTGAAGAGAGATTATTATGTACGCAGTATTAGAAACAGGCAGCAAACAGTATCAGGTGGCAGCCGGCGACTTGTTGGAAGTTGAGCGGATTGAAGTCGAAGCGGGCCAGCCTTACACTTTCAACCGGGTTCTCCTGGTCAACCAGGACGGCAAGGTCACGATTGGCGCGCCCACGGTGGCTGACGCCACGGTCGTGGCGGACGTGGTGAGCCATATTCGGGGCGACAAGAAAATCGCCTTCAAGATGCGCCGCCGCAAAGGCTATCACCGGACCGTCGGCCATCGTCAGGAATTGACGGTCGTGCGGATCAAGGAAATCGCTTTCGGTTTGGGCGGCCCCAAGCCGGCGGCGCCAGCGGCCTAAAGCAGCAACATTCACTGAACTAGAGTTATGGCACATAAGAAAGGTCAAGGCAGCGTTCGTAACGGGCGCGACAGCCAAAGCAAGCGTCTCGGCGTGAAGCAGTACGGTGGTCAATTGGTCACCGCCGGGAGCATCCTGGTCCGCCAGCGCGGCACGAAGTTTCGCGCGGGGGTAAACGTCGGCATCGGCCGGGATTGGACCTTGTACGCGCTCATCGAGGGCCGCGTCCGGTTCGATCAGGAGAGCAAGCGGATCAACGTCGAACCGATCCCAGCGGCGGCGGCCAATTGACGTCGCCCAATATGATTTTCACGGCGAGGTCAACGGCCTCGCCTTTTTTGTTTTTGACCCCAGCCTGAGACGCCCGCCACCCCGCCATGTTTATCGATGAGATGAAGGTCCTCGCCCGCGCCGGTCACGGCGGCAAAGGGTGCGTGGCCTTCCTGCGGGAGGCTTACATTACCAAGGGCGGCCCGAGTGGAGGAAACGGCGGGCGCGGGGGCAACGTCATCCTGCAAGCCGATCATGACCTCAACAACCTCAACGCGCAGTTTTACCGTCCGCGCCTGATCGCCGAGAACGGGGAGCCGGGCAAGGGCAAAGGTATGGACGGCCACGCCGGCGCTGACCTGATCGTCAAGGTTCCGTGCGGGACCTTGGTCTGGCGCCTTCCCCCCGTCGAGGCCGATCTACCGTCCGAGTCACCCGCCGAGCCGGAGCCGGGCGAGCGAACGATGAAGCTGAGCACGTCGGAGCGCCCCGTGATGCGGTTCGCGGGCCGGGCCCGCGCGATGGAAATCGATCTCGAGAAGGAGCCTGACGCGCCCGCCGGCGCGCCCTCGGAGCAGGGTGAATTGGTCGCGGACCTTACCCAACATGGCCAACAATTTGAGCTTTGCAAAGGCGGCCGCGGGGGTTTGGGTAACCGGAATTTTGCGACCGCGCGGCATCAAACGCCGCGCTTCGCCCAACCGGGCGAAGCCGGCGACGAAGGAAACTTTCGGCTCGAATTGCGGATGCTTGCCGAGGTCGGCTTGGTCGGCTACCCGAACGCCGGCAAGTCCACCCTCCTCGCGTCGATCTCGCGCGCCCGTCCGAAAATCGCGGCGTACCCGTTCACGACCCTACATCCGCAAATCGGCATCTTGGAGTATCCCGATTTCAAGCGCCTGACCATTTGCGACGTGCCCGGACTGATCGAAGGCGCGCACGAAAACGTCGGCCTCGGCCACGCCTTTCTGCGGCACATCCAGCGGTGCAAGGTTCTCGTGATCCTGCTGGACATGGGCGGTGTCGATGGCCGCAACCCGTGGGATGATTATCGGCAATTGCTCAGCGAACTCGGCCTTTACGCGCCGGCGCTGCTCGAGAAACCGCGCTGGGTGGTGGCGAACAAAATGGATCTGCCGGTCGCCGAACAGAACCTCAAGAGCTTCAAACGCCGCGTTCGCAAAGTCCCCGTGCTGCCGATTTCGGCGGAAAGCGGCCAGGGGCTTGACCTGTTCAAGAACACGATCCGGTCGGCCGTCGAAGCCGCCGGTTGAGCGCCGGCGTTGGTGACACTAGTCGCGCGCGTTAACACAGTCTTAGGAATCCCGGAGGCATTATGCTAAAAGCTGGAATCGTCGGCCTGCCCAACGTCGGCAAGTCAACCTTGTTCAACGCCGTGACCCGCACCCGCAAGGCGCAGGCGGCCAATTACCCATTTTGCACGATTGATCCCAACGTCGGGATCGTTACCGTGCCCGACCCGCGTCTCGAAGTTCTCGCGGGCATCGCCAAGACGGCGGTCATCATCCCGGCGGCGATCGAGTTCGTCGATATCGCTGGCCTCGTCAAAGGCGCGTCGCAGGGCGAGGGTTTGGGGAACAAGTTTCTGAGCCACATTCGGGAAGTCGATGCCGTGGTCCAAGTCGTCCGTTGTTTCGAGGACGCGGACATCCATCACGTTTCCGGCTCCATCGATCCCGTGCGCGACATCGAGACGACGACGACGGAGTTGGTCCTCTCCGACCTCGAAACGGTTAAGAAGCGGATCGAACGTTTGGCGAAGGACGCCAAGCGGGGCGACAAAGCCGCTCTGGCGGAAACGCACGTCCTGCAAATCATCGAGCCGCACCTCAACGATGGCAAACCAGCCAATACGCTCAAGCTGACGCCCGAAGAACGCGTGATGGCAAAGAGCTTTTTCCTGCTCTCGGACAAACCGACCATTTTCGCCGCGAACGTCAAAGAGGGCGATCTCGCCAACTCGCACGCGAACCCGCACGTCGCCACGGTCCGCGCCTACGCGAAGGCGCATCACGCCTGCGAGACGGTGGTGATCAGCGCCCAGATCGAGAGCGATTTGGTCGATCTGTCTCCCGCAGAAGCCGCGGAATTCCTCAAGGAATTAGGCGTGGGTGAATCGGGCGCCGGAGCGCTAATCCGTGAAGCCTACCATCTGCTCGGCCTGCGCACCTACTTCACCGCCGGCGAAAAAGAAGTCCGCGCGTGGACGATTCACGCGGGCGACACCGCGCCCAAAGCGGCGGGCGTGATCCATTCCGATTTCGAACGCGGCTTCATCAAAGCCGAGACCGTCGCCTACGCCGACCTCGTCAAATGCGGCTCGGTCGCCGCCGCCCGCGAAAAAGGCCTCTACCGCATGGAAGGCAAGGAATACGAGGTCAAGGACGGGGACGTGCTGCACTTTAAGTTTAACGTGTGAGGCGAGCGCGTCCGCGTCGGCGAGCGTGAAGGTTGGTGGCCGATCCGACTTAAAAAGAATCTGGTTTTTGTTCGAGGCTTGTGGCCTTTTCCTCCCGCGTGAGGCGGAAGTATTTTCAGAATCCGAACCAAAACACGACGACGCAGGCGACTTTCCAGGCCAAAAGCCAAGGTGGAGTCCACCACCCGCCGGTCTGCGATTCGACCACGTCTGAAATGCTGAAGGCGAGGAAGCCCGCCGTTAGATTCAGGAGAACCCTTCGTTTTTGTCCGTGTGCTTTGATCGCCTTCGCCGAGCCGTGGCTGGCTTGCCGAGCGAGCGGGCGAGCGACCGATCGAATTAGGGTTCGAGAGACTCTCACCCCACCGTTTCTTGATTTGCCGCCGGCATGAGAGGGGCGCGCGAAGATCTTAACTCTCGAAAAGCGCATCCAAGGACAACGCGAATGCCGGCAAAGCCTCACTCGCGAGCGTCCCGCCCGGGCCAGAAACGAACTGTTCGGCGTATTGGCCATTCTTGGGCTTCCGGTAAATCTCAATCTTCTTTTCCGGGCCGAGCACAAGCCAGCATTCTTTCACTCCAGCGGCAGCGTAGGCGCGCAGCTTCGAGCGGTCGTAATCATGACTCGACACGCAGACCTCGACGACCAATTCGGCGGTGTGGGGATGTTCGTGCCGAGAATCTTCGTTCCGTCCCGCGATTACCGCCAGATCGGGTTCCGGCTCAGAATCGCCGCACGTGACCGGTTGTTCGGTCCGCAAAAGCCGTCCGGGCGGGAGAACGCGACTCAGGGCTTCGTGCAGGAATTGCAACAGGGAACTGTGAAATGGCGCTTTGGACGGCTTCGTATAGACGAACCCGTAGAGGAGTTCGGTGTTCTTGGGAATCAGGCCGGCCTCGCCAAGCGCACGATACGCGGCCAGCGACAGCGGCCAGAGTGGCGCGCCACGCAAGGGGGTTGGTGGAGTCTCAACCGCGTTCTTCACGGGAAAACCTTAGCCCGGCGTGGTGTGTCCGCAAGGGAGAAAGTTCGCTGTGAAGACGGCTCGATTTCCGGCGGCGGATGTGATCCGGGCAACGCAAGGACGGCCTGATATGGAGTGCGTCGGCAGAGCGAAGCGACGACGACGCTTTCGCGGGGCAGGGCGTGTGCTCCCGTTCGGGTGTTTGCCTGGGGCTTCGGCGCCCAAAGCGGTGTCGCGCTACGCTTGCCACCGCACTCCAAGGCGCAACGGTGAAATGCGCACCCGAAATGGGATGCGGGTGAACCGGTACGGATTCAAGCTAGCGTAGGTGATTTAAGCGTCATTGTAGTTCCGGCGGACTCAGCGGCGTTGTGGGTTGGTAAGTTGCGAGTAAAGGAGGGTTGCCCCGTCAGTGGTCGTGGCACATTCTGGACGGGTGTTGAGCGAGCGTTATGATTCTCGTCGGACGCGGGCGCCGCGACCTCGGGGCGATTCCGGGGAACTTCGAGCCTGCCGGGTTGCCGGTGATCACGGGCGGACGTCTCGCGTTATCGCTGCCCGTTCAGTGAGGGACCGCGCGATTCCCAAAGCGCTCTATCAAATATGAAAGTCAACCTGACACGCCATATGTTCGTTGCCGCGAGCGCTCTCGCGATTTTAGCGACGGGGACCGTCAATACTCGCGCGGGAGAAAACTCGCCGCCGATGGCGCCCGATTGGCTGCTCGTCCAGCCGACGACGCGGTCAACGTTTGCGTCGCGCGACGGCGGTCAATCGTTCGTGCTGGGCAATGGGCTCGTCAGCCGGACATTTCGAACGGTTTCGAATCTGGCGACCACGAGTTATAAAAACCTGGGCGCCGGCGCCGAGTATTTGCGCGCGGTGACGCCGGAGGCCGCGGTGACTCTCGACGGTCGGCGTCACGAAATCGGAGGTCTGAAAGGGCAGCCGGATCACGCGTATCTCGATCCGGTCTGGTTGCCAAAAATGACCGGGGCCTCGAACGCGTTTCAATATGTCGGCTACCGTTTGGGTGAGCCGGAGGCCGCGTATCCGTGGCAGCCGCGTTTCGGCGCGCCGCCCGCGGCTTGGCCGCCCAAGGGACTTCGCGTGAGCTTCGATTTTAAGCCGCCCGTCGCCGCGGAAAACGGGTCGAACTCACTCGTGGGTCTCACAGTTTCGGTGCATTACGAAATTTATGATGGACTGCCGGTGATCGCAAAATGGGTGACGGTCTCGAACGGATTGAGCCGAGCGGTGACACTGGATAAACTTGAGCCGGAGCTTCTGGCGGTGACGCCCGACCAGCGCCGCCGGTTGCTTGTGGACACCGATCAATTACACCCTTCCTCGGTGACATGGACGAGTGATCCGGACTGGCCGAGCATGGCGCCGTTGAATCCGGGCGACGCGCGGTTTCTGCCGCATCCGCAGGAATATCTGCTGCGCGCCGAATACGCGCGCGGCCCCGCGATGGTCCTCGCGCCCGGGCAACGTTTCGATTCGTTTCGCGCCTACGAACTGCTCCTCGATAGCGACGACGCGGAACGCGCCGGCCTGGCGCATCGGCGCATGTACCGCACGCTGGCGCCGCAGGCCAGCGAGAATCCGATCTTCATGCATTTGCGCGGCTCCGACTCGGCGTCGATTCGCCGCGCGGTGGATCAATGCGTCGCGGTCGGGTTCGAGATGGTCATCCTGACTTTCTGGAGCGGGTTCAATATGGAGAGTGAGGACCCGGCTTACATCGCGCGCATCCGGGCGGATTTCGATTACGCGCACAGCCAGGGGATCAAGATTGGCGGCTACATCTTGTTCGCCACGACGGCGTCGAAAGGGCCCGCGAACGACGCGATTGATCCCGTCTCACTCCAGCCCAACGGCAGTCTCTGCCTCGGTTCGGAGTACACCGACGCGTATTTCGAGAAGCTTTATCGTTTCATCGACGCCACCGGGATGGATGTGATCGAGACCGACGGCCCCTATCACGGCTATGAATGCGCGTCCACGACGCACAAGTACCATCGTGGCCGCGACGACTCGCGCATCGTTCAATGGGAACGGCAACGCCAGTTTTACCTCGGCTGCCGCGCTCGGGGCGTCTATATCAACTCGCCCGAATGGTACTTCTTTCAAGGCAGCAACAAGTATCCGATGGGTTACCGCGAGGAAAATTGGAGCCTGCCGCGCGAATTGCAAATCTTGATCGGCCGCCAGAATATTTACGACGGCACGCTGCACAAAACCCCGAGCATGGGCTGGATGATGCTGCCGCTGACGGAATACCACGGCGGCGGCGCCGCGGCGACGATCGAGCCGCTTCACGAGCACCTCGACGCGTACGAAGCGCATCTCGCGCAGAATTTTGGTTCGGGCGTCATCGCCTGTTATCGCGGCCCGCGCCTATTTGACACCGACGAAACCAAGGCCGTCGTCAAGAAATGGACTGATTTCTACAAACGCTACCGCGACATCCTCGACTCCGACATCGTGCATGTCCGTCGTCCTGACGGGCGCGACATCGACTGCATGTTGCACGTGAATCCCGCCCTTAAACGGAAGGGATTGGCGATGGTTTACAATCCGCTCGATGAACCGGTTAAACGGACCTTGTCCCTCCCGCTCTACTATACCGGCCTTAAGGGTGAGGCATTGATCCGGGGAGAGGAAGGAACTCCGGTCCGCTACCCGCTTGACGCGAACGCGACCGCGCAACTGCCGATCGAGATGGGACCGAAGAGCGTCGCTTGGTTTGTCGTGGAGGGAGTGGAGTGAGCGGCTCTTGGGTTAAGATGCGCCAGCTTGTTTGGGCCGGAGATCGGTACACTTTACCGTTCCCAGATTGCTAATTTGCGTCGGGCGCGAGGCGGCGTGATTACTCACCAGATTCCGTCGCAGAACTGTCAATCAGGCATTCCCGATCGAAGATAAAAAAGCGAGGCCCAAATACGTCCGGTCTCGCCCTTCCTTATCAGGTCCGCCGGCGAGTGGCCTTCAAATTCCTCCATCTCAGTCAGCAACCAAGGGCCGATTTCCTCCGGCTTCATCAACTGATTAAGCTCGTCGAAGACGCCGCGAATTTCACGCAGTTTAGCGGCGTAAACCGGGCTAATCGGGTCGCCGTTCTCCCAATTCACGATGGAGCGGTCGGAGGCGTTCATCACCTGCGCCAATCGACTTCGGCTCCATCCAAGCGCCGCTCTTAATTTCGCTAGGCCCAATTTTTCGGTCTTCTCGGATTGTGGGTCCGACTCTTGAAGCGCTCGTTCGATTTCCCGAACGGCCCCAACCAACGCGTTGGCCTCATTCTTGAGGGTATTCTTTGGGCGTTGAGTTTGCCCGTGACGTTGTTTGACTACGCTACTCATGAATAACCATTCGCCCGGATCGTGAAATATTTCAAGAAGTATTTCAAATCGTCGAGAGTGGGCCGAGGGCAACGAGCCGGTCGTGTATTCCAATTTTCCCAGGAAAAACAACGATAATCCGCTCCACTGGTGAGGCGTGCGACGCGGCAATCAGACCCCCGAAACAGATTTCCTTCACCGCTCGTCCGATCGCCTGAGAGACCGCTTCGCGCCTATTCTGGAGCTCCCGCCAATGTTGCGTTTCGGCGGTCATCAGCGGGTTTACCACCGCCGACACGTCCGCGTCAGTCAAGTCCAGAAGATTGGCGACGAAGACCTCCACTCCGGCCATGGTCATTGGCAGCGCTAGATGATCCGGAATCCTCATCCTCCGGCCCCGCGCTAAAAACTCCTTCAGCGCCGTTTCGGGCGTTTCGCACAGATATACCGTTGGAAACAAACCTTTCGGATTCCAACGACCGCCTTCACGTTGACTCCCCAAACCGGTGACAACTTGGCTGGCATATTGTTGAGCCGTACAACGAAAGCAGACTGCGGAAAATGATTTGCCTCGCTTCGCGAAGCTCTCTAGCTCGCGTTTAATCTCGGCAAATTTTGGGTGCGGCTCAATGCTCATAAACCGGAACGACAAATGCCATTGGGACTGAACGCTAGCCGCGAGGCGCAATCACGGCAAGATGAGACGAAGAGACTGGCCTCGCGCGCGGCGATGGCGAGTACCCCATTCGGCCGACTTGTGAGCAAAAAAATCCGTGTTCAACGTACGCCGAACGTGGGTATGCTTGGCGCATGGACGCACTGTTGAAATTATTGCGAGAAAACGCGGCGTTAAGCCCGGGCACCCTGGCGGCGATGCTCAATCTGCCGGAGGCCGAAGTGAAGGCCAAGATCGTGGCTTACGAAAAGGCCCAAGTCATCCTTGGCTACCGCACCATCCTGAACGAGGAGAAGCTCGGTCTCGAACTGGTGCGGGCGGTGATTGAGGTCAAAATCACGCCCGAACGCGAGGGCGGGTTCAACCGCCTGGCGGAACGGATTGCCAAATACCAAGAGGTTAGTTCGTGTTACCTGATGTCGGGCGCGTACGATCTGCTCGTCATTGTCGAAGGCAGCACGTTGCGGGAAGTCGCCAGTTTTGTGTCCGAGAAGCTCGCGACGATTCAAGGCGTCGTTTCCACGGCGACCCATTTCATGCTCAAACCGTACAAGGAGCACGGGGTCTTGATGAATCAGGAACAGCTGGAAGGTCGCTTGGCGGTTTCGCCTTAATTACAGCCCGCCGCGGCCGGTCATTTTTGCGATGAGGCGCTCGTTGAGTTCCTTGGCGGGGTTGTGGCCGAAGCTCTTCAGTTTGGTCTGAAGCGCGGCGACTTCGATGAGGCGGGCCAGGTCGCGGCCGATGCGGACCGGGATGATGATGTGGGGCACGTCGGCGCCGAGGATTTTGACGTGGGATTCTTCCATGCCGAGGCGGTCCACGTCGGGCACGTCGTTCCAGGCTTGCAGCGTCACCACGAGATCGACTCGTTTCTCGCGGCGGATGCTTTTGATGCCGAACATCGACGCCACGTTGATGATTCCGATGCCGCGGACTTCCATGTGATTGCGCGTGATTTCAGCGCTGGTGCCCATGACGTCCCGGCCGTCCACCAACGTGACTTGGGTGACGTCATCGGAGACGAGGCTGTGGCCGCGTTCGATGAGCGCGAGGACCGACTCGCTCTTGCCGATGCCGCTCTCGCCGCGGATGATGACGCCGACGCCTTGGATATCGACCATGCTGCCCAATTCACTTCCGCGCGGAGCGAAGAGCATTTCGAGCGCAAGCGTGGTCAAGTTGATCAACTTCATCGTGATCAGCGGGCTGCGGAAAATGGGCACGTTCGCGCGTTCGGCGGCTTTCAGGAACAACGCGTCGGGCGAGAGGCGGCGGGAAAAGATCACGCACGGAATCTTGTACGAAAAGAGGCTCGCGTAGCGTTGTTCCCGCTCGGCGGCGTCGAGTGAGCGGAGAAAATAGGCTTCGGCGTTCCCGATCGCTTGCACCCGCTTGTTCGCGAAATAGCGCGTGAAGCCGGCGAGCAACAGGCCGGGGCGGTTGACGGTTGGCTCGCGAATGATCCGTTTCAACCCGCCCGCGCCGGCGACCAGCTTCAACTCCAGAGCGCTCGCTTGCTCCGTGTAAAACTGTTCGACGGTAATGGCGTTTCGTTGCATCAGGCTAGACTGTAGGGAAATCCAAGGCGGTCAAGAATTGAAAAATGGATGGCTGACCGTCGGGTGTGTGACGGCTAAGTAACCCAACTTGAAACAAGCGGTAATGGCGGTCTTT
>CAZFVY010000052.1:0-48748 GCA_964522665.1 uncultured Verrucomicrobiota bacterium | reverse complement strand
ATCAACTGTCCCCTTTTGAATTCGCAGCCGTCCCCTTTTGTTCCCGCGCCAACAGTTCAAAAATTTTTGCGCCTCGGTCAAATGCGGAAGGGGCTGCCGCTGGGGTTCTCAGAACCCCGCGTTCAAGCTTCGACCGCCGTTGGGGTCCCGGGCGTCAGTGGCCTTTCGACTCCGCAATAAAGTCTGTAACCACCGGGCGACGCGATTGGTCATAACAACCAGATGCCGCAAGCCTGGTTTTGCGCCATCGCCTCAAACAACGAACATGAATAAAACCAAACCATTTCTCACCTTGGGTCTCGTCACGGCCAGTTGCTCCCTGCTGGCCGCTGAACCGGACCTCAGCAAACTTCCGCCACCGTCCACCCAGCAAGGGGTGACGTATGCCAAAGACATACGGCCGCTCTTTGAAGCCTCGTGCTTCGGCTGTCATGGTGAAGAACGACATCGCGGCGGCCTGCGTCTCGATAGCCTCGAAGCCGTGATGAAAGGCAACGATGACGGCGCGGTCGTGAAGCCGGGGAAGAGCAAGGAAAGCCAACTGTTGATTGCCGTCTCGCAAATCGACGAGGAATCCGCGATGCCGCCCAAGCGCGGACCAGGGCGGGGCGGCGGCTTCGGGCCGGGCATGATGCTCGCCCCGCAAATGATTTCCCAAGGCGACAAAGATGGTGATAAGAAGCTCAGCCAGAGCGAGTTCACGGCTTTGGCCGACGCGTGGTTTGATAAGCTTGATCCCGATAAGGCCGGCAAGGTGGATCAGGAGCAATTCGTGACCAAGCTGAATGACATTCTGCCTCCGCCCCCGGGGCGCCGCGGTGGCGGTGGGCCGGGCGGCGATCGCCCCCCGGGTGGACCTCCGCCGGGCGGCCCCGGAGCAGGCGGCCCGCCTCAGGGCGGGGGACGCGGCGGCTTCGGCCCCGGCAGATTCATTGGACCCGGCTTCTTTGCCGCGGCCGATACCGACAAAGATGGCAGCCTGACGCGAGCTGAGTTCGAGGGAACCTTCGCCAAATGGTTCACCGACTGGGATAAAGAAAAGAGCGGCTCGCTCAGCCAAGATCAGATCAGAGACGGCCTGAACGCGGCGCTACCCCGCCCGAATTTCGGCGGTGGTCGTGGCCCGGGTGGTCCCGGAGGTCCAGGCGGCCCGCCTCGCGGTGGACCGGGTGGCCCAGGCGGTCCCGGTGGCCCTCCTGGCGGTGGCCCCGGCGGGCCTGGTGGTCCCGGTGGCGGAGGTCCGCCCCCGAAACCGTTGACCGTGGAACAAGTCGCGTTGGTCCGCGCTTGGATCGACCAGGGCGCGAAGTAACTGCGATCACCGGCGAACGATATTGCGCGGCGCGACGCGATGAACTTGCGTTGTGCTAGGGCGGTGGCGGCGGACCCGATCAGGGTCCGCCGTCGTCCCTTTCCCGAGAGCGGCTGGCACGGCTGGCCCGTGAAGACTTCCGTGACGACAGACTGAACATGATGACAACCCTTCGTTCGACCGTCCTCGCCACCGCGCTCCTTTTGGGGATGGCGGTGACCTCCGTCCCGGCTTCCGATTGGCCGCACTGGTTGGGGCCTCACGGCGACAACTTGGCGCCCGCCGGCGAGAGTTTCGATCCCGACCTGAGCAAATGGAAAGTCGCTTGGACTGCGGGCGTTGGGCGTGGCTACTCTTCGGTAGTGGTCGCCAACGGTCGCGCCGTCACGCTCGGTCACGACCAGAAAAGTCAGGAAACGGTCTTCTGTTTCGACGCGACCTCCGGGCAGGTCCTCTGGAAACATGCCTACGACGCGAAACTGTTGCCAGTCATGCATCCCGGGGGACCGAATGCGACCCCGACGGTCGTTGGTGATCGCGTGATCATCGTCTCGAAGGACGGTCAGGTCCACTGCCTCTCGGCCGAAAAGGGCGACGAAATCTGGAGTTTCAACCTGGTAACCGGCGCCGATTTGAAACTGCCGCAATGGGGATTTGCCAGTTCGCCGGTCATTGATGGAAATCAAGTTTTGCTCAGCGGCGGAAAAGTTGTCGCGCTCGATTTGGCCTCCGGCAAGGTCTTGTGGACATCGAAGACCGCCTATCCCGCCGGCTACACGACGGTCGTTCCGTTTGAGTCAGCGGGCAAAAAGGCGCTGGCCTGTCTCGATGGCAAAGGCCTGTCGATTCTGACCGCCGCCGCGGGCGAAGAATTGGCGCGCTACCCGTTCAGCTCGATGTTCGATATGACGGCGACGACGCCAATGATTCTGGCGCAGGGAAAAAGGATTTTTATCTCGGGCAATACGAGTTCGGTATTATTGAGCTTCGACAATGAAAAGCTTTCATCCATTTGGACGAGCAAGGATATTAAGAACGCGATGAATAACAGCGTGATCTTTGACGGCGTGCTCTACGGCATCGACGGCGCCCAGGGAAATCCGTCGAGCCGCCTGGTCTCGATCAACCTCGAAGACGGCAAAGTGAATTGGGCGAAAGCCGACTTCGGTTACGGCAATACGATCGGGATTGGCTCGATGCTTCTCGCGTTGACCGAGAACGGCGAGTTGGTCACAGCGAAACCGTCCGCCAGCGCCTACGCGGAGACCGCGCGAAAACAGGTCCTCGGCAAGCTCTGCTGGACGACGCCGGTCTATGCTGAAGATCGGATTTTCGTTCGCAACGATCGTGGCGAGGTCGTGTGCCTCTCGCGACTATGAAGTGTGGCGACTTCCGCGGCTAGGAATTCCGAAAGCCGATACCGCCGTCGCGCACGCTTGTGACCGCCCTCATTCCTGAAGCTCCGGGTCGGGCTGACGCGGCGGCGATGCGTCTGCCGTGGCTGCTCGTCTTGTTTTTTGGGAGTGGTTGCGCCGCCTTGATCTACGAGATCGTTTGGTTCCAACTGCTCCAGTTGGTCCTCGGTTCCTCCGCCGTCTGCCTGGGGGTTCTATTGGGTACGTTCATGGGCGGAATGTGTTTGGGGAGTCTGGCTCTGTCCCGGCTGATTTCCGCGCGCGCCAACCCGCTGCGGGTTTACGCCTTCCTGGAACTCGGCATTGGCGCGTTGGGAGTCGCGGCGCTCTTTGTGGTGCCCTCAATTGCGCGCATTTATGTCGCAACCGTCGGCCACGGGATGCCCGGAATTCTTCTGCGCGGGTTGGTCGCCGCAGTCTGTCTGCTCCCGCCGACTCTGCTGATGGGCGCGACGTTGCCGGCCATGGCTCGTTGGGTGGAGGCGTCGCCTCGCGGCGTGGCATGGCTCGGTTTTTTTTATGGGGGCAACATCGCGGGGGCGGTATTTGGCTGCCTGCTTGCCGGTTTTTACCTTTTGCGCGTTTACGACATGGCAACGGCCACTTGCGTCGCGGCGGGCATCAATCTAGTGGTGGCGGTCTTGGCGATGGCGCTGGCCCGCTGGTCAACGCGGCCCATCTCGGGCGAGGAGTCGGCGGGTCCGGGACCGGTTTTCGGACCGACGGTTCGCCTGGTTTACATCACGATCGCCCTCTCCGGCATGTGCGCGATGGGCGCCGAAGTCATCTGGACGCGGTTGCTCTCACTGATGCTTGGTCCATCGGTTTACACCTTTTCAATCATCTTGGCGGTGTTTCTGGTCGGCATGGGTATCGGCAGCAGCGTCGGCTCATTCATAGCGCGGAGCGCCGCTCGGCCGCGAGTGGCGTTGGGGGTCTGCCAATGGCTGGTGGCGCTCTCGATTGCCTGGACGGCTGGCATGATTGCGCTGTCTCTACCTTATTGGCCGATTAACCCTGCGTTAACGCGAAGCCCCTGGTTTACCTTTCAACTCGACTTGGTGCGTTGCGCTTGGGCGACGCTGCCGGCCACCTTGTTATGGGGCGCGAGCTTCCCCCTGGCCCTCGCCGCCGTGGCGAAGCCCGGCCAGGATTCCGGCCGCCTCGTCGGTCGCGTTTATGCCGCGAATACGGTTGGGGCAATTGTGGGCGCGGTCGGCGCGAGCCTCGTGCTCGTCGCCTGGATTGGCACCCAGAACAGCCAACGGCTCTTGGTCGTGGCGGCGGTTATTTCGGGTTGCCTCATGCTCGTGCCGTCGTGGTGGAACGCCCGCTTGGACCCCGACTCACCCACGGTCCGAATATCAACGGACGAAATCCTCACCCGGGCGCTCGCGTCGGTCGTCGTTCTGTTCGCGACCGGGCTTCTGGTGTGGACCTTGCCCAAGGTTCCGGGGATGTTGATCGCCTACGGCCGGTTTTTGATGACTCGCGGAACGAACGAAAAGATTCTTTACGTGGGCGAGGGAATGAACGCGTCGGTGGCCGTCACGCAAATCGGCGACGGCGTGCGTAATTTCCACGTCAGCGGCAAAGTGGAGGCCTCGACCGACACGCAGGATATGCGTTTGCAACGGATGCTGGGGCACATTCCTGCGATGCTCAGTCGCGATCCGAGGTCGGTCCTTATTGTGGGTTGCGGCGCCGGCGTGACGGCTGGATCGTTCGTCACTTATCCCGGCATCCAGCGGATCGTGATCTGCGAAATCGAGCCGTTGATCCCGCAGGTGGTCGTCACCCATTTCGCCAAGGAAAACTACGGCGTCCTCCGCGATCCCCGCGTCCAGGTGGTTTACGATGACGCCCGCCATTTCATTCTGACGACGCGCGAGAAGTTCGACATCATCACCTCCGACCCAATTCATCCCTGGGTAAAAGGCGCGGCGACGCTCTACACCAAGGACTACTTTGACTTAGTACGGGAGCACCTCAACCCGGGTGGCCTGGTCACCCAATGGGTGCCGCTCTACGAAAGCAACGCCGCCGTGGTCAAAAGCGAAATTGCCACGTTCTTCGAGGCGTTTCCCGGTGGGACCGTCTGGGGCAACGACCGGGAGGGGGAGGGATACGATACCGTCCTGTTGGGCCAGGCGACGCCCGGCCGAATCAACGTTAACGCGGCCGCCGAGCGGTGGCGTCGTGAAACCCAGGCGGTCCAGTCGATTAAAGACGTCGGCTTCCGATCCCTATACAGTCTCCTTTCCACCTACGCGGGGAGGGCGTCGGATCTGCAGCCTTGGCTGAAGGACGCCGAGATCAATCGTGATCGCAACCTCCGGTTGCAGTACTTGGCGGGGATGGCGTCGCACCTCGATCAAGGCGGCGCCATCTACGATCAGATGCTTAAGTATTTAGTTTTTCCCGAAACGCTTTTTAGCGCTTCGGCGGAGCAGCGTGAACTCTTGCGCATGGTGATCGACCCGCCGAAAACCAAAAAATAGCGGCGTGGCTAATTTCAGGCGCCTAAAAAAAGAAGGCTTATTAGCGCAAAAAGGGGAATCAGCAACGGCGCCGCATAGCGCCAGACAAATTCAAAAAAGCCGGGCGTGCTGATCTTGGCGTTTTGCGCGATGGCGCGCGCCAGGAGATTGGGACCGTTGCCAAGATAGGTCATCGCTCCAAAGAACACGGCGCCCAGAGAGATGGCGACAAGGATGTCGGGACGGCTCCGGACAAACTCGTTCACTTGCGCAGGGTCCTGCAAGCTCAAGCCGGCCCGGCCGAGCGAGGCCGCGAGCGCCGCCAAATAGGTCGGCGCGTTATCGAGCGCCGCGGAAAGCCCGCCGGTGAGCCAGAACAGCGCGCGAGGAGAGCCAACCGGTAGTTGGGCGGAATTGGCCTGCAACCAGGCGAGCGCCGGCATCATCGTGATGAAAATGGCCCCGAACAGCCACGCCACCTCGCGCGCCGGCCCGAAGTTGAACTCATTCGCCGCGTAGATTCGTTTCGGCGTCGTGACGTAACAGACCAACGCGGAGAGCGCCATGAGGCCAGCGCGGGCTTCGATTTGCGGAACGAACACGGCTCCGAGCACAATCCCCAGGAACAACGCGTTGCGCGCCCCCTCAACCTTCCGTTTTTCCGCTGTGCCGGGCGATTCCAGCGCGGTTTTCTCTCCGCGACGGAAACTCCTTCCGTCCAGAACGAGGAAAGCGCCCAATAGGACGCTGACCGCCACGGCCCATGGCGCCCAACAAGCTCGCAGCGTCCACCAAAACGGGACGCCGGCGATGAATCCGAGAAAGAGCGGCGGATCGCCAATGGGGGTGAGACCACCTCCGATATTTCCAACCAAGAAGATGAAGAAGACGAGATGAAACCCGGCGAAGCGCCGCTGGTTCATGCGAATCCACGGTCGAATCAGCAGCATCGACGCCCCGGTTGTCCCGATGGCGTTGGCGAGGATCGCGCCGGCGAGGAGGAAAGTCGCGTTTTGTCGCGGGCGCGCTCCGCCCGGCGCGTGGATGTGAATCCCGCCGGCGATGATGAAAAGCGACGCCAGGAGGGCGATGAAGCTCAAGTACTCTCGCGCCACGTGGCCAAGCGCCGTAATCCCTGCATCACTGAGCGAGTAGTAAACGCCGGTGACCGCGGCGAGCGAGGCGGAAACCTTTGGATAGTGACGCGCCCACCAGCGATGACTGACCGCGGGGATGATCGCGATGCTCAAGAGCAGGCAGACGAACGGCGCCACCAGAATTGGGGGCGGCGCGGGCGCCGCGACGGCCAGTTGAAATCCAATGAACACCGGTCGAATCGTCGCCGACATTAAGGGGAGTGGCAAGCAAGGGGCGAAGTTTCGGCGTCGATGGCGAGCGTGGCCAACCGGAGCGCCTGACGCACGACGCGCTCGACGGGACTGCGATCAGCCTGGGTCGGGGATAGCCTGAATCCCCGCGCTCGTTCTTAGTCCGCGAACTGAGTTGATCGGCGAAAAAACTGGGCTCGGAGGCCGTCGCGGGTCTGTCGCCCTGAAGACGTCGTCGCTTAGCCGACGGCGTTGAGATACTGCCCGGGCCGGGCGAGCGGTTCGGCCAGTCGCCCGTCCGCTTGGTAAGTCACCGGGGCGACGAAGATGCCGTCGTCACGCGTCGAGTGAGCCTCGGCGTCGGAGGTTGGCTCGGCTCGGCGCGCGCCCGGCGTTTTGGGCGCGCCGTGGCGTTGGGCCAACGCCTCGTTCGTGCGGCCAATAAGCCGGTAGGAGCCATCGTAAGCGTCAATCATTTCGGGCCTCAGCAGGTCTTCCCAGGGTGACTGTAATTGTCCGGCTGTGTACGCTTTTTGCGTCGCGATTGTCAAGTCTGACGGACCGCTTTGCCGCCGTTCTCACCCCGGCGCCGAATCTTCGGCGAGGCGGATGTCCCTGCAATTCCCGCCCCGCGCGCAAATTCATGAAGCCCGAGAACCGGCGCCTTGTGGACGGCTGATCCGCGCTCCGCCCGAAGCAAAAATTCCTCGCGTTGCTCGCAAAAAAGGGTAAATTTGCGCTTACAAATTCCCGCATGAGACGGTTGCTGATCACCGCTTTGGTCGGCGCCCTTGCCTTTGGCGCTGGCGTTGGCGCGCTATGGATTGAAAAACCCAAGGCGTTTGGGGTTGCCGTCGTCTATACCGAACGTCCTGAGCGGGACACGAACGCGAAAAGGCTCAAATTCGCCGGTTTCGAGGTGACGAATCGGTCCCACCGGCGCCTGGAGATTCGCGGACTCGAGGGGATCGCCCGGGACGGTCGAACTTGGGCGGACCACGGAAGTTTTGGTCGAGGTACGCCCGTCGATCCCGGCGAATCCGTGTTTGAAATAGCGCCCGGCGGCGTCCTCTCGGCCGATCAACCGTGGCGGTTTTTTTTTCGCGCGCGCGACCCGTCGAGCCTGGTGAACCGAATCGTCGATCGCGCGCGACTCCTTAGCCCAAAGTGGATGGTTCCGGTGGTCCGACTTTCCGCTGTTTTTGACACCCAATGCTGGGTGGATGTGCCGTCTTGGTAGGCGGGATATCGAACCTCACCCGGCGCCAATCGGCGACGTTCTCGACGCCCGGCGACCCGGGACGCGCCTTCGTTCGATGGGCGAGGCTCGGCGGGCGAATCCAGGAGACCAACGACGCCAAAACGCGAACGGGCGCATCTCATTTTTTTGTCGGTCTGCTGCGGATTTGGCGCAACCGACGCTGATTTTCCCTCCTCCGCTTCCCTCCCAAATTATCGACCTGTCAAAATAATGAGATGCGCCCAACGCGAACAAACTCGCGCAACTTTTCTTGCCTTGATGGGGACGTTTCTTTAGCCTTCCGAGCATCATGGTTCCACGCAACAACTTATGAACACCTCGATTCGCAACAAGCTCTTCCTGATGATGGTGCTGGAGTTCTTTATCTGGGGCGCTTGGCTGCCACTGATCTTCGGATATTTGCCGCGGCTCAATTTTACCACCGGTGAACAGTCGCTGATCCTGAACGCGTTTCCTGTTGCGGCGATTGTCGGGATGTTCTTCAGCAATCAATTTGCCGATCGCAATTTTTCGGCCGAAAGGTTTTTGGCGTTCAGCCATCTCGTGGGCGGTCTGGCCATTCTCGGCCTGGCGTTCACGCGCCAATTCTGGCCGTTCTTCGGCCTGATGCTGGTGCATTGCCTGCTCTACGTTCCGACCATTTCGATCACGAACTCGATCGCGTTCGCGAACATGAAAGACGCGCAGAAGGAGTTCGGCATCGTCCGCATGGGCGGAACGATCGGGTGGATTTTGGCCGCGTGGCCCTTCACTTTCATCCTGGTCGATTGGGACAAGGTGCATGCTGCCAACCCGCAGGGCATGGTGAGCTGGATTGGCACGGTGCTGGCGAATGGGCTTACCGGCCAAAAAATGCAGGACGCCACCGTCTGGACCTACATCGTCGCAGGCGTCGCGTCATTGGCATTGGCGGCGTTTAGTCTCACTCTGCCCCATACCCCGCCCAAGAAAGCTGGGCAGGGGGGCGCCGAAACGCTCGCTTGGATGGAAGCGGTCAAGCTGCTCAAACACCCTTTCGTTTTAGTGCTCTGGCTGGTCACCTTTGTCGATTCGTTCGTCCACAACTGTTACTTCAACTGGGCTGGTTCCTTCCTGGGCGCCGGCGTAAGCGTGGGCGGCGCCGGTATTCCGGGTAATTGGATCATGCCGGTGATGAGCGTGGGCCAAATCGCGGAGATTCTGACGATGTTCGCGTTGGGCTCGACGCTCAAACGCATCGGTTGGCGCGCGACGATGATTTTGGGAATTATCGCGTATCCGGTGCGCTTTGCGGTCTGGGCCTATTTGCCGGAACACAAGGAATTGATTATTCTGGTGCAAGTCCTGCACGGCGTCTGCTACGCTTTCTTCTTCGCCACCGTCTATATTTTCGTGGAAGAGTATTTTCCGAAGGATGTCCGGGCCAGCGCCCAGGGCTTGTTCAACGTCATGATCCTCGGCGTTGGCGCCTTGGTCGCCAACTCGATCTGTCCAATCTTGAGCCAGAAGACCTTCATGCATAACGGCGTCACCGATTTTTATCACCTCTTCCAGGTGCCGCTCGCCATCGCGCTCTGCGCCGCGATCGCGCTCGCGCTCTTCTTTCATCCGCCCAAGCTGGCGAAAGGGGCGGAAGCGCATGGGGCGGGACATTAGGCCGCAACCGGCTCCGCCGGTTCCCTGTTTGGTCCCCGTAGGGCGCCGGAAATCCGGCCAGGCGTTTGCGGTGTGCGCTTAGGCTTAACTGCGACGTTCAATTTCGCCTCTTGACCGGCGAGGTCGTGGGCCGCTGAATCGATCGTTCTTTATCGACCAGGGTCATCTGCCCAAGCGCCGCGCCTTCTCGCTCGTAAGCTCATCGCGGCGCCTGCCCAAATTCCGGGACCGCAGAACATCGACCGATCCCAGTCGCGCTAATTAAGAAAGCACGACGGCGTTGGTCGAATAACCGTCCGGCGTTGCGGCGCCATCGATGGTCCGTTACCTTAAGTACCTGCGTCCGCGTTCGCCGCCGTCCAAAGCTACGGCGAACGCGTAGAGCAACAGCGCTGATGAACAAAGTTCCTGGCATCTACGACCGCACGTTGATCCTCAATGAAGGCGGGCAAATCCTCGAGGTCGAAACTCTGAGGCTGCTGATCCAATCGATCTTGGCGGGGATCACGAACGCCGGGCAGTACGAAGACGAATTCGTCGCCGCCCTGACCCCTCTGATCGCCGAGCCGCTACCGTGGACCGAATTCATCCGGCAATTGTCCGTTGTCGCGGCGCGTTTGCGCGTCGATGGCCGGGTGGGCGTCGATAAGTACTTTGAGATCGCCGCGGCGATATCCGCCCACGATTGGGAAACCAAGGAATGCCGACAGGCTTACAATGCCGACTGCAAACCCAATCCCGCCGGAGTTTTCTGGCCGAATCCTACCTTTCGTGAGGCAAAGTCGGTCTATGAGGAACTCCCTTTCTGCCAAGCCTTCCCCATCCTGGATCGCGCCACGCCGATCGGGTCCGCCGGAAGCTGCTTCGCGGCTGAAATTGCCCGGCGCTTGCGGGCCGATGGTTTTAATTACGTCGTAACCGAGAGCGGCGTTGATACGGTCACCTCCAGCGCGCGGTGGGGCATCCTGTTCAACGCTCCGAGTCTCCGACAGCTCGTCGAGAAGGCCTTCGGCCTCCGCCGCTTGCCGCGGCTGCTCTGGACCGACGTGCGCGAGGGTCGCGCGAAGTACTTCGACCCCTTCCGTGAAAACGTAATCTTTGATTCGGTCGAGGAATACGACGCGGACATCGAGCCCCACCTCAACGCGGCGCGGGAAGCCTTAACCCAGTCTCGCGTGTTCGTCATGACGCTCGGCATGAACGAAGTCTGGTCCTTGAAATCTGACGGCGCGGTATTCTCCCGCTGTCCCTGGCTCATCGCCTCAGCCGCCACCCGCAGGCACGTGCTATCCGTCGAGGAAAACATCACCGAACTCCAGCGAATGCTCGACCTCTGGCGGGTTTACAACCGCGACTTGCGACTGATTCTTACCGTTTCGCCGGTTCCGATGCATGCCACCTTTCGTGGCGCGGAACACCATGTCATCACCGCCAACTGCCATGCGAAAGCGGTGCTTCGGGTCGCCGTGGAGGAATTCACCCGGCGCAACAAGGAAGTCTATTACTTCCCATCGTTTGAAACCGTCATGTATTGCACGCGCTCGCCATGGGCGGAAGACGAGCGCCACGTCTCCGTCGCCGCGGTGGACAAGGTGATGGCGCTGTTCTACCGCACCTTTGTCATAACCTGATCCTCCCGAACCTTCTCGGCAGATTGTCTGCCCCGAAGATTCTCTCCCCGGTACGAGCGCGAGACGTCGCGCCTCGCTCGCGTTGGATCGCTTTTGCGTTCGGCCCAAAAACAAAATCGGAGACCGGCGAACCAGTCTCCGACATTGCCCGGCCAGAAAAACCGAAACCGACGGTCGATTAGCTTGCTCCCATCCCGACGCTTTGAATCGTCTGGAAGAGCTTGCCTTCAGTCTTGATGCTCGGCGCGATGATGATCTCGGTCTCCTGAAATTGGCGGATGTTGGCGGCGCCGGTGTTCCCCATGCAGGTCGTGATCGCGCCGACGAGGTTCTGCGAGCCATCATCCACGGTCGCCGGGCCAAAGAGAATTTGCTTGAGTGAGCCGGAAAGTCCGACCTTGATCCGAGTGCCCCGCGGGAGATTGGCGTGCGGAGTCGCCATACCCCAATGATTCCCACGCCCGGGCGCTTCCTGGGCGCGGGCAAACGCGCTGCCCACCATTACGGCGTCGGAGCCGCAAGCCAACGCCTTGCAAACGTCGCCCCCTTTGCTCATGCCACCGTCGGTGATGATCGGCACAAACCGGCCGGTCTTTTTGTGATAGGCGTCGCGCGCGGCGGCGCAATCCACCGTCGCGGTCACTTGCGGAACGCCCAAGCCAAGAACCCCGCGGCTGGTGCAAGCCGCCCCCGGCCCCACGCCGATGAGCACGCCCGCGACCCCACAGCCCATCAGTTCGAGGGTCACGCTATAGGTCACGGCGTTGCCGATGATGACCGGAATGTTGGCCGTCTTGGTCAGGTTGGCCAAATCGAGCGATTTGTATTCGGTCGAAATATGTCGCACGGTCGAAACCGTCGATTGCACCACAAAAAGATCCGCGCCCGCCTCCTGCGCGATGGCGCAAAAGCGTTCGGCCTTCTGCGGAATCGAACTGACGGCGGCCAAGACGCCCGCCTCTTTCAGTTGCCGGACCCGGCGGCTGATCAACTCTTCCTTGATCGGTGGCAAATACAGTTTTTGGATCACGGCGGTGACCTGATCCTTGCTCGCGGAGACGACCTGTTGCAGCACTTCGTCCGGCTCTTCGTAACGGGTTTGGACCCCCTCAAGGTTGATGACGCCGAGGCCACCTAAACGGCCCATTTCGATGCAAAAGCGCACGTCGGTAACGCCGTCCATCGCGCTCGCCATGATCGGGATTTTCAGCGTGATAAAGCTGCCATCTTTGCGCGGAATGCGGAAACTCGTGTCCACTTCGTTGGGGTTGATGGTGACCTCGCCGGGCACCAGCGCGATTTCATCGAACCCGTAGGTGACCCGAGCTTTGCGATTACGTCCGATCCACATTCCCATATGATTTCAGTTCTTCGGTTTATTAACGGTTGGTCTGGTCGGGGCGGAGGATCCCGCGCGATCAAACGAGAATCAAAATTTAAACACGTCGTTCAGCGTGCCGCACTGCGGGCAACGTGAACGATCCACATCTGCGTCGTCGGTATAGACGAACGCGCATTTTTCACAACGAAAAACGTGATCCTCAGTCGGCGTCGGTTCGAACCTTTTGCGACGAAACTCATAATAGATCGCGACCACGCCAATGACCACCAACGCGGCAACTACATAGGCGAGAAACAGATCCGGGATGCTCATGGCTTCCCGGGGAGGCCGCCCGCGACCGGTGGTTCGAGTACCCGCCACGCGAAAATAAGGCTGCCGTAGGTCAGCGCCGGCGGCGTGGCGGAAACAAAATTGGTGGCGCCGCTCGGCCTCGGCTCAAAACGGGCGGCTTTGGCCAGATTCAACGCGATTTGGTCCGCGGTTTTCTGCTCCGCGCCGCGGGCGCCGGGCGAGACGAGCCGGACGGAAAAGGTGTAGCCATCCGGACGAACCGCGACCTCTACCACCGAATTCGTGAGGATTTCTTCGCTTGCGATCGGCGGCGGCTCGATCGCCCGTAACAATCCGCGACCCGCCAGATCGCCGACGATTCGGACGGACGAGTTGGTGGCGAGCGTCGTGGGAGGTATTTTAAGCCCATCGATGGTCCACGGGCCGGCTTGGCCGCTGGCCAGGGGCGACGGCTGGCTGCTGATGACCGTGTTGACGAACTGGGTGAAGCCGACGCCAAAACGCGAAGTGTCTTCCTGCAACCAACTGGCTGGCTCGGTCCAGTCCTTCAGGCGGTATTCCCGGCGCGGGTAGTTCAGCCAGGCATGACCCGAAAACCCGTGCGGATGGATCGTGGAGAACAAGGTCGGATCCTGCCAGGTGGGCGCCCAGCCCGCCCAGCCCGATTTGGCGCCGGCAGGGTCAAACTTAATGACCGTCGCCCTGGGCGCCGAGCGGGGCGCGATCGGCGCCGGCTGCGGGACGAGAAAAAGAATCGCGACCTGGATCGCCACCACAAGCGCCAGCGCGATGATCCATCGCCGGGCGCTCCACGGGTCCGAGTCTAGGCCGCCCGGTTTCATCGCCCAGGCGTCGGACCGCTCGGCGAAAAGGTCATCTTCGGCAGGGTCTCTCCCAGCACATCGTGAATCCCCGCCTCGGCGGCAACTTTGCACAATCGGGCCAGTGTCCCGTACGAGACCGCTTTGTCCGCTTCAACGATCAGCGTGAGCGGCTCCTTGGATCCGCGAACCGCCGCGACCAGTTTGGCGCGGAGCGCGTCCTCGGAAATCATTTGGTTCTCGTAATAGAACTGTTTCTTGATTTCCGCGTTAAGATCGAGCGCGACCGTGACGCTCGCGTTGGTCGTTCCCGGCAAATCCGCGGGCGCCACCGCGGGCAATTCGATTCGCAAGCCCGGGGCGTGGACGAAGGTGGAGCTCACCCATAACAACATCAGCAGCAGGAGGAGCATGCCGGCCAGCGGGGCCAAATCGATCGGCCCGCGAAAAATTTTCGCGTTGCGCGGGTACTTCATAGCGGCCGATCGCGGTCGCTCTCCGACACCACGTTCAGGATTTCGCTCGAGGCCTTTTCCATGTCCAAGACGATCGCGTTCACGCGTCCAACGAGATAATTGTAGCCGACGTAGGCCGGTATCGCCACCGCGAGACCGGCCGCGGTGCAGATCAACCCTTCTCCAATCCCCTGCGCGAATAACGGCATGTGGGCGAACGATCCGTCGTGTTGCAGCACGGCAAATAGCTTAATGAAGCCGAGCACCGTCCCGAGCAATCCCAGCAACGGCGCGATCTGCGCGATGGTGGCCAAGACGTTCAGTTTTTCCTCCAGGCGTGGCACCTCCACCAAGCCGGCCTCCTCTAGCGCGGACCGCACTCCCTCGCGCCCTCGGTCGCGGCTGAGGATCGCGATCTTGACCAGGCGCGCGACCGGCCCCGGCGTCGCGTCGCAAATGGAGAGGGCTTCCACGATGTTGTCGCGTTTTAGGACGTTGCGAACGCCGATCAAAAACTCGGCCGAATTGATTTGGGCGCGATGGTAGTGGAGCAGGCGCTCCACGAACACCACGGCGCCGATGGCGCTGGCGAGTAGTATCAGCCAGATTATCGGCCCACCCTGCGAAAGCAAACCCGGTAGCATCATTTATTTATACCGTCGCCTCCGCGATCTTCAAAGTTCAAATTCCGCCAGCCCCCCGGGGCCAATTCATCAAACCACCCGAATTTCATCAACGGGACCGGGCGCCTATGTCCGCGCCGCCTTCACGTGTACCACCCGCCTTCGCCTGCCGCTACGATGCGAGAAGTCGGCATAACGGTCGGCGCAATTCAGAAATCACTTTTGACGTGCGAAATCGAAGTTGCCGCCTAGCATGAACGACGTGCGGACCTTCTCAAGTCTTGAGCGAATGTTGAGGCTCCTCGTATCGCGGGAGACCGGTGGAGGTCGATCGAGTTTCAGCGCCGGCGGGTTTGTATTGGCGCGCGTCGCCATTTAACGGATGGACGCTCACCCAAATGCTCAGCTTGGAGAGGCCTATGTATGTCCGCCCGACGCGGGGCCGGCTTGGCGCGCGGCCTACGCCGCGGGGGTTGATCTCTCGCTCATCGAGATTAGTCTCGCCAAGACGCCTTGGGAACGTTGGGTCGAGCATGACCGGGCTTTGGAACTGGCCCTGCAATTGCGTGAGGCCATGAAAATGCGCCATGGAAGGACTTAGCGCGATCATCGGGAGACTGGTTAGCGGTGGGGTGGAGTTTGTCGTCGTCGGCGGCTACGCCGCGGTGGCTTATGGCGCGTCCCTGATGACCCGGGACGTTGATGTTTGTTGCCCTTTCACGCCGGAGAACCTTGGTCGCCTTGTCGCGGCGCTGGCCGGCCTCCACGCGCGCCATCGGTTGACGCCGCAAAGACTCCCGTTTGATTCGAGCGGCAACGCTTTGATTGGTTTGCGAAATCTTTACCTCGAAACTGACTTGGGAATTCTTGATTGTTTGAGCGAAGTCGCTGGCGTTGGCGGCTTCGACGAGGTAGCCCGAAGCTCGGTGGAGGTTCAGTTGCCGGCAGGCAAATGCCGGGTTCTCGGCTTGGAGGCGCTCATCAGTGCCAAGCAGGCAATGGGCCGTCCTCACGACCTGATCACCGTCGTTCAACTGCTCGCCATTAGAGAGCAGGCAAATCCGCTGCCGCCGATCGACCCTGCCGGAGTTGATTCTTGATGCCCCGCGACATTCATGGCGTTGCGCGCGATGATTCTCCGCGCGATGATTCTCCTTGCGTCGTTGGGCGACTCTGGAAATCGTTGGCGCATGGAAAAACCAGACCAGTTGAGGGAGTTGTTTCGGATGCAGAAGGCCTTGAATGAGAGAATTGGCGTTCGCACCGACACGATGAACGAGCAGGAAAAGACCCAGTGGACCCTCAACTACTGCCGCGCGATGTCGCAGGAAATCGCGGAATTGACGGACAGTGTTCCGTGGAAGTGGTGGGCCAAATACCAGAAATTCGATGAACAGAACGCCCGGGTCGAAGTGGTCGATCTCTTCCATTTTCTCATCAGCCTCGCGCAGGTGATGGGGATGAGCGCGGACGATGTTTTCGCGGCGTACGTGAAGAAAAACGAGGTGAATTTCAAACGCCAGGAAACGGGCTACGCGGTGAAAGACGAAGCGGATTCGAAACATATTTAGCGCTCCCATGCAATCCCAAGTTCTGGTTCCCAGACCAACCGCGCGAACGAACGAGCGGAGTTCCTATGCGCCTGCGGGCGACCTGTTTTCGGCGTACTCGGGCAATCGCCCGCTCACGGACACGGAGGACTGAAGCATGGCGCCGAAGGCAAAAGCATTGACCCCTTGGTCGGTCCGACCATCGATCCGTGTCCCGGCGCGTTGGCAGGGCGAATTGCGCTCGATTTTGGTCTCCGAGCGTCGTTTGGAACGGCGCGTGGCAGCTCTGGCGGGTGAAATTGAACGCGATTTCGCCGGGCGGGACCTCGTCATTGTCGCTCTGCTGAGCGGCACGGTGGTGTTTTTGGCTGATCTGATCCGGCGCCTGACGCTCCCGCTGCGCCTTGATTTTATCGGGGTCTCCAGCTACCGCGAGGGGACGGAATCGAAGGAATTGGTCTTTACGAAAGAGCTCCTTTTGGATGTGCGCGGACGCGACGTGCTCCTGGTCGATGACATTCTCGACACCGGGCGGACGTTGCAGCGGGTGATGACCGAACTCGAGCTCCTTCGGCCGCGCCAGATCAAAACCTGTGTTCTGTTGGACAAACCCACCCGACGCTTGGAACCCCTGGTCGCGGACTACGTCGGGTTTGAAATTCCCGATCTATTTGTGGTGGGCTATGGGCTTGATTTCGCCGAACGCTACCGCAATTTGCCCTTTGTGGGCGTGCTCCACCCGAGCCTGACGCAGGCGGAATCCCGTTGAACGTCGCCGACGTCCGATGAACGTGCGTGTCCATTTCTACTCCTATTTCCGGGAGCTGACTGGCTGCGCCGACACCATCGTGACGCTCGCGCCCGGCGGTTCGATTGCCGAGCTCCTGAAAGTATTATGGGAACGGTTTCCTCGTCTAGCCGGCCTCGAAAGGTCCACCTTGATAGCGGTGGGAGTGGAGTACCAACGCCCGGACTACCGGCTCCACGCTGACGACGAGGTTTCCCTTTTTCCCCCGGTTCAAGGCGGCTAATCGCTCCCGCGTATGAAGTGGCAACTAAGCCTGGTGACCGAACCGATCGACGAGTCCAAACTCTTGGCCGGCCGGGCGCTTTCGCCGGGAATGGGCGCGTCGGTTTACTTCCTCGGCGTCGTGCGCGCGTTGGAAGCGGAGCAACCGATTCGCGGGATCGAGTACGAAGCGTTTCAACGCATGGTCGAGCACCAATTCAAACTCCTTTTCGAACAAATCGAACAACGCTGGCCGGTCGAATCAGCGCGCGTGGTACACCGCCTAGGGTTCGTGAAGGTCAATGAGGCCTCGCTTTGGGTCGAGGTCGTCGCTCCGCACCGCGGCGAGGCTTTTGCCGCCTGCCAATGGTTGATCGACGAGATGAAACGGGTCGTGCCGATCTGGAAAAAGCCAGTCGTCTAACGGCCGTTTCCGGCGGAGGCGACCGGACCGGCGGGCGGTACCGGCCAGGTTAAAACCGAGCCGTCGTTTGAACAAATTCTTTCCAGGATTGCCAGAAAGGGATCGGTCGGTTACTGTCTAGGCTCTGGAATGCGAGACCATTTCAGGGCCGTGGCAATGAATTGAGACAGTTTGCCGCCGGCGCAACGCATGGCAACCATACTGAATTACATCTACGTCGTCCTGGCGGTGATCCTCCTTTTCGGAGCGGCGATCTTCGTCCACGAATTTGGCCACTATTGGATGGCCCGCAAACGGGGCCTCAAGGTCGTCGCTCTCGCCATTGGTATGGGGCCAAAGATATTCAGTTGGACCCGCGATGGCATCGAGTACTCGTGGCGCTGGATACCTGCCGGCGGGTTTGTAAAGCTTCCCCAAATGATTACTTCCGAGGCGTTGGAGGGGGAATACACGGAGGGGGGAGAAACGCTTCCACCGATTTCGCCTTGGTCGAAAATCCTGGTGGCGGTGGCGGGGCCGTTCATGAACGTCGTTTTCGGGCTGGCGATCGCGCTGGTCATTTATTTTGTCGGTCTGCCGGTTCTGGTTAATCCGTCGATTATTGGCTACGTCGAACCAGGGTCGGCGGAAGCCAAACTCGGCATTCGCGAGGGCGATCAGATCGTGGCGGTGAACGGCCGGCCGGTGAAGGCGTGGCAAGATGTTCTTATGGCGGTAATCATTGCGCGGACCAATGTTCTTCCAGTCGTGATCGAGCGAGGCGGGGTGCGGACGGAATACCAATTGCCAACCATTACCAATGAGTTGATTGGCGGCAAGATGCTGAATCTCGACCCGAAAGAGCACCCGTTGATCGCGACGCTGGAGCACGGTAGCCCGGCGGAAAAGGCCGGCTTGCAGCCGGGCGACCAATTCCTCTCGTTTGGCGGTGTCCCGGTCTTCAGTCAGGAGCATTTGATCGATCTCATCAAAAAACAGCCCGGCAAGGCCAGCGAAGTCCAGGTGCAGCGGGGGACTCAAAAAGTCACATTGACCGTGACTCCCCGCTACGATTCGGTGACCAAGCGAGGCCGCATTGGCGTCGCGTTGACTTCCAGTTCCGCGGTCTATCAGGTGCAAAAGCCGGGCCCGACCCCGTGGGCGCAGATCAGTGAGGTCGTCCGGCAAACCATCGATACGTTTGGCGCCCTCTTTCACTCGAAACAGACCGGCGTCGGCGCCAAGGATTTGAGCGGTCCGGTGGGAATTCTCGCGACCCTCGCGGTCCAGGTGAATGCCGATTACCGGCTCGCGCTGAAGTTTCTGGTTCTCTTGAACATTAACCTGGCGGTTCTCAATCTGCTGCCGGTTCCGGTGCTTGATGGCGGGCATATCTTGATGGCGATCATCGAACGAGTCCGCCGTCGCCCGTTGAGCGTTCGGTTCGTCGAATATGTGACCACCGGATTCGCCGTCCTGCTGATTTCGTTCATGCTTTACGTGACGTTTTTCGACATCAAGCGCGTCCCCTTCTTCCGTTCGATGCTCCGGCGCGATACGCAAATCGAACCGGCGGACAAGCCGGCGCCTGAACCGATCCTCGTGCCCGCTCCAGCCAAGTAATCCATGCAGTACTGCCCGTCTCCGTTCACTTATCAACGCCGGTCGTCCCGCGCAGTCGCCGTGGGCGATCCGGCCCGGGGCGGCATCATCATCGGTGGCGACCATCCGGTCGTCCGCCAGTCGATGCTGACCTGCGACACGATGGACACCGCGGCCTCCGTGCGTCAGACGCTCGAACTCGTCGCCGTCGGCTGCGAATTGGTCCGCATCACGGCTCCGACCGTTAAAGACGCCGCCAACCTGAAAAACATTGTGGCGGACCTCCGCGCCCAAGGTTGCCGCGTGCCGATCGTCGCCGACATTCACTTTAAGCCGGAAGCGGCGCTCGAAGCCGCCAAATGGGTCGAGAAAGTCCGGATCAACCCGGGCAACTACGCCGATTCCAAAAAATTCGCGATCAAAGAATACACCGACGACCAGTACAACGCGGAACTGCAGCGGATCGAAGACCGTTTCACGCCGTTGGTGAAGTTGTGTCGGGATTTGGGCCGCGCCCTGCGCATCGGCACGAATCATGGCTCGCTCAGTGACCGCATCATGAACCGCTTCGGTGATACGCCGCTCGGCATGGTCGAGAGCGCCCTGGAATTCGCCCGCATCGCCCGCAAGCTCGATTACCACAATTTCGTCTTCTCGATGAAATCGAGCAACCCAAAGGTGATGATCGAGTGCTACCGCCTGCTCGCGGCGCGCTTGGCCGAGCTTGGACCGGATTGGAATTACCCGCTTCACTTGGGCGTCACGGAAGCCGGCGATGGCGAGGATGGACGGATTAAGAGCGCGATCGGCATCGGTTCGTTACTCTGCGACGGCTTGGGTGAAACCATCCGCGTCTCGCTCACGGAAGATTCCCCGAACGAAATCGCGGTCTGCAACGATTTGCTGGCGCAGATTCCGCTCTTGGCCAACCACGCCCCGGTGGCGCCCATCGCGCTCGCGTATGATCCGTTCGCTTTCGCCCGCCGGGAGACGCCGGAGATCGAGTTGGCCGAAGGCGTGAAGTGCGGCGGCGAACAGACCGTCCGCGTCGTGGTCACGCAGGGGACCTGGGATAAGGTCGCGCCGAAGATTCGCCCCAAGGATGACGTCAAGCCCGAGGCGATCTATGAGGATTTGAATGTCTTTGAAGTGGACCCGACGACCGATTTCGCGGTGAACTGCGGCACGCAGTTAGTCACCGTGAAGGACGGAACGGCATTGCCGGCGATCGCGGCTTTTCGTCTGCTGGCGGCGAAACTGAAACGGCTCGGCGTGACGAACCCGATCCTGTTGAAGGACTGTCTCCAATTCGAGAATGTCCCGCTCGCGCCGAATATCGCGTTATTGCGCGCGGCCGTCGTCATCGGCTCGCTCCTGGCGGATGGCATCGGTGACGCGATCCTCGTCCGCGGGGAATCTGGCGGCGGCCAGTCTCTGCGCCTGGCCTTCAATATTCTCCAGGCGGCCGGCTGCCGTTCGTTCAAGACGGATTACGTCGCCTGTCCTTCGTGCGGTCGGACGTTATTCAATTTGCAGACGGTAACCGGCCGGATCAAGGCCCGGACCGAACACCTCAAGGGCGTGAAGATCGCGATCATGGGTTGCATCGTAAACGGCCCCGGCGAGATGGCGGACGCCGATTTTGGTTACGTGGGCGGAGCGCCCGGCAAGATCAATCTCTACGTCGGCAAGGCGGCGGTGAAGTTCAATATTCCCGAAGCCGAAGCCGTGGATCGCCTGGTCGATTTGATTCGTGAGCACCATAAATGGGTCGAGCCTGAATTGACCGAAGCGGCCGTCAACTGAAGGTCGCTGCTCGCATCTCCGCCGCGTTCAGGGCCTCCGCGACGGCCTTATTGGAATTCCCCCCAATTCTTCTCGTCACCGGGAACAAGCATCCCGGCCCAAAACTCCTAGGGTTCATCACATATCCGTTTTGTCTGACGCGAACCGGGTGTAAATCAACCGTCAGAATGAGTGATGACACGAGTATGAAACTTTCGCCACGCCGATCCAACAGCCGTTCCCGGGATTGCGATGCGCCGCCTTCGATCGCGCGCCGTCGCGGAATGGAACCCACGCTTTCCCCAACGGAGCCAGCGGGCGAAACATCCGGCGAGTCCGCGCGGGAGAAGGGCCTCGGGGCGTGGTCTGGAGACGCCGCGCCGACCGGATTCGGCCATCTTCTCCGGCGACGGCGGTTTGACGCGCTCGAATTGGTTATCCACGCAACCTTGGGTTTCGCCGTGGCGCTCGCGCTGGTGATCGCGGCGCGTCAGACGATTCACGTTGCGGCCAACGTCAATCAGATCGCCCAGCGCTTCGGCTCAGGAACCGGAGTGGCCTTCCACGCTCAACCCGCGGTTTTGCCTCATGCTTCACCGACGAACGTCGCCGAGCTTGGCTCACACGCCGCGGCCCATCCTCAATTGGTCGTCACCAATCCGCCGCCCGTCGCGCCTCCGGGCGCGCGCAAATCGGCGCTGCCGGCAGGTTAAGCTGGCGACCCGCGGTTTCGGATTGATGTGGTGAAATTGAGCGGCGGGGGAGCAACCTCTTGCCGGGCAGCCCGCTCAATTCGGCGCTTGCGCCTCCTTGCGCGGATACGCGATGTTGTTCCTGGCTGCTAAAACAGCTCGAATTGCGCGGCGCGTCTGTAATCGAAGGTTGATTCGGTCGTTCCAACCCTCGTCGAGATCGACCAGGCCGGGCGGCCCGAGCCGTCAGGCGAACTCTGATTGAAGCCGAACTAAACTCAGGTGAACCAAACCGAAAACGGCGTGAACGCCGATCCACCACCGTTCCTGGAAAGCCGGGCGAAACGCTACGCCTTGTATCTCGGCTTTTGGACGATGCTGGTCGGCATCGACGCGGCGGAGACCTACGTCTGGCAACAGACGACGAACCATCCGATCACCTGGACCCTGGCGTTCCGGCGTTCCTTCGAGGAGTGGTATCTGTGGGCGGCTTTGGGCCTAGCGGTGCTCTGGTTCGGCCGGCGGGTTCGTTTTCAGCCCGGCAATGGTCCCCGCTGGGCGACCATCCACACGGTTGCTTCCGCGCTCGCCTCGTCCGCTTACATCGCGGCCTACGCCTTGCTTCTGGCCGGACAGAAATCGATCGACGGCACCACCTTCACGTTCTGGAGCGTCATCCGAAAAGTCGTCGTCCACTACCTGCCGGTCAACATGATCATCTACTGGCTGGTCGTGCTGGCCCAGGAAGGATGGTTTTACTACAAGCGCTACCGGCAGGGGGAACTGCAGGCCGCGGAATTGCAGCGTCAACTGGCCGAGGCGAAATTGGACGCCCTCAGAATGCAGTTAAACCCACACTTTCTGTTCAACACTCTCCACGCCATTTCCTCGTTGATTCATGATGACCCGGAAAAGGCCGACCGCGTCGTCGTGGGACTGAGTCAATTGCTGCGCCTCAGCCTGGACCATTCGGACGCCCACGAGGTTCCGTTGCGCCAGGAACTCGCGTTTCTTGACCGCTATCTCGAAATCGAGCAAACCCGTTTTGGCGACCGCCTCGGCGTGGAAATCGACGTGCCCGCGAATTTGCTCGGGGCGATGGTTCCTTGTTTGATCCTGCAGCCTTTGGTGGAAAACGCGATCCGCCACGGCATTGAAACCCGGGAGGATTCCGGTCGGGTGACCATTCGCGCCCGCCGGCTCGGCGAACGGGTGGAATTGGTCGTGGCCGATAATGGGCCCGGCCTCGTCGCGAACGGCGGCGCGCTCCCACGCGAAGGGATTGGCCTATCCAACACTCGCTCGCGCCTGCGGCATCTTTACGGCGAAGAGCAGCAGCTTACCCTCTCGAACGTCCCCGGCGGCGGCCTGCAGGTCTCTTTGGTCATCCCTTGCCACGTGTACGCCGACGAGCCGGTTCCCGCGCATGCCGGATGAACCGGTCATTCGCTCGCTGATCGTGGACGACGAGCCGCCCGCGCGGGCGCGCGTCCGTCAATTCCTCAAGGACGAACCCGGATTCGAAATCGTGGGCGAGTGCGGCGACGGACGGCAAGCGGTCGCGACCATTCAAAAGCTGCAGCCCGACTTGGTGTTTCTGGACGTGCAGATGCCGCGCCTGACGGGTTTTGAAGTTTGCGCCAATCTGGCGGGCGGCGCCATGCCTCTGGTGATCTTCGTGACGGCGTACGATCAATTCGCCCTGCAGGCGTTTGAGGTTCACGCCATTGACTATTTGCTAAAACCGTTCGACCGCGAACGCTTTCAAAAATCGTTGCGCCACGCGCGCGAACAGTTGCGCCGGGGCCAGGAAGCGACGCCCGACGCCCGTTTGACGGCCTTGCTGGAGGATTTGAAATCCGGCCCGCGCGGTCCGGACCGGATGGCGTTCAAAGTGAATGGGCGGGTGATCTTCGTCCGCGCCGACGAGATCGAATGGGTCGAGGCGGACGGGAATTACGTCAACCTGCACGCCGGTCCCGCGGCGCATCACTTGCGCGAGACCATCGCGTCGTTTGAAACCCGGCTTTCGCCCGAGAAATTCATGCGCATCAGCCGGTCGGTGATTGTGAACCTCGACCGCATTAAAGAACTCCAGCCGCTGTTCTATGGTGATTACGCGGTGATCCTGCAAAACGGCGTCCGCCTGACGCTGAGCCGCAATTTTCGCGATCGCCTCGAAAAGTGGCTGGCGCGCCCGCGGTAACGTGACGGCGCTCCGCCTGGCCTGGAGGCGAATTCCCGCGAGACATCGCCGGGACGGCGCTTATTCTTTCGCCGGCAGGCCGCGCAAATAAACGTCGAACCAGTCCGCGAAAATCGCCAGCTCCTTTTCGATTCCCGGCCAGCCGTGGTCCTTGCCCTCCCGCTCGATTAACTTTACATGGGCCACATGCAGATCATTCGCCCGCTTCACGAATATCTGTGACTGCTGCAACGGGACCAGTCGATCCGCCGTGCCGTGGATGATCAAGGTCGGCGGTAGGTTCGCCGTAAGAAAATTCAGCGGCGAAATGTCCTTGCCGTAAATCTGCCGGCTTTCCGGAGTGTCGGAACGTGGGCCAAACGCCGGCTTGAATCCCGCCAACGGGCCGACCCCCACCGCGTCCACCCCGTCGGCTCCCCAATTCAGGAAATCCGTCGGCGGAAAAAAACAGGCGGCGGCTTGGACGACGCTGCTCTCCTTGTCCACCGGGTCACTGGCCTCCGGTCGGCTCGGCCGGCCCTGCGTCGCGATCGTCAGCGTGAGGTGCCCGCCGGAACTGGCGCCGGTGATGCCGAGCCGGTGTGGGTCCACGCCGTAGGCCGCCGCGTTATGCCGAATGAAGCGGACGGCCCGATGAATATCCTCTTCGATTTCCGGGATGACGAACTTGGGTTGCGACCCGTGGACCACGGCGAAGACTGTATAACCGCGGTCGAGAAATGGTCGGAAGAAACCGAGATTCATGAATTCGTGGCCGGAGGAGAATCCTCCGCTAACCATGAAGATCACGCCGCACGCGTTATTGGTCTGGGTCGGCTTGAAAACATCCATCGTCAACGCCGTCCCGTATTTCCGCCCGTAAATGACGTCCTCAACGCGGGTAAAGTTAGGCGCGTCAGCGGCTCGCGTCGTAACGGCCTTGGTCAATAGGAAGCAGCCGAGACAAAGCGTCAGGAGTGTTTTCATCGGATCGTAGTTGGGTTCATGGCGTACCGCGCGGCGTCTGGTTCGGATTGGCGCGTGGAGCTTACGGTACCTTTCAGCGGCTTGTTTTCAAGGCCAAACGGCGCGGTTTCGGTGACCAAGAAAACCCAAATCCGACGCCACGCCGGTATCGACATTTCCTGGTCACAGTACTAGCTTCCTCCCGCGCGCCGCCCGAGAGCGGGTTTTGAAATCCGTGCAGCCGACCAGGCGAAACGAGGCGATTTCACGCTCAGCGTCACTTGGCGGCCCGCGTTAGCGCCACGACATGCCCCGCGACCATACGATCCGAATCGTCAGCGATATTCACTTCGCTGGCGCGGCGGAACTGGCGCGCGAGGATTACGAAGCCGGCATTATCGGGAACCCGCTCCTTCGCCTTGGGGTCCGAGCTTATCGCGATTTCATTTGGCTCCGCGCTCCGTTCCGGCACAACGATCTCCTCGACCAGGTCCTCGAAGCGCCCGGCGCGCCGGATTGGGTCGTGGCCAATGGCGATTATTCCTGCGACTCCGCATTCGTGGGCGTCAGTGATCCCGCGGCCCGCGCGAGCGCCCTCGAATGTCTGGGACGATTGCGCGCGCGCTTCCCGGAAAACCTGCGCTTGGTTATCGGCGACCATGAATTGGGTAAGACGAGTCTCGTCGGCGGGGCAGGGGGAATGCGGCTGACCAGTTGGGATTATACCGTCGGCGATCTGGCGCTTAAACCGTTCTGGCACGCCGAAGTCGGCCGCTACGTGCTGCTCGGAGTAACCTCATCGCTCCTGGCGCTGCCCGTGTATGAGCCGGACACGCTGGCTCCGGAACGTCCGGCGTGGCAGGAGTTGCGCGCGGCGCACGTCGCGGAGATCGCCGGCGCCTTTCGGGCGTTGCGGCCCGAGCAACGCGTTCTGCTCTTTTGCCATGATCCAAGCGCCCTGCCGTTCCTTTGGAACGAAACGGCCGTCCGGGAAAAAATCGGGCAAGTGGAGCGGACGATTATCGGTCACTTGCATTCGCGAAGCGTCCTGAACTTTAGCCGCGTGCTCTCCGGCATGCCGGCAGTTGGGTTCTTGGGCAATACCGTGCGGCGCCTGAGCACGGCCTTGCGGGAAGCCCGCGCGTGGCGGCCCTTTCGGGTATTGCTCTGTCCTTCGCTGACGGGCGTCGAATTGTTCAAGGACGGAGGGTTCTACACCGCGCATGTTGACCTGGACGCTCGCCGACCGGCCCAATTTGAGTTTCATCCGATCCGGCGGTAGGGGGCGACCGCGAGGTCACGGCGGAGCCTGCCGTCGGACTCGATACAGCGGCCGTAACCCCGCGGAACCACCCATTTGCTTGCGTCCCGCGCGGCAAAATGCGGAATGATTGTCACCCCGTTTTTGCCAAAAATAATTTTAACTTTGCCAGCGCCGGCGCTACTGTTCCTCCCAACAGGAAATCCGCTCTAATCTATGAAAAAGTTCCCCTCGCTACTCATATTGGGACTCTCGATCACGGCCATCGCGACCCACGCGACGACCATCACGGTGACCACGACAAACAACGTCAGCCCGCCGGCCGGGCAGACCTCACTTAAACAAGCCCTCAGCAGTCTGCACGACGGCGACGTGGTGACCTTCAACATCCCGGGTACTGGTCCAAAGTACATCGCGACGCCGACCGGGGGCTATCCGATGATCACGGCGAACAATATCACCATCGACGGCTACACCCAGCCCGGCGCTTCACCGAACAGCAACCCAATTCTGGCTCCGAATAACGCCAAGATCCAGATTGTGCTCGATTCGCGCAATGGCGGCAGCACTCCGATGTCCTTCGAAGCTGGAAATGGCAACTCCGGCTACGGGAGTGACGAAAGCGCCATTCTCGGAGTTTTGGACGGCACGAACTTTGCCGTGCGTGGACTTTGTGTATTGCCCGCGGTGACCACCGATACCGACAGCGATCCGTTGATTTACGGGGTTTCATTTGCTCGGAATGCATCTGGCGGCCATATCAGTGGCTGTTGGATTGGGGTTGATTTGAACGGCACGAACGTCGCGACCGGACCCATCGGTATCAGCGCGTTTCGTTACCGCCAAAGCGATGGCACCGGCCAAATCACCATCAACAATACCGTGATCGGAGTCGGCGTCCGTTCGACCAACGCCCCCGCCGAGTTCAACGTCATTGTCGGCTCAGCCATTCCCATCAATATCGAGGGCAACGGCACTCGCATCTCGGGCAATTTCCTGATGGTACTTCCCGACGGCCTGCATGACTACGATGTGGCGTTCGATCCGGTCTTGACCGGTAACTTTCAGGGTTCGATTGAAATCGGTCGCGGCGGTGATAACACCCTTATCGGCACCGATGGCGACGGCGTTAATGACGCGAACGAGCGGAATATCATCGGCGGTACGGTTCCATCGTCTTTGGGCGGCTATCCGCACAATATCGAATTCTACGGCAATAGTCCCGGAACCAACATCGTCGTCGCCGGCAACTACTTCGGCGTCGGCATCGACGGGAAGACCTATTTCACGAATGGCGTACCGGCTCTGAATGCGAGTGGTGGCGCCAGCAGTTATCGGTTCGGCTCCGACTTGGACGGGGTGAGCGATTCCGTCGAGGGAAACGTTGTCGTCAACAATTACCCTTCCAGCCTGTTTCCGGCGACGGATGATACGCTCTCCGCGCCTGACCACCTGGCGTTTTTTGACGAATTGAGCGCCGGCGCGTCGATTACGCTCCGGGGTAACGTCTTGATCAACAATTACCCGTTTCCGACCGACCCACAGAAGAGCGGCGGTACGTTCCTCCAGGGCTACTACAGCCAGGCGCTGGTGGATTCGACCACTGGCTTCGTGCCCACGATTTCGTCGAATACGACCACGACGCATCTGCGTGGCACGATTCCGGCGGTCAATACCAACAACTACCCGTTCACGATCATCGACCTGTATGTCGCGGACAACGTCGGCATCACGAATGGCATCGCCGCTGGAATCCCCGAATTGCCGAACGGTTACGTGCAAGGAGCCGCTTACCTAGGCTCGTACGTGGTCGGCTCCGCGAGCGACTTGAGCACGACTCCGGGCAGCTTCGACTTCAATATCAGCTCGCTCAATCTGAGCGGCGGCACGGTCCTGACGATTACCGCGAACTACGCAAAGACGGCGGCGCCGACGCACAACGGCCTGCCCCTGACCAGCCCGTTCTCCGATCCGGTCGCCGCGGCCGGCGCGGCGCTGGGGCCAGCCTTGAAGATCGCGACCTTGGGCTCGAGCGTGGTCATTTCGTGGCCAACCTCCGCGACTGGTTTCACGATCCAAGGCTCGTCAAGCCTCGCGACGGGCAGTTGGGCCAACCTCTCACCGCAACCGACGCCTGTGGTGGTCGGTAGCTCAAGTACGGTGACTCTTTCGGCCACCGGAGCCACCCAGTACTACCGCCTCAAAAAGTAGCGAAACTAAGGCGACGGCTTAGATGGCGCGGTTTCATTTTCCATGAGACCGCGCCTCTCGCCACAATCGGCCGCGATATGGCGGGTCGGATTTTCCGGCCCTCTGCGCCAAAGTTGCCGTCGAGTTTAGACCAGATTTGCGGCGTGTCCGTTCTCGGCGCCGCTAAAGCGTAGCGCCGCGCTGGCCAGTCGGCGCAACTCCGGCACGACCTCGGCTTCAAACCACGGATGCGTTTTGAACCAGCGCATGTTGCGGGGACTGGGATGGGGCAGGGGCAGGAATTCAGGCAGATAATTCCGAAACGCCTGGACGGTATCCGCGAGGCGGCGTCCGGCGCGGCGTTCGAGGTAGTACGCCTGCGCGTAACTTCCAACCAGGAGCGTCAGCCGGATCTTCGGCAACGCCGCGCGGAGTCGCGGGTGCCAGAGCGGCGCGCATTCCGGGCGCGGTGGCAAATCCCCACCCGAGCCGGTCCCGGGGTAGCAGAATCCGATCGGAATGATGGCCACGCGCGTCTCATCGTAAAACGCGTCGCGTCCCATTCCCAACCAGGCCCGCAACCGATCGCCCGAGGGGTCATTCCAAGGGACGCCCGTTTCCTGAACGCGCCGGCCGGGCGCTTGACCGACGATGAGCAACGTCGCGCTGCTCGCGGCCCGCAATACGGGTCGCGGCGCGAACGGCAGCCGCCCTTCGCACACGCGGCACGCGCGCGCTTCCGCCAACAGGCTGGCCAAAGAGGCCGCGGCTTGTGAGTTACTCATTCCGGTTGTGGCTTCGGTCGGCTTTCGCGCTGATCCAGGGCCAAAGTTTCGACCCATCGTATTCCGCGTCTCGGCGCTCGTCGAGATTTCGGCCGCTCGCGGTGAAGTCTCGATCTCGAGCCGCCCAACATGGCGTCTTCAGTGGTTTTCTAATTGTGGGCGCTCGAGCGAAAAAGAATTCCCATTCGCTCGCGCGGCGACTACACCATCCCGAGCGAACCATGCGAAACCATCCCGCGCGCCTGACCCTGCTCGTCCTCGCCTGCCTGCTGACGGGGACGGTTCGCGCCGCCGATTCACCCAAGTCGGTAGCGCCGCGGCGTCCCAACGTGCTATTCATCGCCGTCGATGATCTCAATACGCGTCTTGGTTGCTACGGCGATCCGATTGTCAAAACGCCGAACCTGGATCAATTGGCGCGCCGCGGAGTCCGATTTGACCGAGCCTATTGTCAGTTCCCGCTCTGCAATCCGTCGCGGGTTTCGTTGCTCTTGGGGCGTTATCCGACCACGACCGAGACGGTGGACTTCGCCTGGCCGGCCTTGTTGGGGCCGGACTGGGTCACCTTGCCGGAACATTTCCGGCAGTCGGGCTACCAGGTGCGCCTGCTGGGGAAGATTTATCATTTCGACAAGGACTTGATGAAACGCTGGTTCGCCGAGGAACCGACCGGTGACGAGTATCCGCCCGCCTGGAGCGCCGGCGAGAAATGGGTTCGCAAGAGTCAGGAACTCCACGCCCAGATGTTGGCCGATCTTACCCGGTTCGAGCCGTACCGCTCGCTTACCGCGCCTTCCACCGACTTCGCGCGAATGTTGCGCACCTGGGCCAACGTTTTTGGCCCGGTTCCGCCCGCCGAGGAAAAGGGCGCCGCCGCCCGCGCGAAAGCCTACGAATGGACTGCGGACGTCAAGAACGCGAACGAAGCCGTAGCGCTCCTGGAACGACGGGCGGGGACGGACCAACCGTTCTTCCTCGGGGTCGGCTTCTACAAACCCCACGTGCCGTTGCGGGCGCCGCAGCGTTTCTTCGATCTTTACCACGCCGACCAGATCCCGCTGCCGGAGGATTTTGCGCCCACCCCAACGGCCGACGACTCCGTTCCGCGCTATGCCCTGCGTCAGAACCTCGACCTTTTCTTTGAAGAACGCGTCAGCGCGGAGCGGGCGCGCGAGGCCATTGTCGCCTACTATGCCTGCACCAGCTTCATGGACGAGCAACTCGGCCGCGTCCTCGACGCCTTGGATCGATCGGGGCTTCGCGACAACACCGTTGTCGTTCTCTGGGGTGACCACGGCTGGCACCTTGGTGAGAAAGGTATGTGGGCGAAAGGCTCCCTCTTCGAGCCATGCGCGCGCGCCCCGTTGATCATCGTGGACCCGCGTCAGAAATCCACCGGGCAAGCGTGCTTCCGCGTCGTTGAGTTCGTCGATATCTATCCCACCTTGGTGGAACTCTGCGGGACGACGCTGCCGCCGGGCCTCGAGGGCCGGAGCTTGGTCCCGCTGTTGAGGAACCCCGGCGCCGCGTGGGAGTATCCGGCCTTCACCCTCGTCGCGCGCGAGGACTGGCTCGGCCGTTCGGTGCGGACGGAGCGATGGTGTTACACCGAGTGGGACGAGGGCCGACGGGGCGTCGAGTTATATGATCTGCAAGGCGACCCGCGGGAGCACAAAAACCTCGCGCGCGATCCTGCTTCGGCCGGTACGATTGCCGAACTCGGAAAGCTGCTTCACTCCGGCCCGGTCGCCCAAGCGTCGCCCGTGGGCGCGAGGAGACCGCGAACCGACGAGCGCCATTGACGCCCGCATTCGGGCGACGAACGCCCATTCGTCCATCGAATCTCAGTCCATCCATCGTTGCCTCGGGGCCGCCGATCCGCAATACTCGGCGCCGATGAAATACCGGCGCTTTGGTAGAACCGAATTGCAGATGCCCGTTTTTTCCTGCGGCGGCATGCGCTACCAGTACAAGTGGCAGGACGTGGACCCTAAAGAGGTGCCGCCCGACAACCAGGCGAACCTGGAGGCGACGATTCACCGGGCGATTGCGCTCGGCATCAATCACATCGAAACCGCCCGCGGCTACGGCTCGTCCGAGATGCAACTTGGGCGGGTGCTCCCGACGCTTCCGCGCGACAAGATCATCGTCCAAACCAAAGTCGCGCCCCACGAAAACCCCGAGGATTTTCTCAAAACCTTCGACAAGTCGATGAAGTATCTCGGGCTGGATCACGTCGATCTGCTCTCCTTGCACGGCATCAACCATCGGCAATTACTGCAGTGGTCATTGCAGAAGAACGGCTGCGTCGCCGCCGCGCGCAAGCTGCAGCGCGAGGGCCGCGCGCGGTTCGTCGGTTTTTCCACGCACGCGACGACCGACATCATTCTGGAAGCCGTCCAGAGCGATGAATTCGATTATTTCAACGTCCATTGGTATTTCGTCAACGATTTGAACTGGTCCACCATCGAGGCGGCCGCCGAGCGGGACATGGGCGTCTTCATCATCAGTCCGAATGACAAAGGCGGAAAACTCTACTCGCCGCCGCCCAAGCTCGTGAAACTGTGCGCGCCGCTGACCCCGATGCAATTCAATGGTCTCTATTGCCTCGGCCGGCCGCAGGTGCATACGCTGAGCTGCGGCGCCGCGCGTCCGGGCGACTTCGATGAACACGTCCAGGCGCTGGAATTCTACGATCGGATCGAAGCCGTCGTGGCGCCAATTCAGGCGCGGCTCGAGGCGGAACTTGAACGGGAATTGGGTCGCGATTGGCGGTTGGGCTGGTCCAAGGGTTTGCCGGAATACATTGACGTGCCCGGCAAGGTGAATGTGTCGGAGATACTGCGCCTCTGGACCTACGCCAAGGCCCTCGGCCTGGTCGATTGGGCCAAGATGCGTTACAACCTCCTCGGGCAGGCGGACCATTGGTTCCCCGGCGAAAACGCCGGACGACTGTCGGAACTCAATCTGGCGCCGGTCCTCGAACGCAGCCCGTTTAAAGGCCGCATCCCCGGAATCCTGGAGGAAGCGCATCGGATGTTGTTTGAGGCGCCGGTCAAGCGCCTGAGCCAAAGTTGAACGCCGGCGGCGCGCGAGCAATGATTTAGGGCGGAATACGGTTGAATGACCCTGTCTGGTTGGACCGTCTATTGATAATTATGAAACGTCGAACATTTGTTAAATCCGCGGTCGCACTCGGCTCAGTCGTGGGGATTAGCCAATTGATCTCCACCGAGGCTGAGGCCCAAACGGGCGCCGGTCAAAGGGCGCAATATTTTGAATTGCGTCAGTACACGATCGACTCGGAACGCCAGCAAAAGTTGATTGACGAATACTGGCGCGCTGCGGCTATCCCGGCTTACAACCGCGCCGGGGTCCGCCCCATCGGCGTCTTCACGCCCCTGGAAGGCGCCGAAGTCACGAAAATGTACGTCCTTATTCCCTACGATTCCCTCGAACTGGTCGCCAGCGTACCCGCCCGGGTCGGCGCCGACTCAGAGTATTTGCAGGCCGGAGCGGATTACCTGAACGCGCCCAAGTCCGAGCCGGCTTATAATCGGATCGAAAGCTCGCTCAGCGTCGCGTTTGACGGCATGAAACGCCTGGAAGCGCCGCCGTCGGCCGCTGAAAAGAAACCGTGGATTTTCGAGCTGCGCACCTATGAGAGCCACAGCGAGGTCAAGGGCGCCAACAAGGTTTTGATGTTTAATAGCGGTGAAATCCCGCTGATGCGCGAGGTTGGGCTGACGCCGGTCTTTTTCGCCCAAACGCTGATCGGCGGGCGCCTGCCAAACTTGGTTTACATGGTTTCCGGGGAAGACAAGGCCGCGCATCAAAAGCATTGGCAGGGTTTCTTCGCCGCCCCGGTCTGGAAGCAGCTTAGCGGAGATCCAAAATACAAGGACAACGTCTCGAAGGTCGTCAGCGTCTTCCTTAAACGGACGGATTATTCGCAGATTTAGCGCCCGCGGCTCAGCCGTCGTCATGTCCCCTTGATAATGTGCGCCAGATGCACACTGGCGTCGTTTCGCCGCCCCGTGTAGGCTCCCCGTCAAAACCGTCGCTTATCCCGGCTCGCGCGGGCGCCGGTTAACCCGATCCGTGGCCAACCCATCGTCCAAATCAATCACGCCCGATCCCCTGCGGCAGAAGCGTGAGACGATCCGTCGTGGCGTGCTGCGGGCGAACACGGTCTTGGGAATCATCTGGGTGGCGGTAATGTGCCTGGCGCTGGCGGCGCTTTGGGAAGCGTTGCAAGGGGAGCAGAACGAGCGGCGCGCGACGCAGGCGGAACGGACCCAACGCCAGGAACTCTGGCAGACGTACCTGGCGGAGGCGAAGGCCGCACGGTTGGGCGGCCTGGTTGGTCAGCGGCGCGAGGCGTTGCGGGCGACCGCCAACGCCGCGGCGATCATGCCCACCGTCGCCGTTCGCAATGAGGCGCTCGCCAGTCTGGCGCTCGACGACATGCAGGAGGAATGGCGCATCGCCTTAAAAAACGAGGCCGCTCTGCTCGTCGAATTCAGCCCTGGCCTTAAATACTTCGCCACCGGCGGACTGCGCAGTGACGTCGTCGTTCGACGCTTGGCCGATGGCAGTGAGGTCGTTCGCCTTGAGCGACGCCTGCTCCGTCGTCCCGCCCTTCGGCCGATGAAGCTGGCGTTCGATCGCAACGCGCGGTACTTCGCCGTGCTCTTTGAATTGGGCCCGGTCGTCGTGCTCGACCTCGAACAAGGGCAGATCATTCTGCGTCACGAGCCGTCCCAACGCGGCGCGACCGGCGATCTCGAATTCACGGACGATGGCGCGGGCGTCGCTTTTGCCGATCCCGATCGTGGCGGCGCCGTCGTGGTCGCGTCGCTGCCGACGGGGAAGATTGTGGAGGAGGCGCCCGGAATCGAAGCGCGCCGGTTCTCGTTCCGTCCGGGTTCCCCGGGTATTGCCGTCGCCTCCGACCGCACGATCGGCGTGCGAGAATCGATCGGGGGAACAAACCGTTGGAGTTTCAGCTTCCCGGAGGCGGTTCAGGCGCTGACCTGGGCGCCCGACGGCCGCCGATTGGCCGTGGCGACCGCGGATTGGCGGGTTTGGTTGTGCGATCTCGAGGCCAACGCGGCGGTGCCGCTCGGCGTGCATCCGAACCGCACGGTGGGGCTGGCATTCAGTCCGGCAGGTGACCTGCTCTTAAGCTCCTCGGCAAGCGGTACCACGCTGCTCTGGGATGTTGAGCGGGCTCAACTGCTCTTGACCGTCACGGGCGGCCGAGGACGCGCGTTCAACCAGGGAGGCAACCGCATCGCGTTTGAACGGCTTCCCGGCGAGGTGGGGGTCTGGCGTCTGGCGCTGCCGGATGGCTACCGCTCGTTGCCATGCGTGGGCGGTCCAACCCAGGCGCTGTTGGTTTGGGATTTGGATCGCGAGGGCCGTTGGCTGGCGGCGTTGGCGCCGGGGGGCTTGGAAGTGTGGAACTTGCCCGCGGGCGGGCCGGGCCGGTTTTTCCCGCTGTCCGACCTGCGCTCACTCGTCATGCATCCGCAGGGGCAGGGGATCGTGCTGACTCGATCCCACGGAGTGGAATTCCGGCGTTTGGAGTTGGACCCGACGGGGCAAATTCACCTGGGCGCCGCCCAAGTGATCGCGCTGCCAGGCGGGTTGGACCCGCGGAACACCGCGCTGAGCGCCGACGCGGGAGCGCTGGCGGCCGAGGGCATGGATTTCAGTCTCATGACGCTTTCCCTTTCCGGGGCGCGTCCGCCGGTCGTCCTGCAAGGCCGGCAAGCTTTTCGGAATTACCTCGGACCCGCGTCCGCCGCCGGCGCCGGGCGCTTCGGCGTCAGCCCGGATGGGCGCTTCCTCGTGATGGGCTACGACATGGGAGATGGCCCGACGGTTTGGGTGACGGCGACGGGGCAATTGCTGCGCGAATTGGACTCCGCCGGCGGCCCGATCGCTTTTGACCCTCGGGGCGCTTCTTTGGTCGTCTGTGGTCCTAATCGCTATGATTTTTGGGACCCGGTCGAGTGGAAGCGGACGCGGCGCATCGAGGCCCCGGGTTTACTGGGCCGCCAGGGCAGCGCCGCGTTTTTCGCCGGCGAGCAAATGGTGGCGTTGGTGCAGGACGAGAATTCCGTGCAATTGGTGGAGACCCGCAAGGGGACGGAAATCGCCCGCTTGACCGCCGGCGACCCGAAGAGCATCCGCGCGTTGCGGGTCTCGGCGGATGGGCGGCGCCTGGTCGCCTCGACGTTCAGCAACTCGCTGCTGGTCTGGGACTTGGCGGTGATGCGGAAGGAACTGCAAGCGATGGGCCTGAATTGGGGTGATGAGAACCCGGGCGCCCGACTGGCCGGGCCGCCGGCTCCGCCCCGTTGGTCGGGTTTTTTGGGCGTCATTTTGGTTAGCGTGGTCGGGATGCTCGTCGCCGGCGCGGGTGTGTTGGTCGTCATGCACCGGCATCGCCAGCTCGTGCGCGACTTTGCCACGACGGAGGTGCTGGTCGAGCAGCGTGGCCGCGAATTGGAAATGGCGAAGATTGAATTGATGCACAGCCAGAAGATGCGGGCGCTGGGCACTCTGGCGGCGGGAATCGCGCATGATTTCAACAACCTGCTTTCCGTGATCCGCATGTCGAACAAACTCATCAAGCGGGAGCCGGCTTCGCCCGTCAAGGTGGCCGAGTATAACGCCTCGATCGAGCACGCGGTCATGCAAGGCAAGCGGCTGGTTGATTCCATGCTCGGCTACAGCCGCCTGCCGACGGGCGGCAGCAATACTTTGTGCCACGTGCCGGGGTTGGTCCGCGATTCGGTCGGCTTGTTTCGCAAAGAGTTTCTCAGCGGCGTCGAGGTCGAACTTGAGTTGGACGAGACGGCTCCGCGGGTTTCGATACCGCCCGGGCGCCTCGAGCAACTGCTGGTGAATCTGCTCGTGAATAGCGCCGAAGCTCTCAACAGCCACGGCCGGCTGTGGTTGTCGGTGCGGGTCGTGGCGGATTCCGCGCATCCGCGCCTGGTGTTGCCCCCGCGGCCCGCCCAGCGCTACCTGGCGCTCTCGGTTAAGGACACTGGCCCCGGAATTGCGCCTGAGATGCAGACGCGCATCTTCGAGCCCTTCTTCACCACCAAGAAACATGGCGGTCAGCGCGGCACCGGGCTGGGACTCTATATGGTTTATACGATCGCCGAGCAGGACGGACTCGGCATCGCGCTCGACTCGATGGTCGGCGTCGGCACAGAGTTCTGCATATTCGTGCCGGTGGACGCGCGTTCCGAGAAGGAATCGGGTCCGGCGCCCGCGCCCGCGTAGCGGATATTCCGGGGTGTGCGCCAAATGCCCACTTGGCAGTTCGAGGTTTGATTTGGTAACCTCCGGCATTGATGCATCCGCCACCGATTGCGTCCATTCTGATCATCGAAGATGACCCCGAGCAATTGAGGTTGTACGGAGACGTTTTAAACCGTTACCGTATAACCGGCGTGCAGACGGTGAGCGCGGCCTTGGCGGAATTGGGCAAGGGCCTCCCTGACCTGATCATCCTCGACCACATCCTGGACCGAGGTGAGCGCGGCGCCGACTATCTGCCGTGCGTCAAGGCGGTGGCGGCGCACGTCCCGGTGATCATCATTTCCGGCACGCTCGATATCCGTTCGCAAGTCAAGGCGCTCTCCGGTCCCTATTCCGCCGATTTTGTCCTCGAAAAGCCGGTCGATATCGATGAACTCGAACGCACCGTGGAAGTCGCCTTGACCGAGTGTGGCTTTGGGGAGGCCGTGCGCATGCTTCAGTCGCTGGAACGGAGCGAAAAGACCGACGATATTGAACCCGACCGTCGATTTACCGAACGTCTGGCGCGCCAGCACGACTTGCTCAAACGCCTGCGCGGCTCCGGCGACCGGCCGAACATATCGCGATTGTCCCGCGATTGTCGCGTGTCGCGACGCACGATCATCCGCGATCTGCGCGAGTTGATTCAGCGCGGCCAGCTCGACGCCGCGGTTTATCCCGAGTTCAAGCAGGAACTCGCCGAAGACGGCGAAGATTCGGAAAGCCGCGTCGGGACCGCCGCTGGCAACTAGTGTAGTGTCTCATGAATTGCTGGTCATTCGCGGCCAGTTAATTATGAGACACTACACTCGCGGTTGGCGATCGGGCGCCCCGGGCTCAGGGCAAACGCATCTAATTGTGGAACCCGCCGACGGTTGTTACCAATCCCACGGGATTCTCGATTTGACCCCGTTGTAGTCGCGAGGAACTTGTTGCCGTAACCGGATTCCCATTCAAAAGGTCATCCATTTTTGCGCCCGTGCCTTCCTTCAACCCCAGCGGAGGAATGGCGCTTACTTAAGCGATAAAACTTTGCCGCATAGTTATTTGCGTGGTCGTTAAACGCCTAGAGTGGTAGGGACATCGCGCTGCCATGTCATCGTCCCGCCGCAGCGAAGCGAAGGCGGGGCGGAACGAATGGACCAGGACGTCCGCAACAGTCATCCAATGGCGCCGCTAAGCGGCGCTGACGGCGCAGCGCGCCATCCCCAGCTACCAGACGTGGGCTTAAGTAAGCGCCACAACCCGCTTCGGGGTTGGATCGGCACGGACCGGATTCCCAAGGTTGCCCGCGGCGCGGGACATCCTTGGGCTTTGGGACGGAATCCCTCCAGGATTCTTTCACTCGATCGTCTCCTAAAACCGAAGGAAGCCGCCATTGCTCAAAAACGGGGCGACACGACTCGCACGGCAGGATTTAGATGCGTCTGCCCTGGCCCGGGGATCCAACGGTCTTGCGCCCTTCAGTGGCCGACCCCACTATATCGGTCAATGCGCCCTTGTCGCGAATCACGCCGGACCGTGCCATGAAACCCGTGGTAGTGGTCATTCTCGTCTCCTCGGTAGTGGTGGCCGCGCTCGGCCAACTGGTTCCACAAATCCAGCGCCTTCCGCCGCCGACGGCCACGCCGCAACGCACCGTGGCTCCGGTTGACCCGGCGGCGATCGCGAAACTTGAACGGCTGGGCAAGCGCCCGATTCGCGTCCACGATCCCAGTACCATCGTCCGCTGCAAGGATGAGTATTGGCTCTTTTATACGGGACTGGGCGCCCCGTCTTTTCATTCCCGTGACCTGCAAACGTGGGTGGCTGGCCCGCCCGTGTTCACCAACGCCCCCGAATGGACGCTCGCGGCCGTGCCGGCGAAGGGGCGCAATTATTCTTATTGGGCGCCGGACGTTATGGAGGTCAACGGCCGCTACCTGCTCTACTACTCGGTTTCCACGTTCGGAAAGAATACCTCGGCGATCGGTCTGGCCATCAATTCAACCCTGGACCCGACCGATGCGGCGTTTCGGTGGGAGGACGCTGGGCTGGTGATCCGGTCGAGTACAACCAATAGCTACAATACCATCGACCCGGCGATAACGCGGGATTTCCAAGGTGGTTTATGGCTGGCATTTGGCTCCTATTGGCGGGGGATCAAACTGCTGCAGCTCGACCCTGCCACGGGCAAGCGGATCAGTCCCGAGGCGCCGCTTTACTCGCTGGCCTACCACGAGTCGATTGAGGCGGCGTTCCTTTATCCCCACGACGGACACTACTACCTTTTTGTGAATTGGGGCGCCTGTTGCCGCGGCGTCAACAGCACCTACAATATCCGCGTCGGTCGCGCGATGAAGATCACCGGGCCTTATCTCGATCGTGAGGGCAGGGATATGCTCGCTGGTGGCGGGTCGCTCTTCCTGGAGTCCGACGGACCGTTTATCGGTCCCGGCCATGCGGGGATTCTGAAAGACGGTGAGCGCTACTGGTTGAGCGTTCATTTCTACGACGCGACCCAACGCGGGCAGAGTGAACTTGCCGTCCGGCCGCTGACCTGGCGCGCCGATGGGTGGCCGGAGGTTGAATAGCGCGCCGCGCGAGCCTTCGGGTCCGATTTGATTCGCCCGAACCAGACTTCGCGCCCTCCTGCGCGCCTTAATTTTTCTGAATATCGCGCATTTCCACGGCGTCGGTTTGATTGAGTGGCGCGCGTTGTGGCGAATTTCTCGATGGTGAAGCCAATGGTCTCTTCCGAGAGACGGGTGGGCGCCGCTTATTGGCTGGGTGTCGCGGCGCTCTGCGTGATCGCGCTGGCGTCGTATTTGACGATGACGCGCGTGATCTACACGACCCGCTGGGCTGGTCGGAAGCATGAGGCGCTGGAAGAGCTGGCGCGGGTCTTTTCCCTGGTAAAGGACGTCCAACGGGGGGCGCGTGGGTACGTGATTACCGGACAGGAACAGTTTTTGAAACCCTACCATGAAGCGGTGGCCGCCTTGGACCGGCGGATCGTCAGGCTTCGTGAGTTAGCGTCCGAGGAACCGGCGCGGCGACCGCGGCTGGAGGACTTGGAGCGGCTGACGGGACAAGCGGTGATCGAATTCAAACAGATGGTCGAATTGCGGCGAACGAACGGCTACGGCGACGCTTCGGAACAAGTCCGGGCGGGCCGGGGCGTGCGTATCATGGAGGCCTTGGGCAAGGTCGTGAATGAATGGGAGGCCGAAGAACAAGCGGCGTTAGCGCGTTCGGCGGTGGCGCTTAATGGCGCGACGTTATTCGCGAAGTGGACCATGCTCTTGGCCGCCTTGGCCGGGGCGTTGCGCGTCGGCTTTTCCGGCTGGTTGTTTCGCGCGGGAATCCGGCAGAGCGAGCGGGAAGCCGCCGCGTTGCGGCGTAGCGAGGAGCGCTTCCGCGTGCTGGCGGAAAGTTTCGGTGATTGCGCCGTCGTATTGCTTGGCCCCGGCGGGCACATCATGAGTTGGAACGCGGCCGCTGAGCGGCTAAGCGGGTACCCGGAACCGGAGATCATCGGATTTCATTACTCGCGTCTCTACGCCGGGGCCGAGGATCGGGTCGAGAAATGCCGCGCGGGGATTCGGCGCGCGGTCGAAACCGGGCGTTTCGAAAGTGAGTTTACCTATTTGCGGAAGGACGGGCGGCGCATCCCGGTGAAGGAAGTCATCACCACCGTGCGGGGCGGTCGGAGCCAAGTGGACGGCTTCATCAAGATCAGTCGGGCCACGACGGTCGCGCCGGGCATTGAGGAGTCAGCGGCGGGAATCCCGGCGGCGGCTCGGGGAGCCTACTCGGCGGCCGTCGCGAAGGCGGCGTAGCCGGGTGATTTCAATTGTTCGCAAAAAAGAGCCGGCCTCGCAGCGACGCACGTAGGAGCGGGCTGCAAGGCCGAAGTTGGCCACCATAAGGCCGTCGCGGCTGAAGACGCCGGGGGTAGGTGAATTGAGAAGCCTGAGAAGGGAGCGGAGGTTCGTTTGGCCACGCCCGTGGCGCGGCCGAAAGTCCGGGCGAAAACCGGGGCGGTTGCTCGCGGCGGTTTTGAGACCGTCGCAACCCTGCGGTTTCGTTTCTGCTGCTCGCGGCTGCTTCATTTGCTTTCATCATCCGTCGCGAATCTGGTCCGCAACGTTCCATTTACTGACTTAGACGAACGGTTTCCACGCTGGTTAGCGTCTGGCGTGATCAATTATTTCGCGCGGCCATCGGGGCTCGAAGGCGCGTGCGCCCGTTCCATCGTTTAATACCCGGTTCGGTCGGAAGTTGTTTCAAGAAATCCGCGAAAATCCGCGGATTGTGGAAAGACAAACGAAAAGCGGGGAAGTCCGCGCGGGCGCTCGACGGCGCCGAGCGGCCTCACGTCGGTCGAGCCGTCCGATGATGACTATTGGCCGGGCGGCCGCCTAGATCGCCTTGAAAACCTGTTCCAGGAATTCCCGGTTGGCGCGCGCGTTGTCGGTCAATTCCTCGCGCGTCTGGCCGGCGCAGCATTCCACCATCACTGGCCCATTGAAGCCGGCCGCCTTCAGCACGCGAAAGACCGCCGTGAAATCGACCTTGCCGTCGCCGAACTGGATCATAACGTCGCCTTTGGGCCGGGCGCAGTCCTTGGCGCAAAAACCGGTCACAAAACGCGCGATCGGCTCCAATTCCGCCACGGGGTCTTTGCCGGTGTAATAAATGATATTGCCAGCGTCGAACCAGACCCGAAAATTCGGGTGATTGACCTTTTGCAGGCAACGGAGCACGTCGTCCGAGGCGCCACTGCTCCCGCCGTGGGGTTTGAGCACGATCTGGACGCCGCGTTCGGCCGCGTAGGCGGCGGCGTCGGCCATGACGCGAAAGTAGGTTTCGTAGTCCGACGGCTTATCGGTTCCGAAGGTCAGCGCGTACTTTAGTTCGAGTGCGTGGGCGTGATCGATTTGGCGGCGGACGTCATCGCGCGCCGCGGGAAATTCGTTCTCCGGATGGACATAGAGCGCGGTCATATTCGCGACCAGTCCGCGCGCCTGAATGCGCTTCTTGAGCGCCGCCAGGTATTCCTCCGTAGCGGAGGCGGCCAGCAGACTCTCCCCCGTGTGACGGCCAAGCAATCCGGTGAGTTTATACCCGGCGGCGGCCATGCCATCCAAGGCGTCGTCGTAGCTGAACTTGCCCCAAGGACGATTGTAGCAGCCGATTGGCCAGCGGACACCGGGCTTGCCGGTGTCGGCCGCCTGAACGGGGTGGCCTCCCGCCACCGCGGCGGCGGCCAGCGCGCTTGTGGTGATGAATCGACGCCGTGTAATCTGGGATGATCGCATGTTTCTATTTTGACAGAAGCGCTGGAATTTGCCCAAGTGAAAAGCATGTCCGCAGAATCATTCGGTGGCGGCGACCGCGCGCGGCGCCGCTCGGGTCAACCACATTCCCGGGCGCAGAGGCGAAGCTTCGACAAATCGTGGCGTCCCCGGTATTCTGCGATCAACTGATGCCCCTTACTGTTCTCTTTTCCGCCGTTGGCTCGGGTGTTCGGCATTTTTTTCGTCGCCGACGTTTCCTCGGGGTGGGCGCCGGCGCGGCGATCGTCCTGGGCGCCGGCGCGGTTTTCGCCGCGGACCAGGCGGTGGTTGATGTCTCGAAGCTGCCGCCGCCGGCGACGCTTAAGATCGATTTTGCCCGCGATATTCAGGCTTTGTTTGAGGCGAATTGTTACAAGTGCCACGGGCCGGAGAAACAGAAGTCAGAGTTCCGCCTCGACGTCAAAGCCGCGGCCTTGAAAGGCGGTGATCACGGCCAGGACATCATTCCCGGCCGGAGCGCGGAAAGCCCGTTGATCCATTACGTCGCGGGTTTGGTCGAGGATATGCGGATGCCCCCGAAAGGTCCGCCGCTCGACGCCCGACAAATCAGCTTGCTCCGCGCGTGGATCGATCAAGGCGCCGACTGGCCCGAGAACGCAGCCGGCGCGGCGAAGCTCAAGTCCAAGGCGGACTATTGGGTCTTCAAGCCGGCCACCCGGCCGAGCGTCCCCCAGCCACGAGACCAGCGCTGGCCGCGCAACGCCGTGGATGATTTCGTCCTCGCCCGCCTGGAACGGGAGGGGTTGCGGCCGGCGCGGGAGGCCGATCGCGTTACGCTCATTCGCCGGCTCTATTTCGATATGCTGGGTCTGCCGCCCACGCCGGCGGACGTGCGGCGATTCGTCAACGACCACCGAAGAAACGCCTATGAGTCGCTCGTGGACGAACTGTTGGCTTCCCCGCATTATGGCGAGCGCTGGGGGCGGCATTGGCTCGACGTGGTTCACTATGGTGAATCGCACGGCTACGACAAAGACAAGCCGCGCCTAAACGCGTGGCCGTATCGGGATTATGTCATCCGCGCTTTCAACCTCGACAAACCCTACAGTCGCTTCGTGCGCGAGCAACTGGCCGGCGACGTGTTATTTCCCGATGACCCGGACGGAGTGGTCGCGACCGGCTTCATCGCGGCGGGACCGTGGGATTATGTCGGGCACGTGGAATTGCCCGAGAGCAAGACCGACGGGTTAATCGCCCGTTACAACGACCGGGATGACATGGTCATGACGACGATGTCCACCTTTCAAAGCCTGACGGTCCACTGCGCTCGGTGTCACGATCACAAGTTCGATCCGATCACCCAGGCGGACTACTATAGCCTGCAGGCGGTCTTCGCGGGCGTGGACCGGGCGGAACGCCCATTCGACTCCGATCCGCGCGTCTTTAGAGCGCGGAAGCAACTGCAATCCGAACGCCGCGCCGCCCTGGCCCGCCTGAAACAACTGGACGCTGTCGTCGCAAAAGTTTCGAGCCCGGAAATCGACCGATTGGACGCCCGCGCGAAAGCGCTCGAGCAGGAATTGGCGAGCCTGCCCAAGGCTGGCGCCGCTGGCGCCGATAGTCCAAGCAACGGCTACCACAGTGAGATCGTGGACCAGCCCAACGTTGAGAAATGGGTGCAGGTTGATTTCGGCAGGATCGCGCCCATCGACCAGATCGTGCTCATTCCCGCGCGCCCGACTGATTTCGCGGATTCGCCTGGGTTCGGTTTTCCGGCGCGGTATCGGGTCGAAGTTTCGGAGGACGCTGAATTCAGCCATCCCGTGGCGATCGCCAGGCATCTGGACGCCGATGTGCCTAATCCCGGCGACACCGCCATTTCTCTCCCGGCGGCTGGGCGGAAAGCGCGCTGCGTTCGCGTTACTGCGACCCGTCTCTGGGAGCGGACGAATGACTATGTATTCGCGCTTGCTGAACTCCGAGCGCTTTCCGCCGGCGAGAACGTCGCGGAGGGCGCGACGGTCACCGCCCTCGACTCCATCGAAGCGGGTCGCTGGGCGAAGAGATTCCTGGTGGATGGCTACGACAGTCGTCATCGGCTCGGCGCCACGGCCGCCTGGCAAGCCAAGGCCGCGCGACGCCAGGAACTGGAGACTCAACTGCGACAAATCACCGACGCGCGGCGGCGGGAAGTCGATCGTTTGCTCGATCCACCGACCCGCGACGCGGTGACCCACGCCCGGTTGGCGTTGGCGCGAGTCGAGGAGCGCCTGGCGGTCTTGCCGGCGCCGGGGACGGTGTACGCGGCCGCCAGTGATTTCGCCGCGGTGGGCAGTTTCCGCCCGGCGGGCGTCCCGCGCGTTGTGCGGGCGCTAAAGCGCGGCGACGTGAAACAGCCCGGCCCGGTGGCGGAGCCGGGAGCGGTCTCCTGTTTGCCCGGGATGCCTGCGAGATTTGACTTGGCCCGGCCAGACGACGAAGGCGCTCGCCGCGCCGCGCTGGCGGAGTGGATCACCGCGCCGCGGAATCTGTTGACCCGGCGCTCCATCGTCAATCGCGTCTGGCAGTACCATTTTGGCCGCGGCATCATCGATTCGCCGAATGATTTCGGGCACATGGGCTCGCCGCCCACGCATCCGGAGTTGCTCGATTGGCTCGCCTACTGGTTCATGGATAACGGCGAGTCGCTGAAGAAACTGCACCGGCTGATCCTGACCAGCTCCACCTATCGCCAATCGACCGACGACAATCCGGCCTTCGCGAAAATCGACGGTGATAACCGTTACCTCTGGCGCATGAACCGCGCGCCGCTCGACGCCGAGGCGGTCCGGGACAGCCTGCTGGCGATCAGCGGACGGCTCGACTATCGAATGGGCGGGCCGTCCGACCAGCAATTCTATTTCAAGAACGACCATTCGCCCGTCTATGATTACGGCCGATTCAAGGTGGACGACCCGGCCGGCAGCCGGCGGAGTGTCTATCGTTTTATCGTGCGCAGCGTGCCCGATCCACTCATGGAATCGCTCGATTGCGCCGACCCTTCCATTCTTACGCCCAAGCGGGACGCGACGCTCACCGCGTTGCAGGCGCTCGCGACGTTGAACGATCCCTTTGTGCTGCGGCAGGCCGAGCATCTGGCTGGGCGTTTGAGCGCGCTGGCGCCCGACCTCCCGGGACAAATCAAGCTCGCCTATGACGCCGCTTTGAACCGGGAACCACAGCCGCGCGAGCTAGAAGCCCTTGCCACCTACGGTAGGAAGTATGGTTTGGTGAATGTTTGCCGCCTGATTTTTAACTCGAGTGAATTTATGTTCATCGATTGAGCCGCAAGACGAAACTACGATGAACCCGATCCTCCACGCCTGTTCCTCGCGCCAACGCCCGTTCAGCCTCGGCGCGGAAGACCCGCGCCACGTTGATCGGCGGGAATTTCTCTGGCGTTTCGGCGGCGGCCTCGGCGGGATTGCGCTCGCGTATCTGCTCGGTGATCAAGGCGCCTTGGCCGACACGCCGCCGCCGTTGGCGCGGGAGGAGTTGAACGGCGGCCTCCATCACCGCGCCAAGGCCAAGCGGGTGATTCAACTCTTCATGTCGGGCGCGGCGAGCCAGTGCGACACGTTTGACTACAAGCCGGAGCTGATCAAACGCCACGGCGAAAAATTCGATCCGGGCGGCAAGGTCGAGTTGTTCCAGAGCGAGCCTGGGCCCTGCATGAAAAGCCCTTGGGATTGGAAGCCGTACGGCCAATCCGGAAAATGGCTTAGCAGCCTGGTCCCGCGCCTCGGCGGTTGCGTCGATGAGATGGCGTTCGTTCATTCGATGGTGGCGACCTCGAACGTTCACGGTCCGGCCACCTTCATGCAGAATACCGGATTCGTGCTGCCCGGGTTTCCGAGCATGGGCGCCTGGGTTTCCTATGGCTTGGGACGCTTGACGGAGGACTTGCCGACTTTCGTCGTGTTGCCCGACCCGCGTGGGTTTGCGCCAAACGGCCCGTCGAATTGGAGCGCCGGATTTCTCCCCGCGTCGAACCAAGGGACGATGATTCGCGTTGGCAAACCGAACCCGGTTTTCGATTTGTTTCCGCCGCCGTCGGCAGAATTCATTACTCCGGCGAGCGAGCGGGAAGGGTCACTGCTTCTGAAACAGATGAACCGTGGTTACGAGGCGGCGCACCCCGGCGACTCCCGCCTTGAAGCCCGCATCGCCTCTTACGAACTGGCCGCGCGACTGCAACTCAGCGCGCCCGAGGTGTTGAATATCTCCGGCGAGTCGGAAGCGACCAAAAAGCTTTATGGGCTGGACCATAAGGTCACCGAAGACTTTGGTTCACGTTGTTTGGTGGCGCGGCGGCTGTTGCAGCGGGGCGTCCGATTCGTGCAGATTTGGAGCGGCGCCGACAACGGCTTTCCCCGGCGGAACTGGGACAGCCACGAAGACCTCGCGCGCGATCATCAGGATATGGGCACGAGCATGGATCAACCGGCCGCGGCGCTGATCAAGGACCTTAAGGCGCTCGGGATGCTCGAGGACACCATCGTGCTTTGGACCACGGAATTCGGGCGGATGCCGTGCAGCCAGGGCGGCAAGGGACGGGATCACAATCCGTTTACTTTCACCAATTGGCTGGCGGGCGGCGGGATCAAAGGCGGCGTCACCTACGGTGAGAGCGACGAGTGGTCCTACAAAGCCATCGAACCGACCTACTGTTACGACATCCACGCCACCATCCTCAACCAGCTCGGCATCGATCATACCAAACTCACCTTCCGTCATAACGGCATCGACCGGCGCTTGACGGACGTTCATGGACGGGTTATCCGGGAAATTATCGGTTAGGCGTCCAAAGAGTAACGTTGGCCGATTAGCGGGCCGCCCGGTTCGAGCCGAAGTCAGCTTGGCTACGGTTTTGACTCCCAACTGATTTTGACCTCGACGGTTTGACCCGGCTCGACGGTGACCAAATGGTCGGCCGAGTGGATTTCGCCCGAACCGCCCGGGTTGGGCCGCGCCGAGATCCGATAAACACCGGGCGTCACGCCGGTGAAGTCATGCGCGCCATTGCCGTCCACTTCCGCCGAGCCGCCCCATGAACCGACCACTTCCCCGTCGCGCGGCGTGACCTGGACGAGAATGGCAGCGGCGCCGAATTGGTTCCTCGGTTTTCCCGCTCCATCGACCACCCGCGCGCGAATGCGACCAGAGCGAGTGAGCCGGAGCTGGACCGGCTTCAGTTCTTCCCGGACGGCGGCGCCGAGGCTGGTCGCCATTGCCGTGAGGGGTGGGACCTCATACAACTCCTTGACGCCATTAAATTGGTATTCTGAGTCATAAACCCAAAACTGCGTGTAACCGGTCGGCAATCCCTCCAACTGAAATCGCCCAGTTTCATCGGTCACGGCTTCAACCGGGTTCGGTAACGTGTAACCCCGGCCGTCGCTCGCCAACGTGTTCATCGCGCGGACTTTTATTCCTTTGATCGGTCGCTGATCTGAGTCGGTCGCGATCCCGGGAAGGCTTGCCTGTTTCGTCAGATCGACGTGAAAGTCTCGGAAGGTCGCCGCCGAAAATTGCTCGTAGGCGACCACCCGCGGGGCGTAGCCCTCCGCGGAGACGCTGACGCGATACACTCCCGGTTGAATCCGTTCAATCGACCCGCGGCCTGCGGCGTCGCTGGCGCTCTCACTCACGTTTTCGTAGGAGCTTTGGCCGTTGGACTTGGCGAGAAGCAATCTCGCCGCGGCGATCGGCTTGCCGGTCAAGAGATCGGAGACGTCGGCCCGAACGACGCATCCGCCCTCCAGCCGAACTCCGGCGGTTGAAGCGCGCTTATCAACGACGGTAATGCCCGCCGGAATCTTCACTTGATCCCAAATAATGTTTCCAACGGCCAGGTAAACCTCGACCCTTGGGGCGGCCACCGGGCTGCGAAAATTGGGTGAGTCGGCGCTGAAGAAACTCTTGGGATTATTGTAGAGCCGGTGCCAGTTCACGGGGTTCCAGACGATGAACTCCCACGCGACGCTGGCGTTGGCGTTGGTGTCGCGCGGGTCCTTGGTGAAGGTGCTTTTTAGCGTGCCGTCGTTGACAAATAGCTCTCGACGCGGCGCGCGGACCGCGGCGAAGGCCTCGAGCGCGTCGTTGAAAGCGGCAGTATCGCCTTGGTACTCGAAATGGGTTTCACCACCCCCGAACGGTGGGCCTTCCCACCAACCGATGCGGGCCGGCAGGTTGGCGACCTTGACGGAGCCGTCCGGCCACCCCGCATCCTGAACCGGCTCGTGACCGGCGCCGACCAGAATGAGCGCATTCGCCGGGGCCGCGACCCGCAAGACCGCCCAGAGCGCGAGGCCCAGACTGACGAGCCGACGACGGCTTCGCCTCCGCACCGATGGGCGGAGAGCCGTGAGAAACGTGGATTCTGACGGACGGGTTCTTCCGACCGCAACGCTGGACAAGGAGTTTTCGAGACTGTTCATTGAGCGATTAGACGGGCATTGGTCGTAAAAGCTTCCATCGTAAGTGGGAAGAGAATTCGAAAATTCGATCCGCAAGAACGCGGTCTTTTCAAGCCGTATCCGAAAGTCTATGCTGCCACGATGCATCAACGAATTCCCAGGACGGCGGGGCGCTGGGCGGCGCGCGCGATCGGCGCTGGACTCGGGCTTTGCTTGACGCTGGCGGCGGCCGCCGCCGAAGGGAGCTACGAATCCCCGGGCGCTAAACGCATGGGTGACCGCCTGCGCGAGATCGCGCGAACCAACGACGTCATGAAGAATATTTTCCAAAATGACGGACGAGCCGAGTGGCTTGGGCGGGCGCTCACGCGCGCGACCAACGCGCCCGAACGTTTGGATTTGACCGGGCGTTACGCGGTGGAACTTTTGTCGGCTGGCCGGACGGAGGAGGCGATCGCGGAGTTCGGCGTCATGGAGAAACTGATGCGCGAGCAGGGAAAGGAGATTTACGATCAGAATCGGCAGCTCTATCTTAGCTATCTCGCGATTTCGTACCTGCGCCAGGGTGAGCAGCAGAATTGCCTGCTCAATCACAACGCCGCCTCCTGCCTGGCCCCGATTCAGGGTGACGGCGTCCACAAACTTCAAGCAGGATCCCGTCAC
>CAZFVY010000051.1:0-49256 GCA_964522665.1 uncultured Verrucomicrobiota bacterium | reverse complement strand
GGCACGCTTACCAATGTTGTTACCGTGCGGAGCCAGCAATTCGATCCCACTCTCGGCAACAACACGGCGCGCTCGGTCGTGTCGGTCGCCGGACCGTCGATCCCGACGCTTCAGGTCACGCGCGCCAGTGGCAATACCGTCCAGCTTACCTGGCCGACGACGGCGACCAATTTTGTGCTCCAGGCGGCCGGTTCTCTTGCCGGCGTCTGGTCGCGCCTCCCCAACGGCGTAAGCCTCGTCAACGGCCACTTTCTGCTGACTGATAACGACACGAATTCGGCTCGATTTTATCGCTTGGCCTTGCCTTAATGGCCTGATGAAAGCGATTCGAGTACATCAATTTGGCGGTCCAGAGGTCCTGCGCATGGAAGAACTGCCGTTGCGCGAGGTGGGGCATGGCGAGGTACGGGTGTGCATCCGCGCGATTGGCGTCAATCCCGTGGATACCTATATTCGTTCTGGCTCGAATCCGCAGCAAACGCTTCCGTACACGCCGGGCATCGACGCCGCGGGGGTCGTCGAGGCAATCGGCACGGGTGTGAATCGGGTGAAGGTTGGGGACCGGGTTTACATCGGCGGAACGCTCACGGGCACGTACGCGGAATATGCCCTGTGCCAGGCGGCGCAGGTGTTTCCGCTGCCCGGGTGCCTCACCTTTGCGCAGGGCGCGGCGATCAACGTGCCCTACGGCACGGCGTATCGCGCGCTCTACCAACGCGGCCAGGCCGTTCCCGGCGAGATCGCGTTCATCCACGGAGCGACCGGCGGCGTCGGCGTCGCCGCGGTTCAATTGGGCCGCTCGGGAGGCTTGACCGTCATCGCGACCGGCGGCACGGAACGGGGCCGCGAACTGGCGGCCCAGCAAGGCGCGCATCACGTGCTGAACCACCACGAGCCAGATTACTTGTCGAAGGTGATGCCGCTGACCGAAGGGCACGGCGTCGATGTCATCGTGGAGATGCTGGCGAATCTCAATTTGGCGAAGGATATTCCTTTGCTCGCGCAGCGCGGGCGGTTGGTGGTGGTCGGCAGCCGTGGCAACATTGAGATCAACCCGCGGGAGTTGATGAAACGTGACGCCGACATTCGCGCGATGATTTTGTTTAACGCGAGCCCGCGCGAGATGGTGGGCATCCATGCGGCCTTGGCGCCCGGATTGGCCAATGGCACGTTGCGGCCCGTCATCGGCAAGGAAATCCCGCTGGCGGAAGCGGATCGAGCGCATCGCGCCGTGCTCGAGGCGGGCGCTTACGGGAAGATCGTTTTGGTCCCCTGACGGTGACCGCGCGTCACTCGGTCGGACCGCCGCGGCCTCACGCCAGAATCGGGGTGATGACTTCACCATGAACGTCGGTGAGCCGGCGTTCGATCCCGTTGTGGTAATACGAGAGGCGCTCGTGGTTCAAACCAAGGAGGTGCAAGATCGTGGCGTGCAGGTCGTAGATGGTACTGACGTTTTCGACCGCCTGGTAGCCGAATTCATCGGTGGCGCCGTAGCTGAACCCGCGTTTGACGCCCGCGCCGGTCATCCAGACAGTGAAGCCTTTCGGGTTGTGATCGCGCCCATTCGCCCCTTTCTGAAACGTCGGCATCCGGCCGAACTCCGTCGTCCAGACCACGAGCGTGTCGTCCAATAATCCCCGGGCTTTCAAATCGCTGATCAGCGCCGCCGCGGGTTGATCGAGGATCGGCGCGTGGACGTCGTATTGCTGTTTCAAGGTTTTGTGTCCGTCCCAATTGCCGACGCCTTCGCCCATCGCGTAGGCGCCATTGAAAAGTTGGACGAAACGAACCCCGCGTTCCAGCAGGCGCCGCGCCAGGAGGCAATTGCGGCCGAAGGCGGCTTTGAGCTTGTTCGGGTCGTCCAAACCATAGGCGCGTTGGGTGGCCCGGCTTTCGCCCGAGAGGTTGCCCACCTCGGCGGCGCTGAGTTGCATCCGCGCCGCCAGTTCATAACTTGCGATCCGCGCGCCCAGTTCGGCGTCGCCCGGAAATTGTTTCAAATGCTCCTGGTTCAGGAATTTGATGAAATCGAGAGTGGCGTGATCGGCTGGCTCGGAAATGCCTTGCGGCCGCGCCAGATTCGGGATCGGTTGGTCCGCGTTGAACGCCGTGCCTTGAAATACCGCCGGCAGGAAGCCGGCCGCCCAGTTGCTCGGGCCGGTCTGAGGAACGCCCCGCGGATCGGGGATGGCGACAAAAGCCGGCAGATTTTGGACATCGGAGCCGAGCGCGTACGACACCCAGGCGCCGACGCTCGGAAAGCCTTCGAGAGTAAACCCGGTGCTCATCTGATTCTCGGCGGGGCCGTGGGTGTTGCTCTTGGCCGTCATCGAGTGAATGAAGCACAGGTCGTCCGCGAGCTCCGCCAGGCGCGGCAATAGCTCGGAGATGTATTTGCCGGATTGTCCCCGCGGTTTGAATTCGTACGGGCTGCGGGTCAAGTTGCCTTGCTCGCCCTGGAAGGTAATCAGCTTTTCGTTTCCCGGCATTGGCAGGCCGTGGCGGCGGATCAATTCCGGCTTGTAGTCCCACGTGTCGAGATGACTGCAGGCGCCGGAGCAGAAAATCATGAGGACCCGCTTGGCGCGCGCACGGAAGTGGGGCGGGCGGGGCGCGAACGGCGCCTTGGGATTGACGCGGGGCCGGATGGGCGAGCGGTCGGGGGCGGCCGCGAGCAGCCCTTGCTCAGCCAGCAGACTCGTCAACGCGATTCCGCCGAGGCCCGCGCCGGCGAACCGCAGAAAACTCCGCCGATCCAGCAGGCTTCGGCCCGCGGGCGAGAGCGTCGGCGCGCGGTCAGGAGAGGTAGATGAACTCATTGGCGTTAAAGAGCGCGCGGCAAAATCCAGCCAGACCCGAGGACTGAATCAGCTTCACGGCCGCCGAGAGTTCCCGGTCGTTCGGGAGCCGGCCCATGGCAAGCGCGAACGCCCGTCGCGCCTGCGCCCGCGGTTCCACGCCGGCCTCGCGGCGGAGGCGCTGCGCGAACCGCTCGGCCTGCTGGATCATGAACGGGCTGTTGAGCAGGTTCAACGCCTGGAGCGCGGTGGTCGAACGGGTGCGGCGCGGGGCGGCTTGCGCGGCGTCGGGGCAATCGAAGACGCCGAACGTCTCATCCTGGTGCATCCGGGGCTTGGCTTGATAGATCATCCGCCGCCATTCCGGGGCGCCGAATTCTTCCTTCGGCAGATAAACATGCACGTAATTCTCGTTCGGCTTAAAAACGTCAAACCCCGGGCCGCCCATGCGCGCGTCGAGCGTTCCGCTGGTCCAGAGAATGAGATCGCGGATCGGTTCGGCCTCCAGGCGCCGCGGCGGAAAACGCCAGAGCAGCCGGCTTCCGGCGTCCACGGCGAGGGCCGTTGGATTCGGCGCCGAGCTTTGCCGGTAGGCGCTGGACATTAAGATCAGCCGGTGGATGGGCTTCAGCCGCCATTCGTTCGCGATCAGTTCGCTGGCCAGCCAGTCCAATAGTTCCGGATGGGTCGGCGCGGCGCCGTTGTGGCCGAAATCACTCGGGGTCGCGACCAGGCCCTCGCCAAAATGCTGCTGCCACAGGCGGTTCACGATCACCCGAGCGGTCAGCGGATTGGCGGGACTGCCGATCCAACGCGCGAGCGCGACGCGGCGTTCCGGCTCGGCGGCGTCCGGCGGCAGGGTGAGCATTCCAATCGCGCTAATCGCTCCCGGCTCGACCGGCTCCCGCATTTGCATCGGGTCGCCCCGATTGAGGCGGTGGATCGGCTCGGGCCTCCCCAAGGCGCCGGCATAAACGGCCCGCGTCGCGCTCAGACTCGCGAGTCGATCTTCAAGACTCCCGCGAAGGCGCAGTAGTCTCCGCGCTTCCGCGGCCTCGCCGGCGCTCATGGCGCCGAGATCGAAAGTTGGCGCCGACTCGGCGCCGGGCGCGAATGGACGACGGTCTTCGCCGTCGGCGAGCAACGTCCAGCGGTTGGGTTCGAGGGCTGCCTCAATGCGGTAGCGGGTCGCCAGGCGGTCCCCATATTGCCGCTCCCGGTCGCGCCCCCAAACGACGCGGTCAATCAGTTCGGGTTGGGCCAGTTCGAGCAGTACCCAGCCTTCGCCTTTCTGGTTGGAAATCCAGCTTCGACTGTTGCCATAGCGCCCGTCGTTCAAGTGTTCGAGTTTGTGCAGTTCGGAGCCGGGATAGACGCCCGACGCCGAGGCCTTGGCGCCCGCGCTCGCCAAGGCGACGTTGCGGGGGGTCGGTTCCGCCGAAAAGACCTCCAGCTCATCGAGGCACGGCTCCGCGTCGGTCGTGGCGAGGATCGTGAACCGTATCCACCTGGCTCGCGTGGGCGCGAAACGATCGGTGTTCTGACGCGCGTTGACGGGCGCGCGTTTGACCGCGCTGGCGGATGTGGCGTCTCCGGGGTGGGCGAGTGGTTCGAACCGCGCCAATTGACGCTCGACGTCCGCGAGCTCCGCTCGGATCGCGGCGGCGGCGCGCGCGCTTGAAGCTCCGTCCGGCCCGTCCCAGGCGCGTTCGCCATGCTGGACGCCAGCGAAAACCGCCTCTAACGAATAAAAATCCACCTGACTGATCGGGTCGAACTTGTGATTGTGACAGCGGGCGCAGCCGACGGTCAGGCCGAGAAACGCGCTGCCGGTCGTGGCGGCCATATCGGTGAGTTCATCGGCGCGCTGCTGCAGGGTCAACTGAATGTCGGGGCTTTTTACCTGGTCATTCGGGCCGCCGACGAGGAACCCGGTGGCGGCGTCCTCGCCGGTGGTATCGCCCGCCAATTGATCCAGGATGAAGCGGTCATACGGCTTGTCCCGATTCAACGCGCGGATGACATAATCGCGGTACGGCCACGCGTTTTTACGTGGGACGTTGACCTCAAATCCGGTGCTTTCCGCAAACCGAACGACGTCGAGCCAATGTCTGGCCCAGCGTTCACCATATTGGGGAGACGAGAGCAGCTGGTCAACCAGCCGCGCGTAGGCCGCCGGCGAGCGGTCCGCGGCGAATCGTTCGACCTCGTCTGGCTGCGGAGGCAACCCGGTGACATCCAGGTACAGTCGGCGAATCAGGGTCCTCGGCTCTGCGTTTGGCGACGGGCTGAGGTTTTCTTGCTCGAGGCGCGCGAGAACGAAATCGTCGATCGGATTGCGCGCCCAATTTCCCAGCTTTACGGGTGGAACGGCCGGTCGTTTGACCGCCCTAAAAGACCAATGATCCAGTTTGTCGGGCGAGGTAGCATTCGGGGAAGCGTTCGCGGGCGCCAATACCGGACCGGCCGCGGTCGAAGGGGTGTCGGCCAGCGCCACGGTTGACGCCAGCGCCCCGATCGTCAATCCGACCACCCCGATCAGGCGCCCGACGGGGAGCGGCCAAGCGGACGCGAGTGGACGGCGAAGCGAATTCATTCGACGATGCGACATTTCTGTTCGGTTCTCCTGACCCATCCGGCGATCGGATTCCAGAACTTCGCCGGGGCCTCGCCAACCAAGCCCACGCTATGGTAATCGGTCCGGCGGCGCTCTCAGGCCAGCGGATCGTACGTTGCTTATTTCGGGGGTCCGGACGCGCCAAAGAGGTTTGCGACGTGCGAGAAGGCCGCCAGCGAGTCGTCGCACAGCCGATCCATGTCACCGAGCGAAAACCCGAGACGCTCCGCGGATTGCGGGCTGATGTTTTGCCGCTCGGGGTTCTCCTCCATTTTAGCGGAGACATTTTTGGCGCCGACATTCGCGAGATAGACGACGTCGCAGATCAAATCAAAGCCCTGGTCCGGATTGTGATGGTAGGTAATGCCCGTCACAATCGTATCCGGCAGTTCCCAATGCCGCGCGATCAATCCGCCCAGTTCCGCATGATTCATCCCGAGGATTTGCGTCTCGGCGTCATAGGGAGTCAGATTCATTTCCGCCTGAGACTCACGTATCAGCGCGAGGATTTGGCGGTCGAGGAAACAGGCCATGACCAATTTTCCGATGTCGTGCAGCAGGGCGGCCGTCGAACCAGCCGGCGGGAGCGAGACCTGGCAGAAGTTTTGCGCGTTCTCGGCGACCATCATCGAAATGACCGAGTGGCGCCACAACTCGCCCTCATGGTAACCGTAGGCGGAAACGCGAGACTCCATCATCGGACGGCTATGCGACGCCAGCGCGAGCGACAAGATGCGGCGCGTTCCGAGGCGGGAAACCGCCTCATGTACGCTGGTGATCGTGGTCTTGGAGGCGCTGAACGCGGAATTGGCGAGCCGGAGCAGCTTCAAGGTCAAAGCGGGATCGAACTTGATGACGTTGGTGATTTCCTCAACCTTGCCGTCGGAGCCGCTCAGCAAGGAAATCAGCTTGACCGTGCTGCCGGGCAGCGGAGGCAGTTCGTCAGCCTTCTTTATCAAGCTTTCGAAATCAATCAGGCTCATAGAGGGCGGTTTTCGATGGTTGCGTGCCAGTGTTGGTCGCGGGCTGGCCCACCCCGGCGAGGGGGGTGTCCGAACGGAATCTGCTGGCGTGATCCGTCAATCCTCGCGGCGCCGTTGGCGGGACCGCCAGGCGATCCAAGCAAGGGAGGTAAACAAAATCAGTCCGAACCTTCATCTGGTATCAGGAGTTGTTGATCGCCGAAGGCGCGAGTTGGTAGTAGAAAGTTCCCTCGGCCGGGACGAGGACGAAGGAGGAGTCAAAGGCGGAGGCGGATTCCTGGCTGCCCAACAAAAGGTAACCATCGGGTTTGAGCACTTGTTTCAGCCGGTTCAGGACGAGCCGTTGCGAGTCCGGGTGCATGTATCGCAGGACGTTGCGAAGCAGGACGACGTCAACTTGGAATTCCGGCCAGTCATTAACGAGGTTGAACTCATCATACCTGACCAATTTGGACACCGACTCGTTGATCCGATAGTGTTTGCCGTCCTTCTGAAAATACTCTTTCACCAGGAGCGGTTGAACGCCCCGATGCACTTCCAGCTCATCGTAACGTCCCTCGGCGGCCTTGCCGAGCACCTCCCGAGAGACGTCGGTCGCGTAGATTTCCAAATCCCAACTCAGGAATTGCGAGAAATAACGGTGGACGACCATGGCCACGGACAGAGCCTCTTGGCCGGAGGAGCAGCCGGCGCACCAGACCGCCAGGCGTTGCTCTTGAAAGCGCCGCATCTCCATGTTTTTAAAGACGAGATTCCGCAAGAGATTGAACGGATGCATGTCCCGAAAAAACGAGGTCTCCTTGGGCAGCAACGCATCGCGCACCTGCTCACGCAGCGGCTCGTTTTCGTCCCGTCGGGCCGAGGCGACCAATTCCTCGACGGACTTCATGGCGTGCTGGCGGGAGAGAGGCAATAAGCGCGCCTCCACGAGTGATCGCTCCCTTTCCAGCAGTAATACGCCCGAAAAGGAACTCGCAGTCGCCTGCAACCAACCAAAACATTCGCTGCTAATCGCCATACAAACCGATCGATCCGGCCCAAGGCAACCCACCCGGCCTGCGAACCGTAAACGCGCCGCAGCGTAAATCGGACCTTACCGCAGTTGAGTTTTGTCGCTTAGACCCTTGGGAGCGTACTGGTTGCCGCGCGCCTAGATCAAGGAGAAATAAGTGGGAAACGACAAAAATAACGCGTTTTGCGGCGCCGCCGAAAGGTGAATTGCGCGAGCAGTCGAGCCGCGGCCTTGGCGTCGCGATCGCGAAGCCCGCGGCCGGCGCCGGAACCCTGGGGAATCCGCCTGCGCAGACGAGGGAGGCCGATTGTATTTGAGACGAACCTGATTGTGCCGAGGACGACTTGCGGGCTTATCCTAAACCATCGAACGCGTCTTGGCGCAGCGTAAAGTCCGAGCTACTCCGGCCGGGCGATCACGGTCGTAACCGCGTCGAAGGCGTCGAAGACTTGCGCCGGGGAGAGCGGTAAATTCCGGCAGGAGAAAAAGGCGTAGCGATGGCCACGGAGCAGGTCGCATAGTTCGCGGGCGCTTTGGCCGCGGCGTTCGAGCAGATCGAGATGAATCTCGATTATGATCGTGGGCCGATGCGTGGCGATCGCCTGCTCCGCTCCGCGCAACACGTCTAGCTCGCAGGCGTCAACGTCCATCCTGATGAGATCGGGCGCAAGCTGAAGGTCGCGGCATTCATCGTCCAATCGGCGAAATTCGATCATCGTCGGTTCCACGTTCCATTCGGGAACCCCGGCCGCTTCCACGATTTCCAGCATTTCTCCCGAGCTGAGATACATTTGCCGTTGTTCGCTCTTCTCCCCGAGGGCCACCGGCCGAATGACTATCTGATTGGTAAGCCCGTTCGCCCGGAGCCCCTCCGTCAAGCCTGCCATCGGACCCTTGGCAGGCTCGAAAATGACCGCGCGATTCTGACTTGCGCCGGCGCAAAACAGCATGGCTTCGGTCCCGTCATACGCGCCGATGTCGAACAGGATTCGGTGGGAGCGCATTTCCAGCATCAACGCCTCCCATTCTTCCCGGACTTTACCGTTCATCTCGACCCATTCGCAAAGTGAAGCGCGCGTCGCCGCCGGCAGTCGGAGGCTGATCCGTCGCTGGTCATCACAAAAGCTCAAGGTCTCGCTCACCGCGTCATTTTCGAGTTTAAAGGGGGAGGTGGTCGGGCGGAAGCCGTAGAGGGGGCCACCCCAGGCTTGGCGCAGAAACGCTGGCACGAACGGGCGCACCCAGCGTCCCGCCCATCTCCTGAACTGGCGTTTCATTTGTTACCTGTGTGTCAGATTCGGCTTCACGGCTCAATTTCCAACGGGCCGCGAACGATTTGGGCAACCAGCCCGACGCGGTTAGGCCCAGAAACCACGCGCGAATCTCCTGCGACCGCGGAGACCACCGATTGAAAGCCCTTCGCCCGCGACCGCTGGAAACGCCAGCGGATTATCTCGCTTTCCTTCGTAAAAATGGTGCGCGAGAGAGGACTTGAACCTCCACCCCTTGCGGGACCAGATCCTAAGTCTGGCGTGTCTGCCATTTCACCACTCGCGCATCGAAGGATTTCGGCGCCTTGCGTCGAAATCATCGTAATGATCGACGATTGCGACCGAATTTGCGAGGTCGTAAGCAAGCTCGACGCAAGAACAGGCGCTCAAAAATCACGCCGCTACACATACACCAAAGTCGGGGACCATCGCAAGTCCGCCATGCGGGGCGGATGGCGTGTCATGGGAAATTCCTGGCCCGGATTTCACACCCAAGAACCGCGCGTCTCAGTCGAACAGACTTTGAATCTCTTCCCACGTCATATTGTCCGCGAGGGACTCCTCGCCGCCGAGCGTCGCCTTGATGATCGCGCGTTTCTTCTGTTGAAGGGCCAGGATCTTTTCCTCGACGGTGCCGCGCGCGATCAACTTGTAGCTGGTCACCACGCGCGTCTGGCCGATTCGGTGGGCGCGGTCGGTGGCTTGATCCTCAACCGCCGGATTCCACCACGGGTCGAAGTGAACCACGGTATCCGCTCCGGTCAGCGTGAGACCGACCCCGCCCGCCTTAAGGCTGATGAGGAAGACCGAGATGTTTGCGTTGCCTTGGAATTTTTCCACGATGGCGCCGCGCTGGGTGGTCGCCCCGTCGAGATAGCAGAAATCGATCTTTTCCGCCGCGAGCTTGTCTTTGAGCAGCTTGAGCATCGAAACGAACTGGCTGAACACAAGGACGCGATGCCCGCCATCGATCGCTTCCTCCAGCAGTTCGCTGAACATCGCCAGCTTGCCTGAACTATCATCGGTGAAGCGCGCGTCTTCCATTTTGAGCAGCCGGGGGTCGCAACAAATCTGGCGCAAACGCAACAGCGCGTTGAGCACGACCATCTTGCTCTTGGCAAGGCCCTGCGCGCCCACCGCGGCCATGACTTCCTGACGGCTGACGGCGAGCACCTGTTGGTAAAGTTCCGCCTGTTCGCCGGTGAGTTCGCAGAAGGAAATTTGCTCCAGTTTTGCCGGCAAATCCTTCGCCACTTCGCTCTTGAGCCGGCGCAAGAGGAAAGGTCGGAGGCGCCGCCCGAGCCGCGCTTGCGCGGCCTCATCTTTGTCGCGCGTGATCGGCTGCTCGTAGCGCTCGCGGAAATCCGCCGCCGAGCCGAGGTAGCCAGGCATCAGAAAGTCAATGATGCTCCATAGGTCGAGCACGGAGTTTTCCATGGGCGTGCCGGTGAGTACGAGGCGGTGGCCGGCGCGTACGGCTTTCACGGCGAGCGCATTCTGCGTTTGCCGGTTCTTGATATGCTGAGCTTCGTCGAGGACGAGCGTGTCGAATTCCAGTTCCCGATAGCGCTCCGCGTCCCGGCGGATGAGCGCGTAGCTGGTGATGACAAGGTGGCTCTCGCGAACGTCCTCAAACCGCTCATGCCGTCCGGCGCCTTGCAGAGCGACGACCTTGAGTTCGGGCGTAAACTTTCTGGCCTCCGCGACCCAGTTGAAAACGAGCGACGTCGGGCAGACGACGAGTACCGGGCCGGAAAGCTTCCGGTTCGTGTGGCACGAGTTGATAAAGGCGAGGGTCTGTAGCGTTTTGCCCAGGCCCATTTCATCCGCCAGGATGCCGCCGAACTTGTTTTCCCGCAGGAATTGCAGCCACGCGACGCCTTGCCGTTGATACGGTCGCAACACCTCTTCCAACGGACCGAGCGGCGGGCACGCGAGCTTGGTCTGGCCGCTCTGTTGGCCGGCGCGTTCGCGCCAGGCGGTGGACGCCTGAACCTGCCATCCGGGCTGCTGGCGGAGGGTCGCGTCGAGAAAACCGGCCTGGATGTTATTGAACCGGTACCCGTTGGAATGCTGTTGTGGCGCGCAATCGCGCAAGACTTCGTTGAATTCCTCCAGCGCGTTCGTATCGATCAGCGCAATGCGACCATTCTTCAGCCGCGTCGTGCCGCCGCCGGAAAGGATCAACCGCTGGATGTCCGCCGCCGAGAACTTCTCGCCGTCCGCGGAGGCCAGAGACATCGTGACGTCGAACCAGCTCTCGCCGGAGGGCGTGATTTGAAACCGCGGTTCCAGCCGCTCGAAATTCTTCGTGGCGCTGTGCTCGAGCCGTTCATCGAGCGAGACCTCCCACGCCTCCTTCCAGCGCGGATAGTCGCGCGCAAAAAAACGGACGACGCTGCCCTCACCGTGCAGAATCCAACGGCCTTGCGGGTCCGGCCCACGAAAGCCCGCCGCGCGCATCCGCTCTCCGGCGGCGACCTCCGCGGCAAAGTCGCGAGTTGAATAGCGCGTCGTGCATTTGGGATCGGGCAACCAGAGCGACTCGTCCTTCGCGGTCACGCCGACGGTCATGATCCGCGGACCGTAGGCGCACTGGAGCTGCGCCTGGAGTTGCGCCAGCCCGCCCTGGAGCGCCAGGATGAAACGCGGCGCCTGCGGCTCCAGCGTAAACTCATCGATCCCAAAATTTGGGTCCACCTCACTCTCGGCTTCGAGCACGGCCAGTTCCTGGCTGAGGAATAGCGGCACCCGTTGGCGGGAGAGTTTCAGCGGTCCGCGAAACAAATCATGCCAGGGCGTCGGCAAGCCAACCCGCTCGAACGAATCGCCGCGAAATGCCCAGAGCGTTTCGCCCCGGATAAGCGTTGGCGGTCTCAGGTCAGGGGGCAAGTTCAAACGAATCTCGCCCGACGTTTCAAGGGTGACCACCACGGGGACACGCCACGCCGTCGCGTGGACGGTGAGCGGCTGGCCGCGGCCGAGCGAAACGCGCGGATGGCCGGCGAGCGCCTCGAGTAGTTGAGCCAATTCAGCCGGGTTCAGCATCAGCCCTCCGGGTGTCTCGCCGTCGGCGAGTTCCTCGGCTTTTTGGAGCAGCCGGGTGTCTTCCGGCGAGAGGGCGAAGGGCCGGTCCATGGGTAGCGCGCTCAACGGTCCGCGACCCCGGTTCCACTTCCCCTCGAAGACGACCATCACCTTCCCGCGTTCAAGGCCCGCCGCGAACGAGGTCGGCAGAATCACGGAAATCTCCGCTGGCTCGCCGCCGGCGTCCTGGCGCAGGCGCGGGCCCGCCGGGGGTTCCGGCTTGGCGGCCGGGCGCGCGGCCCCGAGACCCGTGGGCAATCGCGTGGCCGTGTCGCTGCCCCGGTCCGGGGGTTTGCCTCGTTGCAAGTGATGCAGTCCCACGGCGACCGAGTGCGCGCAGATGATGCCGGCTTCGCGCGACGAGCGGCAGGTGCAAATGTTCTCCACGTCCACGGGACCTTTGATAACAAGCCCGGCTCGATAGGAGACCTCGCCTTCCCGCACCACGCCCTTCAGCAAGGGCGGCGCCCAGTTCGAGGAAACGACATTCCCGCCCGCCAGCAGCGACCGGGCGCGTTTAACCGCATCCCAGCCAGCCGACTTGGCGAGGAATGCGTCGGTCAACTCGGTAAAACTCATCCGCGCGACTCTGCCGGAAACCGGCGGTGGTTGGCAAAAAGCTTTTCGCTTTTCCCGCCGGCGTGAGGAATTATTCGACGAGGATTCTGGCGCGTTTAGGTCAAATCGGAGGCCTGCGCGAAACGGCCGATGAAGAATCCGGACGACCTCCACGGTGAGGTGAGACACTACGCTCGACGTAAACGTCTCGAGGGATCAGTCATCATGGCGCGATCGCGTGGTTGATTCAGACGGGAGGGCGATGCTTGTGAAATGATTATCGTTGACCACTTGCCGCCTCGACAGAGTAGAACTGGACGGTGCATGACGCCATAATCATCGGCGGGGGACCAGGGGGTTCAACGGTCGCGGCTTACCTGGCCAAGCACGGACGTTCGGCTCTGCTGCTCGAACGGGAACGCTTTCCGCGGTTTCACATCGGCGAGTCGCTCTTGCCTTACAATTGGCCGATCTTGGAGGAACTCGGAGTGATTCCCGCGCTCGAAGCCGCTGGCTTTCCGCGGAAATTTGGCGCGCAATTCCACCTCGCGAACGGCCGCAAATCGCTGCGCATCGACTTTCGCGAGGGGCGGTTTACAAAACAGTCGATGGCGTTCCAAGTCGAGCGCTCGATTTTCGACCACATATTACTGAAAAACGCCGCCGCGCAAGGCGCCGAGGTGAGGGAGGGGTGGCGGTTTCGTCAATTCACCGAGTTACCCGACCGCGTGCGGGTGGAGGCCGAGGACCCCGAGGGCCTCAGCCACTCGCTGGAGGCGCGCTTTCTATTGGACGCGAGCGGACGCGCGAATGTAACCGGTAATCAGGAAGGGCTGCGCGTGATTCATCCCGGCCTAAAAAAAATCGCCCTATTCGGTCACTTTACGGGCGTTCCACGAGACGAGGGCGATAGGTCGGGAGACATCTTAATTGTACGCTTGGCGGACAAATGGTTTTGGTTGATTCCCGTTTCCGCCACCAAGGTCAGTATTGGCTGCGTCTTGGATGGGGCGGAGTTTAGCGCCGCGAAAGCCGGGCCTGAGGCGGTATTTCGCCGTATCGTGGCCACGAGTCCGGTGTTGCGCGAGCGGATGAAGGCGGCGCAACTCGTTGGTGAGTTTCGGACGACGAGCGATTTCTCGTATTACAATCGCCGGCTCACGGGCCGGCGATTGTTGCGCGTTGGGGACGCCGCCGGTTTCATGGATCCGATTTTCTCGGCGGGCGTGTTTTTGGCGATGTTTTCCGGCAGGGACGCGGCCAAGACGGTGGACGCCTGCCTGCGGCGTCCGTTTGGAACGGCGTGGCGGCTCGCGAATTACGAACGGCGCACGTTTCGTGGGCTGCGGTTCTATTGGGAATTGGTTGAGAATTACTACACGAAGCCATTCATGGAATTGTTCCTTGAACCGCGGGAGAAATGGAGCCTGCCGGCCGCCGTGATCGCGGCGCTCGCCGGCGACCTTACGGGCCGTTGGGCGATCCGCTGGCGCATGAGACTTTTCTTTTGGCTGGTAAGAATCCAAGCGGTCCGACCGCTGGTCCCGCGCATCCGATTCGATTGAGCCATGCCGCGCTGGATTGCCGCCGCGCTCACCGGTCTGTTGGCGATGATGAGTGGTTGCCAGACCACCCCGCCACTGCGAATTGACACCTCGACCCCTGGGTGGTCGCAACGCACTGGCCAGTTCGTGTGGACGCCGGGGCGCGACGCGCCTGAAGTGGTGGTTGATCTGCAGGTCTGGAACCGATCGGGCGGCGAGTGCGTGTTGGAAGTCTCCAAGGCCGGCCTGCCGCTCGCGCTGGCGCACGTTACGAACGATCGGTGGGAAATCGAATCCGCCGCCGGGCAACGACACGCCGCGTCTGGACTTCCACCCGTCCGGGTTGGTTGGCTGCAACTGGCGCGGGCGCTCGCCGGTCAGACGCCGACGCCCCCGTGGCGGGTGGACGACGCTGAACCGAGACAATGGCGACTGACCAATACCCGTTCGGGAGAACGGCTTGAAGGCTTGCTAACGCCATGAAACGCTGGTTCTGGCTCTTGCTGATTCCGCTTGCGTTGGGTTTCGCCCGCCTGCGATTCGACGTCGATGTGCTGAATCTTCTGCCGTCGGGACTGCCGGTGGTTCGAGGGCTGCAACTCTTCCAAAAATATTTTCCCGGCGCCGACGATCTGGTGATCACGCTGACGGCGGATTCAGAGGAGGCGGCAGAATCCGGCGCGCGATCGCTGGCCGAACGGCTGCGCTCGACGACCAACCTAGTGGCCGATGTCAGATGGCAATCGCCTTGGCAAGAGCACCCAGAAGAAGCAGCGGAGTTGGCGGCCAGCGTCTGGCTGAACCAACCGCCGGAAATCTTCGGAGCGCTCGCTCACCGCCTGGCCGGCGCCAACGCGGCCGCCACTCTCGCTGAGGCTCGCGAGCGGTTGGCCGTTTCGTTTTCGCCCGCGGAAGTCGCACAACTCAGCTTTGATCCTTTCGGCTTCACCCGGCTCCCGACGCCGATCGCGGACGCCGGCGGCTTCGGTCCCGGCCAGGACTTTTTCGCGTCGGCCGACGGAAAGTTTCGACTGGTTACCGTTAAGGCGCGTTCGCCGCTGCCTGGTTACCGGGAATGCGCGGAGTGGATGCGATTGGTTCAGACGCGGATTTCCGCCTGGCAAAGCGCCCAGGCCGTCCCGCTGAAGCTGGGTTTTACCGGACGAGCGGTGTTTGTGAGCGAAGTCTCCAGCGAAATGGAGCGGGATATGAAGGCGTCCGTTTTGCTGACCGCCGGGATCATCGCCATCCTATTTTGGCTGGCGCATCGGCGTTGGCGGCCGATGTTGTGGTTGCTCATCTTGCTGGCGCTGATTCTGGTGGGGACGCTGGCGCTTGGCGGATTGGTCTTCGGCACGATCAACGTCGTCAGTCTTGGTTTCGCGGCCATCCTGCTTGGCTTGGCGGTCGATTACGGCGTCGTCCATTATCAGGAGGCGATGGCGTCGCCGGAGGCCACCGTGCCGGAAATACGGCGCGCGATCGGACCCAGTATTTTCTGGGCGGCGATCACCACCATCAGCGCGTTCCTCGTCTTGAATCTTGGTGGTTTGCCCGGCCTGGGACAACTCGGATCGTTGGTCGCGATGGGCGTGGCCCTTTCCGCGGTGGTCATGCTTTTTCTCTTCTTGCCGCCGCTGTTCCGCGACCGGCAGCGGCGACGCGACGAACGAGTAGCGGCCGGATTGCCACCGGCGATTGCGGTCTCGGACACCGCGGCGGCCCCGCCGCCGTTGAGCGCGACTCGAAAGTACGCCGTGTATGGCGCCAGCGCCGCGTTGCTCTGGGGCGCGGCGGGCGTGCTTTTGGGCTGGGGATTTCCCAGGCTCGACCATTCCCCTGATCCGCTGCGGCCGAAAGCCAGCGTGGCCTACGCAACAATGGAGGAAATTCAAAGGCGGCTCGGTCCCGCGCGCGAAACCCTGTTTGTGATCGCGCCGGGTCGGGACGAGGCGGAAGTCGCGGGTCGCCTTGAACGGGCGGAGGCGATCCTCGCCGGCGCCACGTCGAACCACGTCATCGGCGGTTACCTCTTGCCGACGGCGGTCTGGCCGCAGCCGGAGAATCAGGCCCGCAACCGTGAGACGGCGCGGTTGTTGGTCGTGGAACGAGAGCAGCTCGGCGCCGCAGCGCGAGCCGCCGGGTTCAACACGAACGCCGTTCTGCTTGCGGGGCGCGTGCTCGACGCCTGGAGCGCCGCGCTGACTCTGGCGCCATCGAAGGTGTTTTGGCCAACCAATGACATGAGCCGGTGGCTGCTGGCGCGGATGGCCGCGCGAACCTCGAGTGGCTGGCTCGCGGCCGGCTACGTCTTTATCAACGGAACCGCGCCCGTGAACACCGAAAGCGTCGCGTCGTGGGCAGGCCAGTTGGAAACTCAAGGTCTGTTCGTGTCGGGCTGGGAGTTACTCGGGGACTCACTCATGCGCGCGGTCCAGGCGCGGCTGTGGCTCGTCGTCGCGCCGATGTTCGCGCTCATTTTGCTTTCGCTCTGGCTCGCGTTCCGCCGCGCGACGGAAATACTGCTGAGCCTCGCCGTGCTCGCCGCGAGCGGCCTTGGTCTGCTCGCGGTGATGCGGCTGGCCGGTTGGTCCTGGAACCTGCTGAACCTCATGGCGCTTCCCCTTATGCTTGGGGCCGGCGTTGACTACAGCATCTTCACTCAACTGGGGCTTCGGCGGCATGGTGGCGATCTCGAGGCGAATCATCGCGCCGTGGGGCGCGCGCTGCTGCTCTGCGGGGCGACGGCGGTCACTGGCTTTGGCTCGCTGGCCATTTCCAGTAATTCCGGCATGGCCAGTCTCGGCCAGATTTGCGCGGTCGGTATCGGCTGGAACATGCTGATTTCGGTCTTTCTGCTGCCGGTCTGGTGGCGGTCGGCTGATGGAAGACTGGTCGAATGGAAAGCGAAGCCTTCTTCGCTCTACGGAGCGTTGCCTTGGCGCTGGGGCATAGCCATGGCCCGTCGGCTGCCTGATCCCGTAACCGACCTTTTCTGCCGTGTGGGAGCGGGAGTTTACTGGCTGGCGCGGCCACGCCGCCGCGCCGTGGTCATTGCGAATCTCCTGCCCGTTTTCGACGGTGACGCCGGGGCGGCCACGAAAGCCGCGCGACGCCTCATCTTAAACTTCGCTCGAAAGATCGCCGACTTGTGGCGTTTCGAAGGTGGGGTCTCGGTGATGGAGTCGTTCGGCGAACTGGCGGGATGGGACCGGTTTGAAGCGGCGCACGCCCGCGGGCGCGGCGTCTTGATCGTCACCTTGCATCTGGGCAATTGGGAGCTGGGGGGGCCAATCCTCACGGACAAAGGTCACCGGCTGCTGGCGCTCTCGAATTCCGAGCCGGACGCGCGCCTGACGGAGTTGCGGCAAGCCGCGCGGGCGCGCTGGGGAGTGGATACTCTGATCGTAGGCGACGATCCCTTCGCCTTTGTGGAGGTGATTCGCCGACTGGCGGCCGGTGGCGTGGTGGCGTTGCTGCTCGATCGACCGGCCGAGAAGAGCGCGGCCCGGGTGGAGTTCTTTGGTCGGCCGTTCCTGGCTTCGACGGCCGCGGCGGAATTGGCTCGGGCCTCGGGCTGCGCCGTGCTGCCGGTCACCATCGTCCGCGGGCAGGGGAGCTATTCCGCTCAGATACTTCCGGAGATCCCTTACGACCGGGCCGCCTTGGGCGACCGCGCCCAGCGGTTGGCCTTTACCGGGGAGATTCTGCGTGCCTTCACGCCGTGCCTCCGCCAACATCCCGATCAATGGTACCACTTCGTGCCGATCTGGCCGCGTCCGTGATCGCGCGCCCGCGCTCCGAGCGGCGCGCGGTTTCGTGTTTAAGTTGGCGGTCGCAGGGGCGCGGTCGAAGAAAGCTCGGCTTGGCGCTCATTTTCGGCGCGTTGGCGTTTCACTCAAGACTGGTGGCCGATACCAACGCGGCGCTCGACGCCTGGCTCGCGTCGCAAACAAACCTGGTCACCTGGCAGGCGGATTTCACCCAAACGCGGGCTCTCAGCACGCTCCTTCAGCCACTTAAAGCAAGCGGTCACATCTGGTTCGCGGCGCCGAACCGCTTTCGCTGGGAATTGGGTTCGCCGCCGCAGACGATCGCGGTTCGCCAGCCCACCGAGGTCGTGATTATTTATCCCCGTCTCAAACGGGTAGAGCGTTACCCACTCGATTCGGCCGCCGGCGGTCCGTGGAAGGACGCGATGGCTTTGCTGGACGCCGGGTTCCCGCGGAGCCGGGCCGAACTGGACCGAGCGTTCATAATCGGCGCGCTGACGGAGACCAACGACCTGCGGACTCTCGCCCTCCAACCCAAATCGGCGGCGGCCCGCAAGCTCATGCCCGAGATTCAGCTGACCGTCGGCCGGGGAGACAACGTGCTCCGCGCCACGCAACTTCGTTTCGCCGACGGTTCCACTCTGCGAAACGACTTCGCAAACGTCGTGACGAACGCCGCGCTCGATACCGCGTTGTTCAATCCGGTCATTGGCAAGGATTATCAAGTCAGTCAACCTGCGGGGAGCGGTAGCAAGCCGTGAGCGACGACCTTGAGCTGGCTCTGGCCTCGCTGCCGCACGGTCCAGAATTCCGCTTCGTCGATCGCCTCGTCGCGCTTGATCCGGGGGTGCGGGGCGAGGGCGAATATCGCGTGCGGGGTGATGAATTGTTTCTTCGGGGCCATTTTCCGGGTGATCCGCTTTTTCCGGGCGTCCTACTCGTCGAGGCGGCCGCGCAGCTGGCCGGGGTCGTGGTGCAAAGCGATCCCCGCGTACCACCCTTTCTTGGTTTGAAGCTTACGGCGTTGCGGGCGGTGAAGATTCTCGGCGCCGCCCGGCCGGGCGACTTGGTCAGTCTTGAGGCCCGCGTCACCGGGCGATTGGGAAATTTAGTGCAGGCGGAGACGCAAGCCGCTATTTCGGGAACTCTGCTGATGAAAGCGGAAGTCACCTTGTGCGGGGCATTTCCCGCCGACTGAAACCGCGAAAGGATGTTCGCCTTGCGCTGCCGCCGCCGCGTTAGCGAACGCGCTCAAGAAAGCGCCGCCGCCACGCCGCACGCGAAATCTTTCCGCGCTGCCCTTCCGTGAGTGAATCGACAAACCACCATTCGCGCGGCGTTTGCCAAGCCGGTAGGCGTTCGAGCAAGAACTGCCTGAGGTCATCGCCCGTGCGAGGCGGTGAAGCCACAATACAGGCCGCGACGACGTCGCCGCGCGCGGCGTCAGGACCGGGAACGCCAAATACGAGGCAAGCGCTTACCCCCGGACACTGCAAGAGCGCTTGCTCGACCGTGGCGGGCGAAAGTTTTCTCCCCGCCACATTGATTAAGTCGCCCGCGCGGCCGCGCAGAAAAACCAGGTCATCATTAAGTTCCACGAGATCACTGGTCTGAAAACGGCCGTCGGAAAGCGTCGCGTCGGGTTCCGGCCAGTACGTTTCACCGACCGCCGGACCGCGCACGATCAGGCAGCCGGCTTCACCCACGCTAAGCTCGACGTTCTGTAATGGGGAGCCCGCGAGCGCCTCTTCCGACCGGGGAGTTTCGGTGGCGTCATAGGCAATCCCGCCGCATTCGGTCGAGCCGTAGAAATTATGAATCTTCAAACCTCGTCCGTCGAAGACCGCGCGCTCGAGATTGAGCGGGAGCGGCGCGCCGGCGGAAACGGCCAGTTTGACGTTGCTGGGGATGGCGTCCGCCTCATGCCAGACCTTCCACATCGCGGGGACAGCCGCGAGCGTGATCGACGGCTCAGTCGCCGCCGCCCGCCGGATCACCTCGGGCAGGGGCTACGGCGCAAGCGTGAGCGGAATGCCATGGAGGAGCAAGGGCAACACGAGATTGGAAAAGCCATACGAATGAGCCAGGGAAATGACTCCCAGGTTCGGCCAGTCGGTACGGAGCCCCATGGTCGCGGCAATATTCTTTGGGTCGGCCGCGAGTTGAGTCGCGGTGAACAAGACCTGTCTTTCCGCGCCCGAGGTGGCGGAGGTGGTCTTCAAAAGGCAGGCGGACGCAGGCGGCGGGCGGATGTCGGGAGAGGTTTGCCCCTCTTCGAGCGGGCAAATGACCTGCTGGCGTCGCCAGGCGCAGAGAACCGAGAAAATGAATTCCGCCGAGTTGCCCTTCGGGAATACGACCGATTGGTCAGGCGTTGAGGTGGCGCTCCGCTCCGCTTCCGAAGCCAGTTGGGCGAACGTCCAATGTCGCTCCGTGGCAAGCTCGCGGAGCGCGGTGTCCGTCGCGTGTTCGCGGGCCACTTCGCGCCAGCGTTCGTAAAGCATTGCCTGTTTGGTAGCTGAGACTTAGTGTCGCGGCAAGACCGTGGATGGGAATGCAATACGGCGAAGCCTTTCCGCGCCAGCCGCGGCAGGGGCGCCCTTTTCCGGGCCGGCGCCCGACCGGCGGCCGTTCGATTTCACGCGCGACACGTTCGCGTTCGCCAACGAGACCGTCTGGCGTTACGGGGTGGACGCGGCGTCCGGCCGGCAGACGACGGCGCGCAAGGATCAAATACCCGCCTACACCCTGCGTTGCTTCGTCCTGGCGCGATCGGTTAAGCAGTTCTTCCTGCATGCCCGATTCGATCCGTCCGCGACCCCTCCCGAGGAGTCCACGGCCCGACGATTGATCCGCGCGGTGGTGTCCCGTGGCGCGCGGGAGCTGGATTCGTCGCGGGTCGAAAGCCCAATCGTCATTCCGGGATACGCCGATTTGCGGTCGTTCAGCCAAGCCGGTGAATCGTGGCTCAAGGCGGAATGCGGTGGACATTGGCAGAGCTATCTCCAACGGGGCAATTGGCGCCTGGTTTTCCCCCTCACGAGGGGTCATCAGGAACGAGAGGCGCACCGCCTTTTGGCAACGGTGGCGTCCGGCAGGCTGGCCGTCGTCCACATCGTTCGCTTTCCGCAATTGACGATCAATCACGCATTGGTCGCCTATCGGGCGTCGGAGTCGAGCGACGGGATCACTTTCAACGTTTACGATCCGAATATTCCGGAACGGCCTTTGGCGCTCGAATTTGTCCATTCGTCGCGGACGTTTCACTTGCCGGCGACCCACTACTTCGTGGGCGGGCGAGTGGACCTTTACGAAATCTACCGTGGTTGGACGCTCTGATCACGCTCGGCGATTAGCGCGCGCGGGCGGGTGAATCGATCGCCACGGAATTCTTGGGCTTCGGCTGCCAGAAACAAAGGCCGAAAAAGAGCAAACCGCAGGCGTTCACACCCACCGTATAGCCGAGCTTGTAACGGACGCCCGTGTTGTACTCGGCGTAGATCGCCACGTCGCGGCCAACCAGCAGGCTCGGCAGCGCCGTCGGCATCAAGGCGCCGTGGACGATACCCCAGGCGAACCCGGCCGGCTGATCGGGGCGGGAGTGTCGCGCCGACGCGTTCATCGCCCAACCCATGAGGGACGCCATCAGCACGAAGCCGGCGACCCGGGCGAGGAAGGCGGCGAGGCGCCCGTTCGGCTTGGCTGGCTCAGAATGCGTTGTCTCGTGAGTGTCCGTACGGGACGAGCATGATTTTGGGCCAGCGCCAGACGCAAGCGGAATCGCCCGCGCGCGTCGGCGTCGCGGACGCCTCTTAGGGCGTCGATAACCAATCAGCGCGAGCGCGGGAATCGTCCGGCGAGCGTTTCGCGCCTCGACGCACCCGCGCAAATGTCCCGCGGGAGCGAAACAACCAGCGAAACCAGCGAAGGGTGTCGCGCAGCGGGTGAATCTTGCTCTGCTCCGATTTGTAGAGACTGCGCACCGGAATAAACTCGACGCGCCGATGGTCGGCCAGGAACGACACCAGCATTTCTGACTCGATTTCAAAGCGCGCGCAACGGGTCATCTCCGGCGCCCACGCGGCCAGGCGCAACAGGCGGAATCCGCATTGGCTATCGGGCAAGCTCGTCCCGGTTAACGCGGAGAGCGTGGCGCTCATTACCCGGTTAAAGAGGCGGCGCGGAAACGGCATGGCGCCGGGCGTGGCCATGCGGTTACCGACGACCAGATCCGCCCGATCCGAGCGCATCACGTCGAGAAAAGCGGGAATGTCCTCCGGCGCATGCTGCCCGTCGCCGTCGAGCAGGAGCGCCCAGGCGCAACCCCGCGCCCGCGCTTCGCGCAGTCCGGCGACTAGCGCCGCGCCTTTGCCGCGGTTGGTCGGAAAGGCGAGAACCTCGGCGCCGGCGGCGCGCGCCAGCCCGCCGGAGCCGTCGGTCGAAGCATCGTCCATGACCAGCACGCGGTGGACGTGGCGGCGCACCTCCGTTACCAATGGGCCGATCGCGGCCGCTTCGTTGCGGCAGGGGATGATGGCGAGGAGGTCCACGTTCGGAGCTTAAGCCTCACGGCGGCGCCTGACAATCGGATTGACGAGGCGGGTCGCCTTTGGCAATAAGGCGATGGTTTCAAACCTTACGCTGTGCCGAGCGATCCTAAGTCACTTATCCCGGTCGCCACCGATTCGAACCCGACATGCCCACCCAGCGCCGCACGTCAAAAACCATAAGGCGCGGAAATGTCAATCCGGGAAAACACCGAATAGACGGATCGCTTGCCGAGGCGTCTAATCGAACCGCAATATGGGTTTCTTGAATCAACCGGACGCGGGCGCGCTGGTGGCGCGCGGCGCCGAACAGGCGGAACTTCATGCGCGGGCGGGAGCGGCCACCCGCGCGCGATTTGGCTCACGGGTATTCGTTCGGGGAGTGGTGGAGATTTCCAATTACTGCCGCGAAGACTGCTCCTACTGCGGTATGCGCCGCAGCAATCGCGCGCTCGACCGTTTCCGAGCGCGGCACGACCAGCTTGCCGAGGCGCTGATCGGGCATCGGCCCGCGGGCATGACGGACGTGAATATTCAGGCGGGCGAGGACCCAGTGGCGGTGCGCGAAGTCGCGATCCCGTTGGTGCGGACGCTGCGGCGCGAGACGCCGCTCGGCGTGAGCGTCTGTTTTGGCACGCTGGAGGAAGCTCTTTATGATGAACTACAAGCCGAGGGCGCGACGGTTTACATCATGAAATTCGAAATCGCCGATCCGGCGCATTACGAGCAGGCCAAAGCCCCTGGCACGTTGGCCGAGCGCCTCCGGCATATCCGGCTGCTTGCCGAGCGGGGTTGGCGCGTGAGTTCCGGATTCATCGCCGGACTACCGGGTCAAGGCGTCGATGGTCTTTTGAGAAACCTGCGGCTGGCGCAAGAACTGCCGCTCGACGGTTGCAGCGTCAGCCCATTCATACCCGGAGAGGCGACGCCGCTGGCGCGGAGTCCGATGGGCGAGCTAGGGCTCACGTTGAACTGCGTCGCCGCCTTGCGCCTGTTGCGCCCCGAATTGGTGATTCCGGCCGTGAGCGCGTTGAATTTGGCGGGCGCCGACGATGGTTACCAGCGCGGTCTGCGGGCGGGCGCCAACCTCTGCACCATTAACCTCACGCCTCCGAACCTGCGCGATGATTACCTGCTCTACAAGCGCGACCGTTTCATCATGAATGAAGAGCGAGTGCTGGCGGCAATCGCCGCCGAAGGGTTGACTGTTTCGCCCACCTCGCTGACCGAGCACTGGCGCGCGGCGCCAAGCCTGGCGAGCCTGGCGGCTAATTGACCTGGGCGCACGCTTCAATGCGGTTTCCAACTACCATGGTGGAAGGCGGCGGGCGCCGTGTCGTGGTCACCGGCTGTGGCATGGTGACGCCGTTGGGCTTGGGAAAAGTCGTCAACGCGGAAGGATTTCGGACGGGCCGCGCCGCCTTCAGGCCCGTTACCCTCTTCGACGTGTCGCGGCAGCGCGCAAAGGTCGCCGGTGAGGTCGATTTACCGTCGTCTTTACCGGTTGTTGCGGCCCAAGCCCGACCGCTTCGTCGGCTCGATCGCGCGGGTCAGATGCTGCTCTGGGCGGTTCAGGAAGCGAAACAACAATCGGGGTGGCCAGCGGGGTTGGGGGCAAGCTTTATCGTCGGAACGACCGGCGGTGGGATGAGCCTTGGCGAAGCGTATTATCGCCGAGCATTCCAGACGCCGGAGAAACGCCGCCAACAACCGACCCGGGCGATCGGCTATCAGGCGTACCGCCAAGTCGCGCTGGTCGGCCGGGCCTGCGAACTCAGCGGTCCGATGAACGTAATCACCAACGCTTGCGCGTCGGGCGCCAACGCCGTCGGTCACGCCTGGGAGCTCGTCCGCTCCGGTCGCGCGGACCGCGCGTTGGCCGCGGGCTACGACGCCGTTTCCCAGATGATCTTCGCGGGTTTTGACGCGCTCCAAGCGCTCTCCCCGACCGTGTGCCGGCCGTTTGACCGACATCGCGACGGGTTGGCGCTGGGCGAGGGCGCGGCGGCGCTCTCGCTGGAATCGCTGGAGTCCGCCCGCTCCCGACAGGCGGAGATTCTCGCCGAATTGGTGGGCTACGGCGCGGCCACCGATCGGCATCACCCGACCCAGCCGCAACCGGATGGCGATGCCGCGGTGATGACCATGACGGCCGCCTGCCGATGCGCGGGGCTTACGCCGGCGGACATCGACTACCTGAACGCGCACGGCACCGGAACGACGCTCAACGATCAGGCCGAGGCCATCGCCATCGCCCGTTGGGCGGGGCCTCGCGCCGCGACGCTGCCGGTCAGTTCCACGAAGGCCGGCGTCGGTCATCTGCTCGGGGCCGCCGGGGCCGTTGAGGCGGCGATCTGCGTTTTGGCTTTGCGAGGCCAATGGCTCCCACCGATGCTGGCGACCACCGCCGTTGATCCCGCCTGCGCGTTCCCGTTGGTGACCCGCGCCGGCGCCGCGCGGCTGAACCATGTTATGAGCAACTCATTCGGCTTCGGTGGGGCGAATGGAACGCTCGTCTTTAGAAAATGGCCGTGAAACAGATTTTCATTTCGGGATTGGGCGCGGTCTCGCCCGCCGGTTGGGGGGTTGCCGCGCTGTGCGCGGCGCTGAACGGCGCGACCTTCCCGGCTGGGCCAAGAACCGAATTCTCTGACCGGGAAAGCTCGCTACGGGCGCTGCGGGCGCCGCCGCTCGCCTCCCGGCCGAGCTGGGCTGCCCATCCGCGTCTTCGTCGCGCGTCGGCGATTAGCCGTTTCGCGATGGGCGCTAGCGTTGAGGCATTGAATGGGCGCGAGACAAACGGCCGTTTGGGCATCGTGTTCTGCACGACTTGCGGTGGCGTCGGCTATTCCCGACGTTTCTACGATGAGGCGCTGCGCGACCCGGAGACGGCTAGTCCCTTGCTCTTCCCCGAGACCGTCTTTAATGCGCCCGCCGGACACCTATCCTCCGTCTTGGATTCCGCCGCGATCAACTACACGCTGGCCGGCGACTCGGGGGTGTTTCTGCATGGCTTGGCGCTGGCGGCGGACTGGCTTCTCGAAGCCCGCGTGGACGCCTGCGTGGTCGTCGCGGCGGAAGAGGCCGACTGGATCATTGCCGACGTGCTCCGGCATTTTCGCAAATCGGTAACGCTGGGAGAGGGAGCAGGCGCGGTCTTGCTTACGCGCGAGCGGGAGGCGAACTCGCGGGCCGTTTTGGAACGGGTCACGGATTCAGAATTGGTCACGCCACCCGGGGGAAAAAGCGCCCGCGCCGACGCGGAACGCCGCGTGGTGGCGGCGTTGCCACCGGGCCCGGTGACTTTCCCGGACGCCGCGCGATTAGGCGAGGCGTTCGCGGCCGGCGCCGCCTGGAGCGTGGTTGCCGCACTGGAGACGGCCCGGCGGCAGCGCTTGGCGCGCGCGATCGTGTGCGTGCCGGGCGCCTATCAAGAAGCCGTCGGCGCCAGTTTCAGCATGCTGGGGCCGGAACCGACATGAAGCCGCGTGTCATACTCGTCACCGGGGCCAACGGTGGGTTGGGTCAAGCGATCGCGCGCGTGTTCCTGGCGGAATCCGTTGATAATTTTGTTTGGCTCGGCGTGCGCGCGCGGCGTGACGCCGCCCAGGCCCTGGCGGACGAGTTTCCCGGCCGCTGCGAACTCGCGGAGCTCGAAGTCAAGCGCCCCGAAGCTTGGCGCGATTTAGTTGAGCGTATCCTCGCGCGGCATCAACGCCTGGACGTTTTGGTGAACAACGCGGGCTCGCACGCCGATCACTTGCTCGCGCAAATGCCGTTGGAGGCGTGGCACGACGTGCTGGCGACCAACCTTGACGCGGTTTTTCATGGCTGCCAAGCCGTGCTCCCGGCCATGATTTCCCGGCGCCACGGACGCATTGTAAACATCGCTTCCCTCAGCGCGCTGGTCGCGCCGGCCGGGCAGGCCAATTACGCGGCCGCCAAGGCGGGCGTGGTCGCGTTGACTCAATCGCTCGCCAAAGAAATCGCGCGCATCGGCATCACCGTCAATGCCGTTTGCCCCGGTTACATTGAAACCGAAAGCCTGGCTGGCTTCGACGCCGACGCGCGCCAAGCGTTGCTGGCGAAAATCCCCATGCGCCGGGTCGGGTCACCCGCGGAGGTCGCCGCGGTGGTCAGGTTTTTAGCGTCCCCCGAGGCGGGCTATGTCACCGGCTCGACGCTGAAAGTGGACGGAGGAATCGTATAAAACATGGAAGACAAGAACGAACTCAAACATCGGATCAAGTTGATGATCGTGGAAAACCTCATGCTGCAAATTACCGCCGATGAGATTCAGGATGGCCAGAAACTTTTCGGCAAGGGCAGTCTCGGACTGGACTCCGTGGACGCCCTTCAGTTGGTGGTGGGCATTGAGGTTCATTTTGGCCTGAAAATCGCCGACCAGGCGGCCGCCCGCCGGACGCTTGAATCCGTGAACAGCATCGCCGAGGCGATCGAGCGAGGCCCCTTGAAACGCGCCGGCGACGCCAGTCCCGCCGGCGCCGTCAAACCCAATGGATGAGACCTCACGACGCCATCCCCGATCGCTACGCCGACGAAACGACCAAACGCTCGTTCGTCGGCGACGTCTTCAGCCACGGAGCGCGATACTACGACCGAATCGGGCGAATTGGCTTTTTTGGGACGGGCAAATTCTATCGCAAACGCGCGGTCGAGCGCGCTGGACTCCGTCCGGGAATGCAGGCTTTGGATGTCGCCTGCGGCACCGGAGCGGTGACGCGCGTCATCTTCGAGGCGCTGGGTGGCGCCGGGCAAGTCTGCGGAGTGGACCCGATTGAAAACATGCTGGCCGAGGCGCGAAAATCGGTGCCGGTACCGTTTCATCTCGGCCACGCGGAAGCGCTGCCTTTTCCCGATCGTAGCTTCGATTTTCTTTCCATGGGCTACGCGTTGCGTCACGTGAGCGATCTCAATCGCACCTTCAATGAGTACCGCCGAGTCCTTCGACCGGGCGGTCGGCTGCTCATCTTGGAAATTACCCGGCCGCAAGCCCGGCTTGCCTTCGTCCTATCGCGCCTCTACTTCCGGGACATTCTGCCGACGGTATCGTGGATGGTTACCGGCAGTTCCGCGGCGTTTAAGATGATGTCCTACTACTGGCAAACGATCGACGCCTGTGTCCCGCCAAGCACGATCATGGCGGCCATGAGTCAGGCCGGTTTTCTCGACGTCCAGCACGTGGTTGAACTGAGTGTTTTCAGCGCCTACACGGCCGCGGCGCCCATGTCGTGAGGACGGTCGGGAAATAGGCTTTCCCGTCGCCGGGCGGCTCATTCTTCGGCGAAAATTAACGAGACATGGCCCGCGGAGGCGGTTACTCTGGCGCCTCACCGATGAATCATGGCGAATCCATAGCCGCGTGCGGTCGAGTCATTGAGCGCTCGGAGGGCTTGGTCCAGGGCGACGTCGGACTCTCCAAGGTTCTTTCAGAATCATGCGATGCCTTATGACTACGCGATCGGACAACCGCGGTTCCCCGGCCTTCACCCTGATTGAACTCCTCGTGGTGATCGCGATCATCGCCATTTTGGCCGCCATGCTTTTGCCCTCGCTCAGCAAGGCGAAGGCGGCGGCGCTGAAGACCAAATGCCTCAACAATATGCGGCAGATGGGAATCGCGATGCAGATGTACGCGGATGACAATCTTGGTTATATCGCCCGCGCGGATGCGCCCCTTTGGTGGCAGGTGTATACGCCGAACCTGGGGGGACGCGCCACGAATGAATACGCCCGGGTCAAGGTTTTTCTGTGCCCGAGTTACCCCAACAAAAAGCAGTTGATTTGTTACGTGGTAAACGGCTGGCAGTTTGCCAGCCCGACCGATACGACCGGCATCCAAATCTCGCAGGCTACCCCGATTAATCGCGTCCAGCGCCCCACCGACACCGTCTATTTCGCGGATAACGAGGATGGCTCTTGGCGGCCGATCATCACCGATCTGGTCGCGACGAGTGGGGCGTTGGACGAGAACGACGTCTGGAGCCCGAACCATCTTCCCTACCTCCCCAGCCGAAGCGGAGGTCTCCCCACCATCCTGAACACTTCCACCGACGCCCAAGGCGGAAGGAGAGTGGCGGCTGCCCGCCACGGCAAGGGGCCGAATCTGCTCTACTTCGACGGCCACGCCGCGGGTAAGCGGGCGGATCGAATCACGGTCGATGATTGGCGCGAGATTCGGTATTAAGGAGACTGGCGTTTAGCGGCGCATGGTACTGATTTCACGGCAACCGAGCGGAAAGGCGCGGTAGGCAACGCATGGTCGGGCGTGAAATTGATGGCGGCCCGGGCCGATCGCCCAGCCGTCAAGACGAGGAGCCTCTGGGGCTGGGCGTCAACGTTCTAGCCATCCTTGACTGAATAACTATAATGTCGCCATGGATTTGCGTGTTTTCCTGGTACGGCACGGTGAAACGGCGTGGTCAAAATCCGGTCAGCACACCGGGCGGACCAATCTTCCGCTTACCGCTGACGGCGAGCAGGCCGCGCGACGACTCGGGGATCGACTCCGGGGCATGGAGTTTACCCGGGTTCTTTCCAGCCCGCGAGAGCGCGCGCGCCGGACTTTTGAGTTGGCCGGCGTGGCCGCGACGCTCGAAATTGACCCCGATCTCGCGGAATGGGATTATGGGGATTACGAGGGGCAACGGACGCTGGAAATCCACCAATCACGGCCGGATTGGGACATCTTTCGTGATGGTTGTCCTGGTGGCGAGAGTCCAGACCAAATTGGCGCGCGGGCGGACCGCATCATCTTAAAACTGCGGTCTCAGGAGGGCAATCTCGCGATTTTCACGCATGGGCACTTTGGCCGCGTATTGGCGGCGCGCTGGATCGGCTTGGCGGCGCGTGAAGGCCAACGTTTCTTGTTGGGAACAGCCTCGTTAAGCATTCTCGCCTACGAGCATAACCTACCCGGGTCGCCGGTCATCGCGCTTTGGAACGCCTAACAGCCGGTTGAACGAGTCTGGATATTGTTGTTGGGAAAAACATTGGACGGCGGCACGGAGCGAGCCGCGCGCTGGTTCATTGGGACGTTCAAGCGGCGAATGACCAACCCTCGCCAAAGGCACGGCCCGGCTTCGTAAAAAATGGAATGAACAAAAGCCGCTCATCCCGAATGGGTTAGCCATAAGTGGCTCCACCACTTCCGCGTTTCTCGTTCACTGATTCATTACGGATATCCTCCCTTCCCTCGCCCAATACGCGGGCCATCTTTGGCACACCCGCGGCAGGCCCAGTTTCTTGACGGACGGCGATTGGCGCCAGGACTTCGGCGGCGGTTGATTCACGGTTTTTTGAGTTGAGAATCTGCGTGATCCAGGCTTAGTCGCGGCCCGCGTGACTCGTGGCAAAAAAAGTTGCGTCGGAGTGAGAAAAATCTCGACAGCCGTTCGGGTGATTGCCATTAATCGGTCAGGCTAATCTATGCTGCCGCCCATCACGATCGACCCGTTAACGTTCTTTAATGGCCAGATCTCTTTGCCTCCGCTGTCGCCGATTGCCCTGCGGATTCAAACGCTTACCCAGGATCCGAACGCGGATATCGATCCGATCGCCGAGTTGATCAACAGTGACCCGGCGCTCCTGGCCCAGGTGCTGAAAATAGTCAACTCAACCTATTTTGGATTGCGGCGCGAAATCACGGACGCGCATTTTGCGACCGCGTTTCTGGGGTTGGGCGAGGTGTCCCGAATCGCCTTGGCGTTGTCGGTCATCAACGCGCTCAGGATTGGCGATAAAAAAGACCTTCATCGCTTCTGGTACCATTCGTTTTACGCCGCTATTTGCGCGAAGAGCATCGCCCGCAAATTCGACCCCTTGTTGCCGTTGTCGCAGCTTTGGTCCGCGGCGATGTTGCACGACATTGGGAAGCTGGTTTATTTGAAGTTCTTTCCCGACCACTACCGCGCGCTGCTCCAGCATAGCGATCAACAGGGCTGCCTGTTCAGCGAAGCGGAGGAAGCTTTGGGATTCCCCGCCAGCGCCGAAATTGGGACTTTGCTTTGCCTGCATTGGAAATTGCCGACTCTGATTCGCGACTCCTGCCGGATTCACACCCTCAAGCATCTGGCTCAAAAGCAGAAGTGGATCGCGGAGGCGCCTTGTTCCCGAGTGATTTGCCTCGCCAATCTCTTCGCCATCCTGACGATCGAAGTGCTCAACCCGGCGAAAAAAGAAGAGCTGATGGCCGCGATGATGACGGAGTTGGGAGTAAATCAGGAAACCTTCTTGATGTTCAGCGCCGAGCTGTACGACCTGAAGCAGCAGGCCGAAGGCTTTATTCAAAGCCTGGTTTAGCCTGCTTTCGCTCCGCGCCAAGGCGCTCTTTCGGCGTTGGTTCGATTGCAGTGTTTCTCCTCCCCCCCGACGCCGCGCAACAAACAGGAGTCTCAATCTCCGCGGGCTGGTTGACCGCTTCCGCCGTGTTTTTTGTGGAATTGAATTGCCGAGCGGCGAATTTGGTGGCACGTTTCAACTACAGTCGTAGCAGTTTTCTATGAAACCGATCACGATTTCGAGCGCCGAATGGGAGGTGATGGACTTGGTTTGGCAACGTTCTCCCGTTTCCGCGAGCGAAATCGTGCAGGCTTTGTCTGGCCCGGGCGGTTGGCATTCGCGCACGATCCGGACTCTGCTGGATCGGTTGGTCAAAAAGAAGGCGCTCGCGGCTGAGCGGGACGGCAAGCGGTATCTTTACGAACCAAGAATCAGCCGTGAAGAGTGCGTTTGCCGTGAGAGCGAATCCTTTTTGGCCAAGGTTTTTCGGGGAGAACCGGCCTCGATGTTGCTCCATTTTGCGAAGGCGGCGAAACTTTCGAATGAGGACATCCGCAAGTTGAGGCAAGTTTTGAAAGATAAGGAGAAATAGGCGTGGAGACGCTCCGTCACGTGTTTGGATGGGCGTTACGGAATAGTTGGGAGGCGTCGCTGTTGATTCTGCTGGCGCTGGCGTGCCAGCGAGTGTTCCGCGGGCGCTTTGACGCCCGCTGGCGGGGGCGCCTCTGGCTTTTGGTGGCGCTGCGCCTCGCGCTTCCGGCGGGTCCAGAAAGCGGGCTAAGTGTCTTCAACTATTCGTGGCTTAACTTACCGCCGCCGGTGGCGTCGGCCCTAGCGGCGGACACGAAGTCAAGCGCCGCTTCTGACCGCGATCAGCGCTACGTCGGGTGCGCCGAGGCGAGCGTGTCGCGGCCTGGAGCTTTCGCCGTTACACATGGCGTGACTGGCCGGCGATCGGTCCCTGGCTGGGCTGGCGCGAAGCTTCGTTCCCTCGCGCCATGGGCGACGATTGGGTGGGCGGTCGTGGTGGTGGGGTTGGCGCTGCGCGCCGTGGGGCAGAACCTGCGGTTGGCGGCGAGAATTAGGGAGCGGTGCGAACTGTATGACCGGGACCTGCTGAACGTGCTGCGCGAGTGCGCGCGGGCGCTGGGCCTGCGGCGATTGCCGGAAGTCATCGAACTGGAGGGCATCGAAGGCCCCGCTCTCTACGGCTGCTGGCGGCCGCGCGTGCTGTTACCGCAGGGTATGAGCGCCAGGCTGACGCGCGCGGAGTTACGGCAGGTTTTCCTGCACGAATTGGCGCACATTCGGCGATGCGATATGGCGGTGAATTGGCTGACGACGGCGCTGCGCGTGGCGCACTGGTTCAATCCACTGGTCGCCCTTGCGTTTCGACGCCTGGCGGAGGATCGCGAGCTGGCTTGCGACACCCTCGCTCTCTCCGTCGCGAATCCTGCGGAACGGGTACTTTATGGTGAGACACTCCTAAAGCTGCACGCCTGGCGATGGCAGCGGGGACCGCTCGCGGGCGTGGTCGGAATCCTGAACGACCAGAGTCAGATCGCGCGGCGCGTCCGCAACATCGCGGACGCGAACCAACGTCGTGCCTCGGCAGGGTGGCCGATTTTTCTGCTCGCCACGTTGGGCTGCCTGACGTTGACGGAGGCCGAATCCCCCGAAGCCGCGGAAACTGTGGCGGATGGCATTTCGATTGACGCTTCGAGCGACGGAGCGCGGCAACCACAACCCGAGAGCCAACCACTCCAAGTCGTCCGGCCGGAGGACAGGTTGGTTAAGTTGCGCGTCGTTGACGGCGCGAGCCGAAGGCCACTCGGAGGCGCGAGGGTGCGGCGGCTTGGCGCGCCCGCGCTTCTGACGGACGCCGACGGAATCTGCTGGGTTCCGAGGCCAAAGTCCGCCACCGCCGCGGCGCTCGATCGATTGATCATCAGTCGCCCGGGATACGCGACTCAATTCCTCGTTTGGTCCGACGCGAGCGGGGCGCGGTCGAGTCATTCAGGCTCCGGCTTGGAATTGATCCTGCGACCCAATCCGTCCACTCTCTCCCAAAGCGTGCCGGTGACGCCGGCTGGCGCGCATCCGCCGGTCCCGCCAATCAAGCTGGCCAATGCCGACGCCACTCCCGTGGGTCTGGCGCCGAAGAATCGGTGGCTTCGCGGGACCGTCTTTTTGCCCGACGGAACCGGCGCGACCGGCGCGCAGCTGGCGATCTCGGACGCCGATCAAGCGCCAGTCCTGGCGCGGGGCCGATTGACGGTTCAGCCGCGGAGTCTTGCCACCATTGCGGGGGCGGGCGGCGAGTTTCTACTGCCCATTCACCCTGGCATGAGTCGAATCGTGGCGGTGCATCCGTTGGGCTGCGCCTCGGTGGTTTTCGCGGATTTCGAGAAGACCGGCCGATTAAGGCTGGAACCGTGGGGACGGGTGGATGGCTCCGTGGTGGTCGCGGGAAAGCCAATCGCCGGTCAAGTGATCGAGTTGGTTGACCCAGGCTCGAACCGTGGTCGTGGGGGAGTCGTTTGTTCGCCCCACGACTTCACGGCGGTTACCGATCGACAGGGGAGGTTCGCCTTCGATCACGTACCACCGTGGAATTTTGAGCTCGTTCGGCCCCTCAAGACGGCGGGGATTGGGTTCGATTTCGCTGAATCGAAACGAGTCAGCGTGGCGCCCGGCGAAGTGACCCGCGTTGTCCTGGGTGAGGGATCGGTCAGACCCGCTGCGCGAGTGATGGCGTTCTCCGCTCAACCGTTATCGCGGTAGCCCCCGCGATTCGGCGTTATCCCCAATTCCTCGAGATCCGCGGGCGAGCGCTATTCGGGCGCCTCGGACGCGGGCTGATTTCCTTGGCGCCGCTTGCCTGCGACTTCCGCGATGTGGCTGGCGAACTCGGGGAACCGGTCCAGCACGTGATTGAAAGTGGCCTTTTCCAGGAGGTAGAGATCGCAGTAATCGGTCGCGCGGGCGCTGGCGCTGCGGGGTTGGTCATGAAGGAGCGCCATTTCGCCAAAGAAATCGCCGTCGGTCAACGTCGCATAGACCGCCTTGCCGTCGGGCGAGACGATTTCCACCCGGCCGCGGCTGATGAAGTACATCTCATGGCCTTGTTCGCCGGCGCGGATAATGTAGTCACCGGGGGTAAAGATCGTCGGCCGCATTTCGAGGGCGATGGCGCGGACGAACTCCTCGCTGGCGCCACGGAATAACGGCACGCGTTCAATAATGTCGCCGTTGAGAAAAAGCAAAACGTCTGAGCGGAGGCTTGGAGGCAGGCCGGAGATGGCGGTCGATTCATCGTAGCCGAGGCGCTTTTCCCAGAGGTAAGTGTTGTACTCGAGTATGCGACGTTGCAGATGGGGCGGCACGTTGCGGTACTTCATGAAGGCGGTCATCTTCTCAACCATTTCCTGGTAGCGTACTTTGGCGGGGTCGATATTGGCCAGAATACTGGCCACGTTCGCAATCGTGTACCCGTAAACCGCGGCGCCGAGCATCATAACGGCCACGGCGAAGAGCATTTGCGCGTTGCCGACGGGCGTGATGTCGCCATAGCCAACCGTCGTGAGCGTCGTAACGCACCAATAAATCGCGCGGACGTAGTTGGTCAGCGGATCGAATTCGGGGGCGATGCCGCGCAAAGCGAGCCAGCCGCAGGCGATCCAGTGCGCCAACAGCGCGAGCCAGAAGAGGAAGAAGAGCAAACGCAGGAGATTCGCCCGGTGAACGTCATGCTGCCGCCAGCGGTGCATCAGCTGGCCAACCCGGCCCAATTTCGCCAGCAACAGCAGGCGAAAAACCGCCGGTACGGGCAGAATCTGGAATGGAATGGCCGCCAGCGCGTCCACGACCAGCCACGCTTTGCCGTATCGGCTCGACCGCCCGGATTGGCGCGCCGCGCCGCCCACATGAAGCTTGCCGGCGAGTTGCAGGTGAAACACCAGATCCGCGACGAAAACCAACGTCAGGACCCATTCGAGCACGGACAGCGCGCGCCGGCTCTCGACGGGGAAAAGCAGCGCGATGGGAATCTCCTCCGCGGCGACGATGGCCGCCACGCCCGCGAGCGCGGACCAAATCCAATGGACGCGAACTTGCCTGGCGCGCATGGTGAATCCCTTGGTCCCAGTTGACGTTGCCTAGCGCCGGCGGGCTTCGGTTGTTGCGGTGGTCGCCTTCATCGGTGGTCATTGTTACCGGGCTTCGAGTTTGGCGCCAATCGCAAAACTCGGCTTGACCGCCCCGGCGACCGCTTTAGGTTGGGAGCCAGTATGGAATTCACCAATCTCGGAACCACTGGCTTGAAGGTGTCCCGGCTTTGTCTGGGCACGATGACTTATGGCAGCAAGAAGTGGCGGCCGTGGGTGCTCGACGAGGCCGAGAGTCAGCCTTTCTTTCGCCGGGCGATTGAAGCGGGCATCAATTTTTTTGACACCGCGGACATGTACTCGCTCGGGGCGAGCGAAGAGGTCCTGGGCCGCGCCTTGAAATCGTTTGGGCCTGGGAGGGATCGGGTCGTCATCACCACAAAAGTTTTCAACGCGATGGGGGATGATCCAAATCAGCGTGGGCTTTCGCGCAAACATATCTTCCACGCCATCGACGACAGCTTGCGCCGTCTGGGAACGGACTACGTGGACCTCTACCAGATTCACCGCTTCGACCGCGCGACCCCGATAGAGGAGACGCTCGAAGCGCTGCACGATGTGGTGCGCGCCGGCAAGGCGTTGTACCTGGGAGCCTCCTCGATGTGGGCGTGGCAATTTGCCAAAATGTTGGCGGTGGCGGAGCGGAACGGATGGACTCGTTTCGTCACGATGCAAAACCATTACAATCTTCTCTACCGCGAGGAAGAGCGGGAGATGATTCCGCTCTGCCGGTCGGAAGGCATCGGAGTGATTCCGTGGAGCCCGCTCGCCCGCGGCGCCTTGGCGGGGAGCAGGCAGGCGAGTACCGTTCGGGCGCAGACCGATGATTACGCGACGCAACTCTATGGACGCTCCGCCGACGCGGACGCGGAAGTCGTGCGCCGAGTGGAAGCGGTGGCGGCGCTGCGTGGCGTGCCCCCGGCGCGAGTCGCTTTGGCGTGGTTGCTGCATCGGCCGGGCGTGACCGCGCCGATCATCGGCGCGTCCAAGCCACACCATTTGGAGGATGCTCTGGCGGCGACGGCGCTCAAGTTGAGCGGAGACGAACTGAAAAGTCTCGAAGAGCCGTATATACCCCACGTCGTCGTGGGTCACGAATAAACCATCGGGCGGCCGGTCGCCGATGTCCGCGGCGGAGCCCCATCGCTGCCGCTGTTTCCAAACTCGCGGAGTGAAATTGGGCCTTCTCGTGGGCGATCGGAGCGCCACGAGTAACGAAATAAGGACGCAGCCGTCATCCAAAGGTAACAATTCGCGGGCAAGGTAAGGGCGTGACGATTGCATTGGACCGAAACGAGTTTACGCGGGAACCATTCAAGCTGCGCGTCCGGGCGCGTGAGGAATTTAGCCGCCCCCTGCGAAGCGATATTGAGCTTCGAGATTGTCGGGTGAGGGGATTCTCTTGGTCCTGTCTGTAAAGTAGCGCTCTGGCATACAAACATGATGACCGATAATAAATTGGAATCGACCACGCCGATGTTGACCCTCCGCGAGGTGACGAAATTCTTTGGCGAATTCAAAGCGGTGGACGCCTTGAGCTTTAGCCTGGCGCCGGGGTCAATCTGCGGGTTCTTAGGTCCGAATGGCGCCGGCAAGACCACCACGATCCGGATGATCCTGGATATTTTCCGACCCACCAGCGGGACGATCACGGTGCTGGGGCGGCCATCCGCCCTGGAGGTTCGACAACGTCTGGGCTATCTGCCGGAGGAAAAGGGGCTTTACAAAAAGATGAAGGCCGCGGCGGTCGTCGCTTATTTCGCGACGTTGAAGGGGATGAGCCGCAAGGCGGCGCGGCAACGCGCCTACGAATTACTTGAACGTTACGGGCTGAAGGACTTTGCGGACAAACCGACCGAGGCGCTCTCCAAGGGAATGGGACAAAAGGTGCAATTGCTGGCGTCCATCGCGCACGACCCGGAACTGGTGATTCTCGATGAGCCATTTTCCGGACTTGACCCGGTGAATCAACAGGTGATGGAGGAGATTATTCGTGATATGGCTCGTCGGCGGCGGACGGTGCTCTTCTCGACCCACGTGATGCAGCACGCCGAGCGCCTCTGTGATCGCATCGTGCTGCTCGCGAAAGGCCGAAAAATCTTTGACGGGACGGTCGCCGAGGCGAAACGGCTGGTCCCAACGCGGGTGGTGTTCCAAACCAGTGATGACGTTTCGCCCATTCGAGGCCTTGCCGACGTCATCGCGCTCCGCGAGGCGCCGGCCGCCGATGGCGCGGTCGCGCCGGACGGGGCGACGCATTGGGAAGCGCAATTGCGCGAAGAGGCCGACCCGCAAACAATCCTGCAGGTTTGTTTCACGCGGGGTATTCGGCTGCGAAGTTTCAACCAATCTGAGTCCACCCTGCATGACGTTTTCATGACCTTGGTTGGCTCGGATGCGAAGGAGGCAAAGTTCCGATGAGATACATTTTTCTGGTCGCATGGCGGGAGTTTTTCGAGAATGCCAAAACGAAGGGCTTCTGGATCGGGTTGCTCATTTTTCCGTTGACGCTCTTTCTGTCGATCCAAGTTCCGATCTGGTTGGAGAGCAAAGGGACTCCGGTGCGGTATTTTGTGGTCGTCGATCAGTCCGGTGATTTGAGCGAGGCCGCGCTTTCGGCGCTGGAGCGTGATTACCAGAAAAACGTCTTGGAGGAGTTGAACGATTACGCCCGCCGGAATGCCGATCATTCGAAGCCGGAGTCGGCTGACGAACCTTCCGTGGTCTGGCGCGACGCCAATCCCCGCTCGGTGGAAGCGTTCATGGCCAAGGGCGGGGAAGACTTTTACCTGGCTAAATTGAAAGCGCGGCTGCGTCCCGAAGCCCCGCCATTCAAGTCGCCGCGCCGGATGTATCAACGGGTCGAACTGCCGGGCGGGGTAAGCTCCAACGCCGATTTGACGTCGATCGCCCAAGGCCTGCGTCCATTCCTTCGGGGTGAGCGGAAAATCGAGCGTCAAGGGCAATGGGTCAATCTTTCCGCGGCGCTCCTCATCCCCGTTGATCTCGAGTCACGGATCGTACGCCCGGGCCAAGCGACGGCGCCAAGCGCGAAAGGCAAGGGCATCGAGTATTGGTCAGGGAATCTGGCGGAGACGCGCCTGCGCGATCAATTCGAGCAGGCTCTCAACACCGAGATTCGGCGTCGTGAATATATCCACCGCGGCATCGACGCGTCGGTCATCAAGGACGTGCAACAGACCTATGCGCCCTACGGGTCATTCGACCCGAAAAAGGAAGCCGGTCGGGAGACGGTGGGAACCGTCGATGTCATGCGACAATGGGCGCCATCGGCCTTCGTTTATCTGCTTTGGGTGGCGATTTTCTCCATCATCCAAATGCTGCTGGGCAATACGATCGAGGAAAAATCGAACCGCATAATCGAGGTGCTGCTCTCGTCAGTGACCCCGGGTGAATTGATGCTGGGAAAACTGTGCGGGATCGCCGCGATCGGCTTAACCATGGTCGGGGTTTGGATCGCCGCGCTGTTCGGCATCCTGGCGTGGAAATCCGGCGGCGCGTCGCAAATGGCCGGACAAATGTTTGTGGTGTTGAAATCGTCGAACTTGGTCCCGATGTTTGCGATCTATTTTATCTTGGGCTATCTGCTTTACGCCGCGTTGATTCTGTCCCTGGGGAGCGTCTGCAATACTTTGAAGGACGCGCAGAATTATATGGCGGCGATCACGACGACGATGATGGTCCCGCTCTTGACGATGATGTTCATCCCGAAGGACCCGAATGGAGTGGTCGCCCGCGTGCTCTCGTGGATTCCGATCTACACCCCGTTCACGATGATGAATCGAGCCACCTCGGACCCGCCGCTCGTGGACCTGGTCGGTACGATGGTCCTGCTGGCGGCGAGCGCCGCCGCGGCCTTGTGGATGACCGGCAAGATCTTTCGCATTGGAATCTTGCGCACCGGACAACCGCCGCGAATTCTCGAAATGCTCCGCTGGTTGAGGCGGCCGTGAACACGGTTCCTGGTTGGAATTTGTTTTTCCCACGATGATCCGCCGCGATTATATCGTTCGCATGGCCGAGGAAATGGCGCAGGTCATCCTGCGGTTGCGGCAGCAAATGGGCGCCCACGAGCACCTTGAGGCGCGGGCGACGCTCGACGCGGCCACCGCGGAATTGACCAGGCTTGGCCCCGCGGCGGCGGCGCGGCTCTCCGTCACGGAATTACTGGCCTTGCTTGGCGAAGGTGAGCCAACCCATCTCCTGCGACTCAAAGCGCTGGCGCTGGTTTCGTTGCTGGACCAGGCGGCGCAGTTGAGCGGGACGGCTGGTCGTGATGACGAGGCGCGCGTGTGCGGGTTGAAGGCGCTTGAGTTGCTGTTGGAACTGCAACTTCAGGACGCTGATTTCGAACTAATGGAGTTCGTCCCGCGCGTGGACGAATTGGTCTCGCGATTGAGCGATAAGGCCTTGCCGCCGCAAATCGAAGCCGCTCTCTGGCGGCATTACGAACGCGTCGGCGCCTTTGCCCAGGCCGAGTCGGTTCTTTTTTCGCTGCTCGAATCTCACCCGGATAATTCGGCGCTATACGCGGAGGCCGGAGGCTTTTATCGCCGGCTGCTTCGCCGGAGCGACGTGGCGCTGGAGCAGGGGGATTTGCCGCGCGCGGAGGTTCGGGCCGGGTTGTCCGAACTTGAGGCGCTAGAATCGAATTGGGGCCGGCGGCGCGAAGCGGCGTCGCGGGCGGCTGATTAGCGGCGCAAGCGAAAGAAAACGGTGTTGGTTGGCAAGGGCAGGGTAACGGTCGCCGTCGCGCCGGAGATGGTTGCGGGGACAGTGACGACGTTCCAGGAATTCGAGGTCAAGTCGGCGCTCGCTTCGAGCGCGTAGGCGCCCGACCAATTCGGGTACTGGAGGGTAAGCGTCGCGGCGTCCCGAACGGCCGCCAGCGCGGGCGGGCGAGGTTCGACGTGACCCGCGAAACCGCGAAGAAAGGAGCCGTCGGCCGGGGTGGTGACCCCGACGTCATAGGCGGCGTTTTGATTGGCCGCGACCGAAATCCTAAAGGCCGAGGCGCCGCGCGCGGGAACTGTTTCCGTCGCGGTGGCTCCGGCGCCGTAGTTGTCGCTGACCGTAAATTCGACCGGGGCGGCGCCGCCATTCTCCAGGTTTAGCTCGACGGCGCCTCCAGAGGCGTCGATGGCGGCGCTAACTTCCAACTGACCACAAGCCGCGCTGATATTTCCGGCGAAGCGGCGCTGAAAGCCGTTCGGACCGTAACAGGTGAAATCGTATTTGCCGCCGTTGGCCGGGAGCAAATTCAACTGCGTGATCTGCGATTTGCCGGGGCCGAGGTCGTAATGCCACGGGCCGTCCGGCCGAACCAGATTGGCGTGCGTCGAGAGGTGAACCGAGGCGGCGCCCGCGTTGGTCATGGTCAAAATGAGCAGCGAATTGGCGCAATCGAGGGTCATCCAGGCGTTCGGTTGATAGGGCAGCGGGCGGGCGGGACGAACGCCTGGTTCCTGGGCGGGAAAAGTCTGTGGCGAGGGAGCGGCGGGCGAGGTTACGGATTGACAATCAAACGGCGGGGCGGTGGAGAGGTTTGGATAACTCGGGTCCGGCGCGGCAAAGTTGAAGGCGGAAGTGAGATCGCCGCAGAGCGAGCGGCGCCAGGCGCTGATGTTAGGCTCGACGACGCCCGTCCAGGTTTCCAAAAAACGAATAATCGAGGTGTGGTCAAAAGTCTCGGAGCAGACATAGCCGCCGCGGCTCCAGGGGGAAATGACGAGCGTCGGCACGCGCGCGCCGAGACCGATCGGAAGGCCGCCGACGAATTCATCCGGCGTGCGGGGCGTCGGCGCGGGCGAAGGCACGTGATCGAAGAAGCCGTCATTTTCATCATACGTGAGTAGGAACACCGTCGAGTTGTAGATTGCCGGATTGGAAGCCAGCGCGTCCAAAAGCTGTTTCGTCAACCAGGCGCCGCTGGCGGGGGCAAACGGAGGGTGTTCGGACCAGGTCGTAGGGGCCACCACCCAGGAGACGCGCGGCAGTTTTCCCTGGGTGACGTCCGCTTGAAAGGCTGAGATCAGATTCGTGACGGTCGCCATGCCCCGGTCATACAGGGGGTTGCCCGGCTTGGCGCTCTTGTATTGCGCGAACCACGCGAGCGGATTGTCGTCAAAGTTGTCCGCCTCCTGATAGACTTTCCAACTCACGCCCGCCGCTTGAAGCCGTTCGGGATAGGTGGTCCAGGTGAATCCGTTGGCGGGTTCGGAATTGTCGATGATTGGCCCGCCGTGCGCTCCCGTCGGATCGATCGTCCCCGTCATCAAAAAGAGACGATTGGGATTGGTGGAAGCGAGGGCGGAACAGAAATAGGCGTCACAAATCGTGTACGCGTCCGCCAGCGCGTAGTAAAACGGCAGATCGGCCCGGGTATAGTAAGCCATCGTGGAAGCGCCTTTGGCGGGAACCCAGTTATCCCATTTGCCCAGGTTCGCCGCGCTGTGGGTACCGGCCCAGGAATGATCGAGATCCGCCTCGCAAGGCGCGCTCGAATGAAATGGCAGGACGAACCCACCGCCTTGCGGTTGGTAGAAATCGGTCCGGCCGGTGGGGAGCAGGAGCGCATCGCCATCGGCAAAGCCTTGGACTCCCCGCAACGAGCCAAAGTAGTGGTCGAAGGAACGGTTTTCCTGGGTGAATATCACAACGTGCAGCACGTCGCGAATCGTCCCGGTTGCCGCCCGTCCCTGCCACGGGGAGAAGCAAAGCAGAGTGAGGACCACAGCGGTGATCCGCGAACGGTCTATAGCCCGCGCCCGGCCGCGGTCGGAGAAGAGTTGCCGGGATGACATCCTAGAGCGGCTCGAGCAGGGCGGTCTCAAAAAAGGCGCACATTTCCATCGCCCAATAGTACGGCGCGGTGCGCTCGTTGACCTCAACGTAGCGGCGGTCTTGCGCGCCGGGCGAACCGAGGATTTGCCAGCAATTGAGGCGGATGTCGTTCAAGATCTGCAGCAGCCATTCGACTTGCGGCGGTTCAAGAGCAAGCCGGTATCCATCTTGATTCTCTCGGAAGCGATCCGGTTCGTTCAGCATGGTCTCGAGTAACCGCCGATTCTCCGCGCGTTGCTCGGCCAACGCCTCATTGAGCATTCTCTGACTTTCCTCAATCTCCGCGGAGGTCGCGGTTTTGCTGATCCGCTGCGGGGCGACGCCCACCAACGGGTAAAGATGCAAGACCTGACAGAGCCATTGCTTTTCGCTTTTCCCGGTCTGAAAAATATATTGGCCCGCCTCCAGCGCGATGAATTTCACCTAGTCGCGCTCCATGGTGGCGTGCAGGCTGTACCGCTGTAATTGGTGCACGTAATGTTCAGCTTTTTCGAGGCTTTCGCGCGTCAAAACGCTTTTGCCGAGGTTGTGGACTTGAAGCATGTGGAATTCCGCCTTGCCTTTGTTCCAGCCGAAAACGACCTGAAAAACATGCGTGACATAGTCCATGAGGTTGACCGGGTCGTCCCAACAGACCACCAAGTAACCCGGCTCCAAACTCGCTTTGGTTTGTTCCTCGTGGCCTGTCTCGGGCAGGACCACGGGCATTTCCGTTTCTGCCATGGCCCCAAGTTAATGAAGCGCCGCTGATTTTTCAACTCAGGAGAAGCCGGCGAGAGGCCGAGTTCTACTGAAATATCTGATCGACTGGCGTCACGCGGACGGCGTCGGGTTTTACGCGGATCGGAAAGACTTCGATCACTTTATCTTCGTCGGTGATTTCCTTCGGCTTGGGCGAATTATAGGTGATCGGCGACGGCCCGCTTTGGAGGATGGCGTCCCGCAGGCTGGCGGCGTTTTTGGTCACGGCGACGATGTGGAGCGAATTGGACTTGAGCCGGCGGCGGATGGTCTCGTTGACGCTCTCGCGGGTGAGACTGCCAAGTTGACCCGCGAGGTAAGCGTCAAAGTCGCCGATGCCGTAACAGCGGCTGTCGAGGGCGTAACCGAGCCGCGCGTCTTGGGTTTGCAGCAGGATGTTGACGTTCTTCGTGAGGAATTGCCGTGTGGCTTGAAACGCTTCTTCCGAGAGGCCTTCGCGAGTGAGTTTGTCGAACTCGAAGAGCGCCCCGCGCAACGCGAAGAGGGCGTTTTTTGGCTCGACCGGGCGAATCCAGATTTGAAAAATCTGCTGACGCCGGGCGAGATTCGGGTCCGGCTCAAATTGAAACATGCCGCGGGGAAAATACTCGATGTAGGCGTAGTCGCCGTAATTAAGGCCACGCGCTTCGCGGAGGCGTTGATAGAGGCGGCCGTTGCTCGACCGGTGTTGGCCGAGGTACGAGGACGCCAGCTCCAGTGCCGCCCAGTCTGGGTCGCCGCGCTTTACCTGAATCGGGAAGCCGAGCGAAAAGGCGGTCGAACCGGTCTCGCGTTCGATCAACTCGATCCGCGTTCCGGGCGGTCCGTCGGGCCGCTTCAGGCGCGGCAAGGACAAGCGACCGCGCGGTAATTTCGAAAAGTCGGCCAGCATTTTCTCGGGGAACGACGCCGGGTAACCGCCCGCCAGGCCCGCGACCAGACAGGCCTGGGTGTAATGGCGCCGATAGAACCCGCGCACGTCATCGATCGTCAGCCGCTCCAGGCTGCTTACCCGGCCGAGATTCTGGTGACCGTACGGATGCCCCTGATAAATTTGGTTATAAAGCTCCTCTTTGCCGAGTTCTTCGTCGTTGCCGTCGCGGAGCGAAACTTTCAGGAAATTGATCGCGTCGGACTTCAAGCGGGCAAAATCATCCTCGCGAAAACCCGGGTTCAAAAGCATGTCGTGGATCAACTCGTAGTATTTGTCCAGATTATCGACATGGGTGGCGCCGACGAACACGGTCATTTCCTTGTCCACCTGCCAATCGAAGGAGGTCGCCATCGGATACATGGCTTCGACGATCTGTTCGTAGGAACGGTCGCGGCTGCCGCCTTTGGCCAGCATCGCGGCGGTCAGCGCGGCGACGCCTTCTTTTTCCTGCGGGTCGTTGGCCGCCCCGGCGCGGAAGAGGATGCGGAATGAGACGATCGGCGATCGACTTGGCTGCCACACCGGCTGGATCAGACTACGGACCGGGGCATCGGCCAGGACGGACAGCGTCGGGATGAGAAGCGCCGCAATCAGGGTGAAGCTGGAGTGACGCATGTTCATTTTCCTCCCGCCGGGTTTCCGGCTTTCGTGGCGAGCGTGACAATGATTCGATTCGGCTCCGTAAAATAGCGCGCCGCCATGTTGCGCAGGTCTTCGGCCGTCAATTGGTTGTAGAGCGCGAAAAGTTTTTCGATCGTATCGGGGGTGCGCCGCAGGGCGATGTAGGGCGCGAGGAACTCCGCGATCGCGTTCGAACTGCTCCAGCCCAGGGCCGCTCCGTAGCGCAGGTGGGAACGGGTTTGATCCAGCTTTTGTTGCGAAACCAACTCGGTCGAGTAACGCCGAAACGTGGCGAGAACCTGATCGCGCACGCCGTCAACGTCTTTCGGCTCCTTGACCCGGGCGTACACTCCGAATAATTGGGGATCGATCGCGTCGTCGAACGAAGGCGCCAGTGTGTCCACCTTCTGTTCCTTCAACACCAGGCGTTGATAAAGGTCCGAGGTTTCCCCGAAGGCGATGGCCGCCAGGAGGTCCAGCGCCGCCTTGTCCTTCTGCTCGTCGGAATAGGCGGGGCCGTGAAACGCCACGACGACCCAGGGAAGGGTGGGTGAGGGCCAATCAACGTGAGCCGAACGCGCCTCGGTGGCTGGCGGTTCCGCCGGAATCTCCGTCGTGTAGTCGCCATGTTTCCAATCACCGAAATACTTTTTGGTCAGACTAAGCGCCTGTTCGCGATTCACGTCGCCCACCATGAGGATCGTCGTGTATTCCGGGCGGTAGTAACGCTGGTAAAACTGCCGGCTGTAGTCGAACTGATTCGGCATGTCCTCGATGTCCTTGATGAATCCCATCGTCGTGTGCTCGTAGGTGTGCCGGTGGAACGCCGTGGCGCGCATGACTTCGTCGAGCTTGTTCGCCGGATCGGAGCTGTTCTTGTTGTATTCGCCCAACACGGCCCGCGTTTCCGTCTTGTACACCTCCGGGGAATAGCTGAGTCGTTGGAAGCGGTCGGCCTCCAGTTGCATCACGATGTCGAGGTCATCTTTGGAAAACAACTGATGGTAAACGGTCCGGTCATCCGCCGTGTAGGCGTTGGCCGAGGCTCCCGCTCGCTTGAGGATTTCGTCCCGTTGCTCCGGTGTAAAATGTTCGCTCCCGCGAAACATCATGTGCTCGAACAAGTGCGCGTACCCGCTCTTGCCCGGCTCGATCTCATTCCGCGAACCGGTCCGGACCACCAGATAAAGGGCGACCAGTTTCGGATTGTCCGTCGGTACGGTGACCAGCCGCAGGCCATTCGGCAGATCATCCACGCTGTATGGGTACGGGAAAAACTTGCTGGATTGCGCGGACACCGCGAGAGCCACGGACGCGAACGCCGCGATCAGGAACGATTTCTTCATGTCAGATTGACCGGAATGTAACCCGAAGTCGCTCCGACGCAAAATGAAAAGATGTCCAGAAATAATTCCTGAATGACAAAGCGTATGATAGCGCAAGCAATTGCTGCGGGGATACACAATCTGCGCCGATCCTCCGTCAACAACGCCAAACCGCGATGACGATCTGCCGCAAGGTAAATCCCGATTTAATGCGATTTGGCCGGGTTGATTTTCCAGCCGCCGCGCCGTCTTGGCTATAAATCGAGGACCAAGGCAAAACTGTGTCCTTGATCCGCCGAAACCTCTCCGAACGCAAGCAATCATTTCAACTCGATGATCCCCACGTCGGTGACGTCAGCCGAACGTCTGCCCCACCCGCATCTCGCTCATAATGCGATACAAATCGAAATAAAACGCGTTTGACAATCGTTTCACAGAAACGCATTCTCCTTTGAGTCCACCCATGAAGGATCAGAGATCGCAACACCAACTGAAAGTGCGGAGACATCAAGGGCTTAATACGCAACCCTGCGGCCCCCGCGCGTCGGATGTCGATTATCGTTACCTCACTCAAAACCTCGTAATGCGTTGCGAGAAACTGGGAACGGCTAGTCCAGAATTGACGAGTATCCGCTCAACACTACCCAGCAGCCATTCTGTTTTCGATACGAAACAAATCACACGATGAGTCGAAATTTAAAGATCAAGGCGGGAATTGCGCAAGCAAAGGTGGATTCAGTCAAAAGTATCGAAAATCTCCTCGAAAGGTATTTTCGAAGAGATATTTTGCCACCTCAGGGATTCTTCAAGCGAGAGGATGCTCCGCTCTACATCTCATTACGGACCGATCCACAGCGTACGCAGGCGGATGAAGTTATAAGCGCACGTTTTAAGCCTGCTGCCACTCCCGGCCACAATCTTCACGAGGAATTCTTTGAAAAAGAGGCGGATCGAATGTTTTGGTCGCCAACCTTCAAAAGATACATCTTCATCATCGGTGAGCCCGGATGTGGAAAGTCCACGTTTCTAGACTATTACCTTCGCTGCTATTGCCCGGCAGTATCCGAGCCTCCAAGGGACTATAAGAAAAAGCTTATAATTCACTTGGACCTTCGTGACGTCTCCACTCCTACCGAATTTGTCAACGAGTTTTATCGGCAAACCAAAGAGCGAATTATTCGCGGATTTGAGGAGCAAAACGTTTCCATTGAGACTGCTCACTCGTATTATTTTTGGAAGGATCGTCTGCGCTTCGATGTTCCGGAAAGCAAGAGTCTGCAGCAGAAGTTGGACATGTCGGATGCAGAATATAGATACTTTCTGTTTTGCCAAAGGGAAGACCTGTCTCCAGAAAGTTGGTGCAAGGCCGCGCTGCAATACCTGACCGACATCAAGGAAGAATTTAGCTACGTGGTATTCGTCCTCGATAATCTAGATCAATCGGATCTTGAAGTCCAGACGAATGCGCTGAGATTTCTTGAAACTTTCCAGAAGAACAACCCTCGAATTAACTTCTGGAGGGTTTTTCTTCCATTCTGGCCGGAGTCGTTGGAGCGGATCTTACAAGCTAATCGGCCGTTGCCAGACGGCGAGCAGATCCGATTGGGTCCTGTAGATAGAATCACGTTTCTTGAGCGTCGTTACGAAGCGATTGAACAGTGTATCGAAAATGAACAGAAAGACGAAGATCAACTTAACCCAAATAGTACGGAACTCTGGAATGTCGAATACTTTCGGGATTTTCGCAATCACGTGCGGATTGCGGTTTCGGATTGGATTGACGAACTGTGCGGCGCATGCGTTAGATTGAAGCGTAGTATCTACGTTGAAGTGCTGTGCAATCAGGCGTTGAGGCAGCGATATCTAAAGAGCAAGCAGAGTAATTCGCAAGCGTTTGCGGATATCGGGCGACATGCCGTGATGACTGGACTTCTAACCGGACGCTTTAGTCATTGGTGTGAGATAAACCATCCGGTCGTGAACCTGTTCTTGGGTAGCCCGCACGACCTTGGGGCTCGGAGTCTTTTGCTTGGACCGCATTTTTTATCTATTTTAAAGAAAGGCGAACGGAGTGTCACCCAAGTGTCTGGAACATTGGTAAACCTTGGCTATCCCGCTGAGGCGGTTGAATCGTGCATCGAGCGATTTGAAAAGGGGGAGCTATTGAAGGTATTTCAAACCCCGGGTGGTGCGTCCAGATTTCGGGTGTACGATCATACAGTGTCGGCCTACTGGAAGGCGATGCAGGATCCGGCCTATATCGAAGTGATGATGGTGCGATGCTATTGCGACGAAAGCCGGTTGAAGCACATGCATGACACAGGAGTGGTATTGCCGGAGGATTTTTGTCGTCGAGTGCGCACCGCGATCAAGTTTTTGGAACAACTCTGGTCGGATGAGCTTAGGTTTATTGATGTAAAACTGTGCCCGGTGAGTGTGGATTCTTCGACGTTTCGGCTGATGCTAAGGCGGCTTGAATTGCCTAGTGTCTTTAAGTTAATTGCGCTGTCGTACTTGGGTAGCCTTCGATTCGTCCGCAACATTGTTCCGCCCCTTCCGGCGACGAAGGAAGAGTGGGATCAATTTGAGAGTGAGGAGGTTTTTCGGGTAGCGCAACATACAGAGCAGATCTTGCGCCCAAACGGATGAGCGTGCTATGATAGGACCTGTTGTATCGACACCTGATGACGGGCTCGAGGCGTACAGTTATCGGCAGGCAAGAGATTTGCTCTTTGAGAAATCGCGCCAATCGGGAATGTTGTTTCGGGGGCAGGAGGATTCCAGATGGCGGTTGGTTTGCAAACTTGGGAGATTGAGAATGCCTCAGACAGCGGTTGGTTCTATATCCGACGCTCTGTTATCGTTGCGTGCTCGGCTTTTGTGCGGTTTTAGGCGAGAGAGTGTAATGGCGGGCTACATTCACGACGAGGAGTTTCGATCGGATCACGAAAGCGATGAAGCGAGTCTCGACCTTGAGACGTTGGCGCAGCATTATGGTCTTCCCACAAGGCTCCTGGATTGGACGAATTCAGTGTATGTAGCACTGTTTTTTGCTTTTGGTGGGCAAAATGAGACGAACCTGAATCGGAATACAGTGACGGTATGGTGTCTGGACAATGAAAAGTTTAAGGACGGGATACTTAAAATTCAGAGTGCCCTCGACTCTGAAGCAGAGGATGACGCCAAGCTTCGGGGATATTATATGCGTCCTGACGGAATTCGGGTATTTGAACGTGACTTAACATTAAACCCGCGGGTTCGGCAACAGCGTGGGTGGTTTAGCTATATGAATCGGGAATTTGAAGCATTTGATGCATACGTGGAGCGTAACCGGAGCCATTTTCCAGACGAAACAGTGGTAAAGGTTCGGATTCGCGGTTCGGATCAACGGGATGCTCTAATTGACCTACAACATATGGGTTTGACACCGAGTCGCATGTTCGGTGGGTTGGAGGGAGTGGCGATGGAGATCAAGAATCGCTATGTTCGGTTCGAGTGGTTGTGAGACTGCTTTATGACGGTGGGTTGAGGGAATGTTTATCGGATGGCCGAATGTGCGAGGATGGTCGGCTGATACCGCGGTGCGTCCGTTTAATTGTGATCGACGAGTGTTGAACGTGTTTATTGTATATCTGAAACCTCTTGAGCAGAAACGCCTGCTCCGATTTGATTTCTGCCAGTTGCATTGATTTTCGGAAGTAGCCGGCGGCGGCCAGGGGATCATTCAACTGCGCTTCGAATTCACCCAGCACGGCGTACAGCAAATAATAGGAATCCAATTTTTCGCGGTCCTCGATGGCGGCGACGGCATCAAGGCCGGCTTGCGGTCCGTATAAATTCGCCACGACGACCGCGCGGTTGAGGGCGACGACGGGGGAATCGTCAAATCCCACCAGACGGTCGTACAACGACAGGATTTGCCGCCAATCCGTGGAGTCGTAGTCTTCCGCCGCGCAATGACAGGCGGCGATCCCAGCCTGGAGATGGTATTCGCTAATTTCATCGCCGGCGGCGGATTGGGCGAAATGGAACATGCCGCGGGCAATCATGGCCTGGTCCCATTGGGCCCGGTCTTGTTCGCGCAAGCGCAGCAGGTTGCCCGCGGCGTCCA
>CAZFVY010000050.1:30904-49531 GCA_964522665.1 uncultured Verrucomicrobiota bacterium | reverse complement strand
GGTTACTTAGCCGTCACACACCCCCCGCTCACGGCGGCGCCGCGCGCAAAGGCAGGCGCGGCTCGGACGCGCGAGGAAACGACCCACTTTTCACTTGCGTTCTCCGCGCGGGCAACGATTGAATCACGACCCATGATACATCCGGACACGGAAGTAAGGTGGGTGAACGAAGTGATTGGCTACGGAGTCTTTGCGACCAAACTCATCCGCCGCGGCACCATCACCTGGGTGCGCGATGACCTGGATCAGACGTTTACACCCCAACAAGTCGCGAGCATGGCCGAACCATACCGCGAAATCTTGTACAAGTATACGTTCATTGACGCGCACGGAATGTTGGTTCTTTGCTGGGATCATTCCCGCTTCTTCAACCATTCGTGCGAGGCCAATTGTCTGAGCGCCGGCTATGATTTTGAAATCGCCGTCCGCGATATTCCGGCCCATACGGAGCTAACGGACGATTATGGCACCCTCAACCTGCGCGACCCATTCCCCTGCGCCTGCCCATCACCCGGGTGCCGCGGGGTCGTCGCGCCCGACGATATGGAAAAGTTCAGCCCGATGTGGGACGCCCTGGTGCGCCCGGTTTTCCCCTTGATTCCGCAAGTCGCCCAACCACTCTGGCCACTCTTAAAGGAAAAGGCGGACATCGAGCTCGCCTTGAAAAGCCCGGAACAGCTGCGGTCGATTCGCGCCAATTACAGCCCTCCTCGCTAGTCGGAGAAGCCCGCTCCGCGCAAGTCACGGGCCGAGGGTAAACGCCACGCGGCGTCGCAATATTTTGCCCAAAGCACGGCAATTTCCGCGGCGCGATTCTATTTGACTTAGCGAGTCACGCTCGGCTATTCAGGCAGCGAGCAATCGCGCCACCGGGACGGCGGATATGGCGGGCGCTACCGTTCGCGGTCGGCGGCTCGAGGTCCGAAATCCCTCTGGGTAATATTTTATGTCGATGGATCAGAATCAGCCAACGGGAGAATTTGCTGCTCCCGAGCGTGACGTCGCGCAGATCATCGCGGCCTTACGCAAGGCGCAGGAGTCGGGCGAGCCGGCAGACCCGTCGCTCATGGACCTCAAGGATTTGAATTTTCTGGGACAGAACCTTTCCAAGCTCGACCTTTCAGGCTTTGATTTTTCGGGCGCAGAACTGAGCCGCTGCGACCTGCGCGACGCGATTTGCGCCCACGCGAAATTCGACAAAGCCACTTTCTTTCAGGCCAAATTGGATGGGGGTGAGTTTTTGGCCGCGACTTTTCAGGGCGCCAACCTGACCGAGTGTTCCGCGAAGAACGCCGGCTTTGGCCAATGCGACCTGAGCCACGCCAACGTCAGCATGGCCACCTTGACGGGTTCGACCTTTGTCGGAGCCAAAGCCGTGCGCGCTGATTTCCGCAATTCCGACCTGAGCAAGGCCCGCTTTCTCGGGGCCGACCTGACCCACGCGGATTTCTCCAAATCACTCCTCGTCGAGGTCGATTTGCGCCAGACCAACCTGAATCACTCCACGTTCGCCGAGACTGACCTGCGCAGCGTCCAACTCCGGGGCGCCAAGAATTACGCGACGGCGCACTGGATCGACGCGGACATCCGCGACGTCGATTTCGCCGGCGCCTACCTCGTTCGCCGGCATATCGTGGACGAAAACTTTCTCCACGAATTCAAGCAGCAGAGCAAGACACATAAGCTGCTCTTTCATGTCTGGTCGTTCTCGTCGGATTGCGGCCGGAGCACGATCCGCTGGTCCGGGTGTTGCGCGGTCATCATCGTCGCGTTTGGCTTCATCTTCCAGGCGCTCGGTGAGCAGGTTTACTATCCGCAGGATCTTGGGCGGGGGTATGCGCCCTGGTATTTTAGCGTTATGCTATTCTGTTGCATGGCGCTGGGCGACGTGCTGCCTAAATCCACGTTGGCTCAATTGTTGGTGAACACGGAAGTCGTAATCGGGTACATCGGCTTCGGCGGTTTGCTAACGATCATCTCAACTCAAATGGGGACCCGAGGGGAATAATCATCATGTTTTCGTTTTTCAAAGCCGATCCGAAGGAACGCCTTAAAAAAATCCTTGGCAACTACGAGTTGCCCCGCTTCCGCAAGACCGTCTTCGAGACCCTGCGACGCCTGCGCGATCCCGATTCCTCGCCGCAGCAGATCACCGAAGTCATGGCCATGGACCCGGACTTGACCTCGAAAGTCATGAAAACGGTGAACTCAGCCGCTTACGCGCCCCGCACCAAGATCAATTCCCTCGATCACGCCGTTATGATGATGGGCCGCTCACCGCTGGAACGCATCGTCATGATGCTCGGCGCGAAATCCGCCCTGCCCCAGCGAGTTCCGCCCGCCTTGAATCTCCAGTTGTTCTGGAAAACGTCGGCCAAGCGCGCCGTCCTCGCCAAGAGCATCGCCGATACCGTGGCTCCTGCGCAAGGAAGCCTCAGCTTCGCGGCCGGGTTTTTGCAGGACATTTGCGTGCCACTGCTGGTGACGGGACGGGAGAAGGACTATGCGCCAGTCCTGCAAGAAGCCGTCAAGAATGGCAAGGAACTTCATACCCTTGAGACCGAGACCTTCGGCTGGGACCACGCCGAATTGGCCGCCATCGCCTGCAGCGAGTGGGAATTGCCGGAAGAACTCGGCATCGCGCTCCGCGACCAGCACGTCGCCGACAGCAAACAACGCCCCGACGCCGTCTATTTCGTCAGCTCCCACCTTGACGCCAAGGAAGAAGAATGGAACACGACCTTCTTTCAGCGCGTCAAGAGCCGCTACAACATCACCGACGACCAACTGAACACGATCACCACGCAAAGTTCGGCCAAAATGAACGAACTGCTCAGCGTGATCAGTTAGTTACCGAGTGAGCCAGCCACTTGTTGGCCCTCCCGGGCGATCAGAGAGTTCGCTACCTGCCTTCTAGCGGGGCGCCTCGGCGAGAAGTTTTTTGATCACCGGCTCGACATAGTCAGGCCTCAGCCCGACAACACGGACGATTCCCTTGCGGTCAACGATCGCGTAGGTGGGATAGTAATGAACCCCCCACGCGCGCTCCGACTTAAGAAACGGATCACGCGCCGAAGGGTATTCAATGCCCCGACTCCTTACCGTTTGGTCCATTTTTAGTTGCCCGCTGTCGGACGTACAGACGCCAAAGAGGACCAGCCCTTTGTCCTTATACTTGCTCATCAACTCGTTGTTGTGTGGAATCGCCGCCATGCACGGGCCACACCATGTCGCGTAGAAATCCACGACGACAACTTTCCCCTTCATGTCCTCCGGTTTGACGACGCCGTTTAGCCACTCCGACAGATAGAGCGGGGGCATCGGCTTGGACTCGAGCACGGCGTGCGCCGCGCGAGCCTCCGGGCTACGGTCCCACGTCCAGCTATCGGGAAACTCGCCACCTTCAGCCATCAAGACGCCGACGAACGATAAAGCCACCATCCAAAGTCGAGCTTTTAACATGGTTTCTCTCTACCCATGATTCGTCGCAAAGTCAATCCGCCCGATCGCTCCACCGACCCCCCAACGCTGGCAAACCTGCGTCCGAATCCAAGTCTTTCGAGACGCCGCGCGTCGCCAGATTCCCCTGAAGCCCGCCTTTCTCCGGGCCATCCGTTATCGCACCGCCCGATATACAAACGCCGGCGGCAGATTCATCCAAACCGTGCGGGTGGTGCTCACCGAGCCGAAGTTCGCCTTGAGTTTCTCTCGGAAGCGCTGCCCAGCGGGCAGCAGCACCCCCTGCAGGTAGGCGAAGGTCGCGAGCGCTCCGCCGGGCTTAAGTACTTGACGAACGGTGTGGAGCAAATCGTCCTGAAGGTCTTCCGGGAACGACGCCCACGGCAGACCGCAGACGATGCTATCGCATTGGGCGTGTCCGACGCTTTTCAAATAGCGCACCGCGTTGACCGCGGAGTCCTCATGCACCGTCACCGTCGGGCACCGCTCCCGAGTCAGCCGGGCAAAGTCCGGGTTTATCTCAATCGCGAAAAACTGCGCTTGCCGTGGAAGTTTTCGGACAATCTTTTCCGTGAAAACGCCCGTCCCCGTGCCAAATTCGATCACCACCTTCGCGTTCTGAACGTCCGCGGCGTCCGTGATCAACTCGGCCAACGCGTTCGAACTCGGGACCACCGCGCCGGTCGTTACCGGGCGGGCGACAAAATTCCTGAGAAAACGAATCGCTCCCACGACGAGAAATCCTAAAGCGCCCACCGCGCCGACTGGGAAACTTCCGACAAAGATAAGGCCATTACCCAACCGTACAAACCCCACGGTTCGGCGTCAAGCGCGGCGGAACGGGCGTTGGGTCGGCCTGGTTGGCGGCGCCGATAGTTCGTTCATCGAGAATCGCGACCGCCCAAGCGCCAATAGCGCCGCAGCGAATCGCTTGAATCCCCAGATTACCCAAATTTCCACCGATCATTCCACGACTAGAATGCGATAGAATCGTTGCGGCGAGGCGGAGAGCTCAACGTCCAGCGAGAGCGGCCCGGCGACGCCAACCTGGTCGGTTCCGCGCGCGTTCCAAGCCGGAGCGCTCAAGTCGTCCTTATATTGGAGTCGATAGATTTTGCCCGGCGCGGCGTTCCACCTCAGGGTCAACGTCTGGCTCGTCAAGCCCACCGCCTGCAAGCCGGGCGGCGTAAGAACCGTAACGGTGAAACTCCGGCTGCCGCTCAACGGGTTGGCGCCATCGCCCGTGGCGCGCACGGTGATTGAATTGGTCCCCGGCGCCTGCGAGGGCAGCGGCGTCCACGCGAATATGCCCGTCGCCGGATCGATGACCGCGTTGGTCGGCGCGCCCGCGGCGAGGCTGTAGGTGGGAGTCTGCGGCGGCGCATCCGGGTCGGTGGCCAGCGCCGTAAAACGGATCGTCTGACCCGCGTAAACCGACCAATCAGCGAGTGGCGAAATCACCAGGGCGGCCGCCGGCGCCACGTTGGCCGCGCCTGGGGTCGGCGCGGAAAGCGTGAAAACGCTGGCGCCACCGTCGGGAAAGCGGCCCATGCTGACATCGCTTGCCTGCGCGCCAAACGCGACGTAATCCACAATTCGCCCGTCCGGGCCGGAAATCACGATGCTCGTCCCGCTCTTGCTCAAGTGAAAGTTGGCATGCAGGTCCGGCGCGCCGCTCGCGCTCTGTTTGTCCGCCCAGACGAGCAAGAATCCGTGGGCAGGAATCGTATAACCGCTGGGAATTTGAAACTCGAACAGATTGGTCAGCGAGTGGCCAAGGTAATACCCCGCGAGATTCACCGTGTTGCTGCCGTAGTTGTACAACTCGAACCAGTCGTCGGTGGCGTGGGTGAGCGGGTTGATGATGGTCTTGCTGTTGGCGGCCATCCATTCGTTGATCGCGACCGTCAGCGGCGCGCTCGTCCCGTTGTTCGTCCCGCCGGGCGTCGAGTAATAGAAATCCTGGCGGTCAAAACTCTGGCCGTCGGGAAATGACCCGTACGAGTGATCGGGGCCGAGCTGCGGATAGCTGACGTAATCAAGCGTCTGCGACGCTCCATTATAGAGCCGGCTGAGCGCCACCGCCCCGCCCCCGGGCGTCAGGACGAACCCCGTATGAAGCTCGCCGGCCGTGGAAAGATTGGTTAACCCATCCGCAAAAATCGTTTTGAACTCCCCTGGCTTAATACTCACGCCGGCCGGGAAGGCCCAAGCGGTCAGATTGGCGTAATCATTGGCGAGATACAATCCTTCCAAATCGACCACGTTCGCGCTGGGATTGTAGAGTTCGATCCAGGGCGACCGGACGCCGGCGGCGTTGGTGATGCCCGTCAGATTCTCCGGCTCAAGCTCGTTGATCCAAAGTGGAGGGAACGGCGGCAGGCTGGCGTGAACCGAGTTCGCGCCGCCGGGCGTGACTAGCGAGAGCTGACCGCCCGGTTGATAACTCTGCAAACTGTAAACCGTCCCGCTCCCCGGCGAACTGCCGGAGAGCCGGATGAGGAGCGACGAGCCATCCGTGCTGGGTAAGTACCAGTAGCTCAAGGTGTACGTCCCGTTCGTGACCAAGGTCGCCGTGTTCTGCCAGATCGCGCTCCCGATCGTCGGACCGCCGCTCGACGCGATCACATGCAAGCTTGATTGGCCGGTATGCATAACGTCCGTGCTGATGACCGAACCGGACATGTTCGGAGAAACGGTCCACGGTCCGCTCAACGGAGTCTCGAAATCACCGTTGGTCAGCAGGTTGGGTCCCGCCTCGGCGATGCTGCCCGCCACCAGCTTCATGTCGTCCAAATAAACACTGCCCGACGTCGTCATGCCAATTAACAAGGTCGATTTCGTCGCCGAACCGGTAAGCGTCACGTATTGCCATTGGGGCGTGGCCGTCACGGCGTTCGTCAGCACGGCCCAATTTCCCGCCCGCCAATTATCTTGTCGCGGATCCACCAACTGCAAGGAACTGCCGGACCCGGCCGCGCCGACCGGCCACGGCGCGGCCAAATCGTACCGCACCTTGGCCACCACCTGAGCGCTGGCCGCGTTAGTCCCCGGCTCGATCAAAGAAAGGGTCTCGCCGTTCGCCTGCAAGGTCCCGCCAAACGTATCAAACACTAAATTCGTCGCGCCGTAGGCCGCGGCAAACGCCGACCGGTTCGCGGCCAATACCAGGTAGCCGTTCGCCCCGATGAGCGACCCGGCCGGAAACGTGTAGCCCAATCCGTGGAACTGCCAGCCCGACAAGTCAAACGCCAGATTGGTCGAGTTGTTGAACAGCTCGACATACTCCGCGCCCGTCAACGCCGGCTGCGCCATGATCTCGTTGATGACGATCTGACCCACCGGGGAAGCATTGGTCCCCGCGTAAAACGGGGAAATCGTGGCGACGGCCCCGGCGATCGCCTGGCCGTTGATGCCCACACCGACCACGTTAAATTGGTTCGTTCCCGCTTGGAGCGGAACTGAGGCCCGCCACGAGGATGACGTCAACCATGTCACCGGGTACTCCACGCCGTTAAACCAAACGGTTTTGACGCCCGCCGGCGCGGTGCCCGTGACCACCGCGAGGTTATTGCTGACCACCGTCGAACTGACCGCGAAAGGAGCGGTGGTTTCGACCGCGATTTGGGAGGCGATGCTGCTGCGCGCGGAGGCGATCCAACTCTTCATCGCGCTCGTATTCTCCGGGCTTAGGCCGTTGGCCACAAACGCGCCGTACTTCGCGTCCACTAAAGGCCCAACGTTCGTCACGTTCATCGGCCCGTTGACCAACTCCAGCAAAGCCCGCAGATACATCCGTCGGAACGCCGGCGTCGTGTAGAATTGCGCTACCGTGTTGTCGCTCGAGGTGAACAGATTTTGTCCCGGGGTCCAGGAACCGCTATTGCCCAGAACAATGTTGTAGTCCCACATGATGAGCGAGTACTTGGTCCCCTGCGTCCCATAATAACCATAGAGGTTTTGCCCGTTTTGCGTGCCGAAAGAGTCCCAGTTCCCGGCCGCATGGTTCGCCGCGAATACGCGCATGAAATTCTCCATGTTGGCGAACGCTTGCACATTGGCGACATAGTTCGGCGTCGTCCACGAGTTGGCCGCGTCGATGAGCGAATAAACGTTCGTAAAATTACTCGCCGAGTCGGGCGTTCGACGCGTCAGAAAGTTGTAGCGGTAGCGCGCCGCTTTTTTCACGCCGCCCGTCGTGTAATACGGCAGGAGCGTACACCAGCCGTAGTTGTTGAACGGGAGCGAGGCGCCATTGGGATAAGGGGCGAACTCAAACCAAGGCTGCATCTTGTAAAGATAGCCATCCGGGTCGTTCGGAAAATTCTCTTTCACGACGTCTCCATCCGGCGTCTGCGCGTCCTCCATCAAGAGCCCGCGCCGGTTCCCATTCACGTACACCGCCACGTACCGACGGTTCAGCCACGGCACTCCCAAAGCGCGCATAAACGTCTGCGCCGTCTGCTCCCGCTGCAAGCTTGCGTCGTCTCCCGGCCCATTTCCCGGTTGATGAATCTTGTTGAACGACGTCGCTCCCAGGAATTTGTCGTCGTCGGGAAAGGTCCACTTATAATGGCAGAGGCTCCCGGCCGGCGTGTCAAACGACTGGTGATACGGGCTTCCGCTCCAGCGCGCCTGCGAGTTGTAGATAACCCGCCGGCCATTGACCATGGTGCAATCGTGAGACTCGTTGCTCAGATCCGACAGCCCCGCCCAGCGCGTCGCGTTACTCTGCGTGATCCAGAGGTGATACACGCCAAAGCTGCCACCCGGATTGCCGTCGCCAAACATCACCAGGCAATCGCGCACCGGAGCGTTGTCATCGATCAACGCCGGAAAGCGCGTGGTCGCCGCCAAGCCGTCCGCGGCCGAAACGTAAAAGGCCACGATCCGGTTCGCGAATTGCCCGGGAATGGTCGCGCTATAGATGCCGTCGCCCGCGATCGCGTCCCCACCAGTCCCGTCATCCCGCATCGGGACGGACGTATAAACCGTGCCGGGATCGAGGCGATAATTCAGCGTCAAGCTCGTCACGCCATCAGGGTCATGCACGCGCGCGGTCACGACCGTGGCCTGACCGGCGGCCGGCAGCGTGGGCGTGTGCGTGACGGCATAAATGGCGGGTCCGGCGTTGGGCACCGACCGGCTGTTGGGCGCCCCCGGCGTTCCGAGATTCGTTGGCACGGGCAGCGCGCCGGTCGCTTCGAGCCAGTTGCCGTTCAGACGCAACAGCGCCTCGGGCCAGCCATGCAGCCAACGCGCTTTGAACCGCAGCGTCGCGGTTTGTCCGGCGGCCATTGAGTTGGGCTTCAACGAGATTTCACACGAATTGACGCCGGTCCACAGCCGATCGCTGCAGCGGACGTGCAGCGAGTGGCCGCTTTGATAACCCGACGCTTCGAGGCTCGAGCGGACGTGGCATCCTTGCAGCCGCCAATTGAGCAGGCCCGCTTCAAAATCGGGGTTGGTCACGTTGTTGACCGTGCTCGCGCTCGATAAGACCTCGATATTGTCCACAAGGCATTCGCCGACGTCCAGAAGCCCGATTTGGGCGTAGTCGATGGTCGAGTCGTAGTTCTGGCCGTTATCCAGGACGCCCGTGTTTTCAATGTTTATCCAACTGGATTTCTGGCTCTCGTCACTGTCCGCCCAATTCGCCGCCAGCCGGTGATTGCCCCGCGGATCGGTCAACTCTAGACTGCTCCCGCCGCCCGCCGACCATTGCCCCCAACGCCCTCCCGTCCCGTACGTCACTTCGTCCTCCACCACGTAAATCGTCGCGCCGTTCAACGTGTGCGGGCTGGCCAGCGCCACTCGGTCGCCGTTGTGCGAGAGCTTCCCGCTATAGTCGCCCACCGTATTCCCACTGTTGAGGTTGGGATACCTCGCGAACAAGTTCGTCGCGTTGCGCGCGACGACCAGATAGCCGTTGGGCGCCAGAGCGGCCCCGGGCGGAATTGTGAAACTGACGCCCGAGATGAAACGCCAATTACCCAGGTTCACGGCGTTGGTTCCTTGATTGTAAAGTTCGATGTATTGGTCGTCGTCGTTCCCGCTGATCGGGTCGTACATCAACTCATTAATCACGACGTTTCCCGACCGGATCGCCCCGTTGCCCGTGCCGGGCGTGCGGGCGGCCAGCGAATAAAACTCACTCGCCCCGTCCGGCCAACGACCGAACGACACGCCATCCGCCTGCCCCTCGAACGGAACCGCGTCGAGGATTCGACTCCCGTCCGGCTTGATCAGATAGAGTATGCCCCCCGCCCCGTTGAGCGTGAATCCGAGCTGCGTTTGGTCAAACGAAACGAAACCACCCGGTCCCGCCGTCACGCCCGCGGGCACGACAAATTTGTTCGTCGCTAAATCGTCCGTCAGCACGCAACCCGACAGGTCCACCGGCTGACCAGCGTGATTATACAGCTCGATGAACTGGGGGACCGCCGCGTCTTCGGAGTGCGCCAGGAATTCATTGATGACCACGTTACGGAGCGGGCTGGGATGGAACGCCTCCATTTCTCCGGGAGAGCCGCCCACCGCGTCACTAATCGCCCAAGCGCGCGGATCTGCCTCGCCGTATGTGGGATTGGCCAGCATCAGCGAATGACCCGACCCGTCCGCCGCCACCGGCCACGGTTGGACGTTGGTATAGGGAATCGAGAGGAGGACCGCCCCCCACTCATTGATCAACTCCAAAGTCTCGCTTTTCTTGAGGCTGCCGGTGTACGGGCCGAGCACATTCGTGATGCCGTAAACCGCCTGCAAATCCGCCGGCTTTGCCGCCACCGCCAGGTACGCGCCTCCCGGAATGATCGTCCCCGCGGGAAAGGTGTAATTCATGTCCGCGCACGCCAATCGATGACCGCTGAGATCGTAAAACCAGGGGTTGGAATTATATAACTCGACAAACTCAAGGTTCCGTCCATCGGCCCGCGGCGCGGGCTTGTACATGATTTCCGTGATGGCGATGCACGTCTTGCGGCTCGAGGGCCCCGGTGCCTCGTAAGGACTATCCACCTGGCCAACGACCGCGTTCGTTGGCGTGTCGGACGGATTGATAAACTGCGCGGTCGCGGCGAGGTTCGTCGCGTGGCTGCTCGTGGCGAGTCCGAGAAAAAGGTTTGTCGCCATCAGGATGGACGACGAGCCTAAGGCCGTCCACGTCTGACCATCAAAACTTCCGTAGCTCGTAAAGAGATTCCCGCTCCGCTGCAACCGTAACCAGGTGTTCGGATAATTCGACGGGGCGCTGCCCGCGCGGATCGCGGTCGTCCCCACACCGGAACGCCAAAGGAAGAAAACGCCGTTCATCGTTGGAGTCGCGAGCGTCGCCGTGAATCGCGCCGACGGATCCAGCGTCTCCCGCGCCATCAGCCCAGCCTTCGCCCAAGGATCGGCCCACGTCAGCCCCTGCAACTGGACCGAAATATCAAAATCCCCATTTTGAGCCTCATACTGGAAGTGGAATTGGTCGGTGGTGCCACCGATGTCGCCGGCCGCGCTTACCAGGTAGTTGGAGCCGGTTACGCTGACCACGGACGCCGGCGACGGATTTCCAATGTCCACGCTGGTCGAGAAGGCGTTCGTGTCGGCCCAACAACTGCCCCCCATCAGCGGCAGCGCCAGAAAAAACAAACTCCCGCGCCACCGGGAGCCACGAAACGCCCAAAATCTGCCTTGGTTTGGATGTACAACGGGTCGAGCAACGGGACAATTCATCTGGTATATGAGATCGCCCACCAATCGCACAAAACCCCCACCCGGGCAAACCATTTCCCGCCCACCCGCTTCCCGACGGTCGCACCTTCGCGTCGTTGGCGGATCGAACGGGCCGAGCGCGGTCGCGTCCCGTGGGATAAGGGCCTCTGCGCCGCGGCGGCACGCTCGCGCGGGTGTTGCAACAAAGAAATGTCGATGCGGGTATCGACATTTTTGTGCCCCATTACACGCGTGCTCGAGCGGTGCCGGACCATCCGCTCGTCCAAAACGACACCAGGAACGCCCACAACTCGAACTTGTGCCCGCTTCCGAAGCCCGCCCAACATCTGAAACCCCGACCGTTCCACGAACGCGGCCGGTTGCCGATAACCACTCATCGTCTGCTCTCGTCTCCGCTCGGAGCAGCGCCACGGCAAGTCGGCGCGATGGCCCGTCTTCGCTCGGCGCTGCGACCCACCAAGTCGGCGCGACCCACGACTCACCGGCGGTGATCGGCTCTCGTCTCGAAGAGACCGACTGAAAATAGACCGGTGCTTCAGAGCCGGGAAAAAGCCCGACCGGCCCAAGTCCAGAAGGCACGGCTGAATCCTCACCCCATCCAGACAATCCGTTTCCAGCCGCGTCTGGGATCACAACGTCCGCGGGCGTCAACCCGGCGCCCTGCCCCATCCGCCGACCGGACTTTACGCCTTTTTGAAACCTAAGGGCCAGCGACCAGCGAAAGGTTTCGACCGCTGACAAGCCGCCGAACTCGCCACATCTTGGCGACCGTCCGCGACGGCTGAGCCAACGCAGCCCGCCGCCAAAGGATTCATCAGACCCCCGCCTGAGGTTTTCAAACCGGCCCTTATCTCTCTGTTCGATTCCGAACATGGACGCACTCTACCTAAATGCCGCCCGTCCGTATTTCCCGCCGCGGGCAATTTCGTTTCCCTTTCAAAAGAAACTCAGACAGGCGGGCGGCGGATGATTCTGGTCTCGACGAAAGCCGGGAAGCCGCCACCTCCCCGCCGTAGCCTGTACCGCCTCTCCCAAGCCTCGAATTCTCCTCCGGCCACTTCCTCGCCAGGCTCGACCTTGGAGTGCGGTGGCACGCGAAGCACGACACCGCTTTGGGCGACCGCGGAGCGCCCTGACGCTTTCCCGCGCCTACCCAGACTGGTCTTCCATTCGGAATCGCCGAAGCGCTTTCCTGCGCCAACCAGACGGAATCGCCCTTCTGAAGCGCCGCTACGCATCCTTTCCAGCGCATGCGTCAGCCGCGCCCCAATTCTCGGTGCGTTCGATTAACTTGTAATCAACACCTTGTCGGTCCCGGCCGCTTACGGACCGAAACACAACACCTGCTCCCCCAATTTCCTCCAAATTCGCTCGAAATGTCCACTGCGCCTCCCCGGCGCAAGTGTCACGCAAGCACGCAAGTGTCAGTCCTCACTTTTGACAGTTCGGGAAGGTGTCAGTTCTTACTTTTGACAGTTCGCAAAGCTAACGCTAAGCGACGGCCAACCAGATCGTCTATCGCCAACGGGCCCTGTCGGGTTGCGCCGCCTTCAGCCTAGCGTTCGCTAAAGTTACGCCGGGCTGGAGTGCGAATGGCCCAAGTCGGCCCGCCTGGCGAAACGCGACACCTTCGGGTTCACCCGCGGCAAAAGCGCCAAGACGGCCGCGGCGGGGAAGTCAGGATTCTTCCCTAACCGGCCATCGCCGGATTCCAGATCATTCATACCGGAGCGCCACCATTGGATCGACTCGCGTCGCGTGTCGCGCCGACAAGTAGCACGCGACAATAGCCGCGACTGCCAGAACCAGCGCCACGCTCACGAAGGCCACCGGATCAATTGGGCTAAGGCCGTAAGAATTCACCGGCGGAGCCTTTTGGAGCTTCGCCGGTAATTAGCGGGGAAGGCATACTGCCTCGCTTCAATTAAATCGAAGGGTCGGCCGCCCGGCGGATGATTTCGGCGACCTCCGCCGGCTTTGAGACGTAGATCGCGTGGCTGCCCGGGACTTCCGTCACCTGCGCTTTGGCTCGGCCGGCCATCGCTCGTTGAGCCGGCGGCGGAATCATCTTGTCTTCCGAGGCGACCAGATAGTGGCTCGGCTTCGTCTTCCAAGCCGGTTCCGTGACCGCTCCCGAAAGCGCCGCGACTCCCCAAGGGACCTGGGAATCGGCCATGAACGACGCCGCCTCCGCTTCCACGTCCGCGGCGAAAGACTCCGCGAATTTCGCGCGGTCGAGGAAGAGATAACCGTCCTTGGGCGGCAAAATCGGCGGGACCGGCGCGCCGGGCGGCGGGTTCGCGATCAGCGACGACACGGATTCTCCCTGATCGGGAGCAAACGCCGTGACGTAAACGAGACTCGACACTTTGGGATGGGTTCCCGCTTCGGTGATCACCACTCCGCCGTAAGAATGGCCGACGAGAACGACCTCACTGTTCGCGCTCTCAATGGCGGCTTTTGTCGTCGCCACGTCGTCGGCCAGGGATTTGGTCGGATTCTGAACCACCAGGACATTGTAGCCCTCGCGTTTCAGAATTCTGTAAACGCCCGCCCACCCCGACCCGTCCACAAAACCGCCGTGAACGAGGACGATTGACTTGCCGGGTTTGCCCTTGGTGACGTTCCCTTCGATTTGCCCCAGATTGGATTTCTGCGTGTTCATATCTTTGCCTTTCAGTTTTGATTGTCAGCGTTTTGTTTCGTTGGCGCGTGCCAACCGTGATGCGACTCTAGCCGCGTGACTCTCCGCCGCCCAATACCACCTTTTTCTCGCGGCGATGCTTTTTGGGAATATCAGATGTTCGACAAAACTAATGCCATCTCCTTCGGGCGGAACCCCGCTTCGCTCAAAAGCTAGGCGAGACGACGAAGCATGTTCGACAGGAATCTGTGACCGAGAAGCAACGAAGCCAGCCTCCTCGCGCCGTCGCAGGACCACGCAGGATGCTTTTCAAACCCGCTCTAACCCATCGCGATCTTTCGGATCGTCGCGCAAAGCTTTTCTCCGGCCGGAGGCAGGTCCCCGTTTTTGGCGCGCGCGATGCCGACGCACATGACGACGTCAGTGTTGACCAATCTGCGATACAAAAGCCTCTTTCCGACCGCTTGTCTAAACAGTTGGCTGACGACCGCCACGCACTTTCCCACGCCCACCTCAGTGATCAGCGAATTCAGGCTGCCGGTCTCCGTGGCGACGTTGGGACGCAGCGGCGCAAAAACGCGTTTCAATATTCGGTGGAATTCAGAATTTCTCCCGCGGTCGAGGACAACCAAAGGCTGCTTTGCCAGCGTTTCGAGAGGAATTACCTTCATCCTCGTCAACGAATGACCTGGCGCCATCGCGACGAAGAACGGGTAGCGACCGATTTCCTCAAATTCTATTCCCGCCGAGGATTCCTCGCTCGGCCGCATCATGACGGCGAGGTGCAATCTTCCGTTCCTCAACTCCTGGCAGAGTTCGTCGCTGCCCAGATCATGCAGCGTTACCTTGACGCCCGGAGTCGTCTTTTGAAATTCCGCCAGCGCGCGCGGCAGTATGTGCAAATCCAGCGGCGCCACGAACCCAACCTGGAGTTCACCCAACTCACCGCGAGCCAGCGCGCGCACCTTCATTACGGATTCGTCCGCGCGCTTGAGCACTCCGCGCGCCTCTTCCAAAAACAGTTTTCCCTCCTCGGTCAGCCGAACGCCGTGGGAAGTCCGCTTCAGCAAGTCAACGCCCAGCTCCTCCTCCAAATCTGAAACCTGACGGCTCAAGGCCGGTTGCGCCACACGCAGTCGCGTCGCCGCCTTCGTGAAATTCAACGCCTCCGCTACGCCGACAAAATATCGCAGATGACGCAGTTCCATTTGCCGGCTGATTATGCCGCGGGAGTGTGACTTCGCAAGTCGTTGCCGAATCGACTGAGGGATCCCGGGCAGAAAAGCGGGCGAAACGCATCAAAAACCGAACAATCGAATCGTGTCGGCCCGTTGTTTGCGGAATGGTCTTTTCCTTCGCTTTTAACGGATGATCTAGTGGAAGAATCCTGGAGGGATTCCGCCTTAAAGCCCAAGGTTGCCCCGCGCGGCGGGCTACCTTGGGAATCCGGCCCTTCCCGATTCAACCCCGGAGTGGGTTGTGGGGCCGTTCGCCCCCACAGCCCGCTTCGAGGTTGGCAAGAGAGTCGGGGCTTATCGAACGCGCCAGCGTAAATATGCGGGACGTCTTAAATGAGAATCCGGTTATGACAAAAATTCCCTCCCGACCACAACGTCGTCGGATCGAACCCCATGGGATTGGTTAGAACCGTCAGCGGTTCCAAGTTTGGCGACGCTTGCCATGGGCGGAATCGCGGAATCGTGGGCTGACTTGACAGGCGCCGAGCGCCCACCGATGCTTCTGCATCGCCCACTGGATCCCCGCGCGGGGACGTGTCGGACGAGTATCGCTATGCCAATTTCACAATCATTCCCCCACCGCGGCGTTCCCCTTAAGTCACGCCGCCAGTTTCTCTCCGAGCTCACCGCCCAGACGGCGGTCATGGTCATGGCGCTTCAGGCCGGCGCGTTTTCGGCGACCGGCGCCGAGTCCGTCGCCGGCCCGAAGAGTTTTCTTGATCCGGCGCAGGCGGCGGACTGGCTGAAGCGTTGGGAGAAGAACATCATCGGCGACGCGCGGAACCGGTATTGCGACAAGGAATTGGGCGAAGATCTGGGCTGGCGGGTTTCGCCCTTCCTTGAGGGGTTTTATTACGGCTACCTGGCCACCGGGGACACGAAGTGGGTCGAAATGCTGATCGATTGGACGGACGCGTGGGTCAGTCGCGCGGTGAAGGAACCCGACGGCTACCTCGGCTGGCCGACGCGGGAAGCGGCGGGAACGGACGTGGATGATTTGAACCGTTTCAACGCCGACAGCTTTCTGGGCGAGGCGATGTGCCTGCGCCCGGTCGTCCTCATGGCCGACCGGATGCGCAAGGACCTGGCGCTGCGGGAAAAACACGCGGCCAAGGCCGCCCATTACCTTCAACTCGCCGAACAAACTTTTGAGAAATGGAACGAGCGCGCCTCCTGGAAGGAAACCAAGGAAGGCGGAATCTGGGTGGTCCACACTTTCGGGATCGACGCCGCCACTGGCAAATGGACCGATGACTATGCTCATCGGCGCGACCCGCTCAAGGGTTTTTCCCATCCCAATAACAAAGCCAATGCCGACGCGCGCTGGCACCTGGCGATGTTCGACGTCACCGGCAAACGCGTTTATCGCGACCGCGCCGAACTTTGGTTTCGCGAGATGAAATCCCGCCTGAAATCCCGCGAAAACGGAAAGTATCTGGTCTGGAATTATTGGGAACCGGCAGGCCCGTGGGATTACAAACCGAACGGAGCGCCCAAGCATTGGGTCGGGGTGCATCCGAACGGCGGCTACTACATGGTTGATGTTCAGGGCATCGTCGATGCGTTCGCGCACGGTCTGGTTTTCACGCGCGAAGACATTGACCGCTTCATCGCGACCAATCGCGATTACATGTGGAACCAAAAGATCGAGGGCGCCGAGTTTCGGCGAATCGACGGCGGGACCCCGGACGAACACTGGAAGAAGTCCCCCGGCTTGTTGTGGACTGCCCTGCTGCCGTACGACGCGACCCTGCGCCGCATCTTCGCGGCCAACCACGACCCAGCCGGCTGGGGCGGCCTGCACACCACCCCGTGGAGCCTGACGGTCACCGCCGCCTGAGCGGCCCGTCAATGCACGGCACGACATTAAGATCTTAGGAAAGTTAGATGAAGGCCTTTTTAGCATCCGTCGCTTTCATGCTCTGCGGTGTGGGGTGTTTTTACGTGAACAAAATTGACTTTGTTTACTTTGACTTAGGCCCCAATGAAATATTCGTCGATTCGGTCGCGGGACTTCCACCTTGGGCAGCGCCGGGCGTTTTGGTTCCCTCGCTCGCCGAAGACCAGTTTTCGGAAAAAAGCGCGACTACGTACAACGGGCCTGTTGCGGTCCCCGCGACGCTAACAATCGTCTGGCACGAAGGGGGCGCATCTCACCGACTGGAGTTGAAGCGGGACGATTTGGGAATTCCCGCCAAAATCAAAAAAGGTAAAATCCACTTCTCCTATCTCGGGGCAGACAAATGGCGTGTCAGATTTCTTGACAAGTAGGCTTGCGCATTCTTAATGCGAGCGCCGACAGATCGTATTGTTTTCGCTGATAGCAGCGCTCGTCGTTATTCTTTTGCTGCCAGGATACGGGTCGCCCTGCGTGGGCAAGATTAACGGGCAGGAGTCAAAACCCGCGGTGCCATGACCGCCTCAGCCGCCAAAGTCCCCAACCGATGGCGAAGCTCCGTCACGTCCCCCCGCCCGTCCGGGTGATCGCGGTTCGAGAGGAAAATCACGAAAGTCTTGGTCGGTGGATCAATCCAAATCGACGTGCCCGTCCACCCGGTGTGGCCGTACGATTCGTCGGAGAATAAATCCCCGCGCGGGGCGCTGTATTCGGAGTCAATATCCCAGCCCAGCCCTCGTCGCGCCTCGATACTCGGCGGCGTCTGGACCGAGGTCATCAGCCGCACGGTTTCCGGCCTGAACAGCCGCACGCCGTCCAGTTCCCCCAGATTCAGCATCATCCGCGCAAACCGCGCCAGGTCCGCCGCGGTAGTGAACACCCCGGCGTTGCCCGCCACGCCGCCCATCCGCCGCGCGGTCGGGTCATGCACGACTCCCCGCAGCAACCGGCCATCGACCACTTCCGTCGGCGCGATCCGGGCCAGCTTGGAAGCCGGCGGGAGGTAGCCGGTATCTCTCATTTTCAACGGCGAGAAAATCTCGCGCGTGACAAAATCCACCAACGATTTGCCGGCGCGGCGTTGAACCAGTTCGCCGAGGAGAATAAAATTGAGGTCACTGTAGTGGAAGGCCGCGCCGGGGCGCTCTTGGAGCCGCTCATCGCAGATCAGTCGAATCGCCGCCGCCGAACCGTCCCAAACCGCCCGGCTATCGAGGCCCGAACGAAGACCCGAGGTATGCGTCAGCAGTTGCCGAACCGTCACCGCTTCCTTGCCGCCGCCCGTGAATTCCGGCAGGTAAGTCTGCGCTGGCGCGTCGAGTTTCACCTGGCCACGCTCCACCAAAAGCATGACGGCCGGCGCGGTGGCGATGACTTTGGTGAGCGACGCCGCGTCAAAGATCGTGTCCTCCGTCATCGGTTCGACCACCGGCGAGAGCGCCCGCGAGCCATAGGCCCGGTGATAGCTCGCGCCCGCGTGTTCGACCCACAGCGTCCCGCCAGGGCACAGCCGCTCCCCGATCGCGTTCTGCACCGCCGCGTCCATCTGCGCGAGTATCTCCCCGCGCAACCCCGGCTCGACCTTTTGCGGCAGCGCCCTGCATCCGCCCCCGACCAGTCCCATCAGTCCCATCAGTCCCATCAGTCCCATCAGTCCCATCAGTCCCATC
>CAZFVY010000050.1:0-30804 GCA_964522665.1 uncultured Verrucomicrobiota bacterium | reverse complement strand
CAGTCCCATCAGTCCCATCAGTCCCATCAGTCCCATCAGTCCCATCAGTCCCATCCATCCCATCCACCCTACCATCAACCCGTTATGTAAAATCTTTCGCACAATCATTTCGTGGCTACGGCGCTCGCGCCATAATACCTCCGCCAGCGGGAGGCGGCCATTCCGGCCCCGTTTCGCGGGTTGATGTCGGTCGTTGAGAATGGTATAATAACTGCTATGATACCAGCATCGGTTCTTTAGCGCTCGATTCCAAGCCAGATTCGAGAACTACGATTAGCCGTGAATTCTAAAGAACTGTGAAATCGAAACGAAGATTTTTCGCCACGCTCTCGGTCTTGGTCGTCGGCGCCGCCACCGTCACCAAGAGCTTGCCTGCCCGGGCGGAATCTCCGCCAAATATTTCTTACACCAACGCCGTGGTCGCTAAAGTCCCTTGGTCGATTCAACTTGTGAAAGTCCCGCGCGGTAACGCCCGCTATGAAATCCAGTCCCGGCACGCCCACGGCGGCGCGCTCGGGCTGGAGACGCTCAGCGCCCAAGTCGCCGCCGCGCGAACGGAGCGAACCGAACCGGTGGCCGCGATCAATGGCGGTTTTTATCTGCGCGACTACGGCCGGCCCAATCCCTATTCCGGCTACCCGCGCGGCCTCCAGATCATTGACGGCGAGGTCACGAGCTCCCCGTCCGGCGCGGCCAGCCTGTGGATCGATTATGCGGGCCAGCCCCACGCCGCAACCGTCGTTTCCCGTTTTGAAATCACCTGGCCCGACGGCCGCAAGACGCCGTTCGGCTTGAACGGCCCGCGCGCGGATGACGCGATCGAACTCTACACCGCCGCCGTCGGTCCCTCCACGCGCACCGCCGGCGGACTCGAGCTGATCCTCGAAACGCAGCCCGGCGGCCCGCGGCTCCCGCTCCGCATGGAGCGCGATTATCTAGCGGTCGTGCGTGGCGTCCACGCCGGCGGAAACGCCCCCTTGTCGCCGACTTCGCTGGTTCTCTCCATCGGCCCCGCCCTCATGCAGGAATTTCAACGCGTAACCCCGGGCGCGACGGTCCGCATTTCCACCCGGTCCCTGCCGGCTTTGCTCACCGCCCGGACGGCGATCAACGGCGGACCCGTATTGGTGCGCGAGGGACGGTCGCAAAAAATCAAGTCGGCCCCCGACGACGCTTACGAATTCAGCTCGATGTTGGAGCGGCATCCGCGAACGGCGATCGGCTGGAATGAGCAGGCGTTTTTCCTGGTCCAGGTGGATGGCCGGCAGAGGGACCTTTCGGTTGGCATGACGCTGAACGAACTGTCCGATTACCTGATTAAGCTGGGCTGCGCCGAGGCGCTGAATCTCGACGGTGGCGGTTCCTCCAGCCTTTGGTTCGAGGGCAAGGTGCGCAATAGCCCGTGCGACGGCTATGAACGGAAGATCGCCAACTCGCTGCTCGTCGTCCAAAAAAACGCGAACGCCGGCGCGAAGAGGCTGACGTCCCCAAGCACGGCGGCGCCGCCGGAAAGAGGCAGGCAAAATGGCAATTAGCAGCCGCCCCTGGCGCCGGATCGCTGGCCCGCTGGCGAACGCCGCTTTCCTGGCTTTCCTGCTGGCGCTGGGAACCACCGCCGCGCCCGGCGGAGAAGGCGAGCCCGAGAGCGGCGTCTCCTACACCAATGACGTCGTCGCCAGCGTGCCCTGGTCCATCCACATCGTGAAGATCGACCGTAAGCGCCAGGACCTCCGGTTCACGACCAGCTTGGGCAACGGACGATTCCTCGGTATGAGCGCGGTTTCCGATCAGATGAAAATGTTGCCCGCGCGCCTCGGCTCGCCGCTCGCCGCGATCAACGGTGACTTTTACGAAAAGGCCAAGGATTATCCGGGGCGGCCACGCGATCTGCAGATCCGCGACGGGGAGATTTTGACCCATCCGAGCGGCCATACCTGTTTCTGGATCGCCCCGGACGGCACGCCGCAAATGACCAATATTCTTTCGCGTTTCCGGGTACTCTGGCCCGGCGGACAGACCACCCCGTTCGGGTTGAACGTCCAGCGGACCAACGGTACCGCGGTCTTGTACACGGCCGTACTCGGCCCGACCACCCTCACGGAAGGCGGGCTTGAATATGTCCTCGAACAAAGCCCGGGGAATGACTGGCTACCCCTGCGCGCTGGCCGGATTTATACGGCTCGCGTCCGCCGCGTTAATCCCGCCGATAACTCGCCGCTCGACTCACAAACGGCGGTTTTGTCCATCTCCCCGGACCTGCTCGCCCACGTCCCGCACGTCAAACCAGGCGACACGCTGCGGATCTCGACGGAAAGCGTTCCGAATCTTTCCGGCGTGGATGTCGCCATTGGCGGCGGTCCGGCGCTGGTGCGGGACGGCCAGGCGATGAGTTGGAAAGGCTGGGTGCATTTACCGCAACCGCGCACCGCGATGGGCTGGAACCAGCGCTACTTCTTCCTCGTCGAAGTGGATGGCCGGCAACTCGACGTCTCCCTCGGCATGACCTTCACCCAACTGGCCAAATACATGCTCGAGCTAGGCTGCGAGCAAGCCATCAACCTGGACGGCGGCGGCTCCGCCACTCTCTGGGCCTTCGGCTCCGTCAAGAACAGCCCCAGCGAAGGACAGGAGCGGCCCGCGCCTAACGCCCTCGTCCTCGTCAAGCCCAACCCCAACTCGGCCAGGCAATGACGGCGTCATTCCATCGTGGCGCTCGGCTTGGTCTCGTCATTCTGGCGAGCGCGACCCTTTCCTGGAAAACGCCCGCCGCCGGCGATGCCGAGCGGCCGCAACCAGGCGAAGACCTCTTCCGCGCCGGAAGCATTCCCCGCCTGCGAATCGAATTGGCCCCCGCCGCGATGGCAAGCCTCCGCGAGAACCCGCGCCAGTTCGTCGCGGCCACGGTGTCGGACGGGTCCGCGGTTTACTCCCAGGTCGCCGTCCATCTCAAGGGCGCGACCGGCAGCTTCCGTCCGCTCGACGACAAGCCCGGGCTGACGCTCGACTTCAGCCGCTTTCAAGCCGGCCGGAAATTTCGCGGCCTCCGGCGAATTCACCTCAACAATTCCGTGGAGGACCCCAGCTACCTTAACGAAAAATTGGGCGGCGAGTTCTTTCAATCGGCGGGAATGCCGGCGCCGCGAGTCACTCGCGCGCTCGTGGCGTTGAACGACGGCCCGCCCCGGCTCTACGTGCTCAAGGAAGGTTTCACCGAAGATTTTCTGGCGCGTCATTTCGAACACGTCGGCGGTGAACTCTACGAACCGGGCGTCGGACACGACGTTGACGAGAAGCTCTCGCGCAACTCCGTCTCAGCGCCGTTCGACCCCGGTCAGTCGGCGTTGAAAAGGTTATCCGCCGCCGCGCAAGAACCCGATCCCGCCCGACGCTGGCAGGCCCTGGAAGCCACCCTCGACACCAAACGATTTCTCGGCTTCATGGCCGCGGAAGTCATGCTCGGACATCGCGATGGCTACTCGCTGAACCGGAATAATTTTCGCGTCTATCATGACCTCGACAGCGGCAAGATTGTCTTCTTTCCGCACGGCATGGACCAATTGCTCGGCACGGCGGAACTTCCGTGGCAGCCGAACTGGGCCGGTCTCGTCGCTCGCGCCGTCATGAACACGCCCGGAGGCAGTCAACGTTACGCGGCGACTTTCGGTAGCCTGCTGACCAACCAGTTCAACGTCGAAAGGCTCACGGGCCGCGTGGACGAGTTGGTCGCGGAACTCCGCCCGGCCATCACCAAGGACGAATTTGCCAAAGTCTGCGCGGCCGCCGCCCTCGTCAAGGAACGGATCGCGAACCGGAAATCGAGCCTCCTCGCCCAATTGAACCGGCCCGCCCTGCGGCCCCTCGAATTCGCCGCGGACGGCGGGCGCCCGGAGGGTTGGGAAACCGCCGACCGTCCGGCGGGTGGAACGATCGATCAGGCCGACTTGGACGGACGGCCGACCCTGCACATCTCGACGCGTTCGGAATCTCTCGCCGCGTGGAAGACGACGGTTTTGCTCCCGCGTGGGCGGTATCGGTTCGCGGATCGGGTGCGGGTGGCCGGCGTTGAACCGCTGCCGTTCGCCGCCCATCCCGGCGCCCGCCTGCGGGTGGGCGGCAATCCGCGGGAGACGGCGTCGCTCACGGGAGACTCCTCCTGGCGGGAATTGGCCGCTGATTTTGAAGTCGAGCAGCCGATGGCGAAAGTGGAACTGATTTGTGAACTGCGCGCGCGAGCCGGCGACGCGTGGTTCGATTTGCCCGCGTTACGCGTGCTGCGAATAGATAATGCTCATGAAAACTAAAACTGATCGGCGCGCTTTCACGTTGATCGAACTGTTGGTGGTCATCGCGATCATCGCCATCCTCGCCTCATTGCTCCTGCCCGCCCTCGCCAAAGCCAAAGCCAAAGCCAAGGACATCGCCTGCGTCAATAATCTGAAGCAGATCGACCTCGGCCTCCGCCTCTGGGCCGGCGACCAGGGCGACAAATATCCGTGGCAGGTGGACAAGAGCGTCGGCGGCAGCCAGAATTCGCCGGACTGGACCGATAATTTCCGGGTGGCTTCCGCGCAATTGGTCAACGTGAAACTGTTGACCTGCCCGACTGATATGAAAAAGCTGATGAACCCGCCCGCCACGAATTGGACCTCGCTGCGGGGCGACCTGCACGTCAGTTACTTCGTCGGCATCGGCACGAATTCCTCCGGCCTGAACCCCACCATCATCGCGCTTTTGGGCGACCAGAACCTCACCGGCGGCGGGGGCGGCCTGGACGCCACCTGGAACACCTACATGGGCAGCTCGATTGACGCCGCTTGGGACAAGACCCAGCACGCGCTCAAGGGCGTCCTCGGCATGTTGGATGGCAGCGCCCGCAAAATCTCGACCCCGGAGCTTCGCGAGAACGTGAGCGCCGAATTGGCCACCGGCGTCAATCCCGTGATCTTTTCCAAGCCGCGAGGAGTGTTTTGATGCGGGACAACAAATTTATTCAAGCCGCTTCAGTGGTTGTCATCTTGAGCGCGGCCGCGGCCCTGGCCGTCACCCAGCGCGGTGGATTCGCCCCCGGAATCAACCCGGAACCGCACCGCGCCGCCGGCGCGATGATGGCCCAACTCGCGTTGTCCAATCTGAAACCGGGCGGCCAGATCATGGTCATCGCCCGCGACACCACCGCGTTTCCAAACCCGGCGACGGAACTCCAAATGCAAAGCTTCCAGAAAGAATTGCGGCAGGCCGGCTCCGCGATTGGCGCCATCCAGACGGTGCAGGTGGACCCGCTCCGCCTGATCGAAGCGCCGCCGGAGGATTTCCAAAGATGGATCCACCATGCGAGCGAGGCGGACGTCATCGTCTCCTTTATCGGTCCGCCGGCGTTGACCACCGCGGAGCAACGCCAATTGGGCGAGATCAAACCCGCCGTCGTGGCTTTCTGCTCCGGCTCCTGGCCGGACCGCATCGACTTCGGCCCTCTTTTTGAACACGGCCTGCTACGCGCCGCCGTCGTGAGCCGCCGCGACCAGCCTCCCGCCACCGTCAAACCCAAAACCCGCGCGGCGTGGTTCAATCAGAATTTCGCGGTTATCACCGCGACCAACCTCGATGATTTGGCGTCCATGAACGCCAGGCAATCCGGGTCCGCCACGCCGTGAAGAACCACCGGCTCCGAGCTTTTACGCTCACCGACCTGCTCGTTCTCGTGGCCTGCCTGAGCGTGCTCGGGACGCTCCTCGTGACGCAATTTTCCCGGATGCGCGCGAATTCCCGGCGGACCACCTGCGCCGGCAACCTCGCGCGCGTAAGCCGCGCGATTCTCGACTACGCCAACGATCATCGCCAATCCCTCCCGGCCGGCGACCCGAGCGACCATCGCGACATCTGGTGGTGGTATAAAGAGATGGTCAAATCCTACGCCGGACTGCGCGGCGAATCGTCGGCCCAGGACACTTTGTTCGCGTGCCCGGAGGATCGCGGTTATTCCAGTCCAACCCCGTTTCACCGGAACCCTCACTTTGACTACTCCAGCTACGTGTTCAACGGCGTGACCCTGCCGGGCATGCCGAATATCAGCGGCCTGCCGTTGGCCGCCGTGAAGCGCCCCGAACGAACCCTGCTCGTGATGGAATGGACCGCGCACGCGCCGCTTTCGTGGCACGAAAGCCGGACGGGCCGACAGAACGCGCCGTTCTACTCCGACGCCAAAAGCGTCGTTGGTTTTGTCGATGGCCACGTGAGCTTTACTCCAATCTATTTTGACGGATATAATGCCGCCTACACCCAAGACCCTATTAATGGCTATGATTATCAGTACAGCGCTAAATAACTTGAATTTCCCGGCGGTGGCACACGAATCCCGCCGGCGTCGAGGTAGCTCCCGACCGGTCACCTGGCGCGCGTTCTGGCTCGCCCTCGCGGTCGCCTTATTCGCCGCGGCGAACCTCCCCGCCTCGACTGTCTTGAACCCGTGGACGCCAATTTTTAAGGGGGTGGATTACGCGGCCGGTAAGAACACCCCCGGCAACGGCGGGTTTTCGGAGCTACAGGCCGTGTATTGCCTGCGGGTGGACCTGACCGATCCGGACGTCACGTTTTTTACGTCACCCCGTTATTCCTCCTACGTCGCCGATTACACGGAATCCGCCGGCTACACCACCACCAACTTCCTCAAGCTCCACGGCCTGCAAGTGGCCGTGAACGCCAACCAGTTTTATCAGTTTCACTCGACCGATTCGCCGGACTATCTCTTGCCCGAAGGCACAAGTTTCAATATCGCCGGCTTGTTCATCAGCGCCGGCACGCTCGTTTCGCCTCAATCCAGCGCGGATGAAAGCTCGGCGTTCATGTTTACGAGCAGCAACTCCGCCACCTTTATCGCAACCAATTGGCCGCCCGCCTCCACCGCGGGCATTAACACCGCGGTTGCCGGCATCTATACCATCCTCTATCAAGGTGTGAACGTCGGCCGGAGCTACCTCGGCACGGGCGGTCTTCACGATTTGGAACCCCGCACCGCGTTTGGCCTCTCGCAGGACCGCCACTACCTGTTTCTGCTCGTCATCGATGGCCGTCAGGGTGGCTACAGCGACGGCGCGTACGACTGGGAAACGGCCGCCTGGCTCCAACTCGCCGGGGCTTCGGACGGGGCGAACATGGACGGCGGCGGTTCTTCGTGCATGGTGATCCAAGACACCACCGGCGCGCCGAAGCCGCTCAACCGCGATAGCGCGTCGCCCGCCTCCGGGCGTGAGCGAACGGTCGGCGCGCATTTCGGCATCTATGCCAAGCCCGTGCCGGGGTTTTTCACAAATATTTCCGTCTTGCCGGACGACACTTCCGCCATTATCAAGTGGACCACCACCAGCGCCGCGACGACGCAGTTGAAATATGGGACCAACTCCAGCCTAAGCCTTCTCACCGCTTCGAATTCCACGCCCACGGCCAGCCATTCGGTTCTTCTGACCAACCTTACGCCGGCCACCGATTACTACTTCGCCGCGCTCTCGAGCGTCGGCACAAACACCTACACTTCGCCGACCCTATTGTTCACGACGACCAACTACGTGACCACGAACGTGCTTTTTGATTTCACCAACGTTTGGATCAACACGACGAATAATCTGGATGGCGTCAATTGGACCGCCGCCACCTACAACGATTCGGCGTGGGAAACTACCGGTCCGGGGCTGTTATGGGCGGACAACCGCGGCCCCAATTCCAACATCCCCGGGCTTGGCACGGAGCTGCCCCTGGCCTCGGACGGCTACCCTTACCCCACTTACTATTTTCGCACGCGCTTCAGTTTCACTGGCAGCCCGGCGGGCGCGGTCCTCCAGTTGCAGGATTACATTGACGATGGCGCCGTATTCTATCTCAACGGCGCGGAAATTTACCGCCTGCGGATGCCCTCGACCGCCATTGTGAACTCCACGCTCGCGGACGGATACCCGTGCGGCGGTGATGCCACCTGCCCTGACGTATTCTCCGTTTCGGGTTCCGTGGTCACGTCCAACCTTGTGGCGGGCGACAACGTACTGGCCGTCGAGGTGCATAATTACAATCCTGGCAGCCCCGATATTACGTTCGGCCTTGCGGCGGCGATCACGGCGCCTTACCCGCGGAACGCGACCCTGACCGCGGCCTGGGCTAACGGTTCCCTTGTTCTGAGTTGGACTCCGGGCGGCTACTCGCTCCAGCAAGCGCCTGCCGTCAGCGGTCCCTGGTCAAACGTGGCCGGCTCGATCAACGGCAGCCCGTTCGCCATCACCAACGCTGCCGCCGGCCCCGCCCAATTCTATCGCCTGGTAAAATAGCTCCTTCCAGTCCCATGAGAAAAACGCTCGCCGCCCTCCTCGCGCTCACCGCGGCCATCCTGCCCTCGCCGCCCGCCTCCGGCCAAACTCTGACCGTCAAGGTCTCCGACACCCTGCTGGATCTCAGTCAGAAATGGGCCGAGGCCTACACGGCAAAACATCCCGGCGCGGCGATCCACGTTACGGGCGACGTTACGACGACCGCGTTCGCCACGCTGGCGAGTAAGCAAGCCGACCTCATTCTGGTCTCGCGCGGCATTCGCTACAAGGAGCGCCAGGCTTGTGAGGCGGCGTATGGCCGGCGGCCCGCCGAACTCAAGGTCGCGGTCAGCGGGTTGGCCGTTTACGTCAACCCCAGCAATCCCGTCACGATCGTCAACTACGACGAGCTGGCCGGCGTTTTCCAGGGCCAGACGCAAAACTGGAAGACCCTGGACGGCGGCAAGGACCAGCCCATTTCGGCCTATGCGCTGGCCACCAACTCCGTCTGCGGCGAATTGTTCAACGAAGAAGCGCTCAGCGGCAAAGGATTCTCCAGCTCAGTTCATTTGCTCTCCGCCCCGGACATTTTCAAGAACATCGCCGCCGACCCCAATGGCATTGGCATCGGCCCGTTTGCCTTGGCGCCGGGAGTTAAAATCTTAAGCATCAAGCGAGTTTTTTCGTCCACCCCCGTGGAGCCAACCGAGGAGAGCATCTCGCGAAAGCTCTATCCCCTCTCGCGTTTCGTTTACAGCTACGGCAGCCCCGCCGCCGACGCCGACCAGATCAAGGCCTATCTCGAATGGGTTCGCGGCGACGATGGACAACGGGTGGCCAGGGAGGCGGGTTTCTACGCCTTGCCGGCCAGCGCGCGTTCGACCCAATGACCGAACGCAACTGGGTCGGTATCCAAGCGCTGCTCTGCCTCGCGCTGGTGGCTCCCACCGGCCGCGCGGCGAACCGACCCGTCCCTTCCGGTGAATTGATTTTCGATCATCCCGGAGGTTACTGTCAAACCGCGTTCACCCTCACGCTGGGCGCCTCGGCCGAAGCCTCGACGATTTACTACACGACCAACGGCGACGATCCACGGCCGTCCGACGCCCGTCGCTACGTCCTGCCCATCGAGATCACCACGAGCGTCATCGTGCGCGCGGCCGCCTACCAATCGGGTACCAACCTGGCTGGCGCCGGGACGAGAACATTTCTATTTGCGCCGGACGTCCTCAAACAGACCGGAGCAGGGTTGCCAAAAACGTGGGGTGCATTCCATGGAAAACCGGTCCCGGCGTACTACGGAATGACGACGCCCGGTGAGGAAATCGCGCCGACCGCCCCGACGGTTGCCGCGGGACTCCGGTCCATCGCCACGCTTTCCATCGTCGCCCGCCCGGCTGATATTTTTTCTGACGCGACCGGGATTTACTCTCACCCCTTGGAACGCGGCGGCGCGTGGGAGCGACGCGCGTCACTGGAAATGTTCGAAGCCGACGGACGACTCGCGTTTCAATGCGACGCCGGCCTCCGCATTCACGGCGGCACGAGCCGTGAGCCGACGGAATCGCCGAAACACTCCTTTCGCCTTATCTTCAAGAAGCGTTACGGCACGGATCGCCTCCGCTGCCCGCTCTTCGGTCCGGACGGCGCGCAGGATTTCGACGCCTTGGTCCTTCGCGCCGGCAACAACGACTCATGGTTGTCGAGCCAGGGAGAAGGACGCGCGCGGGCAAACTATCTCCGTGACGAATGGATGCGCCAAAGCATGTCGGCCATGGGCCATCCTTCCGCTCGCGGCCGCTTTGTCCACCTCTACCTCAACGGTCTTTACTGGGGCGTTTACAACCTCTGCGAACAACCTGGCCCGAACCTCCTCGCCACCGTCCCGAGCGACCGCGCCAACGGATTCGACGTCCGAAAAGGCGCCAAGACCGAAGCGGGCGACGACGACGCCTGGAACACGCTAATGTCTTTGGCCAACGCCGGGGTCGCTGAGGACCGAAGTTACGAGGCCGCCTCCCGCTACCTTGATTTGCCGGAACTAGCCGACTATTTGATCTTGAATTTCTACGCTGGCAACCGTGACTGGGACCGCTCGGCCAACTGGTATGCCATTCGCCCGCGAGCGCCCAGCGGGCGATTTCAGTTCCTTGTGTGGGACGGCGAAAGCGCCCTCGAAAATCGGGACGCCAACACGCTCGATTTCGACGACGACGCCTGCCCGCCGCGCTTGTTCCAGAAGCTATCCGATAATGCCACGTTCCGGAAAATGTTCGCCACTCGCGCGCAGCGACTCTTGTCTCGGGACGGCCCGCTCGCGCCCGCGCCATCCGCGGCGCGCTTCCAGATTCTCGCCGATCAGGTCGGCGCGGCGCTGGCCGCCGAAGCCGCCCGCTGGGGCGCTTATCGCCGCGACGCCCAGCCGTACAAAACCGGCCCTTTCGAGCGCTACTCCGTCGAAAACAACTGGCTCCCGGAAATCAATCGCCTGCTCACCGAGTTTTTCCCGCACCGAAGCGCCGTTTTAGCGCGCCAATTCCGCGCGCGAGGCCTCCTCGGCGATCAACTCGCGGAACCGTAATTGACGTCTGGGATTTCAATCAAACGCTTCTCCGGCCGGAAATGAGGCTAACTAGAATCATTACTACCGCGACCACCAGTAGAATGTGAATGAATCCGCCGATGGTGTAGCTGCTCACGAGACCAAGCAGCCAAAGAACGAGTAAAATTACCGCAATCGTGTACAACATGAATCGACCTTTCGTTTCTCGACGAGCGGCGTCGGCTGGCGCCCCGCTGGCGCCAACCGTCCCAGCTCGATAGCTTTAGTTCTGCGCCACCGGCACGGCGATGGTCATGTTATTGACGACACCCGTCACGCCGTTGATGTCCGTTACCAATTTGGTGACCAGGCTCTTTTCCGCCGCGTTCTTAGCGATGCCGCTCACGGTGACCACTCCGTCCGTGGTCTCCACTTTGGTTTTCAGCGCGCTCGTCGAACGGTGCAATAACAGCGCCGATTTGACCTGGGCGGTGATCGACGCGTCATCAATTTTTTCGCCCGCCGTTTCGTCGGGTTTGATCGGAGTCTTGACAATCGTCATCTCATTGTGGACCTCTTTGACGTTGTCGATGTCTTTGGCGTACTCGGTGGTCAATTCCTTTTGCGCCACGCTGGAGGCTTCCCCGCGCAGCAGGACGACGCCGTCCGTCACCGAAACCTGAGTCGCGCTGCCGCTGACGTTACGGTGGAAGAAAAGCGCGGTCTTCACCTTGAACGCGATCCAGCCATCCGAATGTTCCGCGGGGCTTTCGCCCGCCAGTTTCAGTTGATTGTCCACGCTTTTGACGCCGGGCAGACCTTCGACCGTATCTTCAGCAAGGGATTTGTGGGACGAATTGGCGACGGTGCCGGTCAAGGTGACGGCGCCGTTCACGGACTCGGCTTTAATGGAATCGTTCTTCAGGTAAGTCTTGAAGACGTAGGATTTCTTGGCGGAGGACACGATGCGGTCATCCGTGTCAGAGGCGCGCAAGGACGCGCTGGTCGTTAACAGCACGGTGGCCGTTCCTAGTAGAGTTAGGGAGGAGATAAAGTTTAATTTCATACTGCTTATTGTTTCGTTAACTGCTTTTTTGGTTTTGATCGCTTACCTAACCTACGGCAGTCATAGCGGGACAGCTACGGGGGATACGCCCCACGGTGGGCGGCTGCTGCTTGGGTGGCAGGAGAGGAGACAATGGCTGGCGAGAGAGTTGGCTTTGTCGCCAGGCGCGAGCGAGGAAATGTCCCCATCAATTTGGCCGCCTCACCGTTTCGCGCGACCTTGGATTGGCTCGACGGCCGTGGAGGACGCCCGGCGCGGCGGAGGATTGGTCGGGTTCACCAACTTACGAAGCAGCCAGTGCCGTTGCATCGCCTCGGCCAGCCGTTCGATCTCCCGCAGGGTTGTCTGCGTTTGCTGGACTAGCCCGGGCAAGTCACGGGCCTCGTTGGCGACCGCGTCGGTGATTTCCGGCAGGCGCGCGGCGCCATTCTGTATCTGGTGGACCGTGGCGCCGAGGTTGGTCACCACCATTTGCGCCTCGCCCATCGTCGCGTTGGCGCGGGCCAGCAATTTTTGCGCGTCGTCGATCAGCGTCGGGTCGGTGAGGAGCCGGCCGGCGGAGCCTTTGCCTTGCTCGATTCCGGCGGCCAGCCGGTTGAGGCGCGCCACCAGTTGATCGATGTTCCCGCGTGACTCGCCTAAGCCCGCGCCCAAGGCGGTCCACATATCTAGCGCCGCGTTGGCCCTCTTGAAAAGCAGCAGCGTTTCGCGCCGTATCTCCTCGACGGCCGATTCCAGCGCGCTTTGAAACTGCTCGTTGCAAATGATGGAGGCGTTCTTCTCCGACAGCGGCTTGCCATCGCCGCGGGTGATCTCGAAGAACGAGTCCCCCGCCAGTCCAAATTTCTTTTTGACGACCGCCGATGAGTCCGCCCGGACGAACCGGAAAAAGTCACGTCGAATCCGCGTTTCGGCTTCCATGCGCCCGGTCGTCGCCACGATTACGTCGGAGACCGACCCGACCAGCGTGCCCAAAAAATAAACCTCCGAACCTTGTCGAATTCCCGCCGCTCCGTCCTCGGGCAACACGATCCGGAGCGTCACGCTGCTCTTGAACCACCGCTGGCTGCGACCCGTCCACACCAGGGCGGCCAACAAGACCGCCACCACCGCGAGCACGAACACGCCGGTGAGTTCGTTCACCCGCCTGAAAGTAAAACGCTCGGCCATCAGTCGGTCCTCGACGCCGCCGCGCGCGCGGGTTGCGATTGGGGAATGGTTACGGTTCGGTACATCATTACAGGTAGGTTAAAAGCGATGCCACCGCGGAGATGACGAACAGCCCGGCGACGGAGCGGGTCAGCGCCCGTTGGGTCGCCGGCGGGATTTCTGTGACCGCCCCCCCCACGCTCAGTCCGCCGATGCAGCAGGAGGCGCCGGCGTACAAGGCCGGCAGAATACTCTTGGCCAGAATGTTGAAAATGTCTTTGGCCTGGAGCGCTCGAGAAAGTGTGTCGGCGTATAAGAATAAATCGCGGCTGCCCTGCCCCATCCATCCCACAAAAAGATACCCGCTCACGAACGCGACCAGAATAAATACGATGGTCAGGCAAAACGTGGACACGGCCATCCCCAACACGCGCGGCAAAACGAGATGCGAGAACGGATCGCACCCTTGCTCTTCCATCGCCCGGACCTCCCCATTCAGCTCCATCACCCCCAATTCCGTGGTCATCGCGCTGCCACTGCGCACAATCACCACAAGATTGATCAACGCCGGCGCCAGCTCCCGGGCCACCACCGTGACCAACAGCGGCCCGAGCGCCTGCGTTTGCCCGACTTCCCCCACCCAGAACGTTAGCTGAACCACGACTGAGATGCCCGCGAAGCCCGCCAACGCGGCGACAAACCCCAAGGGGCCGATGCCGATCGTCACCACCTGCCGTGCCAGCGCCCGCCAGACGGGTCGCGTCCAGCGGCGCGGTCGAACGCAATCTCCGAACACCGTCCCGATTACCGCCGCCGCATGCCGCAATGCGTCCCACTGCGCCCATGCCTTCTCGCCCAAGCGACCGGCGAAGCGTATGGATGTCTCGAGCAGCACTCCCGCCCCTTCAATTGACTTGGCCGCGCAGTCGCGCCGCCCTCATTTCGAACTGTCCTGGATGCTCTCGCCGGTTTTCTGCACGTCCTTGCCGAAACCGTGGACCGTGTTGCAGCCGAGGCCACCAGTCACAAGGAGGGCGGTAACCGCGAGGAGCAGCGCGATTCGTTTGAGATTCAGATGTTTCATAATGATGTAAATTCCGACGTTTGCCGGGCCGGAGCGCTCGACCGAAATCGCCACCCCGCCCACGAACCGGACGGACGATCACTTCGATCATCGCTTTTCTCCGGTCCGCCTATTCGTCGCTCCAATGATGCGGTCCGCGGAGATCGGCGGCGATGGGGTGATTCCCATAGGGTGGAATCCTACCTTCGCAGCCCCGGCGCGAACGGCCCTGCCAACTCCCGTCGAGCGCCTGGCGCGGCCTAAGGATTTGCGGCGCCCGGCCCGCCGCCGAGGAAGGCGCCGCTCCGCGGTCGCGCCGAGAACGGAGCCTGGGCGGAACAAGCCGCCCGCGGTCTATTCGTAGGGTGTTTACCGTATCGACGGTCCGCATGCCTCGGGGGACAATGGCGTCGCATCGCCCTTATCGATCCGCGATCAGGCTCCGCGTTCGGAAATGGACGGTGGACGCCGCGCCGCTCGGGGCGTCGGAATTCGGCGGATAAGAATGAAACGCAAGCTGAACGCACTGACCCAACGGTACGCCGTGGCCCTGCAAAAGCACCTGAAGCTCGGGCCGCAGGCCAGTCTGCGGCCAGCGCTCGGATTGGGGCGCCAGGCGCTGGCGCTCGGCCTCGAGACGTTGGACGTCGCGCGCATTCACGAGGCGGCCCTCGCGACGCTGGACGTTTGCGACGCCGTGGATGAAACCGCGAAATGGGCGGAAGCCTTCTTCGCCGAATCCATCGGCCCGATCGAGGAAACGCATCAAGCCGCTCTCAAAACCAATCACCGTTTAGGCCAACTCCATAAGACGCTCGACCGCCGCACGGTGGACCTGGCGGCCTCCAACCAGTTCCTCAAACATGGCGTCTCCCAACGCAAGACCCTGGAGGAAGCGCTCAAGAAAAGCAGCGCCCACTCCGAAGAACTCTTGAGGGAGTCCCGCCGCCTGGAAAAGCATCTCCAGAAGTTGACTCACCAAATCCTTTCCGCGCAGGAAAATAAACACAAACAGATCAGCCGTGAACTTCAGAACGAAATCGCCCAAACCCTCCTCGGGATCAATGTCCGTTTACTGGCCTTGAAGAAAGAAGCCGTCCAGAACGCCCAAGGCCTCCAAAAAGAAATTGCCAACACGCAGCGCCTGGTGGATAAGTCCGTCAAGAGCATCAAACGCTTCGCTCGTGAATTTGGTAACCGTCATGAATCCTAAGCTGTCGGGTTTATCCCGGCGTTATCAGATGGCTCTCCGCAAATACCTCCACGGCGGTAAAGCGCCCGGCGCCGTCCCGGCCGAAGAACTGGGGCGCCAGGCCATGACCCTCGGGCTGGAAACGCTGGACCTGGCCAGAATCCACGAGCGGTCTTTGATCGCCCTGATTTTGAACAGTCAGTCCCCCGCCACGCAAGAGGCGCTGGTCCGGCGGGCGGGAACCTTTTTCGCCGAAGCCATCACCCCGATCGAGAAGACCCACCGCACGGCCCGCGAAGCCAATACTCGCCTTGGCCTGGTCAATCACGCGTTGCGCCAGCGCACCGTCGATCTGGCCGCCTCCAACCGCGAATTGAAGCTGGAAATCGCCCAGCGCAAAACGGTCGAGGAGTCCCTCCGCAAAAGCGAACAGCACTACAGCCAGTTGTTGCTCCAATCGCACCACATGCAGGAACAACTGCGGCTGCTCTCCCGCCAACTGCTGGCGACGCAGGAGGAGGAGCGCAAGAAGATCAGCCGCGAACTGCATGACGAAATCGCCCAGACTCTGACCGGCATCAACGTCCGGCTCGCCGCGCTGAAAGGCGCGGCGGCGATCAACACCAAAGGCCTCCAGAGCAAGATCTCCAGCACGCAGAGAATGGTCGAGCGGTCGGTCGATATCGTCCACCGTTTCGCCCGCGACCTGCGTCCCGCCGTGTTGGACGACTTGGGTTTGATTCCCGCCCTCCATTCGTTCGTGAAGGCTCTCGCGAAACGTTCGCGCCTCCGCATTCACCTGACCGTTTTCGCCGGGGTCGAGGAACTCGACGGCGCCAAACGGACGGTGCTCTTCCGCGTCGCCCAGGAAGCCCTGACCAACGTCGTGCGCCACGCGCAGGCCACCCACGTCGATGTCAACGTCACCAAACTCGCCAACGCGGCCTGCATGCGGGTCACCGACGACGGCAAATCCTTTGACGTGCGGCGTATATTGCACGCGCGCGGCACCAACCGGCTGGGTCTGCTCGGCATGCGCGAGCGCGTGGAAATGGTCGGCGGCGCTTTCAGCGTCGAGTCGGCGCCGGGCAAAGGCACAACCGTTCAGGCCCTGATTCCGCTCGTCGCCTCCGCGCCCCTCACCCCGGGGGGGGGCCAAAGGGCAAATGAAGGCCCCCGCCCGCGTCCAACTCTAAAAAACTATGAAACCCATCACCGTCCTCCTGGCTGAAGATCACGAGATTGTCCGCGAAGGTCTGCGGCTTTTGTTGAAACATGAATCCGACATTCACGTGGTCGGCGAAGCCGAAACGGGTCGTCAGGCCGTGGAGATGGCGACAAAGCTCCGGCCGGACGTCGTCGTCATGGACATCGCGATGCCCCTGCTCAACGGCTTGGAAGCGACCCGCCAGATTCGCAAAGCGGTTCCCAGCGCCAAGGTGCTCATCCTCTCCGCTCACAGCGATGACGCGTACGTCGAGCAAATGATGACGCTGGGCGCCTCCGGGTTTTTGCTCAAGCAAAGCTCATCGCACATTCTGGTGACGGCGATCCGCGAGGTCCAGAAAGGGAATACCTTTTTCAGCCCCACGGTCGCCCGGCGCCTCAAGAGCCGCGATCAAAAATCCATCGATCGCGCCGGGCAGATCAAGAAGAAGAATAATTCTCTGAGTTCGCGCGAGATGGAAGTGCTCCAGTTGATCGCCGAGGGCCAGCCAAACAAACAGGTCGCGGCGGACTTGGGCATCAGCTTTAAGACCGTTGAAAAGCATCGCCAGCATCTGATGTCGAAATTGAACATCCACGATACCGCGGGCCTCACTCGCTATGCCATCAGCGCGGGCATCATCGAGAACAGCGTTCAGGTCACGATCATCTAACCGCCGTCGGGTTTCCTGGGGTAAACACCCCACGGGCGCCACCCGATTGCGCGGCCCTGCCCGGAAGCGCAGATTCAGCGCGTGCCACCGAAGTCCACTCCGCCTTGGAAACAGACTGCGCCGGGCATCTGGGTAAGCGTTCCCGAACGACGGACCGCCGCGTCAGGGGGGCCAACCCGCCGGGCCGAGACGCCCCCGCCAAAACACCTTCCGCCGAGGAGCATACGGGAACCGGGCAAAGTAAGTATCCTACCGAGGCTGCCCTCAGCCGCTCGTGGATAACCGCTAAACAAAGCCCTGCGATCGCCGAAAGTCGGTCGCAGGGCGATCCGCCAGTTTCTTCCGCCCCCGCTCACGGTCCAGGAACGCGCCGGTCGCCACTTGCGCTGGTTTCCAGGTCAACTTCAACAATAGGGTGAACACCCCACAAGCAACCCCCAAGTGGTGGTCAATGGCCGGATTGATCTACTCTGTCGGCATGGGAAATTACCAATCCTCCCCAGTGATTAAGCCTGCCGAGGCGACGATTCTCCGGCCCGCAAATCCGCCGGTTCGCGTGTTGGTGGTCGATGACGACGATAATGTCCGCCACCTCAGCGCCCAGGTTCTGATCCAGTCGGGCTACCGGGCGGCAACCGCCGGCGACGGCGCCGACGCTTGGCAGGAACTACAGGTTAACAGCTACGATTTGCTCATCACCGACATCGAGATGCCCCGGATGTCCGGCGTCGAGCTCGTCAAGAAGCTTCGCGGCGCGCGCGTGACGATCCCAGTTATTTTGGCGTCGGGAGCTTTGCCGACCTTGGAGTTGGACCGTAACGCCTGGCTCCAGCCGGTCGCCCTCCTACTGAAGCCATTTTCCAACGGCCAGCTCTTGGAAACCGTGAACGAAGTGTTGGCGCAACCGTTATTCTATGGCGCCAAACCACGGATACTCTCCGATTAGCCCTGGAGAAAAGCCGCAAATTAACTTTATGAAAACTCCTAATGCTAGCGTCGGAATGAAGGGAAGCCTTCTGGGCCTGGCCCTTACCATCGCGGCCATGACCGCGCTCACTCTGCCCGTCCGCGGGCGGGCCGCTCAGACCGCGGTCCCGCTTGGATCGGCCGCCAATTTCGGGATCCTGGCCGGTTCGACCGTGACCAGCACGGGCGGTTCGACGCTGACGGGCGACCTCGGCGTCTGGGCCGGGTCAGGCGTGGTCGGTTTCGCCGGCATCGTCCCTGGTGGTCCAGGAACTCTGACTGGCACGATTCACGCCGGCGATGCCGTCGCTCAAACCGCCCAAGGTGATTTGACGACGGCTTATAACGACGCCGCCGGGCGCAGCCTTGCGCCCGTGGACGTCGCCAACGCCGATCTCGGGGGGCAGACGCTCCTCCCCGGCCTCTACCGGTCAACGGGAACGCTGGCGCTGACGGGAAATCTAACCCTCGACGCCCAAGGTGATCCGAGCGCGGTCTTCATCTTCCAGATCGCCTCGTCACTCAACACGGCCGCGGGCAGCCAGGTGATTCTCGCGGGCTCCGCCAACGCCGCCAACATCTATTGGCAGGTCGGCAGTTCCGCCACCTTGGGGACAACCTCGATTTTTAAAGGAACGATCCTCGCGAATCAATCGATCTCACTGGCCACCGGCGCGACTCTGGATGGCCGGGCCTTGGCCCGCGTCGGCGCGGTTACCCTGGAAGCCAACCGCATTACGGTTCCCCCGCCGCCAGCGGTCACCGTGACGCTGCAATCGGCGTCGGTGGTCACCGGCCCCTATGCGACCGCTGCTGGGCAATCAATCGATCTCCCCACGAAAACGATCACGGTTCCCAGGTCCGGCAATATGGAGTTCTACCGCCTTTCCGCGCCCTCGGCGCTCACCATCCTGCGCGTCACGATCTCCGGCGACGCCGTCGCGATGCTCTACAATTGAACGCGCGGAGCCGCCTTTCCGGCGAGCGCGACTCTATTTACATTTTCCGCCCATTTGGGTGGTTGGCGGGTTTTGGTGGAAAACCGTGTGTGCACCCAAGGCCCGTCGTGCTTTCTCGTTAAATCGTCTGTCGTGAAGCTCACGGCGGATCAACCAGCGAACCCCGTTCGCGCAGAAAAAGAAAACTTATGTTAGGACCGATTCTACTTATCGTGCTCGTTCTTATGTTGCTCGGCGCCCTCCCGCGGTGGCCGCACAGCCGTAATTGGGGCTATTACCCTAGTGGCGGCGTGGGGATGGTTCTGGTCCTGTTAGTCGTCCTGCTTTTGTTGGGAAGAATCTAAGCGCGCTGACCGCCCCGAACCATCACCCCCGATTCCCGCATGACTCATCGAATAACGCCGCGCGCCGCCGGGCCGGAAACGGCGACGCGTCCGGGCGGACCGGCCCACCCGCCGGCGCCGGCCAGTCAAATTCGAATCCCGATCGCCGGGAATGATGGCTCGCCCAGCGTTGTTGAAATCCGGCGAGGGACGATCCAACCCCGGGCGGAAGGTTGTTGCCTGAATCTGAAGGCGAATCATCGATCTGAGGCGCTTGGGTTTAATCCGGCGGCTCAGAAGTGGATCGAGGTCGCGGCCAGAAAGCGATTGAATTGAAGCTACCCCATTGGCGGCGAATCAGCGCCTGCGCCGCCTTAATTCTTGCCTTGGGACGCGCCCATTCGTGCCAAGCGCAGGCGCCGCTCGCCGGCGCGGCGGCCTCGGCGCCCGCGGAAGCCATCGCGCTCCCCCAATCCGTTCCCGATCCGATTGAACCGGTGAATCGGGTGATTTGGGCCTTCAACCGCGGTTTGATGACCGACGTGATCGCCCCGAGCAGCCGCGTGTACCGCTTCGTTGTCCCCCGCCCGGTTCGAACCGGCATCGGGAACATCGGCCGGAACCTCTACTTTCCGCAACGATTCATAAACAATCTGCTTCAAGGCAAGTGGCGGCGAGCGTGCGACGAGACCTACCGATTCCTTTGCAATACGACCGTCGGTCTCGGTGGCTTCTTCGACGCGGCCGACACTTGGACGATTTCCGTTCCCAAGGCGGACGCTGATTTTGGCCAGACGCTTGGGCTGTGGGGCTGGCGCCCACATTGCTATTTGATGCTCCCGCTCTTCGGACCGAGCAATGAGCGCGATACCGTCGGCCTCGCGGGCGATACCGCCGTCAATCCGCTGCTCTATATCGCGCCCTACCGCTTCAACCCAAACTCTCCCCTCAGTTATCTCGGCCGCTACAGCTACCTCTCCTACGCCTTCATGTATAATGATTTTTCGGACACCGTGGGCGAGTTTGTGCGCTTCAGCCAGTCCGAGATGGACCCGTACGCGGAGATTCAATATGACTGGACTTTCGCCCGGGAAAGCAAGGCGCCGGATTTTCAAGTCAAAGGCGAACCGGATGCCGCGTCGCTTGAAACCCTGGCCTCCGTATTATTCACCGGCAAGGACCCGGAATTCCTCAACCACGGCCAAACCCGCTCCGTCGTCATACCGGCCACCGGGCGGAAGCTGAAATTCACGTCATGGGTGCGCCCTGGCAAAGCGCCGCTGGTCTATATTGTTCCCGGCCTCGGTTCTCATCGCCTCTCCCAACCTTCGCTGGCGCTGGCGGAATTGGCGTACAACAACGGCTGTTCGGTCGTCTGCGTCAGCAGCCCCTTCAACGCCGAGTTCATGGAGCACGCTTCCACCGTGGCGCTGCCGGCTTATCTCCCGGTGGACGGCCATGATCTGCACGCCGCGTTGACCGCGATCGATCACCGCCTGCAGACCGAGCTTCCGGGTCGCTTCGGCCCGAAAACACTGATGGGCTATTCCATGGGCGCGCTCGAGTCGCTCTACATTGCCGCGACGGCGGCGACGAATCCGTCGCTGATCTCCTTCGAGCGCTACGTGGCCATCGACACCCCGGTCACGATGCTCCACGGAATCTCCAAGCTTGACGAGTTTTACCGCGCTCCCTTGGCCTGGCCCGCCGCGGAACGGGCCGATGACCTGGAGAACACGCTGCTCAAGGTCGCCGCCTTGAGCAAAGGCCCGCTCTCTTCGCAGACTTTACTGCCCTTCAGCGCCACCGAGTCGAAGTTTCTGATCGGCCTGACCTTCCGGCTCATTTTGCGGGACGTCATTTTCAGCAGCCAGCGGCGAGTCAACCAGGGCGTCCTGCGCCAGCCGGTGGCGAATCTTCGGCGCGAGCCGGTGTATCAGGAAATTCTGCGATATTCTTACGAGGATTACTTCCAACGCTTCGCCGCGCCGTATTATCAGGCGCGCGGGATCGCGTCCGCGGCGGAGGTGATGGAGAAGGACGGCGATTTGCGAACTTATACGACTGAACTGCGCGGTAACCCGCACATCCGACTGATCTACAACCAAAACGATTTTCTCCTGACGCCGGACGACTCGACTTGGCTCCGCGCCACGTTCGCGCCAGACGCGACGACGATTTTCCCGCATGGAGGGCATTTGGGCAACCTTTTCGACCCGGCCGTCCAAACGGCCGTTTTGGACGCGGTCGCCGGCGTCTCCCAACACCGGGTTGAGTCCAAGTGACTTCCGAATCCGCCTGGCTCCCCGGCGAGGGGATCGAGCCGGCGCCCGATACGGTAAAGACCCCATAGGGTACTGCCCATAGAGGGACAAACGCCATTCGAACTAATGTGGCAACGTGAGAAACGGACAGCTTTTCCAAACCAGACAATTCAGACAGCGCGCGATCGCCGGCCTCAATCAGGGGCGGGCGCCATACAGAACTCAAAAAGACATCATGAATACCTCCACCCTGCATCTCGATCCGAATGAAATCGGTCACCCGTCGGGCAACTCGTCACTCGGTGAATGTCCGGCTCCGCGCTTGCGCGGCGCGCCCGGTTCCTACCGCCTGCTGGCATGGCTGGCGGCGGCGATGCTTTTGCTCTTAGGCGCTCCCGCGGCGCGCGCGGATCGTTCCCCCGCCGATTGCGCCGGCAGCGGTTTGGGCATCACCCTCTTTACCAGCATTCCCGACGTCCACATCGGCGACACCCTGACCTACAGCATTAACGTCTTTAACGGCATCGTCGGCAGCGGCCGCGTCGCCTGCGACGCCTCCGAGATTCAGGCCTTCATCGTCACTCCGGACGGCAAGACCAACTCCATCTCCCTGCTCCGCACCACCCTTCATCAAGGCGAGTCCGACTTCTACCCCGACGTCGTCACCTACGTCGTCCGCGCCCAGGACATCCATCCTGACGGCACCTTGCTGGCCACCGCCCGCGACGTCGGCGTCATCCACCAGAACGACGTCAACAGCGTCGGTGGTGGTTTCCAGGGCGTCAACACCCAGGTCAACGAACCCTGCGTCCAGATCTCCGCCCTCTGCTTCGGCGGCGTCGGCGAGAATGGCGCCATCACCTTTAGCGGCACCGTCACCAATTGCGGCAACAACACCCTGGTCGGCGTCACCGTCACCAATTTCGTCAATAACGGCGCCTTCTCCGTCCTCTTTCCCACCGACCTGGCCATCGGCCAGACCGCCACTTTCTCCGGCAGTTGGATTCCCCTTAACGCCTGCGCCCCCAGCACCGCCATCCTGACCGTGCGCGCCACCGACCAGTTCACCTCCACTCCCCGCACCGTCACCAATCTGACCACCATCACCTGCCAGAACACCGTCGCCGCCGGCATCCAGGTCACCAAGCTCTGCCCGCTCGGCCCCGTCGCTCCCGGCCAGTTGCTCACCTTCTCCGGCAGCGTCAGCAATACCGGCAACATCACCTTGACCAACCTCGTCGTGGTCAACAGCCAGCCCGTCGCCAATACCCAGGTCTTCTCCCTGCCCTCCCTGGCCCCCGGCGCGGTCGCTAATTTCACCGGCAGTTACTTGGCCCCGACCAATTGCTCGGTCGCCGACACCTTGACCGCCCGCGCCGCCAGCGTCTGCGGCGTCCCGGTCTCCAGTTCCGCCAGCGCCACCTGCCCGATCGTGACCACCCCGCAAATCCTGGTCCTGGCCACCTGCGCCGCCACGCCGATCGTTCCCGGCGGTTCGTTCTTCTATAACGGCACGGTCCAGAACACCGGCAACAACACCCTGACCAACGTCGTGATCCTCAGCGACCGGCCCGCCCCCAACACCACCGTCCTGACCATCGCCACCCTGGCCCCCGGCGTCGTCACCAACTTCACCGCCACCTACGCCGTGCCGGCCAACGCCTGCTCCATCACGACCACTTTCAGCAGCATCGGAAAAGACCTTTGCACCCTCACCGCGGTCACCAACAGCGCGACCGCCACCTGCGTCGTCACCACCGCCCCGGCCATCGCCGTCACCCTGGTCTGCCCCGCCACCCCCGCCGCCACCGGCGGTTTGATCACTTACAGCGGCACGGTCAGGAACACCGGCAACGTCCTGCTCAACAACGTCGTCGTCGTCAACAGCCTGCCCGCGGCCAACACCGTCGTCATGACCTTGGTCAACCTGGCCCCCGGCGCCTCCACCAACTTCAATACCACCTTCAGCGCCCCGCTGGATAGCTGCTCGCTCACCAGCACGGTCACCGCCAGTGGCAGCGATAACTGCACCTCGGCCCTGGTTTCCAACAGCGCCTCGGCCACCTGCCCCTTGGTCACCACGCCCCGCCTGACCGTCACCCAAAACTGCCCCGTCAGTCCGGTCAGCCTCGGCGGCCTGCTCACCTATAGCGGCTCCGTCAGCAACGCCGGCAACGTCACCTTGACCAACGTCCTGGTCCTCAATGACCACAGCGGCGCCACCCCGGTCTTTGCCGCCGCCACCCTGGCCCCCGGCGCCGTCGCCGCCTTCACCGGCTCCTACACCGCCCCGGTCACCGGCTCCTGCTCCATCACTTCCACGCTCACCGCCTCGGCCAGCGACAAGTGCACCGGAACCAAAGTCACCGCCTCGGCCAGCAGCTCCTGCCCCTTGGTCACCGCCCCGGAGATTGAAGTCGTCCTGCTCTGCCCGGCCGTCCCGCCCCAGCCCAGCGGCATCCTCAACTACACCGGCACGGTCAGCAACCCGGGCAACGTCACCCTGACCAACGTCGTCGTCATGAACATCAACGGCTGGACCGGCACCAACGTCGTCGTCTTCACCGCCGCCTCCCTGGCCCCGGGCGCCACCGCCACCTTCTCCGGCGCTTACCAGGTCCCGCCCAATTGCTGCTCGGTCTCCACCGAAGTCCTGGCCACCGGCAAGGACGCCTGCACCGGCCTGGCCGTCGATGACACCGACACCATCACCTGCCCCGTCGCCACCACCCCCAAACTCGTCGTCACCAAGGTCTGCCCCGCCACCACGCTCAACCCGCTCCAACCTGGCGACCTGTTGAAATACACCGGCAGCGTCAGCAACGCCGGTAATATCACTATCACCAACGTCGTGGTGATCAACAGTCAGTCACCCAGCGTCCCCGCCCTCGGCCCGATCACGCTGGCCCCTGGCGAGTCGGTCAGATACTCGGCGTCCTATATCGTTCCGGTTGACTTCTGCGGAACCGACACCGTGACCGCCACCGGCGCTAACGTCTGCACCAGCGCCCTCGTCAGCGCCAGCGCCACGACGACCTGCCCCATCCTCACGACTCCGAACATCACGGTTCAGAAGAACTGCCCGCTCCTCCCGACCCCGCGCGGCGGCCTCTTCACCTTCACCGGTTTCGTGAGCAATCCCGGAAACGTCACGTTGACCAACATCTACGTGGTCAACAGCCAGCCGACCAATAACACGCCGATCATCGGCCCGATCACCCTCGCGCCGGGCGCCACGACGAACTTCAGCGCCAGCTACATCGCGCCGCTCTGCTGCTGCGAGACGCTCGACACCTTGACCGCTCACGGGCAGGACGCCTGCGCCGGCACGGTCGTCGTGGCCACCTCCTCGGCGATCTGCCCGCTGCTCACCACCCCGCGCATCACCGTAACCCGCGTTTGTCCGGCCAACGCCGTTCCCGTGGGTGGTCTGTTCGCCTTCACCGGCGCCGTGACCAACATCGGCGACATCACGCTGACCAACGTCTTCGTGTTTAGCAATCAAGGCGGCGTCAATACGCCCGTCCTGGGACCGATCGAACTCGCGCCGGGCGAGTCGGAAGAATTCAGCGGCAGCTACGTCGTGGTCGCCGGCGCCAGCCCGACGCTCGACACCGTCACCGCCAGCGGCAGTGACACGTGCTTGTCGCGGTCCGTCTCGGCCAAGGCGAATTGCGCGGGCATCGTCGCCCAGACGCTGGCGCCTCTGGTCGCCTCGGTTAGCACCTTCAACGGCAAAGTGACCATCACCTGGGCCGCGACCGCCGGAACCAGTTACTCGCTCCAATACAAAGTGAACACCAAAGACGCCAATTGGACCACCCTATCGGGAAATGTGACCATCAACGGCTCCGTCGGTTCCGCCACGGATTCGATGGGATCAGACCCACAACGCTTCTATCGCGTCATGATCCTTCAATAATCAAAGCGGCGAGGCGCAAGCCTCGGGCGAAGTGAGGCGGAGACAACTCTGCTTCCTTCGCTCGAGGCCCGCCTCGCGCGGCCCCGATTTTCCAGTTTTTCAATCGTCCCACGAATCCCAGATGTCCAACTCACCACTCTCCTCCGACTCGATGCCTTGCGGCGGGCAGGCCCGCGGCGCCGTGGTGACCTCAATTTTCCTTATGAATACTACAATTTCCCACTCCCAGCCTACACCGAACGCCGCAACGCCCGCCGAATCGCGCCAACCCGCGCGCCAGTTAACCACCGCTGGCCACCACTCGACTTCCCTCCGCCTGCTGGCGTGGCTGGCGGCGGCGATGCTTTTGCTCTTAAACGCTCCCGCGGCCCGCGCGGATCGTTCCCCCGCCGATTGCGCCGGCAGCGGCCTGGGCATCACCCTCTTTACCAGCATTCCCGACGTCCACATCGGCGACACCCTGACCTACAGCATTAACGTCTTTAACGGCATCGTCGGCAGCGGCCGCGTCGCCTGCGACGCCTCCGAGATTCAGGCCTTCATCGTCACTCCGGACGGCAAGACCAACTCCATCTCCCTGCTCCGCACCACCCTTCATCAAGGCGAGTCCGACTTCTACCCCGACGTCGTCACCTACGTCGTCCGCGCCCAGGACATCCATCCTGACGGCACCTTGCTGGCCACCGCCCGCGACGTCGGCGTCATCCACCAGAACGACGTCAACAGCGTCGGTGGTGGTTTCCAGGGCGTCAACACCCAGGTCAACGAACCCTGCGTCCAGATCTCCGCCCTCTGCTTCGGCGGCGTCGGCGAGAATGGCGCCATCACCTTTAGCGGCACCGTCACCAATTGCGGCAACAACACCCTGGTCGGCGTCACCGTCACCAATTTCGTCAATAACGGCGCCTTCTCCGTCCTCTTTCCCACCGACCTGGCCATCGGCCAGACCGCCACTTTCTCCGGCAGTTGGATTCCCCTTAACGCCTGCGCCCCCAGCACCGCCATCCTGACCGTGCGCGCCACCGACCAGTTCACCTCCACTCCCCGCACCGTCACCAATCTGACCACCATCACCTGCCAGAACACCGTCGCCGCCGGCATCCAGGTCACCAAGCTCTGCCCGCTCGGCCCCGTCGCTCCCGGCCAGTTGCTCACCTTCTCCGGCAGCGTCAGCAATACCGGCAACATCACCTTGACCAACCTCGTCGTGGTCAACAGCCAGCCCGTCGCCAATACCCAGGTCTTCTCCCTGCCCTCCCTGGCCCCCGGCGCGGTCGCTAATTTCACCGGCAGTTACTTGGCCCCGACCAATTGCTCGGTCGCCGACACCTTGACCGCCCGCGCCGCCAGCGTCTGCGGCGTCCCGGTCTCCAGTTCCGCCAGCGCCACCTGCCCGATCGTGACCACCCCGCAAATCCTGGTCCTGGCCACCTGCGCCGCCACGCCGATCGTTCCCGGCGGTTCGTTCTTCTATAACGGCACGGTCCAGAACACCGGCAACAACACCCTGACCAACGTCGTGATCCTCAGCGACCGGCCCGCCCCCAACACCACCGTCCTGACCATCGCCACCCTGGCCCCCGGCGTCGTCACCAACTTCACCGCCACCTACGCCGTGCCGGCCAACGCCTGCTCCATCACGACCACTTTCAGCAGCATCGGAAAAGACCTTTGCACCCTCACCGCGGTCACCAACAGCGCGACCGCCACCTGCGTCGTCACCACCGCCCCGGCCATCGCCGTCACCCTGGTCTGCCCCGCCACCCCCGCCGCCACCGGCGGTTTGATCACTTACAGCGGCACGGTCAGGAACACCGGCAACGTCCTGCTCAACAACGTCGTCGTCGTCAACAGCCTGCCCGCGGCCAACACCGTCGTCATGACCTTGGTCAACCTGGCCCCCGGCGCCTCCACCAACTTCAATACCACCTTCAGCGCCCCGCTGGATAGCTGCTCGCTCACCAGCACGGTCACCGCCAGTGGCAGCGATAACTGCACCTCGGCCCTGGTTTCCAACAGCGCCTCGGCCACCTGCCCCTTGGTCACCACGCCCCGCCTGACCGTCACCCAAAACTGCCCCGTCAGTCCGGTCAGCCTCGGCGGCCTGCTCACCTATAGCGGCTCCGTCAGCAACGCCGGCAACGTCACCTTGACCAACGTCCTGGTCCTCAATGACCACAGCGGCGCCACCCCGGTCTTTGCCGCCGCCACCCTGGCCCCCGGCGCCGTCGCCGCCTTCACCGGCTCCTACACCGCCCCGGTCACCGGCTCCTGCTCCATCACTTCCACGCTCACCGCCTCGGCCAGCGACAAGTGCACCGGAACCAAAGTCACCGCCTCGGCCAGCAGCTCCTGCCCCTTGGTCACCGCCCCGGAGATTGAAGTCGTCCTGCTCTGCCCGGCCGTCCCGCCCCAGCCCAGCGGCATCCTCAACTACACCGGCACGGTCAGCAACCCGGGCAACGTCACCCTGACCAACGTCGTCGTCATGAACATCAACGGCTGGACCGGCACCAACGTCGTCGTCTTCACCGCCGCCTCCCTGGCCCCGGGCGCCACCGCCACCTTCTCCGGCGCTTACCAGGTCCCGCCCAATTGCTGCTCGGTCTCCACCGAAGTCCTGGCCACCGGCAAGGACGCCTGCACCGGCCTGGCCGTCGATGACACCGACACCATCACCTGCCCCGTCGCCACCACCCCCAAACTCGTCGTCACCAAGGTCTGCCCCGCCACCACGCTCAACCCGCTCCAACCCGGTGACCTCCTCAAGTATAGCGGCTCCGTCAGCAACGCCGGCAACATCGCCTTAACCAACGTCATCGTGATCGACAGCCAGACTCCCGGCACGCCGGCGCTCGGCCCGATCACGCTGGCCCCCGGCGAGTCGGTCAAATACACGGCGTCCTATATCATTCCGGTTGACTTCTGCGGGACCGACACCGTGACCGCCACTGGCAATAACGTCTGCACCAGCGCCCTCGTCAGCGCCAGCGCGACGACGACCTGCCCGATTTTGACCACGCCCGCGATTTTTGTGACCAAGAATTGCCCGACCACGTTGACTCCGCGCGGCGGCGTTTACACCTATACGGGATCGGTCAGCAATCTCGGGAACGTCACGTTGATCAATGTCTTTGTGGTGAACAACCAGCCGGCCAACAATACGGCCGTCATCGGGCCGATCACGCTGGCGCCGGGCGCCTCCGCGAATTTCACCGCCAGTTACACCGCTCCGCTTTGCTGCTGCCAGATCGTGGACACCTTGGTTGCCAGCGGACAAGACCGCTGTTCAGGCGCCAGCGTGACCGCGACGGCGACGGCGGTCTGCCCGCTGCTCACGACGCCTGGCATCGCACTCTTGCAGAATTGCCCGCTCATTCCGATCACGATGGGAAGTTTGTATCGCTACACCGGTTTTGTCACCAACACCGGCGACGTGACGTTGACCAACGTGTTCGTGTTCGGCCCGCAAGGAACCAACACGCCGGTATTGGGTCCCATTGAATTGGCGCCGGGTGAAACCGAGTCCTATTCCGGATCCTACACGGTTCCCTTTGACACCTGTTCAGTCTCGGTCACGACCGTAGGCCAAAGTACTTGCGACGGCCGCGCGGCGGCCAACGCTTCCACCTGCCCCGTCGTCACCACGCCGCTGATTCGCATTACGCAAAACTGCCCCGCGGCGCCGGTCAGTCCAGGCGGCCTATTCACCTACAGTGGCAGCGTCAGTAACGCCGGCAACATCACCCTCACCAACGTCGTCGTGCGGAATAGTCAAAATGGCGTCACGCCAATTTTCACGGCCGCGGCCCTGGCCCCCGGCGCTTCCGCCAATTTCACCGGCGCCTATCTCGCGCCGACGAATTGCTTTACCATGACCAGTTCGACCGCTACCGGCACGAGCCTCTGCGGCGTCGCCGTCACGAACTCGATCAGCGCGACCTGCTCAATCACCACGACCCCGCGCGTCGCCCTGACCGCGCTCTGCCAGGCCGGTCCGGTGACGCCCGGTGGGTCGGTAGTATATAGCGGCACGGTGCGGAACACCGGAGACATCACGCTCACCAACGTCGTCGTGTCGAGCGATCGGCCGATCGCCAACACCATCGTGTTCACGGCGGCGGCGCTCGCCCCTGGCGCTTCGGCAAACTTCACCGCCGTTTACGCGGTTCCGGCCAACGCCTGCTCGGTCGCCACCACCTTCAAGGGAACCGGCGCCGACATTTGCACGCTCGCGGTCGTCTCGAACAGCGTTGCGGCGGTTTGCCCGGTTACCACGACCCCGGCGATTACCATTACCCTGGCCTGCCCTGCCACGCCCGTCATTCCCGGCGGCCTCAGCGCCTACAGCGGCGCGGTCAGGAATGCGGGTAACGTCACCCTTTTTGATATCGTCGTCGTCAGCAGCCTGCCTTCGCCCAACACGGTGATCCTAACCGTGGCCAGTCTCGCGCCGGGCGTCACCACGAATTTCGTGACCACCCAAAGCGCGCCCCTCGACGTCTGCGCAATTACCAACCGCGTCGGCGTCAGCGCGACCGATAACTGTTCCTTCGCCGTTGTGACGAACAGCGCGACGGCCATCTGTTCGCTGAACACCGTTGCGAGCCTCGCTGTGAGTCAAGTGTGCCCTCTGCTTCCGGCGACCCCGGGCTCGCTGCTGACTTACCTCGGCACAGTCAGAAACACGGGCAACATCGCCGTCACCAACGTCATCGTCTTCAATAGCCTGACCGGAACCACGCCAGTCTTCACGATCTCGCGTCTGGCGCCCGGGGCCACGACCAACTTCACCGGCAGTTACACCGTTCCGTTAAACGTTTGCTCAGTCGCCTCCACCCTCTCAATCACCGGCCGCGAGATTTGCGGCGGCGCCACGGTCACCAATGCCTTCACCGCCTCCTGCCTGGTCGCGGCCGCGCCCAGTATCGCGATCACCCAGAACTGTCCCGCCGTCCAAGTGGCGCCGGGCGGCCTGCTCACCTACGGCGGCAGCGTCCGTAACGCGGGGAACATCACTCTGAATAATATCGTGGTCACGAATGACCGCAGCGGAGCGACTCCCATCTTGACGGTCGCCACCCTGGCGCCCGGCGCATCCGCGGCGTTCACGGGCAGTTATCTCGCGCCCGCCAGCGGCGCCACAACAAGTACCTCGACCGTCCGCGCCGCCAGCCTGTGCAACATCGG
>CAZFVY010000049.1:0-49894 GCA_964522665.1 uncultured Verrucomicrobiota bacterium | reverse complement strand
ACTGGCCGGTTTTGAAGTGCCCACCGGTGGCCGGTTTTGATCCGCCCGATGACAGTGTACTGCGGTTGCCCGTTCCAAACGGCGGCCTTCAGCCCCAGATGGTCGTCGATTCGAGCGGCGTGTTGCACCTCATCTATTTCGCCGGAGTGCCAGCGGGCGGGGACTTATTCGTTCAGTCCCCAGCGGCAAACGGCGTCCGTGTGTCGCAACAACTCTTCCATCTGGGGAGAAATCGGCTTCTCCCGCGCGCCGGACTTCTCGGTAAGAAGTTTAAGACGATTTAGGCGTGGTGGCAGGACGGAGAACGGGTTAGGAGCGCCGTCGGGAAGACTTCCGGCTGACTCCGCGCCACGCTGACAACTGGATCGGGCAAGCAAGGCGTTCATGATAGGCAGAGCCTACCTTGCCCAGGTTTCCTGCCAATCAGGCGGGGCGCTAATTCGAGTTAAGCGTTTTTCCTAGCTCGGCTAAGCTTCCCATCGCGGAGCCGGCGTGAGGTCCCCGCGAGGGCTAACCATTGCCCTGCGACTCGACCCAACGGACGGCGTAGCGGATGACCTCCGAGCCGGTCGTGAGTTGCAGCTTTTCCTTGATGTGGATCCGATGGACTTCGACGGTTTTGACGCTCAGATGCAGCCGCTCCGCGATCTCTCGCGTCCCCTTGCCGGCGCCGATTAGTTGGAAAACCTCGAATTCGCGGTCGGTCAGTTGCTGGACCGGTGAGCGGGAGCCGCGGGCTCGGCTGCCGGAAAAAATCTCCAGAATCAAGGCGGACATCTTTTCGCTGACATAGATTTGGCCGGCCAGGATGTGTCGAATCGCCTGCAACATCTTCTTGCCGCCTTCCTGTTTCATGATGTAGCCGCGGGCGCCCGCGCGCAACACGCGTTCCGCGTAGATCGACTCGTCGTGCATGGAAATAATCAAAACGGGCAGACCCGGATGAAGCGCCTGGAGGTCTTTGACCAGCTCCAATCCGCTCTTGCCGCCGAGGGAGACGTCCGCCAGAACCAAATCGGGTTTGGACGCCGCGACGGCGGCCATGGCTTGCGCGGCGTCGCCCGCCTCGCCGCAAACCGTCAAATCCGGCTCTTCATTAATGAGGAGAGCCAGCCCCTGCCGCATCATCGGATGATCATCGACGATAAGGAGTTTGGTTTTGGCGATCTTGGTTTTGGCTTTGGCGCTCATGGCAGGCTCGGTGGGGAATTTGCGACGGGCTGCTCCACGGCGCAAACGATGCGAACGCCTCCGTTCGGTGGGCGCTCGATGCTCAGCGAACCGCCGAGCATCCCCGCGCGGTATTGCATGATCCGCAGGCCCATGCCGGGCGGGCCGGAGGTTTCCTTGGGGAAGCCGGCGCCCTGGTCGCTCACGCGCAAGACGAGGTTTCGCGGGCCGCCCTGCAATTCGATCAGAATCGTTTTGGCGCGGCCATGCTTGATCGCGTTGGAAACGGCCTCCTGAGCGATGCGAAAGAGGTGAGTGGACGCGTCGTGATCCGCGACCAGCACCGGCGGATCGCACTCAAATTGGCAGGCGACCTGGAAGATTGATTCCGTGTTGCGGGCCAGTTGCCGGAGCGCGCCCATCAGACCGTCCGCCTCAAGGCCTACCGGAGAGAGTCCGCGGGCCAACATGCGCGTCTGCTGGATCGCTTCCCGCACGTGCCGGCTGATGCGATCGGCCTGCTCGGCTTCCGCGTCGGCTTTGGGCTTCTTGCGGAGGCGCTGTTCCAGGACCTGGCTCATCAGTTCGATGCCCGCCAGATGCTGGCCGAGGCCATCGTGCAGATCCTGCCCGATGCGGCGCTGCTCGCTCTCACTGATGGTGAGCACTTCTTGCTCCAGGCGCTTGTTCGCGGTGACGTCGCGCAGGATCGTCGCCCAATGGGTGCGTTTCCCGGCGCCGTCGAGCACAGGGGTCACATGGCAATCGACGATGCGCCGCTCGCCATCTCGGCTGTGGAGGGCGCATTCGCCGGAGAACGCGCGCTGCTCGGCCAGCGCGCGGCGCAATTCCGATCCGGGCGGACCCAGCGCGTCGAGCGCGGTCGCCGGGATTCCGATTAACTCCGCCGCGGGGAGTCCGGTCAATCGGGTGAGCGCGGGATTGACGTAAACCACGCGCGGCTCGTCCGTATTCGCGTTGGTGACGAGCACGGCATTGGAACCTTGCTCGATGATGGTTTGGCCGAGGCGGGCTTGTTCTTCGGCGGCGGCGAGGCGGACCTCCTTATCGATTTGGTCCAAAGCCCGGCGGACGACCTCGGGCAGGAACTGCAGGAAATTGACATCTTTGACGAGGTAGTCCATCGCGCCTTGCTTCATCATTTCAACCGCGACGCGCTCATCACCTTGCCCCGTAATGACGATGAACGGCAGCGAATGGCGTTCGTTCACCAACCGGCGGATGAGGTCCCGCCCCTCGACGTCGCGGAGCTTCAAATCCAACAACATGAGGCTGGCGCGATTACCGGCGAGCCACGCGGCGGCTTCCTGCCCCGAGCCGGCGCTGGCGGTCGTGAATCCCTCGCGTTGCAGGATGCGTTGAATTAAGCGCGTCAGCGCGTGGTCGTCATCAACCACCAGGACGACCGCTTCCGGCTGACCTGCCCGGGGAGCGGCTTTTGAGGAGGCGGTGGTCATGTTAGTCCGCCGCCGTCCAGTCCGTGGCTGGTTGGACTCTGATCATCGGAACGATGGCCAAAACGTCGCCCGCCGGTGAGCCGTGCCGCGTGGCTGATGACCCGAGACAAGTTTCGCACGGCTAAATCGTCGGCGCCTCAACCAACGCGATGAAAAGGCCAAGATTCTTGATGGCCTCGCCAAACCTGTCGTAGTCCACCGGCTTGACCAAATAGTTGTTGCAGCCCAAATCATGGCAGCGCTCGACCTCGCGCGGATCGTCGGTGGTGGTAAGCATGATCACCGGTAATTTCCGCAGGCGGGCGTCGGACTTTATGCGCCGGAGCACTTCGATGCCATCGACCTTGGGCATCCGAATGTCCAGGAGCAAGAGGTACGAGGCATTGAGATCGGGTGGGGTGGCCCCGGCTGGCGCAAAAAAGAAATCGAGCGCTTCCTGCCCGTTCTGGAACCTTTGAATTCGATTGTGCAGCCCGGCCCGCGTGAGGTTTTTCTCGATAAGTCTAGCGTGCCCAGCGTCATCGTCCGCAATGAGGATTACGACTTCCTTCGTCATAAAAGATGTACGCACAGTTAACCGTTAATTGGCGGGAAGAGAAACAAAAAACGTGCTCCCTTGCCCGGGTTCGGACTCGACCCAAATCTTCCCGTCCTGGCGTTCCAAGGCCCGTTGCGCGATCGTCAATCCCAGCCCTTCACCTTCACCCTGGCTTGGGTTGAGGCGGTGGAATATCTCGAACACTTTGGTTTGATGAGTCGGGGCGATCCCGATTCCGTTGTCGGCCACGCCATAGATGGCGCGACGGGCCTCCGTCCGTCCGAAAATTCGGATCGCGCACGGGCGGTCGGGGTGGCGGTACTTGATCGCGTTGTCGATCAGGTTGGAAAAGACTTGATTGATCTGCGTGGCGTCGCCGCGGCACCCTGGAAGGTTTTCCACGGTAATGATGGCTCCGGCGGCTTGCAACTGATACTCCATCGCCTGGACAATGTTGACCATCATGGCGTTAAGATCGAGCGGGCCGATGTCCAACGCGGCGCGGCCGAGGCGCGAGAAGCGCAGCAGGCCGGTCAGGAGCGAGTCGATCTTCGCCGCTCCCGCGAGGATGAACTCGACCGCCTCGGGAATGTCCTCCGCCAGGAGCAGCCTTAATGCGGGCGACTCAAGCAATCCTGGCGCCAGTTGGCGCAGCGCGGACTGGAGTTGGTCGCACGCGCGCGCGAGTTCCCGGCTGAATCCCTGAATGTTCACCAGGGGCGAACGCAGATCGTGCGACGCCACGTAAACGATCGCTTCGAGTTCCTTGTTCTTTTCCGCCACGCTCTGCGCCAATTCCGTGAGCCGTTTGGCGTCGCGAATGCGCTCGGTCACGTCCCGGGCGATCTTTGAGGCGCCGACAACGCGGCCGTCGGCGTCTCGGATCGGAGAAATGGTCACCGCGACATTAATCGCGCGGCCGTCCTTGCGGATTCTAACCGCGTCGAAATGCCGGACGCGCTCGCCGCCCGCGATTCGCGCCAGGATTTCCGGTTCCTCCGCGGCGCGTTCGGGCGGGATCAACATGAGGATCGACCGGCCAATCGTTTCGGCGGCGGTATAGCCAAACGTCTCCTCGGCCCCGGGGTTCCAACTGGTGATGATCCCGTCCAAGGTTTTGCCGATAATGGCGTCGTCCGAAGATTCGACGATCGCGGCGAAGTGCGAGAGCGCCTGCTGTGATCGGACCCGTTCGGTGATATCGGTTCGGATCGCGATGTATTGGTAGGGCTTCCCCGCCGCGTCGAGGAACGGAAAAATCGTGGTGGCTACCCAGTAAAGACTGCCATCTTTGGCCCGATTGCAGATGTCGCCTTGCCAAATCTTTCCGTGAGTGATGGCGCCCCAGAGTTCCTTAAAGAAAGTCTTCGGATGGCGGCCGGAATTAATGATGCGGTGATCCTGGCCGAGGAGTTCGTTCCGCGAGTATTTGGAGATCTCGCAGAACTTGTCGTTGACGTAGGTGATCTTGCCGCGCGCGTCGGTGACCGCGACGATTGAGTGCGCGTCGAGGGCGGCTTTGAGGTCCTGCAGCTGGCGGGGCAGCCCTGATTCGCGCATCGCTTCCTCCGCGACGGCGATGCGTTTCTCGAGTGGGGCGAGTTGCGCGATCAACTCTTCTCGGCTGAGCTGGGAGTAATCGATCATGATGGGGCCAAGCGCTCGGAATTTGCCGTAGCCCGTCGGCGGACGCAAGGCAACATCATCTCGTCCAACCGTTTCGACCGGGACGCGGGCCTGGCGCCGGCGCGGCTCCCGCCCGCGGCTGGAAGGTCGGCAGGCCGGTTCACGCGTGGCTCAAAGCGGCTCCTGCTGCGTCAGGCAGTGGAACGAACCGAGACCCCAGATAAGATCGGTCGAATCGACCCCCATGACGATGCGATTGGGAAATACAGCCTGCAGGACGGCGAGGGCCAGCGGGTCGTTCGGGCTCCGGAACGTTGGCGCCAGGACGATGCCGTTGGCGATGTAGAAATTCGCGTAACTGGCCGGCAAACGCTGGCCGTCGTATTCCACGACGCCCGGCGTCGGCAATTCGACCACGCGCAACGGCTGGCCTTCGCGGTCGCGGAACGCGGTCAAGCGGTGCAGGTTGTCCTGCAGAATGGAATAGTTCGGATCGGCCGGGTCTTCCTCGACCACCGTCACGACGGTCGTCGGGCTGACGAAGCGGGTGAGGTCATCCACATGCCCGTCGGTGTCGTCGCCTTCGATCCCTTCACCCAGCCAAAGGATTTGGTCCACCCCCAGGAACTCGCGCAGGTACCGTTCGATCTCAGCTTGCGAGAGGTGCGGATTGCGGTTGGGGTTGAGCAGGCACGCTTCGGTCGTGATTAAGGTACCTTGGCCATTGACATCGATGGAGCCGCCTTCCATTACGATGCCGGGCGAAAAGAGTGGCAAGAGGCGGAGGCGGGCGACGTGTTCGGGCACCGCGTCGTCGAGGTCGTAGGGCGGGTACTTGCCGCCCCACGCGTTGTAACCCCAATCGACGATCGCCCGCTCGTGCTGGCCGGCGTGTTCCCGGACCAGGAAAATCGGCCCGTGATCGCGGCACCACGGTTCATAGGACGGAAAATAGTGAAAGTGGACGGCCTTGAGAGGGACATTGTGGCGTTCCAGCACGCCGCGGACCTCCGCCTCCATCGCGCCATTCCAGACGTTGATGTTGACGGTTTCGACTTCGACCAGTCGCCGAATCAACTCGGCGAGAATGGGCGGCGCGATCTCGTAACGGCCGGGAAAGCTGATGCCCTCGGGGCGGGGCCACGAAAACCAGGTGCCGGCGTGCGGCTCCCATTCGGCCGGCATCCGGTAACCCATTACGGCGGGAGGAAGCATCGGTTAACTGGTGATCGGAATTGGCGGGTTCGTCAATCCTTTAAGGGGCCGCTACGCCAGCCGGTGGCCGACGGCGGCCTCAAGGAGGCGGTACCACTCATAACGGGTGAGCTCCAAGGAATCGGCCTTCGCGTTTTCCTGGATTCGTTCGGGATTGGTCGAGCCGATGATCGGTACGATGCCGGCCGGGTGGCGGAGCAGCCAGGCGAGGGCGACCACGCCGCGGGTCACGCCGTGACCGCGGGCGATTTCATCCAGCACGTCCCGCAGCTTTTGGCGCTGGGCGTGATCCGGGCTTTGCATGTCGATCGGCCCCGTGCTGCAGATCTTTCCGGCGCCGAGGGGACTCCACGCAAGCGGGGTCATTTTCTCCTGCAAGCACTGATCGAGCGTCCCGTCGTTGAGGCAGGCCAATTTGTGCAGGCTGATCTCCACTTGATGCACGAGGAGCGGCATCGGGCACGCTTTGCGGAGCTGGGCAACTTGCGCGGGCGTGAAATTGCTGACGCCGAACTCCCGGACCTTGCCGGCTTGGCGCAGCTCGGTGAACGCCTGAGCCACCTCCGCGGGGTCGGCCAGATAGTCGGGACGGTGCAACTGGTAAATATCGATCGTGCCGACGTCCAGGCGGCGGAGCGATTGCTCGCAGGACCAGACGATGTGCGCGGCCGAAGAATCGTAGCGGTACGGAGCGTGTGATTCGGGGTCGCCGGCTTTGCGGATGCCGCATTTGGTCGCAATGACGACGCGGTCCCTCATACCGGCGATTTCGCCGAGCGCCTGGCCGAAGATCCGTTCGCCTTCGCCGTGGCAATAAATGTCCGCGTGATCGAACAGCGTGTAGCCCGCCTCGTACGCCGCGATCACCGCGGCACGCCCGTGCGCCGCCCGCTCGGGCGACACCTCCGCCGGGTCCCAGGTACCCGCGATCCGCCAGCAACCGTACGCGAGCCGACTCGATTGTAGCTGGCTCTGACCGATGGAGATGGTTTTCATAGGATAGGCTTTCTCGGTTCCCCGAGATTAACGGGGATGCCCGTCGCGAGAAAAGGCAATTTATCGGGCAGAACCAAGAATTGTGGAGAATGAAGTGGCGCTGCTCCGCGCGGGCGAGGAGATAGTAGGGGAATACCGGGGGATTCGACCCGGGAGATCGGGAGTTGCGGAATGGTTCGCGGTTCCCACTTTGGCCGTTCGGCTGAATTGCGCGGGCGCTAGATCCGCTTGAAAGCGCGGGGAAAATCGGCAAGCTGCCTTCGCTTTGCAGATTTTCGCGGCCAGGTATTTTGCTCGCCCACGCTATTGGATCGCGGTGGCCGGGGGGCTTTTGCTGGCGGCGGCTTTTCCCAAGTTTTCGCTGGCTGGATTGGCGTGGGTGGCGCCGGGAGTGATGCTGGCGGCGGGTTTGGGCAGTTCGCGCGGCGAGGCGTTTCGGCTCGGGTATGTCGCGGGGCTGATTCATTTTCTGGTCGCGCTCTACTGGCTGCTTTTCATGCCGTTCCCGGCGGGCGCCGCGGTGGGGTGGCTGGCATTGAGCGCGTATGTCGCATTGTACCCGGCGGCCTGGGTCTGCGGCGGTTGCGCGCTCGTCCAACCCTGGCTTGAACGCGACCTGGCGCCTGGCGCCGGTCCGGCTTGGCTCCGCCTGGCGCGACGGCTGGCGTCGTTGAATCTGGTGGAAGGATGGGTTTGGGCCTTGGGTTGCGCCGCGCTCTGGGTCGCGCTCGAAATGATCCGCGGGCGATTCTTGTCGGGGTTTCCGTGGAATTTTCTGGGGGCCTCGCAATACCAATTGTTGCCGGTCATTCAATTGGCGGCGGTTACCGGGGTCTATGGCGTGTCGTTTCTCGTCGTTTGGTTTTCGGTTTCGCTGCTGCTGGCGGTTGCGCGGATCCTCTCGCGGCCCGAGTTGCGAATGGGCTGGGCGACCGAGTTGTTTCTGCCGCTGGTCGTTCTCGCCGTGGTTTCGGGCTTTGGATTGCATCAGATTTTCCAACGGCCCGCGACGACGCGCGAGTTAAAGGTGGCGCTGGCGCAGCCGAGCATTCCGCAGACTCTGATTTGGGACCCACGCGAAAATGCGACACGGTTTCGTGGGTTGATGGAACTCTCCCGGATGGCTTTAAGCGGGAAACCGGACCTGCTGGTTTGGCCTGAGGCGGCGCTGCCGAGCTTTGACGAGGAAAGCTACGAGGCCATGACGAATATGATATCCTCGAACCGCGTGTGGATGGTCTTTGGCGCTGATGACGCGCAGACGCGCGGCGACAAGACGAACTATTTCAACGGCGCGTTCCTCTTCCGCCCCGACGGCAAGTACGCCGGCGTTTATCATAAGCGCCGTCTGGTGATCTTTGGCGAGTACGTTCCGCTCGCGGACTGGCTGCCGTTCTTGAAATATCTCACGCCGATCGACGGTGGGTTTACGCCGGGGGACCGTCCCGCGCGGTTCGAACTGTCGGAACCGCGGGCAAAATTCTCCGTGCTGATTTGTTTCGAGGACGTTTTTCCTCACCTGGCTCCGACCTGCGTTGAGGATGATACCGACTTTTTGCTCAACCTGACAAACGACGGCTGGTTCGGCCAGAGCGCCGCGCAGTGGCAACAGGCGGCCGGGGCGGTCTTCCGCGCGGTTGAGAACGGGTTGCCGTTAGTTCGCTGCACCAATAACGGGTTGACGTGCTGGATCGATGCGAACGGTGGGTTACACGAGGTCTATTTTGGCGACTCGACCGACATCTACGGCGCCGGCTTCAAGGCGGCGCGGATCCCGCTCTTGACGCCCGGACAGAAGCGGACGCCGACTTTTTATCATGACCATCCAGACCTGTTCGGGTGGTGCTGCGTCGGCCTGTCGGCAGCGTTGATGGGTTGGCGATTTCGCGATGTCGTGGCGCGGGGGACAGGTTTCCGGCCGAATCGCGCCGATTAACCCCAAGCTGCCTATTGGGCCGGCGCTGGCAACCATCCGCCGGTGGATTGGATCGGCTCCGCGTGACCGGCGCGGGTCACCCAAACAACCACAGACCGGTTTTGGGCGGAGGAGGAGACGGCGCCTTTTAAGATCAACTCTCCCTCCGCCATATTTCCCCGAGTAGTCAGAGGCGCGCTGGTCAGCGCGAGCGTCACGAAATCGTGTTCGAGCCGCCGACCTCGGTTCTCACCCGCCTTCACCTCCGAGACGAGCGCGCTCGACTGGAGCGCAGCGTGCGCCTGGTAAGCGGCGCCGGCTCCGCCCGAGGGCGTGAATACCACTTTCCAATGCGTCGCGTCCGCGGAGCTTGCCGCGAGCACGCCGACCTTGGTTGCCGTCGGTTTGAGATCGACCGCGGGTTCTCGCCAACCTCGCCATTCTTTGCCGTTCAGGACGAAGCAAGGGGTATAAATGGACGGGCTGCGCCAGCGCTGCGCGTAAGCCCGTTCGCGGTCGGAGAACGTGGGAGAACCCCAGGGATCGCGCCAGCCCAGATTGTCCCAGTAATCGACGTGGAACGCGACCGGCGCGAAATCCCGCCAGAGTCCGGGAGCGCCTTTGAGGCCGCTGAGCCAGGTCTCCGCGGGCGGGCAGCTGTTACAACCTTCCGACGTGTAGAGTTCGAGCAGAGACGTCGGCGATTCCTCGCTGCGGAAGACGGTCACGGGCTTGTCGGCGCCCCAAGCCGAATTCGCGGCGCCAAAAAAGAAGATGGCGGCGCTAGAGAAGGCGACGGAGAGTAGAGTTGGTTTCATAGGTGAGGCGGCCGGTAGTCAATTCTCAACCTCCAGAAAGCTAACGGGTCCGAGGACGCCCGCCTGATTGCGGACTCGCATTTCGAGGCGATTTTGTCCCGCATGGAGCGCCCAGGAGAACGCGCGCGGGGACGGCCGCCACGGTTGTTGATCGAGCTTCACGAGGTACGAGTCGAAATACGGCGTGGAGGTTCCCATTTGAATCGCGAGCAGGTTCGGCCGCTCGGTCGCGGTGGCGTCAAAGCGCGTCTGGTTTAAGGTCCAGTTCAAATCGCTGCGCCGCGCGGTAAAGTTCCGGTAGAGCCATTGTTTCGGCGTCACGGCGTCCTCCCAGCACCAGTATTCCGACCAGTCCCAATGCGTGCCCTGGGTTTTCGGCTGGGGATAGGCGTGAGCGTAGAAGTTGTTTCGCGGAAGATAGTTCATGAACAACCAGCGGGTCGGCACGGTGTAACGGCCGTCGGCGTAGTGGCGTTGGAACTCGACGGGCGGCAGGCTGGGCGAAAGGTTCGTGCCGTAAGACGTCGCGATCGCGTCGGAGAGCAGCGCTTTCTGAGGAGCGTTCGCGAGCGTGGCGGGCTGGCCGCCGTAGTAGGTCTTGGTGAGCAGGTCATGGACGTCCAACATGCTCAGCGGAGTTTGCGTGCGCGGATCGACGTGCAGCCAATTCTCATTCACGTCGTAAAATATCCATTTGCGATGTTCGTTCGACCAGATTTCGCAAACCTCGTGGCCCCCGGCGTCGAAAGCGCCCGGGTTGTGCCCAAACACGAAGCGCGCCTGGTGGCCGAGGCTGAGCGCGCATTGCATCATCACAACGGCGTATTGCACGCAGAAGCCGCATTTACGGGTCAGAATTTCATCGGCGTCCCAGGCGGGATAGTTCTCCTCCGGCGGCTGGTATTTCCACTGGTGCGCGACCCAGTCCCGCAGCTTGACCATTTGTTCGGTCTCGGATGTCGCGCCGGCCACGACCTCGTCGAGCTTATACTTTTGGCGGAGCGCCACGAGGCGAGGGTTTCGCGGGTCTTCGTATTCGAACGGAAGTGAGGTGTAACGAATTTCCTCGTTGTGAAAGGCGACGACTCTCAGCGCGGCCGCCCAGGCCGGCGCCGCGGTGGGGCGGGTTTTGGCCGTCAGCGTGACGCGCGTCAATCGCGGGGTGTTCAGCGGGTCGTTCGATTTCAGAATTGCCCGCCATTGCGCATACCGGTTTTTCGCCGGGACGCTCGTTCCTGGCGCTTTCCAATCGGTCCAGAGCGACGGTTCGAACACGGGGCTAGGCCCGGTGCGGAGCTCCAGGTCGATGTGTGTGCCGGACGGAGTGTCCGCCTCGGCGGCCAGCGAAACGGACTCGATTGCCGCGGCCGACGATAGTGGCGTTGGCGCTCCGTCGGTGGAGGTCAGGTCAACGACCGGAGAAATGAAATTCCCTTGCGGAACATACTGAACCAGATGCAACCGGACCATGAATTCGCCGGTAATCGGCTGCCAGGTTTTGCCGGCGTCCTCACTCTTGAAACTGCGAACCGTGCGATCCTTGCGGTCGGGTGCGTTCCGCAGAATATCCTCGGGCAGCGCGATTTTGACGTGCGTGGGTTTGCCACCGCGCGCGCGCAGGACGACCTGATTGTCGCCAGGCTTGAGCAGGACCGCGGGCGCTTGGGTGAAAGCGTTGCTGAGGAGCGTTGGGAGCGGCTGGCCGTTGAGCTCGATGGCGGTGTTTTCAGGGGCGTAAAGCCAGGCGGCGCTGGCGGCGGGCCGTTCAACGTGGAGTATCTTTTTAATCCAAGTCGTGTCGGTGATTTCGGTGATCGGGGCGCGATCCGTTTTCATCCACCAAGCGTCGCTGCCAATCCCGGGTCCGTCGTCCTCAACGAGGACGCGGTCATAGAGAACCGCGGCGCCGCTCGGGTCCAATTTGACGCCCCGCGCTCCTTGGCCATTTTCGAAGGCCGTCGCCGCGGCGAGCACGATTTGGTTGGTCTGAATTGAGGCGGCGCGCGCGGTCGTCGGGGCCGCCTCCAAAGCAAACAGACTGGCCAGGACAGCGAATCTCGTGGCGGTTTTCATGGTTCTCACATTTGGCCTCGCGAGGCCGGGCCTCAAGTCCAATTTTGCCGCAAGGGAATCGTCGGATTCAAATGAGCCGCGACCAAGCGCTACTTTTCCAGCGCGACGCGCGCCAACGCGGCCCTCGCCGCGTTAAGATAAGGTTTCTCAAAGTCCAACGACACGGCGCTGTTGGCCTCGTAGCCACCCTCCCGCCGGATCGCGTCGGTAATCAAATAGCCGAGATGGTCGTTGGCATTGTAAACGATCAGCGTCTGATCAAAGGGCGAAGAGTTCTGCACCGCGATCCCAAGCTCGGCGACGAGTTCACCCGGCGAACTGATCAACGCCAGCTCACCGAGGCGAAGGGCCTGCACCTCCGTCACGACGCGCCGCCCCTCGGGGAAATCCTGCGTCCGGGCCGCAAACCGTTCCGCCAGTTCTGGGCGGACGCTGAGCGGCAGCGGAACGGATGTCACCGCGATCGGCATGGATTTGAGCGGGCGCGCTTGCGGCAGCGCCACCAGTACAACGGCGGCCAGCGCTTCGCCCATCGGGCGGGCGTGTTCCGGATCGGGATAAAGGCCGTCGCGAGGGTTGATGTTCGCGGCCGCACCCGTGAAGAAGATGGCAAGGCGCGCGTGCGTCGCCGATTCCAACGCCCGGACCAGATAGCCCGGATAGTCGGCGCTGACTTGGGTGTTGCCGGGACCGAGGGTCACCGGATGACAACCGTAGGAGACGAAGATAAACTGCAGGTCACCCGTTCGCGCGTCGTCAAAGGCGACGAACGGGACGTCGGGATTGAAGATGCCACTGTGAAGTCCTTCCACGTCTTTCCATTCGTTGGTCGCGTGGCCGGAGCTATCGACGACCCGGCGGTTGTGTCCCAGGCGCGCGATGCCGTGGCCAACCCTGGCCCGAACTTCCAGCTTCGAACTCCACGCCGCCACCACCGCCTCGCTGGCCGCCGCCGCGACTGAATTCAGGTAGGCGGGATCACCGCCCGCGTCGGTGTCCTTGGCCCCGCGCGGGCTGACGGCCGGGCCGGAGTGGGTGTGCGTGGCGGAAACGAGGATCGCCGCGGGCGCCAAACCGGGCAAGGCGGCTGCCGCGCGCTCGCGAATCGCCTTCCCCAACGCGGCGTCGATGTGGATGAGATCGAGCACGACCAGGGCGGTTACCGGCTGCGGGTTGCCTGGGGCGCCGAAGACCGCCGCCCGGGCGCAGAGGTCGAGCGCCACCCCCGTATTGGGTCGTGGTCGAGGATAGCCGACCAGCGGCATTCCCAAGGGCGGCGAGATCGTCCGCATCGCGCAACCGAGGAGAATGGCCCCATCGCGCGAGTTCGGTGGCGACGCTGCGCGGCCAAAGCTAGAAAGAGCTAATAAGGTCGCGACGACCGGCGCCGTGAGCTTGCGAGACAGCCTCAACATATTCTGGAATCGGTGATCAGAAGCTAGGCGTCCAGCGGGTTGCCGACAAGCGGCGATTTCATCGGTCAGACAAATTGGGCGCAACTTGGGGTTGATTCATGGGGACAACCCGGTCTCGGGCACGATTGGCGACGCGGTTCTGGTGGGCGGACGCCTCCGCCGAAATCGTCATTGGCGAAGAAAGCGGTTGCCAGCGTGGCGGCGGGCGCATCAAATTTTTTTTGTCAGTCCGCCGCGGATTTGGCGCAATTGACACTGATCTCACCACTTCCCGCTTCCCTCCCAAGTTATCGACCTGTCAAAAAAATGAGATGCGCCCCGTGGCGGCGTTTCAAGTTGACGACGCCTTGTTTGAGCCGGGCGATCCTGTATGGTATGAGCGCATGAGCATGTTCAAGGTAAACGTAACGGCCCGGAACCCAAAAAGTGAGGATAGGGTCACGCAACCCGTCGCGGCGTTAGTGGACCCCGGCTCCGAGCTAACTTGGCTGCCGGCGGACGTCTTGCGATCCGCGGGAATCACGCCGCGGCGTAAACGCGTCTTTGCGGCCGCGACTCAGGAGAAGGTCGAGCGCGACGTCGGCTACGCGGTTCTCGGCGCCGAGGGTTATGAAACAATTGACGAAGTTGTGTTCGCCGAGCCGGGCGATATGACCCTGCTCGGCGTCAGGACTTTGGAGGGTTTTGGCGTGATGGTGGACAACATCGGACATCGCTTCGTGGCGACGACGACCATCGTGGCGTAGGCGTCCATTTTCGAGAAAGCGTGATTCAATTCGAACCACGCGCGAGGATTGACACGCCGGGCATTCGTCCCGAACCTTTCCGGGCAGATGGAACGCAATGCGCGCGACAAAGCTCCGGTTGAAGATTTGAAATCCCCGCCCCCGAGTGGCCCGAGGCGGCCGGGAGCGCTGGATGATCCTTTTGAAACCCGCGCCGCCGCTGACCCGATCTCAGTCACCCGCACGCCCGGGGATACGTGGATCTCACAGAGCCTCCGTTTGGCGAGCGCCGTGACGCTGGGTTTGGCGTGCGCCACGACGGTCGCCATCATTCTGCTGCGGATCGTCCAATTCATTCGGCCCGCGTGGCTGACGTGGAAACCAAAAACGGCGCCGGCGCTCATTCTGATCGGCCTTGCGTATATCCTCCTGCAAATGGCGAGCCGGAGACGGTGGGTGGAATTGGCGTTGGGTTTGTCCGTCGGCATGGCTTACACGCTTTGGGGAATCGAGCAATTGCTGTCGAATCCCGCGTTAATCGCGCTCATCGACGACGTCGTGGTTTACATCTTTGTTTTTGATTTGACCCTGGTGATCAGCAGTCGCTTGAAGCAGAAGCCGGGGAGTTGAGCCGCTGCCCGAGGCGCCCCAACGGCCGGTGTCTGACGCCGCCGGGCGCCCGATGATCGTAAGGGCTTGACGGGGCGCGTTCGCGACAATTTCCCCTTGGCGCCGACTCGCGGCCCGCGCAGCTTGTCCGCATGAAATCGCTGACTGACTATCTCTGGTTTGAGGTTCCCCAGCGCCGCGGGTTTATCAACGTCACCGTGACCATTCAGGAGTTGGTGAAAAAGAGCGGCGTGGCCGAAGGTATTTGTTTGGTCAACGCCATGCACATCACCGCGTCGGTGTTCATCAATGACAACGAAGGCGGGCTGCTGCACGACTACGATGTTTGGCTGGAAAAGTTGGCGCCCCACGAACCGGCCTCGCAGTATTGGCACAACCGCACCGGCGAAGACAACGCCGACGCGCACCTCAAGCGGCAAATTATGGGACGCGAAGTCGTCGTGGCGATTACGAAAGGCAAACTCGATCTCGGTCCGTGGGAGCAGATCTTCTATGGCGAGTTCGATGGGCGCAGGCGGAAACGGGCTTTGGTCAAAATCATTGGAGAATAGTTGGGCCGGCACAGTCGCGTGGCGCCCCCCCGGCAGGCGTCCGGCGATTTGTGGGCGACCGGCCCACGCCCCTCTGGAACTCTATTTCACTGGCGAGTCAGGGCGTTTCTGACCCGCCCTGCGAAGGAATGTCGAGTCGCTGATCCAAGATGTTTAGTGACGCGTTCTACGGCGTTGAAAACAAGTCGCAAAACTCCGCTGTGATCGCGTCGAGATTGGTTTTGTTAAATGGTGAAGCGGTGCAATTCGCGGCCATCGCGAGCGCCGTGCGGGTATTCAGATCGAGAATGAGAACGGAGGTTCCGCCGATCGATCCACCGGAATGCATGACGAGCCGATGCCCACGCGGGTCCCGATGAACGTACCAGCCGATGCCGTAGCCGGTCAATTTGCCGTCGGCGGTTTTCTGGGAGGTGAAAAGCGCGGCAAGGGATTCGCGCTGGAGGAAGCCGGGGCGCAGCAGCGCGGAGGCGAAGTGGACCAAGTCCTCGGGCGTCGAGAGGAAACCGCCGCCGGCCCACTTGTAGCTGTTGTTGACGGGCGGCGCCGGCGCGAATCCGCCGCCCGGTTTGGCTTCATAGAACCGCGTTCGGACGGGTAGTTCACGATCCGCGTAGTCGGGCACAGTATTCTGCAATTCGAGCGGCTTGAAAACCGACGCCTGCATGTAAGCGAGGAAATCCTGATTGGCCCCGATTTCCATGATCCGGCTAATCAGATTCCAACCGTAACTCGAGTAGGAGAATTTGGTTCCCGGCGGAAACAGGAGTGGGTCGTTCTGAAAGATGACCAGACCATCGCGCACGGACGCAAACTGCCGGTTCAAGTAAACCTCATTTCCGCGGTAATGCCGGATGCCCGCTAGATGTCCGGCTAATTCCCGTGTCGTAATCCGTTCGCCTTTGTCGGGATAATCTGGAACGTATTGGTGAATATCAGCGTCCAAGTCGATCCGGCCTTGTTCGACCAAAAGCATCAGCCCCGCGGCCGTGAGCGGTTTGGAAATGCTGCCGATGCGGAAGAGCGTTTTGGGCGTCACGGGAATCTTGGCCTCAAGGTCCGCGTAACCGAAACCCTCCGACCAAATGAGCTTGCCGTCGTGGCTCAGGGCGACGGCGACCCCCGGCGCTTTCGGGGCGATATTCTCGCGAACGCGCGCCCGCGCGTCGCTTAGCGCTTGGTCGAGTGTGCTCGCCAGCAAGCCCACGTGGATCGCCGTCGTGAGCAGTAACGCCGCGCCGAGCGCGACCGCGCGGATGAAGCGGCGCCGCGGCAGTTTCCAGGCAGTCATGCCGCCAGTTTGAGCTAGTGGTGTCTGGCGGGCAAGTCCCTGATGGCGGGCCGGTTGAATTGCGGTTGCGTTCGCTCGGCCCGGCGGGCCGCCGCGGGCGGTGTTTGACACCCGCACTCCCCGGTCCTACATTCGTTCGAGTTGGATAATTAGACGTCGGTCGGGCTGGCAGGACGCGGCGCCGGCGACCCATAGGGAATAGCTTTTATGCGGCAAGTCTTTCTTGACCACCAAGCCACCACGCCCGTGCTGGCCGAGGTGTTCGAGGCGATGCGGCCTTACTTCACCGATTTCTTCGGCAGTCCATCGTCCTTGCACCATCACGGACTCCGCGCGCGCGACGCACTGGCTCAAGCCCGCAGCCAAGTCGCCAGCCTAATTAACGCGGAATCGCCGGACGAGATTCTCTTTACGTCGGGCGGGACCGAATCGGCCAATCTGGCCGTGAAAGGGGTGGCCGCCGCGTCGCAACGGCGGGGCAATCATATCGTCGTAAGCGCCATCGAGCATCCGTCCGTTTTGAACTCGGTCGCGTTCCTCGAACATCAGGGCTTCACGTGCGCGCGCGTGGCCGTGGATGCGAACGGGATGGTGGACCCGGAGGCGGTCCGCGCGGCGCTGACGGACAAGACGATTCTGATCGCCGTCCACCACGTGAATCATGACATCGGCGTGATCGAACCGATCGCGGACATCGGGCGAATCGCGGATGAACGGGGAATTCCGCTGTTCGTCGATGCGGTGGCGAGCGCTGGGTGGCTGGCGATCGACGCGCAGGCGTTAGGGGCGAGCCTTTTGTCGCTTTCGCCGCATCGATTTTACGGGCCAAAAGGCGTCGGTGTTCTCTATCGACACCGCCGGGCGCGGTTGGTCGGCATGATGCACGGCGGCGTCCAGGAGTCGGGACGGCGCGCCGGCACGGAAAACGTTCCGGCGATCGTCGGCGCCGGCGTTGCGGCGGAAATCGCCGGCCACGAACTACCCGCGCGCGGGGCGGGCGTGGCGCGGCTGCAACGACGCCTGTGGGAAGGACTGCGCGAACGCGTGCCGTATCTCAAGCTGAACGGACCCGAATTGGGGCCGCGCCGCATCGGTAACAACCTGAATCTGAGCGCGGAATTTGTCGAAGGCGAAAGTCTCGCGCTTTTGTGCGATACCCAGGGGATCGCCGTGGCCAGCGGACCCGGTTGCGTGAGCAAGTCGTTGCGGATCTCGCACGTGCTCCAAGCGCTGGGCCTGGAGCATGGTCTGGCGCAGGCCAGCGTCATGCTCTCCCTGGGGCGGGGCAACACCGATGAGGAGATTGATTACGTGCTCGATACTTTCCCGCGTTTGGTCGAGAAACTCCGCGGCATGTCGCCCCGCTGGGCCGACTTCGCGGCGGGCCTGGCCGATTCCGCGCTTGCCCCGCGCGGGCCAGCGGGTAGCATGCCGGAGTCGGCGCCTACTGCGGTTAGTCCTGCGATTGCGGCGCGGCGCGATCCGGCGGCGGAGCTGGCCGGCGCGGACGGCCTTGTCAGGCGGTGAAGTTGAAGTATGCTGATGTAGTTATGCAGATTGCCTTATGTTAACTGACGCCGAGATTACTGAGACCCTCAAGAAAGTCCGGTACCCCGGTTTCTCCCGCGATATTGTTTCCTTCGGATTGGTCAAGAAGGTGGCGGTCAGCCAGGGCGCGGCGAACGTGCTGATCGAATTGACGTCGGGGTCGCCCGAGGTGGCGGCGCAAATCAAGGCGGACGCCGAACGGGCGCTGCGGGAATTGACGGAACTGAAGCATCTCTACGTGGAGGTAAAACTGCCCTCGGGTCCGGCCGCGGCGAACGCGGCGCGGGGCGCCTGGTCCAATCGGAGCGGCGTGCCGGGAATCGAGCGCGTCGTGGCGATTGCCAGCGGCAAAGGCGGGGTGGGCAAGTCAACGGTTTCGGTGAATCTCGCCTGCGCTCTGGCGCATCTTGGCGCCCGGGTCGGTTTGCTGGACTGCGACATTTATGGCCCGAGCATTCCGCTCATGATGGGAATTCACCGGCGGCCGACCATTGACGATGATGAAAAGCTGGAACCACCAGTAAATCATGGCGTTAAGCTGATGAGCATGGGCTTTCTGCTGGAGGGCGATCAACCGGTCATCTGGCGGGGCCCGATGATCATGAAGACGATTCAGCAGTTCATCTCGCAAGTGGCCTGGGGTGAACTCGATTTCCTATTGGTGGACCTGCCACCGGGAACCGGCGACGCGCAACTTTCTCTCTGTCAAACGGTTCCCTTGGACGGCGGCGTCATCGTGACGACGCCGCAAGAGGCGTCGCTGGGGGTGGTGCGCAAAGGGATCGCGATGTTTGAGAAGGTCAACGTGCCGATCCTCGGAATCGTTGAGAATATGAGCTACTTTATTACGCCCGGCGGCGAGCGGGTGGAGATTTTCGGTCACGGGGGCGGACGCGCGGAGGCGGAACGGCAGGAATTGGCGTTCTTGGGGGAGATTCCGATCTTTACCGAGATTCGCATTGGTGGCGACACCGGGATTCCGGTCGTTGTTGCCCAGCCGACAGGGCCGGCTGGTTCCGTGTTTTTGAAGGTGGCCGAAAGGCTGCGGGAGCGGCTCACGGGGGCGGCGAAAGCTTAGCCAAATTGCAAGCGAAATAAGATTGAACATTAACTATTTTTTATTGTCAGCCCCACGCAGCGTGTTACATTTCCGTGAACTCGAATTAGACGGATTTTAAGGCATATGTCGATCGATGCGGACAAGCCCACGGCTGGAAGCGACCTTTTGAAGAATTCGTCACTTTATCGCGAATTTCAGGCCGAGCGGGAGGAAATTTTAAAGCACAAGTGGATTGAGTCGGAGAAAGCCGGCCATGACATTGGCTTCGAACACGCTCTGACGGAATGGATTGTGAAACATCGATCCAAGTGGCGCAAGCACCGCCAAGCGGCGGGCCATTGACCGCTTCCGCTCGTCCCACGCTCTCAAGGGCCGCTTGAACCCTTGGTGGTCACGTGAACTCTCCCGCGTCTTAGTCTCGGTACGCCGGTTTGATGCTTTCTCCGCCAGCTATTCGGACGATCCTTCGCGCTTGGAAGAAGAACCGAATTCGCGCCGACCTAGGCATTCAGCCGCTAGGGGCAGCCACCGATGACGCCTTCCAATTAACGTCGCCGCCAAAATCTTCAGTTGACCGGGTAGTCCGATTTCCCCAACTCTTGCGCCATGCCTAAAGGCCCTTTGCTCTTAAACGCCGCCGCGATTCAGCGGGCGCTCCATCGCGTGGCGCACGAAATCGCGGAGCGCAACGAAGATGGCACAAAAGTGGTGCTCGTGGGGGTCCAGCGTGGAGGCATCCATCTGGCCCAACGCCTGGGCGACGTGCTGGCGACGATTTGGGGCTTTCCGGCGCCGGTCGGCCAACTGGACGTCAGCATGCATCGCGACGATTTAGACCTGCGTCTGGCTCCCGAGGTTCACGCGACGAAAATCCCAGCGGACATCAATGGCAAGACCGTCGTATTGGTTGATGACGTCCTCTTCAGCGGGCGCACGACCCGGGCCGCCATGGACGCCCTGAATGACTTTGGCCGGCCCAAGCGCATCCAACTCGCCGTCCTGATCGACCGCGGGCATCGGGAGTTGCCCATAAAGCCCGATTTCGTCGGCAAGAACGTGCCGACGGCCACCAGCGAGCGGATTCTGGTTCGCTTGAAAGAGGACGGCGCCGAAGACGCGGTTTACCTGGAAAAAACATGAACTGGAACCGCCGCCATCTGCTCGACATCCAATCGCTCTCCGCGGACGAGATCACGACGGTGCTGGACACCGCCCTGGCGTTCCGGGCGGTCGGCGAACGCGCGATTAAGAAGGTTCCCGCGCTGCGCGGCAAGACGGTGATCAACCTCTTCATCGAACCCTCCACGCGCACACGCATCAGCTTCGAATTGGCCGCGCATCGCCTGACGGCCGACGTCATCAACTTCACCGCCGAGGCTTCCTCGTTGAAAAAGGGCGAAACGCTCCGTGACACCGCGCGCAACCTGGAAGCCTTGAACGCGGACATTATCATCATCCGCCACAGCGCCACTGGCGCGCCGCATTTCCTTTCCCGTTTCCTCAAGGCCAGCGTGATCAACGCCGGCGACGGCGCCCACGAACACCCGACGCAGGCGCTGCTCGACCTGTTCACCATTCGCGATCGGAAGGGAAAGATCGCCGGACTCAAAGTCACGATTCTGGGCGACATCCTTTACAGCCGCGTGGCCCGCTCGAACATCTGGGCGCTCTTGAAGATGGGCGCGCAAGTGACCCTCTGCGGTCCGGCCACGCTGGTGCCCCGAGTTTTTGAACAAATGGGTTGCCGCGTGACCTACAACGTCGAGGAGGCGATCGCCGACGCGGACATCATCAACCTGCTGAGAATTCAGCACGAGCGGCAGCGCAAGTCGATGTTCCCGAGCATCGGCGAATACACCAGTCTGTTTGGCTTGACCAAGAGCCGCCTCGCCGGCGCGAAACCGGACGCCCTGATCATGCATCCCGGCCCGATTAACCGGGGCGTTGAAATCGACAGCGAAGTGGCCGACGGTCCGCGTTCGCTCATTTTGAATCAAGTCACGAACGGCCTCGCCATCCGCATGGCCGCGCTCTTCCTCGTCAGCGGCGGCAAAGGCCCGCAGGAAGTCACGGCCTAAGGCCACGGTTGGCCATTCCGCCAGCCACATCGCGCGACAGCGCCGTCTCGTTACGTTTTCTTGGGTGGCAGATTCTCGATTTGGATCGAGTTGATCAGGGCGGTGAACGCGCCGTGGTAGTCGGAGAATTTGGCGGTGGTCGCGAGGCGGAATTGGATCACACCGTCGGAGTAGCGGACGAAGGCCAGGCGGACGAGCGCCTGGGTTCGGCCCGCGCCGTTGAACGCCAGATCGAAAGTGCGGCCCTGAAGGCCGTTCGCGAAGCACGGGAATTCGCCGAGGATCAACGCTCCAGGGAAGAGGTCGAGCGCGCGTTGGCGCAGTTCTTCGGGCTTGGGGTCGTTGGGCCTGGTCGCGGTCGCGAGGGCGGCGTTGAGCGAAGGGTCGTCCGGTATCAGGGTGAACGAAAGCGCGGCGCGATCATTCGGCGAGCGGAGCGAGATGGTTCGCGTCCCGGGATCGGAGGTGAGCGCCCAGTCGGCCGGTGGTCGGAAGGTTACTTTCTTGCGTTCGGTCACCAGGACGAAATTGGTGACGGCGTGGTGGTACTCCGGCTCGAGCGTGATGCTGTTCAGCAGTTTGAATTGCTCGCCGGCCCTGGCGTGCGCGACCGGCATAAACAGGAGCACGAGTCCAAACTTGATTAGTACCTGCGCTCGCTTGGTTTCCATGAATCCCTTTACCGAAGGCTACGACGACGGACTAGGAGCGATGTGCGCCCACTGCCCGCGGATTAGCGCGCGAACGGAGGGCGTGCCGGGCGGCAGTTTGGTGGCGTCCATAAAATTCAGATCGAAGGCCCAGTTGCGCGGCGGCGGGGAATAGACGTTGCCGAGACCCCATTCGCCGATCGCGTAACGGCTGGGGAAGAGCACGACCATCGAGCCGTTGTACGTGAAGACGCGCCCGGTGCCCCAGGTTTCAAGGAAGCGGGGGTAATTTTCGACGCCTCCGCTGTAGGAATTGTAAACCGTGGTGGGGACGATCCCGGCCAGGAACGCGGCGTTGACGGTCGTGCTGGTGGCGTTGCGGTTGCCGACCGCGGCGGCGCTGTTGGCGTCGGTCCATGAGTCAGACAAGACGGTGATCGCGTCGCCGAGGAGCGAAGCCGGCAGGGTGGAGGTTGTGTTCGTGGTGCCGCGCTGGGCGACGACGGGGGCGTTGAAGTCCCCCTGGACGTACATCGGCCGTTCCGTGGCGACGGTCAGTCCTTGGGAGGGCAGGGTGGCGCCGTTCTTGACTCGGACGGCGCGGAGATAGGCGTTGCTATTGACGAGGTAGCGGCCGTCGGAGACGTAGAGCAAACGCACGTCACGCCCGAGGGTCGCGCGCAACACGGTGTTCGTGGCGCTCCAGGTGGCGAGTTTGCCGACGTCAATATCGATCGGGGTGACCGTTTTGCCCTCACGATAGTCTTGAAACGAGGCGTTGGTGCTGACGAACGAGTTCAGTTGCGAGGCCGGAATCGCGGTCGAGAAATTGTCCGACAGCCCACTCGTCGCGTAAATGACGACGTTGGTCACAACATTCGTCACGTGGCTGACGACATTGGTCGAAAGGGTGTTGGTGACCGTAAGGATGAGGTCGGCTTTGTTGTAGTAACGCTGCTGACCCATCGTCGAATTGGGGTCCTCGGAACTGGGTGGAACCTCGAGGATCGAATGAATCGCGCTGGGCGTGTTGTTGGTCCCGATGGGGAGCGTCAGCGTGGAGACTTTCGAATCGTGTTCGCCGAGGTACGTCACCGTACCGCCGAGGGCGCCACGGTTATCGGTGGGCGCGCGGCCGAGCGTGATATTGCCGACGGCGGTGACGTGGCCGTAAAAGGTCAGCGTGCTGTCCGGCTCGGTGTAGAGTTGGCCGTTCGAGTGGACTCGGCCGGTCACGTTGAACGGCTGACCGCAACTGATCTCCATGTCTAGCCCGTAAAAAATGGCGAACTGGAAGATCGGAATGTTCGCGACTTGAAAATCCTGCTCGACGGCCCCGACGACGGGGCGGGAGGTATCGGTCCGCCGCGCGTTGGAGACCACCCGATAAGTCGATGCCATACCGTTCAAACCGGCATATTGGGACTGGAGCGGAACATAAGACCAGGCGACGGTGCGCGAGATGGCGGTGTTGTTCGCGGTCCCTTGGCCATCGCTAAAACGCCAGTTGTTCCAGTAAGAATTCTCAGATCCGCTCGGCACGCTGTTTTGATACGAGCCGAGGCTGGCGTAAACCAGGCCCTCGCCGTCGGCTTGGAAATCGCGCTCGACGAGCGAGAGCACTTTTTCCGAGGCCGCTTCGGCGGCCGCGGTCGCCTGATAATACGCGTTGTTGCGGTCGGTCTCGAACGCGGAATTGGAGGCCCATTGCATCGCGCCGGCCAGGACAATCATGCTGACCGCCGTCATTGCCATGACCGCCATCAGCGCGAAGGCGTCCGCCTTACGCGCGGCGGGAGAGGCTTGGGTAGTCGTTCTCATTCCAGGACTCGCCGCGTTACGCGCGAACGCAATTGGTAAAAATCGAAGAGGCCGCCGGGGCCGATATTGATCACCGGATAGGCGATCTGATAGAATTGCAGGGTTATCCCCACGACGCGATTGTTGAGGTTGTTGGTCACGATATTGCCGCGGAAATCCTCTTCGGTGAACACGACCTGATTGCTGATCGAATTGGCGACGATGAGCGCGTAGCTGGAACCGTTGGTCGTGCGCTTGAGCTTCTTGTCGGTCGAGTCCCAATAGTAACGGACGAAATAATTGGTGTTGGTCGTGGCGTAAATCTGGAGCGCGCTGCCTTTCTGATAGGCGCCGTTTGTGTCCTGCGTGAAGGTGGAGAGATCGCCGCCGCCCACTTTCAGAATCTTGCTCGAGCGAATCTCATCGACCATGCGGCTGATCGATTGCCGCGCGTCGTCACTGGCGCCCATTTTGGCCTTGGCCAGTTGGTACATGTTCATCCCAAAGAGCTGGCACGTGATTACGCCCGCCAGAACCATCGTCAGCAGCGACGATGAAATCATAATCTCGGTCAGGGTGAAGGCGATTTGCCCGCGGGGATGTTTGAACCCCGCGACGGCTACGGCGTCTGGGAGGCGGATTCTCATTGGTCCGGGGCCCGGTAGGTAACGAGGGTATTGGTGAACAGCCCGCGCGACATGAAGCGCCAGACGCAGTCCACGCGGATTTGCTTGAGCGGCGGGTTGGTCGAGACCGCGCTCAGGGTGGTGAAGTTGGTCGCGTACACGATGTTCGTCCCGGAGCGGGGAATATCGAGAATCTCGACATCGACGGGGAAGTTCGTGGTCTGCAATTCATCCACCGCCGGATAGGCTTGCGTGTCCCATTTCGCCGCGCGGAACTGTTCAACCTTCTGCATGGCGATCGAGTTCGCCGCGAGCGAATAGGCCGACCATTCGGCCCGGGTCGCCGCCGAGACGTAGCCGTAAATGATGCTGGCCAGGGCGATGGTGGCGATGGCCGCGGAGATCACGACTTCCACCAGGGTGAACGCCGCCCCGGGGGGCTGCCTTCGCCTTGATCTTGAGCGCTGAAGTCGCATTTTCAATTCGCGGGTGTGCCACTGGGGTAAACACCCACCAGGGTATAGCAATGACCTTGCCAAGTTAAAGTAACCGGGTTTCGGCGCTCGCTCCGATTCGACGCGCAGGGGCGGGGATTCGCCTCAGGCTCTCGCGGAAAGGCCCGACCGTTCCCAACGCGCGTCCAGCGTAACGCGCCTTTGAGCCTGGCCGCAGTCTTGCGCCGCCCCGGAATCCGGGGAACGCCCAGCGCGCGGCGCCCAGCGCGAGTTACAACTCGTTGGACTTAAAGCCGTTTTGCCAACTCCGCTTGACTTGCCGCCAGTACTTCGCGGTGCAGCGAATTGCCGTGCGAATCCATCGTGACGACCGCCGGAAACTTCTCCACGTCTAGTTCCCATATCGCCTCGGGCGAGCCAAATTCCTTTAGAAAATAGACGTTGCGGACCCGTTTGATGCATTCCGCCAGGACTTGCGCCGCTCCCCCGATCGCATGGAGATAGACGCAGCCAGCCTCCTGACAGGCGGCCAGCGTGCGGTCGCCCATGCCGCCTTTCCCGATCACCCCGCGCAGTCCGAAGTCCTTGATGATCTGGCCTTGATACGGCTCCTCACGGATTGAAGTAGTCGGCCCGGCCGCCGTCACTTTCCACTCGCCTTTCTCATCTTTAAGAACGACGGGGCCGCAATGATATATGATTCCATCCCGGAGGTTCACGCCGTCGGGGAGCTTGCCGCCTTCATGCAGGTACTTATGGACAACGTCGCGCCCGGTGAATAACACGCCGGTAATCTCGACCGGTTCGCCGACTTTCAGGGCGCGGACTTGGTCTTCGGTAAACGGAGCAGTCAGTTGAGTCATAACGTCTTTCTCAATAGAGCCACTGGCTGATTTCGCCATTCTCATTCAGGACGACGCCTTGCCGGCGATAGGCCCAGCACATGTAGCTGACACTGACGAAAAATGACGCCGGCAGACGATTGGCCGCGCAAATCTTCACCCCGAGCAACGTCGTCTTGCCGCCGAACCCCATCGGCCCGATCCCAAGCTCGTTTGCCGTCTTGAGGATGTCCTGCTCCAGCGCGTCCAATTCCGGCGTCGAATTGCGATCCGGGATCTTCCGCAGGAACTGCTGCTTTGAAAACTCGTAGCCGGTCGCGCGGTCACCGCCGATGCAGACGCCTAGGATGCCGGGGCCGCAACCCTTGCCTTGCGCCTGGAGCACGGCGTCGAGAATGACCTTGCGGCAGCCGTCCAGGTCGCGGTTCGCCTTCAGCTTTTCGTTCGGCAACGAGTACTGGGCGCCCACGTTCTCGCAGCCGCCGCCCTTAAGGATCACGCGGACGCTGAGTTCGGGAGAGCGATGCTGGTGGAAATGCACCGTGGGCGTGCCCGGGCCGACGTTTGTCCCGTCGTTGACGCCGGTCAATGAATCGACCGAGTTTTGCCGCAGGTAACCCTTTTTCGTGGCGGCCTTGACGGCGAGCCGCGCGGCGTCGTCGAACGCGATTTGGTCCAGACCGACCGGGCAATCGACGTAAAAAATGATGCTGCCGGTGTCCTGGCAGATCGGCTGCGATTTCTGTTTGGCCAGTTCGATGTTGCGCTCGATGATTTTGAGCGCGGATTCGGCGATCGTCCCCTTTTTCTCGTGCTCGAGTGAGGCGAGAATGGACTGGTGGACATCGTCCGGTATTTCCGCCGAGGCGCGGCGAATCAATTCAATCAATGAGTCTTTTAGTGCGTTCATCGTTTTAGCGCGGGCTTCGGGCCGCGAGCAATTTCAGAGGATTCACGCTAAGGGTTGCGCGCGAGCCTGTCAACGCGGTCCGCTCTCCGGCCCCGGCTTGCTATCACCTGACGCCAAGGTATGGTTGCGTGACCGCTCTCAAGCCGGTGATGAGAAGCAAGCCATACCAAAACCTGTATTCTCATCCCGCGCACGGTTTGCTTGACGTGTTGCGGTGGCAAGTCGGCCGGATCGGGCGCCGACGCTCCCGGGGTCGGCCCGACCAATCGCAACCTCGGCTCTCGCCAACCGGTCAGCCACCAGGAAGGGGGTTCCCGGAGGCATCCGATCCGGAGCGGATTAAGCTCACGTGGATCGGTCATTCCACGTTCCTCATCCAGCATCGGGGACGCAACATTCTTACGGACCCGATTTTTGGGAATTGCAATCCTCGATTGCCATTCGCCCGGCTGCGCCGGCTGACGCCGCCAGCGATGACGCTTGAATCGCTGCCTCGAATCCACGATGTCGTCATCAGTCACAATCACTACGATCATCTGGACGCGACCGCGATCCAACGACTGGGCGATGGACCGAACTATTGGGTTCCGGCGGGCCTCACTGAATGGTTTCATCGGCGCGGAATTCGTCGCTGTCGCCAACTGGAATGGTGGGCGTCAGCCGAATTGAGCGAGGGCGTCACGATTCACTGTGTCCCCTCGCAACACTTTGCCGCCCGCGGGCTGTTTGATCGAAATCGGACGCATTGGTGCGGTTGGGTCGTTCGCAGCCGCGAACGAACGGTGTATTTTGCGGGAGACACCGGCTATTGCCCGGTGTTTCGCGAGATTGGGGAGCGCTTTGGCGGATTTGATTTGGCGATGATTCCCATCGGCGCGTATCGGCCGCGTTGGCTGATGCGGCCCATGCACGTTGACCCATATGAAGCGGTGGAGATCCATCTGGATCTTCGTTCCCGCCAGTCGGTGGCTTGCCATTGGGGAACCTTTGCGTTGACCGATGAACCTCAAGATGAGCCGCCTCGGCTTCTCGGGCGTGCCTTGGCTGAACGGCTGTTGCGGGCCGAATCGTTCCTCGTCTTGCGAAGCGGCGGCACGCTGGAGGTTTAACTAAAACGACCGACCTTCGGCCGCGGGCGCCCCCGTTGGCCGTGAGCTTCAACGTGAAGAAAAATTCACGTTCGCTTAACGGTTGCTTCATCGTGTCGTGGTAGCGTCGGAGATGGTCAAATTAACGTCTCTGATCGCGCTCGTGGCCGGCCTAACGACCGGCGGTGTCGCCCGCGCGGCAACGCTGGAAATTGATCCCGCGCGGAGTAGCGTCGAGGTGGCCGTGCGCTGCACGGTCGATTCGTTCGTCGCGCGGTTGACGAAATGGCAGATCACGGTTGACTGTGACCCGGCGAGCGCCCGGCCGGTTCGGGCCGACGCAAGTTTTGACTTTGGCGACCTCAAAACCGGCAATCTAAGCCGCGACAGCGCGATGCTGAAGTGGCTGCAATACGATTTGAATCCCAAGGTGGAGTTTCATCTGACGGGATGGAAGGAGACGCCGGGTGGAAGCGTCGCGCTGGGAGAGTTAACGATGCACGGCGTCACAATGCCGGTCCAGATGTCGGCGGTGGCCACCCACGGCGGCGCCGATTGGGATATTCACGGCCAGGCGGAGCTCGACTATCGCGATTTCAAACTCACGAAAATCCGCAAGGCCCTGGTCCTCACCGTGGACCCAAAGCTAACCGTCAAAATCCATTTAATCGGCAAAACGGTGGCGGCGAAGTGATGGCCGCCGAGCCGCCTCACCAATGCCAAACGTTTTCTCGGTGAAGACTCTGCTCGAATTGCGCGCGGCCTTTAAGTCGGGCTTGGATTTTGGAGCGGAGACCGAGGCGCACTTAGGCGGAGCGTTGCGCCAGGCGCTCGATCAGCCGGGGAATCTAGTGCGCGGCTGGCTCGCCTATGAGGTGGCTTGCGCGTACGGACTGTCAGTCGCCCGCGCCAAACATATGGCCGTGGCCATCGAGTACTTTCATACGGCGTCCTTGATCTTTGACGATTTGCCCTTCATGGATGACGCGACCGAGCGGCGGGGCGGGCGATGCGTGCATCAAACTTACGGCGAAGCGGCGGCGGTCCTGGCCGGTTTGGGATTGGTCAATCGGGCCTATTCTCTGTTGTGGCGAGGCTTTGCGGAGGCCTCCGGGGATCGTCGGGCGCTCGCGGGCGACTACGTGGAAGGATGCCTCGGAGTGGGCGGGCTGTTGAACGGTCAGAGCGAAGATTTGCACTATGGCAGTCTACCCCAGCCCCGACAGTCGCCCGAGCGAGTCGCGACCGGCAAGACGGTTTCGCTCATCCGACTTTCGCTCGTCCTGCCTGCCCTCCTTGGTGGCGCCAGCTCAGGCGAGGTGCGGGCATTGGAACGTTTGGCCACGTTCTGGGGATTGAGCTATCAGATTCTCGATGATCTCAAAGACGTGTTTTCGGAGCCCGAGCAAACGGGCAAGACGGCCGGTCGTGATCGGTCTCTGAATCGACCGAACTTGACTCTTGAAATCGGACCCAGCCGCGCGCTTCGGCGCCTCGAACGGTTGATTGACTTGGGGGATCGAGTCTTGGCGCGGCTGGCGGCGCAAGCCCCGGCGTTGACGTTTCTCGAGGCTCTGAGTCGCCGGTTGCGGGACGAATTGACGGGAATCAACGTCGCCATCCTTTCCACTGCCCTATCATGTTCTTCAAATTGATACTGATCAACCTACGCCGGCACCAGGTAAGATCACTAGTCGGAGCGGCCGGAGTCGCCCTGAGCGTCGCGGCGATGCTGACGGTGGTCACCATCCTCCAGGGCGCGATTGGGATGTTCGAGCGAATCCTCTCGGACGACAGCGAATTAATTGTCTTCGAGCGCGACGTGTCGGATCTTTTTTTTAGCAATGTTCCGGATGCGGCGATTGCGGAAATGGGTCAGTGGAAGATGGTGGCGCACGCGACGCCCGTGATCTTCGGAATCGTTTCGAGCGCCGATCATCCGATCATAACGTGCTTCGGAGTGTCCGCGGCCGACGCGCGGATTCGGGGTGCGACGTGGCTGGCGGGCCACCGGGAGGACTTTGGTGGTTCGACGGGCGGCGTCGCGCTGGGTGAGCGGGCCGCCGAATTCCTAAAGGCGAGGGTCGGCAGCGAGGTGGCCATTGGCCGCGAGAATTTTCCCGTCATTGGGATCGTACAGACGGCCAACGGCTTCGAGGATGGCGGGGTCTTCATGCCGTTATTAGTGGCGCAACGTTTCTTCCACAAAGAAGGCGCGGCCTCGGTGGCGACCGTAAAACTTAAGTCTCACGCAGACAAGGCCGGTTTCAAGCGTGCCGTGGAGCAGAAATATTCGTCGCTTCTCGCCCTCGAGAACGAGGAGTTCAGCCGGTCCTACTCACAGTTCAAGATCCTCAAGGCGACTGCTTGGGCGGTGGGTGGTTGCGGCCTGATTCTGGGCGGACTAGGGGTGGCAAACACGATGATCATGTCGGTCTTCACGCGCGTTCGCGAGATTGCCATTTTGCGGGTAAACGGCTTTTCCAGCGTCCAAATCACCGGAATGATTTTTGGTGAGTCCGCCTTGGTTGTCATCCTGGGCGCCGCTGTCGGGCTGAGCATCGGCATGGTTGTGATCGTCGCTCTCAAGTCAGTCCCCATGTTGCATGGCTACATCGATCCACGGGTTCAACCGATGGTGGTCCTGGTAGTGGTCGGGTTGGCGGCGTTGAGCGGGGTAGCGGGCGCGCTCTATCCCTCTGTTTACGCAACGCGAATCCGTCCGGTGGATGCTCTCCGGTTCGAGTAGCGCCCGAACGATCATGTTACCTGCACTTGCATCCCAGCAGATGGCGCTGTGCGCCCAGGACGTTTGGAAGAGCTACGACAATGACGCGATTAAAGTGCTGCGAGGCGTGAATTTCCACGCCTTGGCCGGGGAGACCGTCGCCTTGTGCGGCCCTTCGGGCTGCGGCAAGAGCACCTTGCTCCATTTGTTCGGGGGTTTGGATGAACCGGACCGGGGTGAGATCACGATTCGAGGCAATTCATCGCGCTCGCGGGGAGGGTTGCTGCGCTTACTGCGGCGCGAGGTTGGGTTTGTCTTCCAACTGCATAATCTCCTCCCGGATCTGACGCTGGAGGAAAACTGTTTCCTCCCGGCGGTGGCGGCCGGCGTCGGGCGAACCGAGGCGAGGGCGCGCTTGGCGCGGTTACTCGAACGCACCGGCTTGGCGGGCCGGGCGACCCATCGAATTCAAAAACTCTCCGGCGGTGAACGGCAACGGACGGCGCTTTGCCGCGCGCTGATGAATCGGCCGCGCATTCTGCTCGCCGATGAACCGACCGGCTCGTTGGATGACCAGAGCCGAAACCAAGTTTTTGAATTGTTGCTGGAACTGGTCGCCGATGAAGGTCTCACGCTAGTCATGGCGACCCACGATCGCGAATTGGCCGGAAGATGCCATCGACTGATTTCGATGAAAGATGGAAAAGTCAGCTAGTTTTAACCGATCGTCGCCAGTCGATGAAGCGGCCCTGGTGGAACCGCGGTCGGGCGCCACCGACGGGACGGATCCCTTAGCGGTGGTCGCGTGGCATGGCCTCGCTTGGTTGTCCGTTAGCAACTGCATCGGCCTGCTCCTTGGTTGGCTCCTGCTCTTTCCTCAGATGAACGGCTATCTCGGCGAGTGGACCTACGGCCGCTGGATGCCGCTCCATCTGAATCTGAATCTTTATGGCTGGGGCAGTCTGCCGTTGGTCGCCTGGCTCTTGAAAGTGTATCACGCCGACCGTCCGCCGGCGGCGGAATGGAGCCGCGCCGCGCTTTGGGGTTGGTCAGCGGCTTTGGCGGTCGGCGCCGTCTCGTGGCTCACCGGTCACGGCAGCGGGAAGCTCTTTCTGGATTGGGACGGATACGCGCGGGCGGTCTGGGCGGTGGCGACGTTTTTTCTCTGGCTCGTTTTGGCGTGGTCCTTGCGGTGTCACTGGCTCGCGGAACGGCATTCCGCCTCAACGCGTCGCGTGATAAAAGTGGCTGGCTTGGCGGCGCTGCTGTTCGTCCCGGTGATCCTCTACTGGGCGGCGGAGCCAAGCGTATATCCGCCGGTCAATCCCGATACCGGTGGGCCGACCGGCGCCAGCCTGTTGGAGTCAACCTTGGGGATCGTCTTGATTCTGCTGTTGCTGCCGCACGGGGTTGTGAAGCGCGAGCCGGCGCGCTGGCGGACCTCTCTTTGGGTTTGGATTCTACTCGCCGCCGAAGCGGCGCTTTCCGTGGCGATGGGGCGCGGCAATTCTAGTCACCACCTAAGCCGGGAGATTCTCGGGTTGGGCAGCCTGATTATCTGGGTGGCCGTGTTGCCGGTTTATTTCAATTCATTCCAGTGGCCGCCCGGCGCCCGGCGCTGGCTGACGGCCTGCCTCTGCTGGTGGGGAATCCTCGTGGTGAGCTCATGGGTGATGTTCTTGCCGGGCATCCTCGATCATTGCAAGTTCACGGACGCGCTGGTGGGCCACTCCCATATGGCGATGGCGGGCTTTCTTTCGAGTCTGAACGTATTCTTGTTGGTATGTTTGTTGGGGCAATCGGGCCGCGGTTTCTGCTCGACTTGGGCGTTCTACGCGTGGCAGGCGGGCACGCTTGGATACGTGCTCACCATGTTCGCGGCGGGTTGGTTCGAAAGTGGCGATCTCGGGTTTACCATCGTCCCTGGACGCATTTGCAACTTGCTTTACGCGTTGCGTCTGCTGAGTGGCGCGGTGATGACGGCCGCCGGCATTCATTGGTGGGTGGAACTTTCTCGATCCCCCGGCGGGAAGGCGTCACCGGAAACCGGCTCAAGGGCGAGACCACTATCGCGCGCCGGGCGGCAGCCAACGGAAACGCAATGAAGCCCATCCCTGCGCCGCGCTGGTTATCCATTTATCACTGGGTCGCGGGCTGCTGCGACGTTGTTACCGGAATGCTACTGATTTTTGCGCCGCGGTGGACGCTCGCGCACCTCGGAGTGCGACTGGTTCCCAAACCGATCGAATGCGTGTCCTTCATCGGCGTTTTCGTACTTTCGACCGGCGCCGCGTACCTATCGGCTTTCGCCCGACCCTGGAGCGCCACCAACGCGCCCGGTTGGCAAACTATCTGGTGGTTGACCGCGTTGACCCGCTCGTTCGTCGCCGTCTTTTTATTATGCGAGATACTGATGGGCCGAATGGAAACGGCTTGGGTGACGGTGGCGCTCGTGGATGGCTTGCTGGCCGGGTTTCAATGGCATGGATTGCGGGCCAATTGGCTCCGTTACGATCCTTGAGATATGGAGGGCGAGGAAAAGCGGCGAAGTTGGCGCGAGGGTTGGCCCGGGGTCGGGTTGGTGGCAATCACGTATATTTATTTTCTCATCTTCGCTCAGTTTGGCCTGTTGAAGCGCTTGGCCGAGCTGGGCATTGGCGGCCCGCAGTTGAAGCTGATCATGGGCGCGATGGCCACGGGAGGGATGGCCGCCAGCTTGCTCGTGTCCCGGGTCGAAGGCAGTTGGCTCCCCGCGTCACGCCTGCAAACCGGACTTTTTGGCTGCGCGCTTGGCGCGGTCCTGACTTTGCTGCCGCTGAACCTTGCCGCCGGAATGGCGGTCTCCCTATTAATCGGCGTTGCGCTTGGCCTACTCACTGTGACGCTGGTCGCGCGCCTACGTTTGTGGCTGGGGACGAACGATCCGTTGTTTAAGATCGGACTCGGGGTCGGGCTTGGCTATTGGGTCTGCAACTTTCCGCCGCTCTTCGAGGCGCCGGCTAACCGTATGGCCGTCGTCGCGGCGGTCCTTTGCGTCGGGGGAATGGGGCTGGCCGGTAGGCACGGGTTTCAATCGGAGGAAGCGGAGCCTACGCCCGCACGCGCTGGCGCTGGACCGATTTGGTTGGTGGTGGTCTGCTTCACGGCGCTGGTATGGCTGGATTCAGCGGCTTTCTACATCATCCAGAACACGCCCGCTTTGAAAACGGGAACCTGGGAAGGCTCCCGGCGGCTTTGGCAAAATGGAGGCTTGCATTTTTTTGCCGGCCTCGCCGGCGCCGTGCTCCTCCAAAGGCGGGGTCTCTCGTTCACGCTGGCGTTGGCCTTTGGGTGCCTGGCGGTCGCATGTTGGCTGTTGATCGAACCCGGCCGGTCGAATATCTCCGCGTGGTTGTATCCGGTGGGCGTGTCGCTGTATTCCGTCGCGTTGGTGGCCTTTCCCGCTTACCTGGCGCCGCGGGCGCCCGCCGCTGAAAGGGCTCGCGTCGCGGGCCAACTTTACGCCGCGGCGGGCTGGCTTGGCTCCGCGCTGGGGATTGGCATGGCGGAGAGCCTGCGGCGAATTCCGCCCGCGTTCGTCCTTGGAGCAGCCACTCTGTTCGTCGCGCCGTACTGTTGGACTCGTTTGCGCGCGCGCCGACGTGAGATTCTGACCTTGGGGACGTTGCTCGCGGGCGCTGGGGTATTGTGCCTGGTCCTACGCCCGTCCGGCGGCGGACCGCCGCGCGGGGAGTTGTCATCGCTGGTGACGCGCGGTCGCCGAGTTTACATCGCCGAGGGTTGCATCCATTGCCACTCGCAATATGTGAGACCAAATTCGCGCGACGAAATCATGTGGGGACCGGCGACCTCCGTTACGATCCGCCGGTCGGAAACGCCGCCTTTGATCGGCAATCGACGGCGCGGCCCGGATCTGACCGAAATGGGCGGCCGGCGATCGGCTGCTTGGCTGCGGGAACACTTCCGGCAACCGAACGTCCTGAGCTATCATTCGCCGATGCCTGCTTATGAATATCTCTTCGCGGACGAGCGCGGAGCGTCATTGATCGCCTATCTGCAAAGCCTTGGCGTGGCAGGTCAGCGGGCGCATTACGCGGCCGCGCTCGACTGGCGCCTCTCGGAAGCAAGCCGGGCCGCGGCGAAAGAACTTGATGGCGCGGCGCTGTTGCAGAAGCATTGTGCTACCTGCCACGAGGCCCAAGGCCGGGCGCGAACGACTTGGCCGCGCGGTTGGTTGCGGCCACCGCCCAATCTGGTCGCCGGGCCGTTCGTTTATGCGCCGAGTGGAATGGATTCGCGATGGCGGCAAGCCCGCGTCGCCGAGATCATTAAGTTCGGACTACCCGGGACGGAGATGCCGGGACACGAATATCTTGCGGATGCCGAAGTCGCGGCGATGGCGTCAAAGATCGTCAACGGGACGGAGACCAAAGACCATGAAAGTGCTACTGGTAGAAGATGATCGAAAACTCGGCCAATTCGTAAAGAAAGGGCTTGAGGAGGTTGCCTATCCCACTGTTTGGGTCCGTAGTGGCAAGGAAGCCGACGACGCGGTGGATGAAACCGCCTTTGACGTGATTATCCTCGACATCGGACTCCCTGATGGAAATGGGCTTGAGCTCCTTTCGAGATGGCGCAAGACCAACCTCACCACCCAGATTCTGATCCTTAGCGCGCGCCACGAGGTGGATGACAAAATCATGGGATTGAATCTCGGGGCGGATGATTATTTGACGAAACCGTTCAGTTTTGGGGAGCTCTTGGCGCGCCTGCGCTCGCTCGCGCGGCGACACGTCGGCCAGAAAAAGACCGTATTGGAACATCGGGGGATCCGGTTGGATCTGCTCGGCCGTCAGGCTACGTTCGAAGGGGAGGCGGTCTCCTTAACTCAGCGAGAATTCGCCCTGCTGGAATTGTTCCTCCAAAACCCGGCTCGCGTGCTCACCCGCACGCAGATCGTCGAGAAGATCTGGGATTGCCATTTCGATCTCGAGACCAATCTCGTGGACGTCTACGTTTCTAAACTGCGGGGCAAACTGCGCCGAAATGACGAGGCTGAATCCTTCTTCCAAACCGTGCGGGGGGTTGGCTACAAGCTGATATGATTCCGCTGCGCGCGTCCCACGTGATGTTTTACGCCGGGGTGGTCACGCTCACGGTGACGATCGTGATTGGCGGAGGGTTCTGGTTTATCCGGCGGGAGATGCTGACGGGCAACGATTTCCTGCTGGACGCGGAGAGCAAAGAAATCGCCGCCCGCATCGCGCAGGTAGCGCCTCCGCTGGACGGGCCGAAATTGGAGGCGGCGTTGCGCGAGCACGCGCATAATGACGATGAATTGTTTTATATTCAAGCCCAGGAACCGCTCGAACAACGAGTTATTTATCGCTCCCCGAACCTGGGGTTGGACCAACTGCCCGAGCTGGCGGGGGAATCGCTGAAGCGAACGCTCGACCTGCCCAGGCTCGGGCTGGTGCGCCAGGGGGAGTACCGCATCCCCGGCGCGCGCGTCCAGATCGCGATGTCGCTGCGGAACGTTGAAACGGTGGAGCACTATTTTTGGCGCATGCTGCTGTTCGGCGTCCCGGTCATCGCCGGGCTTAGCGTCGCGTTCGGCGACGCGCTGCGCCGTTCCACCTTGCGCCCGATGAAGTTGATGCAAAACGCCGCCAGCCGCATCAGCGCCAGTAATCTGAGCGAGCGGATTCCGGTTCCCGCCGGGGGCGGTGAGATGGTCGCGTTGGCCACCTTATTAAACGAGATGTTCGATCGGCTTGAATCCTCATTCAGCCAGGTGAAACGGTTCACCGCTGACACCTCGCACGAACTTATGACCCCGCTCTCGATCATCCAGTTGCACGCCGAACGATTGCTTAATGACCCCGAACTGCCAAGTCGATACCGCCACTCAGCCGAGGAACAGTTGCAGGAGGCAATGCATTTGACCGAGACGCTCGAGCGTTTGATGGTGCTTACGAAGGCGGATTCGACCATTTTGCCGCTGCGTCTGAAGCCCTGTTCGACCCGCGAGTTCATCGCGCAATTTGCCGAGGATTCCCAACTTCTGGCCCAAAGCCGCGGGCTGAATGTCATACTCGCTCGAAACGAAGACCGGCCAGCCGCGTTCGACCAAGGGTGGATTCGACAGATTTTATTCAATCTCCTCTCCAACGCCCTAAGATTCAGCCCGCCGAACGGACGCATCACGTTTGACTCGACGGTCGATGAACGTACCTGGACCGTCGAAGTGACCGATGAGGGTCAAGGCGTGCCTCCCAACCGATTGGAAGACATCTTCGAGCGTTTTGTTCAACTCGCGCCTCGCTCTGAGCCCGGCTCCGGCGCGGGCCTCGGCCTCGCGATCTGCAAGAGCATCGTGCAACTTCACAAAGGACGCATTGCGGCGCGCAACCGCCTCGATCGTTCCGGCCTGTTAGTGACCTTTTCCATACCGTTGAACCTCGCGCGAAGGCAGGGTGATTAAGCGCCGCGCTCCGGCGGTCGCGATGGGCTGTGACGTTCGGGATCGATGCCGGACCCGATCGACGCGTAGCGGTCAAGCAGCGGTCGAGTTCGCGCCGCCAGCGTCGTTTGGCGTGCCTCACGTTTTCCGGATATTGATACTTTACGTGACGGTAAAGCGCTCGCGCATCTTTTTGATTTCGACTTCGCGGCGAGATCGGTGCGTCGTGGACAGGGTCTCGCCTCGCCGATCGGAGTCCTCGTCCGGAAAACTAAGGCGCTGGACGCCAGTTTTCTTGGGAAACAGGATCTGCCGAGGCGTTGGTACGCTGGCGTCCTCGAAAAGGCCCGGACTGGTCTCGCGATACCTCTCGCCGCGACCGAGGTTCTAGGTCGGGAACGCTCGCAAGTCTCAGATTCTTCGAAGTTTACCTCAGGTTATGTGGGATTACGCCGATTATATGAGGAGAGAAATCAAACGGGAGAATACGCCGGGCAGCGTCTTAAACCCATAAAGGCATTTATCATGAGCATTGGAAGCATCGGTTCTGGAACGTTCGGGGGTGGTTTTGGTGGCGGCTTGCAAGTCGCCAAGGGCAAGTCAGCCGCTGACGTCGCCGGGCAGGAGGCCACGGAAACCGCCGCCGTAACGAGAGCGGAGGCCTCAAAGGGAGATCGCCAAGCCATCGCGAAGCTGGCTCGGCAAGACGCTGCCGGAAGCGGACAATCGGCCGGTCAATCAACTACGGCTGGGCGCGGAGCAGGCAGCCTGCTAAATGTGACCGCCTAGTCTTCGGGTCTTCGGGGCTGGGATCTATTATTCCGGTGAGTCTCTGCCAGGCTGGGCGCGGGCACGTTCACGATGAGCACGGGTTCATACATGCGCCGCAGGCGGGCAAAATGTTTCACGGTCCAGCCGCGCCACGAACGGCTTTACTTCAAAGAATTCGTGGACTATCCATCGGCCTGTCCCGCGCCGCTAACCCTTAATTGCGTACAGCTTGGCAATTAATGGGACTCTGGACGCTAGCCTGTTAGCTCGGATCATCCTGTTTCTCTGCTCGTTAGCGCTCGCTCATTTTGGTATGAGTGGGGCAAAAATCCCATGACGACGGAGGCGCGGAGGCGGGCGCCAGGGAAATACTTACCTATCCCAAGTTTGACGGGCGTGCGACCGAGTTGAGTCGCGTCGAAGCATTTTGAAATCGCCGCGGAGAGATTTCCACCCTATCGATGGTCGAGATTTGGCGTATTCTACGCAGCCCTAGACTAACCTCAACGTACTGGCATGAGGCAGGTTGCGTCGATCCAAACGCGCGAACGTCTGCTTCTCACCGGTTTTCGGCGGACGCTGCGACACGCTTGGCTCGACTAAATGCGGTCTCGGACGTCGAGCCGAAATGGGCTTCATTGATCTACGCTGCGGATTAAAAGGCGGATTGGTCCGAATGTTGCTGTGTCAGGGCAAGTCAAATGAACAACGGTTGCTTGCCACGCTTCCACTTGGAACTGATTAGCCCCTGGTGGAACGACGAGGCGCCAAACTTAGGGAAAAAATATGAACGTGGGTAATATTTCGGGCGCTTCCGGCGCTTACGCCGGTGGGTTTCAAATCAATGCCGTGAGCGGAGCGAGCGGTTATGTGCCACCGGCCGCCTCTCCGTCCGACGCCTTGCTCCAGCAGTTGCGGAGCGACATCAAACAAAACACCCAGGATTTTAAGGCGATTGATACCGCGCTCAGCTCGAATGATTTGACCGGCGCGACGCAGGCGTACAATACGGCGGTGCAAGACATTCAGAATGCCTCCCAGGCGGCTGGCGGGAAAAGCCCGTTTGATCCTAATAGTCCGATCGGCAAGGACTTCGCGGCCATCGGCGCCGCGCTGAAGTCTGGCGATGTTTCCGCCGCGAAAACGGCCTTTGCCACGTTCCGGCAAGATATGAAAAGCGCTGGACGGGCCGGTCACGGGCATCATCATCGTGCCGCCAGCAGTGACGCCCCGGGCGCGCCCGCGCCGACGACTACTCCTCAGACCCCGCCGATCGGCGGCGGGCTTGGCTTCAGTGTGACGGCCTGACCTGATCGATCCGATAGCCGAACGGCCAGCGCCAAGCTGGCCGTTCTTTTTTTTGAGGGGGAGCTGTGCCGAGCGTGAGAAGCGCCGAGTTTGTTGTCTTTCGCCTGCCACCTCTGCCGGGTGAATCATCTCGTTCCCTGGAAGCGTTCCGCGTGGGAGGCTAGGCGTTGTTCGTTTGGTGGGGCCCGTCTAGTTTTGGCGGCCGCGCAAGATTCGGTAAGCTTTTGGCAAGAGAGGGCGAGCGCCACCAAGGGCCGGCTGGCACGCTGTGAGTTGTGAGACACCAGCCGATTAGAATCTGCGGATCCGCGAGAGCTAGCCGGTATCGGTCCGGCGTTCAAAGCGCCTCAATCTATTTGGAAACCCGCAACTCTCCCGGACGAAATCGGTGGGGGATGAATCGATTCTTGCGTCCGGCCACCGATGAGGCTATCGTTGGGCGGCATTTCTGGTGGAGGAACGGAGCGCTTGGTTTGGTCGGGCGTCCGGAGTCCACCCCTCGGCCAGCCGAGTTTGAATTTGCCTCCCCGACGGCAAGGACGCGGCGAGAGGGCGGCGCTGGAAAAGGCAGGTAGCGATGAAAGTCATGAAATACTTCACTTTATTTGGATCGCGCGTTCGGGCCAAGTTTAGGTTCGCGGCGCTGGCGACACTCGGGTGCGCGCTATTCCTTTGCGACAGCCGGGCGGCGGAAACCAACTCGCCGCCCGCCAACACCGCTCTCGCCAAACCAGTCGCCGCGGCGGCGGCTAAGGCGCCCAAGAAAAAACTGAGCGGCGCCGAACTTTACTCCATGCATTGCAATCGGTGCCATCCGGAGCGCTATCCGAATGAGCGAACCTCGGCGCAATGGAAAACAATCGTCCTGCACATGCGCATCCGGGCGAATATCCCAGCCGAGGACGCCAGGGCGATTCTGGGGTTCTTGCAGGATCAAAGCGGCTACTAGTCGGCGGACCATCAAATCAGAGGACGAATGAATAAGACAATGAAACCGCGGGCTTGGACCGCAGGACTGGTGGCCGCGGGGTGGCTCATGGGCGCGGCGCCGCAGGTGCGCGCGGCGGACCCGGTGAGCGCGGAGGATTTCAACGCGTTGAAGAAAACCGTCGAGCAATTGAATCTAACAGTGCAGAAATTGGTGCAAATGCACGACGCCGACCAGCAGACGCATCAGAAAGACCAGGAGCAAATCCAACAATTGCAGCAAAAGCTGGGCGAAACCCATCAGATCGCCGAGGCGGCTGAGGACAAGGCCGAATCCGCCGCCCGGGCGCAGACCTCCTACCGGATCCCGACCGATTCGGGCAGCGTCAACCGCAATTTCATGATGCTAGGCGACGCGGAAGTCCAGTATGCCAAGACCCAGGGACAACACGGCGGCTTCGTGATGGCCGACTTTGCGCCAATTTTTCTCTATCGGGCCAGCGACAATGTTCTGTTCGAGGCTGGTTTCGATTTCGGACTTCAGAACACCGCGCCGACCACCGGCGGCAATACGACGACGCTTAACATGAGTTTCGCGCAGTTGGATTATCTCATCAATGACTACGTGACGCTGGTGGCTGGAAGCATGCTCTTGCCGCTTGGGACCTATAGCGAGCGGGCGGCCGGATGGTTGAACAAATTACCCGATGATCCGCTGGCGCGTGACCTGCTCCCCGGAGCGGGGGCGGGCGCGCAATTGCGGGGCGCCTTCGCGATCGGCGAGTCCGGGCAGCGCCTAAGCTACTCGGTCTGGGGCGTAAACGGGCCAAGTTCGGCCGATGGGACCGGCTCCGCCGCGGCGTTGGACCTCGGTGGCAACGTCGGGCTGCGGTCCGATAATACCGTTGCGAATCTGCATGGGAATCCGAGCGGGGGCGCGCGGCTGGGATATTTTGCGCCGTTCAAGCCGCACTATGATCTGGAGATCGGGATTTCGGGGCAGTCGGGCGAATGGGACGACGCCGGACAACATATCTGGACCGCCGGCGTCATCGACGCCAGCCTTCACCTCGGGTCGTTTGTCGAGGTCAAGGGCGAATACATCCGGACTCAATACGGCAGCGACGACCTCGGCAACGTTCGTCCCCGGGGTTGGTGGGCGCAGGCGGGCTACAAACTGGCGGGATTGAACTTCGATTGGCCGGTGATCAACAACGTGGAGGTCGTGGGCCGGTATGACGACTCGCGGGACGGTCTGGGAACCAACACACGACGCTGGAGTCCCGGCTTTATCTATTACATTACCAACGCGCTATTGTTTGAAGGCGACTATGAGTTCATCCACAGCAGTGATCCGACGATGCCGGGCACCCGGATGATTCTACAACTGGGCTATGGATTCTAATCCTTTCCGATCACGAAACCTGAAACTTTGCGCCGCTGATTCGCATAAAACCACCGAAACCATGCATGCACCTGTAATCTTAAAGCGGCCGAGATGGGTTGCCCTATTTATCGCCGGAAGCGTCGTGGCGGTGACCGGCTCTTACTTCCCGGCGGCGGTCGCGCAAGTCGTAACCCGCTCCACGCCGGAGCCGGAAACCACCTACCTCCGAGACGTCCAGCCCATCTTCATGGGGCATTGCTCCCGCTGCCACAATCAACAGGCGCAGTTTGTGTACGATTGGCTGGACTACGAGACCGCGTTCCGGGATCGCTGGGAGATCAAGCGAAGGGTCTGGGACAGTTGGAAAGGGACCTACTACAAGGAGAACATGCCGGTCCAAAACAGTCCGGAGTGGCTTTCCATTTCCGAGGAGGATCGGGTAAAAATCAAAAACTGGGTCCTCGCCGGCGGTCCCCGTGGCGTCGCGCCGGCGCCGCGCGCGGGGAAATCCAAAGGCGAGAAAATCGAACTTGGAAAGGCGCTCTTTAACTCCATTTGTTCGGCCTGCCACCAAGCGACCGGGCGCGGCTTGCCGAATTTGTTTCCGCCCCTGGCGGGATCCGACTTTTTGAACGCGGACAAGAGCCGCGCCGTTAAAACTGTCATCAACGGCCGTCAGGGCGAAATCATCGTCAACGGGATGAAATTCAACAGCAGTATGCCCTCTTTTCCGCTGACGGATGACGACATCGCCAACGTTCTTACCTTTGTCTATAATTCCTTCGGTAACTCTGGCGCGGAGGTGAATTCGGAGGAAGTCAAGGCGCTGCGGTCTCAGCCGCCGGATGTCGTGCCGGCTGGACCGGCCCCCGCGAAGAGTGAATTCGAGTAGTCGTGGCGCCAAACTCCTGATCGCGGGTGGGCGGGTGGAGTCTCTCGACCCGATGCGCGCACGAACCACGACTCACTTTCGGAACCCCTGACTTGGCGCAGTTCGGACAGTCCTTAGAGGGGGAGGTCGCACTGGGTGAACGGTAGGATGCCCTTACTTGCGTCCGAGGCGGAACTCACGGGAGCCGCCTGATTATTCACCCCGTCGGTGTCGTCGCATCGCCTAGCCGCCGCTCTAAAATCCCCGGTTACCAGTCCAACGACCGTGATCTCCTGAGTTTTGCCGCGCCTTGTCAGGCATTCACGAGGAAACCTCACTCTTTGCGCCCCCCCCGACCGAGATCGCCGTGATCCCCGGCGTGGCTCGGCATACACGCTTACCGTTTACTTAAACAGCGTGTAGCCGGTACGATCCTTGTACCATTGATAGTCCGTACGACCAGGACCGTCGAAGGAACGGACATTAAAGGCGAACGTTACCGGGTATTTGGAGGTCGAGCTAAGCCAGCGATGGATCTCGGCGTGGCCATCGGCAAAGGAGAAGCCGCAGGCGCCGTTGTGATACGAGGCGGGCAGATCGCCCCACTGTGCGGCGTTCAGGGGGACGGTGAAGAAGGCGTCGTTAATCGAGTCGGGATGCTCATCGACGGTCAGCCAAGTCATTACGGGCTGGGGAACGTCGGTTGTTTTCAAGAATTGCCGGTAGGTGTTGTCAAACCAGGCTTTGCCGGTGGCGGAACTCGCCAGATTGTCGGAACGGCCAAAGAGCGCATTCATTGAATTGCTGCGCAGGCGCGCCGTCCAGCCGGCGCGCCGTTGCGCCGGACTGAGGTAAACGTCGGCGGGGCACTTGTAAACGCCGACCGCGCCAGCGGTGTAAGGCGCCAGGATGCCGTTCCTTACCCACGCGACATTTGTGTTGCTAATGTCATCTACCGAGCCCGGGGTGTTCCAAGTCATGATGTTATTGACCCAGTTGTTGAAGATCTTGGAATTGATGGCGGCTTCAGTGTCCGGGATCGTAAAGTTGTTGATACAACTGTCTTGGAAGTCGAGGGCGTACATGTGCCAGCCGAGCACCAATTGCTTATTGTTGCTCAAGCACTGGATGCCGGTGGCTTTGGCTTTGGCTTTGGCGAGCGCCGGCAGCAGCATGCTGGCAAGGATGGCGATGATCGCGATGACGACCAGTAGCTCGATTAATGTAAATCCGAAGGCGCGCGTACGGGGAAGACGATCGGTTGTCATATCGTTCAAAAAGGCTCGGGATCAGGTTCAAAGGGAGAATAGCGTTCGCGAACGCAATCCGCAACGGCTTTTTAAATGTTTTTTTCGATTTCTGGACGCAATCGGTTCGGATGGGGTGGCAGACCGCAAGCCGGTGAATCTTCCTGCTCTGGCAGGAACGGCCCACCGAGGAGGCGAGGCGAGGGGGCTATCCGTAAAGAATCGGCGCCCGAGGGACCAGGAAGTCGCTTGGAAATTTCTGGCGAACCCCTTCGGGTTGATGTCCTTGTGCTCTGGCCGTCCTCGCGAAGCGGCGGCGCGGCCGAGCGAAGGCTGGTTACTCCTCGCGTTCAAGTCGGCGTGGGCCGGCGCGCTCCCGCTGCTCGCGCCGGGGCTAGGACGATGTCGGGTCGCTCCTCGCCCCGGTCCCATACTCTCCTCAACTGCGATACCCGCCGTTTTTGATGGACGCTTCGGGGACGCCCGAGATGCTCGGAACTCAGACGGGTCATCCCGGGCGGGAGGAGTCACCCCGGTTCCCCGTCGGCCGGTTTCCGTGAGGGACGACGCACCGTCGGTCGTCCCGGCGGGAAGTGAAAAGCGGTGGAGGTCGGTTCGGGGGGGTGGAAAGAAAACTTGACTTAATCGTCGGATCAGGTAAATTAATTCCACTTTTTCCTTGCCAGCCACGACATGAACCCGTAAAAGGCCCACGTCCGTACAAGCGAAGCTAGTGTGATTCGGAAATTGTCAACAGGTGCTTTTAAGCGATGACGATTTGAAACCCAAACTGGGAACGTTTTCATCAGTGCGGAGCCAAGCGGAAAAAAAGCAATTATTATGGCAACAAAATTATTTGTTGGAAACCTCACCTTCGACATTACCGAAAATGACTTGCAGGATCTGTTTTCCCAGGCGGGCATGGTGAAAACGGTCAACATTATGCAAGACCGGGCGACCGGGCGTTCGCGCGGGTTCGGCTTCGTGGAAATGGGCTCACAGGAGGAGGCTAACAAAGCGATTTCGATGTTTCACCAGAAAGACTTCAAAGGCCGCGCGCTGACGGTAAATGAGGCGCGTCCGCGCGAAGAACGTCCGCCCGGTGGCGGTGGGTATCGCGGCGGTGGCGGTGGCGGCGGCGGGGATCGCCGGGGCGGCGGCGGTGGCGGCGGCGGCGGTGGCGGCTATCGCGGACGTCACTGAGCGTTCCTAGACGGGTATTTCAGGGCCGTTGTCCCATGGGCAGCGGCCCTTTTTGTTGGCCGCGCGGGTGACCGAGCGTTGGGGAGCTCGGCCCCTTGGCGAGCCGCCGGTAATCGAGTATAGTCTGAGACTTTCATGGCCAACGTCACTGAACTCCACATCAATGGGGCGGTCCGCCCGGTCGCGGCGGATGCCGAGCGCAGCCTGCTGAGTGTCCTGCGGGACGATCTCGATCTGACCGGCAGCAAGTTTGGTTGCGGCGAGGGCCAATGTGGCGCTTGCACGGTGTTGATCGACGGGTTGCCGCGGCGCGCGTGCATTACGAAGGTTGGGACTTTGGCGGGCCGGCAGATCGCCACGATCGAAGGGTTGGAGCAGGCGGGAAGATTGCATCCCTTGCAGTCGGCGTTTTTGGAGGTCGGGGCGATGCAGTGCGCTTACTGCACTTCCGGGATGATTATGACCGGGGTGGCCCTTTTGAAACGGAACCGGCGCCCGACCGAGGAGGATGTGGCGCAGTTTATGCAGGGGAACATTTGCCGTTGTGGCGCGTACCGGCGGATCATCGAAGCGGTCATACTGGCGGCCAAACGCCTGGGGGAGGGAGACAAATGAAAACGGGGAATGAGTCCTCGTTGCCGTTCGAGATCGAGCGGTATGAACTCCATGACTCGGTCGATTGGCCGGCGGCGCTGGGACGGCGGGATTTTGTCAAATTACTGGGCGGTGGGTTGGTCGTCCTGCTCCTTTTGGAGGAGGCTTCGGCGCAGGAATCGGGTGGTGGTCGCCGCGGTGGCTTCGGGGGCCGTGGTCCCAAGGAAATCGGCGCTTGGCTGCATGTCGGCGCCGACGGCTCGGTGACGGCGTACACGGGCAAGGTCGAGATTGGGCAAAATATCCGCGCTTCGCTGGCCCAAGTGGTCGCGGAAGAACTGCGGGTAACCTACGACACGGTGCGAATGGTGATGGGCGATACCGACCTCACGCCGTTCGATCCGGGGACGTTCGGGAGTCAGACGACGCCGGTGATGGCGGCGCAATTACGGAAGGTCGCGGCGGCGGCGCGGGAGGCGCTGATCGATTTGGCGGCCGAGACTTGGAAGGTTGACCGCGCCACGTTGCGCGCGGCGGAGGGGAAGGTCATCGATCCGGCCAGTCAGAAATCGGCGGGCTACGGCCAATTGAGCCAGGGGCAAAAACTGCTGAAAACCATCGACGACGCGGCGCCCACCGCTCCCGCCACCCAATGGAAGATCGCGGGGCATTCGACTCCCAAGGCGGACGGACGCGATTTTGTCACCGGACGGCACAAATACCCGTCGGATATTCGAGTGCCGGAGATGTGGTTTGGCAAGGTCCTGCGGCCGCCGGCGTTTGGCGCCACCTTGGCATCGCTCGATACGAAAGCCGCCGAGGCGTTGCCCGAAGTCGTCGTGGCGCACGATGGTGATTTCATCGGCGTGGCGGCGTCAACACCCCAAGGCGCGGCGCAGGCCTTGGCCGCGCTTCGGGCGGAATGGACGCCTTCGCCCCAACCCGGCGCCAAAGAATTGTTCGAATTGCTCAAACGACCCGTTGGCGGCGGTCGCGGCGGTCGCGGTGGGCCGCAGGCGTCCGGTTCGCTCGAGCAGGGGATGGCGGCGGCCGACCAGAAACTGCGACAAACTTATACGGTGGCCTACATCGCGCATGCGCCGTTGGAGCCACGCGCGGCGGTGGCGCAATGGACCGGGGACAAGTTGACCGTCTGGACCGGAACGCAGCGGCCGTTCGGCGTGCGCTCCGAATTGGCGGAAGCGTTGGGCGTCGCCGAAGCGAACGTGCGCGTCATCATGCCGGACATGGGTTCGGGCTACGGTGGCAAACACACGGGCCGCGCGGCGGTCGAGGCGGCGCGCCTCGCGCGAGCCTGTGGCAAGCCGGTCCGGTTAATCTGGACGCGGGAGGAGGAATTTACCTGGGCTTATTTTCGCCCCGCGGGAGTGATCGAGGTGGCCAGCGGCGTCACCAAGGATGGCAAGCTGACCGCGTGGGAGTTCCATAACTATAACTCCGGCCCTTCAGGAATCCGAACGCCGTACGAAGTGGCCAACCAAACGACCGCGTTCCACCCATCGTCGTCGCCGTTGCAACAAGGCTCCTATCGTGGCCTGGCCGCGACCGCCAATCATTTTGCCCGCGAGACTCACATGGACGAACTGGCGCGGTCGGTCGGGATCGAGCCGCTGGAATTTCGCCTGCGGAATCTAAAGGACCCTCGTTTGCGCGCGGTCCTGGAGTCGGCTACCCGGGCATTCGGCTGGGGCAAGCCCGCGACCGCGCCCGGCCAGGGCTTTGGCGTGTCCGCGGGCTTTGAAAAGGGCGGCTACGTGGCGACTTGCGCGGAAGTTTCCGCAGATCCGGCGAAGGCCTTCCTGAAAGTCGTCCGCGTGACCGTCGCGTTCGAGTGCGGCGCCATCGTCAGCCCCGATCATCTGCGCAACCAGATCGAAGGGGCCATTGTCATGGGACTGGGCGGCGCGTTGTACGAAGCGATCGATTTCGACGCGGGCAAGATTTTGAACCCGCGGTTCTCGCGGTACCGTGTGCCCCGGTTCGGCGACGCGCCCGTCATCCAGACCGTGCTGGTGAATCGTCCTGATCTGCCTTCCGCGGGAGCGGGTGAGACCCCGATCGTCGGCATCGCCCCCGCCGTGGGTAACGCGATCTTCGACGCGTGCGGCATTCGCCTGCGTTCGTTGCCGATGATCCCCGGCGGTTTGAAGGCGGCCTAAGCGCCGGGCCGACTCGGCCAAGGGGCGTGCGGTTGCCGGGTTTCCCGACCGTGATCACGGCGCGCGCGCCATTTGCCGCGCGCTGATCTGGCGGGAGGTCTCTCGCGCGGCCCGCCCGGACAAAACCGCTTTTCTCGACCGTGCCGGGGTCCGGTAACATTCTCGCAGATATTCCTAAAGTCCTCAAGGAACGGGCCGACTATACCGGATAGGCGCGGTAGCCTTTCTATCGCACAGGATATAGGAAAACGCCTGGATAATGGTTTTCCACCGGCATGGATGCTGGATTAACACTAGGACGAAAGGATTTGTCTTATGAGTTTTACGTAAGCCTTCGTTAGGGCGTCGGATTCAGCGGGGATGCTGAATCGGTCCGGTTCAACACTGAGATTCCCGTCGTGGCTCGCTGGTCGAGCGCCGCGGGAGCGTGACTCTGCCACCGGCGGGGGAGCGCGGCGGTGTGCCCGCTGGGCCGAGGTTCGTCGAAGCAGCGCTTCGCCGAGCGGATCTTTAGCAATCCCGGCCGCCGAGCCCCCGGCTTGAAGGCCTGCAGACAGCTGTGCACACAGCGTTGGAGCGGCGCATCGGGCGCCGCGACGAGCGGGGCGTTGTCATACCCCGCAGGATGGATGGGAAGCGCCTTGAAAAAAGGCTTTCTGCCCCGGCAGTTCTGCCGGGTGGCGAGTGGGCACGCGGACCGCTGCGAGGCAGCGGGAAGGGCGTAGCCACTGGCCGCACCAAAAACGGGCGCGGTGGCTCATTCCAACGCACAGGAAATATGGGAAGACGCCTGTAAAAAGGTCTTCCCTCGGCAGGGATGCCGGAACAACGCAGTAAACCAATAAATACGACAAAAGGAATTGTCTTATGGTAATTAATACAAACGCCTCGGCCATGAATGCTACGAGCATGCTGGCCAGCTCGACCGCAAACTTACAGAAATCCCTGGCCCGACTCTCGTCTGGCTCGAAGATTGTCTCTCCAGAAGATGACGCCGCCGGCCTGGCGGTTTCCATTAAGTTTGACGCTCAAATCAACCGTAACACCGCGGCGCAAACCAACGTGGGTAACGCGACCTCCTTCAGCCAGACCCAGGACGGGTTCCTGAGCAAGGTGCAGTCGGCGTTGGACCGCATGAGTGAGCTGACGGTGCTGGCGCAGGATCCGACCAAGACCAGTTCGGACCTCTCCAACTACACCGCCGAGTTCACGCAGTTGCAAAACTACGTCAGCGACATCGGGACCAAAGAGTTCAACGGCGTTTCGCTCTTCGGCGGAACCGGCTTGGGCATCACCATCAACAGCGACGCGACGACCTTCGGGATGAACGCGGTTGACTTGACCAACGCCACCGTCACGGTCGGCTTGGCCAACATCTACAACGCGGTCTCGACCGGCATCACCAACGCGACCAGCGCGGCGCAGGCGTTGAGCAACGTACAGTCGGCGATCCAGACCTTGGCGGCCATGCGCGCCAACGTGGGCGCGAACATCCAACGCTTGAACCTGACCAACGATCAGTTGGGCGTTCTCAATGAAAACCTGACCGCGGCGGATAGCCGGATCAAGGACGTGGACGTGGCGCAGGAAAGCACGCAATACGCCAAGTTCAACATCCTGGTGCAGTCCGGCACGACGATGCTCGCGCAAGCGAACTCGCTGCCGAACAACGCGCTCCGTCTGTTGCAGAACCTGTAAGCTCGCACGGTTGATCCTCCGACGGGGAGGACGCTTCCCGGGGGCGGCGCGCGGTCGCGCCGCCCCCGCGGGAAACCGTCAGGTTCCAATTTTGGTAGTGATTCTGGGTTCGCCGTCGGGGCGCGCCGTGGCCGCCGTAAATCGGGGGCGGAACGGTCGATCCGAGTGAGCGAGGGACAGTTAGAGCCGGCACGGACGCCGGCGGTAGATAGACGAATGGATTTGTCTTATGATGATCAAAAGCCAGGTTTCGGTCAGCAAACAGCAGGCGCCGGTCGATCAAACGAAGCTTCTCGCGGACAGAGCTTCGGGCGCCGCAGAGGAATTTCCAGAGTACCCGCGGGAATTGACGCTACTCCCGCAGTACGCGGCGGACGTGGGCGCCAAGCGCTTCGCGCCGCGCCCGCATGAACGCGGGGACGTCGCCAAGCAGGAGGGTCTTATATGATTTCGGCGAACGAGCAGGGCGCCTCCATGGCGGCGGCCGATGAATTGTACGGCGCCGGCCGGTTGACCGAGGCGGAGGCGCACTACGCGATCGTCGGCGGCGGCGGTCCAGAAGCGGCGCAGGCGCGTTACCGGTTGGGGCAGATTAGTCTGCGGACCGGCCGGGCGGCCGAGGCCGCGCACTGGCTGAGCCGGGCCCTCGAGCTTGAGCCCGGTTGGGCCGACGCGCAGCATGAGCTGGCTTTGGCGTGGCTGGCCAGTGGCCGGGTCGCCGAGGCTTTGAACAGTTTGCAGGCTGCTCTGCAGGCGGACGCGCGGCACGCGGGAGCGCGGCGCACGCTCGCGGACTTGTATCAGGCGGCGGGCCGGCACCGCGAGGCGGGCCAGGTCTATGACGCGCTGCTGAGCGAAGGCCCTCCCGATGGCGCCTTGGCGCAGAGCTACGGCTACTGCTGCCAGGAATTGGGGGAGTACGCGAAGGCGGAAGGGGCGTATCGGCGGGCGTTGACGGCGGGGCTGGACTCGCCGGAACTGCGCTTTAATCTGGGCGTGACGCAGTTGAAACAAGGGCG
>CAZFVY010000048.1:0-50646 GCA_964522665.1 uncultured Verrucomicrobiota bacterium | reverse complement strand
GCGGTCAATTGACGGTCTTTCACAATGACGGCCAAGGCAAATTCAGCGCGCTGGCTGGCGGTGATTTGGCGCCGCTCGCCGGAGACCTGAGCGGAGTCGTTGGCTGGATCGGCGCCGACGGTCGGCGCACGGCGCTGGCGGGGTTGTCGAATTACGAGGATGGCGACACCAACCAGATCACGGCGCTAGGTTACTTGGTGAACGAGGGGAAGTTGGTCGCCGGCGCCGCGACGTCGATTCCCGGTCCGTCCGCGTCCTCTGCGGGGCCGTTGGCGGTGGCCGACGTGTATGGGGATGGAACACTGGCGCTATTCATGGGTGGGAGAGTCGTTCCCGGCCGCTACCCCGAAGGTGGGCCGAGTTGGTTGTGGCGCTCGCGCAACGGGCGCCTCGAAGTGGACGCGGAGAACAGCCAGACGCTGGCGACGGCGGGAATGGTCAGCGGCGCGGTATTCAGTGACGTGAATGGAGACGGCTGGCCGGACCTGATCCTCGCCTGCGAATGGCGACCGGTGCGGGTCTTCTTAAATGACCACGGCAAGCTCCATGAGGCGACTGCGGAGTTGGGCCTGTCCGGTTACACCGGATGGTGGAACGGGGTGACAACGGGCGACGTCGATGGGGACGGGCGGCTCGACATCATCGCCAGCAACTGGGGCCTAAACAGTCCGACCCGCGCGAGTCCGTCAACGCCCGCGCGACTGTATTACGGTGATTTTGAGCAGACTGGCCGCCTGGATATGCTCGAGGCGTATGACGATTCCGAGTTGGGCAAAGTCGTGCCACGCCGGAACCTGAACGTGGTGGGAGGGGCGTTGCCGTTCGTGAGGCAACATCTGGTGACTCACCGCGCTTACGGCGAGGCGAGCGTGGCGGAAATCCTCGGCGAGGCGTTCGCGCGCGCGAAGGAACTACGGGCAACGACGCTGGCCAGTACGGTTTTTCTGAATCGAGGCGATCATTTCGAAGCCGTGCCGCTGCCGGCTGAGGCGCAATTTGCGCCCGGCTTCGGGGTTTGCGTAGCGGACGTGGATGGGGACGGGAAGGAAGATTTGTTCTTGAGCCAGAATTTTTTTGCGACGCGGACGGAGGACGCGCGGCTGGACGGCGGTCGGGGTTTGTGGCTTCGCGGTGACGGGCGGGGCGGCTTTACGCCTGTCCCGGGGCAAGTCAGCGGGGTGAAGGTTTATGGCGAACAACGAGGCTGCGCCACGGGCGATTTCGACGAAGATGGGCGAGTGGATTTGGTGGTGAGCCAGGACGGGGCCGAGACCAAACTCTACCACAACGTCGCGGCACGGCCTGGGCTGCGAGTGCGGCCGTCGGGTCCGGTGGGCAATCCAGACGGAATTGGCGTGGTGATGCGCCTAACGTTTGCAACCGGCGACGGGCCGGCGCGCGAGGTGCACGGCGGCAGCGGTTACTGGTCGCAAGACGCGCCGACGCAGGTGCTGGGCACTCCGAGCGAACCGTCGCAAATCACGGCGCGTTGGCCCGGCGGCAAATCGTTCACCTACGACCTGCCCAGAGGCGCGCGCGAAGTGACGCTTGATCCGCAGGGAAACCTGAAGGTTACCAAGTAGGCGCGCCATTCATCCCGGCAGAAAGTAAAACAAGGGATTCCAGCCGCTCACCGCCCGGCCCGCGAGAACGGCGTGCCCGGCTTAAACGCAATCATCAAGAATAGCCTTCGAATTGCAATAGGGCCCACGCGGACGGCGCTCAGACCAAAAACGACACGGCCCGCCCCGGAGCCTTGCAGGCTGGCCGGAGCGGGCCGAGTCCTAGAGTCGCGAGCGACCGCCGGGATTATTCAGCGAGGTCGATCTTGGTCACGGTGAGGATCATCTTGCCGTCCTCTTTCTTCACGGTGCCGGTCGCCGTCACCTTATGCGGGCCTTTGCACACTTTGCTGTGGAAATCCTTGCTGACGTCGTTCTTGGCCAGATAGTACACCTTCTTCGTGCCGTTCTTTTCGACCTCGATCGCGTTCTGGCAGGAATCCGTTTCCTTCATCGCGCACTTCGCGCATTTGCCTTCGCCGGTGATGGTGATTTCCTTATCCGCCGCAAACGTCTGGGTGATGGCGGCGAGCGAGAACAGGGTCACGAGGCTGGCAAGGGTTAAGAATGTTTTCTTCATAGCTGGTACCTTTTGGTTATTGTTGCTGAGGGTTATGACAGTTGAATTTTGGTTGCGTTCAAACAAGTCCTCAAAACGTGCCCAAAATACGGGCTTTTGTCAACCATCATGTCATTTTTCGCCCTTGCAATTGGCCATAATTAACCACTCTGCGAGGTTTCGCCGAACCTTCAAAACTGCCCACAATTAGTCATCCTAATACGACATTCTGGCGCTGTCAGTGGAACCCCTACAATGCGAGGCCCGTTTCAGTCACGCTTTTCCGCTCAGTTCCGGTCGCTGGGTTACGCGCGCTCGGGCTAGATTCAGCGCACTTTTGCTTCGCTATCGGCGGACCACTTCACTAGATTTCGCCCGGTCAACTGAAGAATAACCATGAGTGATCGTGTTGTGCCGAAAATGTCGAAGTGGCCCTTCTATTTGGGCGACCTACTGCTCGTCATCGTTGCGGTCGTGGTCGTAAACCAAGCGGGGGAGGCGGGCCTGGCACCCCTGATCGTGACCGCCGCGTGCGTGGCGATCGGCGCGTGGCTCTGCGTGACGCCTTACCTGATGGAGTACCGCGCCGTAGTCAATCTCGCCGAGGTTGACACGCTTGGTTCAACAATGGCGCAAATCCAACAATTGGAGCAGGTTGCCGAACGAATCGGCCAGGCGAGCGGGCATTGGCAATCCGCTCAGGAACAATCGGCTAAAACCGTCCAAACCGCTCGCGAAGTAAGCGAACGAATCAGCCTGGAAGCGAAGGGCTTCGCGGAGTTTCTCAAAAAGGCCAATGACGGCGAGCGGGCGACGCTCCGGCTGGAGATCGACAAGTTGCGGCGCGGTGAAGCCGAGTGGCTCCAAATCGCCGTCCACCTCCTGGACCATGTTTACGCGCTTTACTCCGCCGCCGCGCGCTCCGGCCAGCGTGGCCTGATCGAACAATTGGCCGGATTTCAAAACGCTTGTCGCGACGTGGTCCGCCGGGTCGGGTTGATTCCCTTTCAGGCGGGGCCGGATGACATGTTCGATCCCAACGCCCATCAAACGGCGCCCGAAGCGGGCGAACCGGCGCCCGGCGCGCGCATCGCCGAAACGATTGCCACCGGCTACACGTTCCAAGGACAGTTAGTGCGCCGCGCGCTCGTCCGCCTTGATACTGGAGCCGCCCAACCAGACCCGATTTCGGCGCCAGCGCCGGCCGGATCGCCGGCCAGCTCGAACGTCTCCGAAGCCAAGCCCGCCACCAGCCCAACTGAACGTTCGCCCAAATCGCCCGTCGCGGACGCGCAGAAAACACTGCTCTAATCGGCCTGACCGCGTCCAGCGGACGGGAACGGCGGGTCGGCGGCGGGGAAAGTAATCGTTTGTCCGGTCGCCAGGAAATGCAAGTATCGGCCGGTCACGGGCCGTTTGAAGATCCGTTCCAAGGCGCGCGCGTAGAGCGTCAATTGCGGCCGATACTCCCCCACCCTTTCCGCCAATGTCGGCGGCGTAACGTGGTCGGTTTTGAAGTCCACCACCCAAATCTCTTTTTCCAGGATCACCGCCAAATCGATCACGCCTTGCACGACGACATATTCGTCATCGAGGGCGAGCCGTTCCCCAAAACGCTGAAGTTCCGCGGCGGGAAAACGCGCGGTAAACGGCAGCTCCCGCCGCGCCAGCGTTCGGCGAGCGCGGATTTTTTCGCCCAATTCCGAGCTCCAGAACGCGGCCAAGGCGTTAAAATCGAGGGCCGCCAAATCGGAAGCGCGAATTCGCCCGCCAGCCGCCAGACGTTCGGCCTCGGCGCGCAATTGAATGACGCTCCCCATTTGATCCAAGGAGGCCAACTCGAGAAAGCTATGGTGCGCCTGACCAATCTGGGTGGCGGAAAGCAAGGCGGTTCCACGCCCGTCCGGGGATTCCGGTGGTGGCGTCAAACCGCCTGCGGCGCCCCTGAAGTCAAACAATTCTTTCGCGTCGGGATCGGCCTCCCCTTCGGCGTGACGCCGGAGCGCGGTTACCGAAGTCTTGGCGACGGCCCGCGTGGCGTCGAGTTGAGGATAGACCCAACTGATCCGCGCTTTAAGCGATGCCCAGGCGTCGAGTGCGGGCGGGGCGGGCGTCGCGACCTGGTCCGGAACCACGCCCGCGGTCGAGGAATGGACGCTGGCCGGCGCCGGTTCTTCGTCGTCGCGAAATATCGTCCACCGGACCAGATGATTCACGCCTTGGGTCGGGCTTGTCCATTCCTCGGGGCGGGTTACGGTCGCGAGCCAGCGTTCGAGCCAATCGAGACTCGCGAGCGCCGCGAGCGTCTGCTTCCGCGTCGGCGGCGGAGATGTCGGCCACGGTTGCCCATCCCACTTGCGGCTGGCGCTGCCGGTCAAAATCAACGTATCGCGCGCCCGGGTCATCGCGACATAGAGCAGGCGCAATTCTTCACCCAGCGTTTCCGTCCGTTGGCGCCGCGCCGCCAGCCAATACGGAAGACTTGGATAGTGCGCGTTGATCCCCGGCGGCGCGACCCGGGGACAAAGCCCGAACTCGTCATCAAGCAGGACTTGCGCCCGCTGGTCGGAAAAGTTGAACGGCTTGCCAAAATCCGCCACGACGACCACGGGGAATTCCAGCCCTTTGCTCCGGTGAATGCTCATCAATCGCACCGCGTCGGCCGCCTGCGGCGGCGCGGGGTCGCGGTCGGCGTCGGCCTCCCGTTGGGCCTCGACGAACCTCAGGAAACGCGACAAGCCCTGCCGTTGATAAGGATCGAACTGGCGGGTCTTCTCGAGGAGGCGGCTGACGTTCGCCCGGCGTTCCTCGCCGCGCCACTGCGCGCCGAGCATCGCCTCGTAGCCGGCCTCTTCCAACACGGTCTCAAGGCACCCCGAGAGGCAATCCCGGCGCGCGTGCCGCCGCCAGCGCTCGAATTGCCGCAGAAACTGTCCTGCCCGCGACCGCGCCCCGGCCATTACGTCGTCGCCCGAGTCGCCCGCGGCGAAGCGGCGCAACGCCACCCAGAGCGACACGCCACGATCGATCGCGCGAATGGCGGCCAGCTCATCGAGGGAGAACCCGGCCAAAGGCGAACGCAACGTGGCCACGAGCGGGACATCCTGGATAGGATTATCCAGCAACATCAGCAGATTCAGCAGGTCGAGAATCTCCGGCATTTGAAAAAAACCGCCGCGCGCCGCCTCAAGCGGGACGCCCAGTCGGGCGAAGACCTTGGCGTACGCCTCCGCCCGGGCCTCGGGCGAGCGCAAGAGCACCGCCATGTCACCCCACGCGACCGGCCGGAATCGCCGCGCGCCGTCATCCCAGACGAGATGCCGCTGACACTGCAATTCGCGCAGGCGCAGCGCGACGAGCCGCGCTTCCTTCTCCACGGACTCCAAGTCGGCCAGTTCCGCCGATAGAGCGCCGTTCTCGTCGTCCGCGGTCGCGGCGTCGGCCCCAACGGTTCGCGTCCGCAAGAGGATTTCGACCCGCGGCTCGGGATCGGCCGCGCGGCTCAATGGCTGGCGGTCAGTCGGAGCGCCAAATCGCAGCGGCGCCTCGCCGCCATAGTCCATGCCGCCGAGCTCCGTCGGCACGAGCGCCGTGAAGAAGGAATTAACGGTCTCCAGCAAGGCTTCCCGGCTCCGGAAATTCTCGGACAACGGAATCGTCTGGCCCGCGGTCGGATCAGCCTGCCAGCGTCGCTGGTAATCGACGAAAATACGCGGATCGGCCAAGCGGAATCGATAAATGCTCTGTTTGACGTCACCCACCAGGAACCGGTTGGCCGCGGCGCCCTCGCGGCTGATCGCGCGCAGGATCGTATCTTGCGCCGCGTTGATGTCCTGATACTCGTCCACAAAAATGTAGCGCAACCGGCGCCGCCAGGTTTCCGCCGTGGCCGTCGGCCGATTCGTCCGGGCGTCCCACAACAAACGCAGGCTCATCTGTTCGAGGTCCGCGAAATCGAGGCCGCCGAGGTCACGTTTGGCCCCACTAAAACGCGCGCCGAAATCCGCGACCAATTGCAGCGCCGTGTTCATCTGGCGCCGGGTCCACGCCCAATCCTCCGCCAGCGGTTCCCGAGCGGAGCCTGACGCGGCCAGCGATTCCAGGAACTCGGCGTCGCCCAGAAAGTCCTTCAGTTGCCGGGTAATCGTTTGCTTGTTGCGCCCCGGCCAAGTTCGACCGATCGCCGCCTGAATCTGGCCGAATGCCTCGGCGGCCCGCGTGAGGTCCGGCCGTTCGGGGAGCGCGACCAGCGCGGCCAGACAATCACGGATGTTTTCCGCCGCGGCGGCCAAAGGCCGGAGTTGCTCGAGGGAACGCCGGCGCCAGCCTTCGATTTCATCGGCCAGCCAGACCCGCCACTCGACCGGCTCCTCCGCCGCAAACCGCTCGCGTTGTCGCGCCAGCCAGCCGGCGGGATCAGCCAGCGTTTGGCAATAGCGATGAATGCGAACGGTCAGGTGGCGAAGCCCTCGGTCGGCGCCCTGGCCAACCTGTTCCAGCAAGGCCCGGACGTCGTTGGAAAAGGCGTCGTCGCGCAGGAAGTGACGTTCGAAGAGATCGTCCAGCGTCTCCTCGATCAACGGCAGCGTTTGCTCGGGACTGAGCACGCTTACGACCGGGTCGAGGTCCAATTCATAAAAATGATCCCGGACGAGCTGGTAGCAGAAGCTGTGCAGGGTTGAGATGGACGCTCCCTCCAGCAACGCCGCCTGCTCCTCAAGATGATGGTCATCGGGACGCGCCGTGATCGCCTCCTGCAGGCGCAACCGGATGCGCTGCCGCATCTCCGCCGCGGCCGCCTCGGTGAAGGTCACGAGCAGCAATTCCTCCAACGAGCAACGTTCTTCGATCAGCAGCGAGCAACACCGCTCGACGAGCGTGCGCGTCTTGCCGGTGCCCGCCCCGGCGACCACCAGCACGTTCCCGCGCGCCGCGATGGCGCGCCGTTGCGATTCGGTAAAGGCGCTCATGGCGACGGCGGCTTCGTGGCGGTTGACTTCGTCGGCGGCCGCAATACCCGAAACGAGTCTTGCCATGCGTCAAAACGGCAGGCGGCAAGGAAATCACACCGATCACACGCCCGCAGTGTCCCCTTGCGATAAGGCTCGAGCTTCACGTTGCCCGCGAAGATTTCCTGGCCGTACTCCACCAGTTTGCCCTTAACGTGGGCGAGCAACGCCTGGAACTCGCCGGCGGCTACCGCGTCGCTCCCGCGCGCCGAGAGGCTGCCATCCTTGTTCCGGGCGTAACGAAACTGATCGCCGCGGCTGGTACGCCGATTGTCCAATCGCGGCAAATCCTCCAGCACGAAACGGCCTTGATGCTGGTAGCGGCTCTTGCCGCCCGCCAGCGCCTCGCGGCGATGCGCGGCGGCGCTGGGATTCGACCGGAGACTTACGTAAAACGCGCCCGCGGGAATAAGCCGCCCGGCGCCAAATACCTCGTCGGCGCCGGTCAACTGCTCCAAAAACCCGAGGTAGGAGAGCAGTTGCAATTGCAGTCCATGGTGCAGTAGCGTCGGGTCCAGCTTTCTTTCGCTCGATTTATAGTCAATCACGACCGTCCGGGCGTCAGCCGCGCCCGGCGCCCGGTAAAGATCGACCCGGTCGATTTTGCCCCGCAACTCCAGCCGGCGCCCGCCGCCCAGATCGATGACCCACGCCGGCAGCCGGCGGGGCGGCAGCCCGAACGCGAGTTCGACTTCCACCGGGTCGAACTCGTATTGGGCCATCCATCCGATCAACGTTCCCATCAACTCCTGGAGCGCCGCGATCAGGAGGCCCGCGGTAAAGCGGCCCTCGTCGCTCGCCTGGAACAGTCCGGCGCCGTACGTCGCGGCCAGTTCGGCGCCGATCGCGCCGATTCGTTCGCTCGCCTCCGCGGGTGACAGGTCCCGCCAATTTCGCCGCTCGCGTTTGACCGATTGGTGAAATTTCTCCAAAACTTCGTGCTGAAAGCTGCCCCGCTCGCGCACATCCACCTCGAAACGTTTGCGCTCCCGCGCCAGGAGGCCGCGCCCAACGAAGAATTTGAACGGGCACGCGGCGAAATCCTCGAGCGCGCTGACCGACGTGGCGAGCGTCGCGCCATAGAGCGATCGCACGGACGCGGCGGAAAGCCGTTCCGGCGGCGGTCGCAGGGATTGGAGCCGCTGCCAGCGTTCAAACGCGGGGGCGAACACCGGCCACTGCGCCAGCCGCCGGCCGACATCGTCTCCCGGGGTTCCCGACGCGGCGGACTGGAATAACGGCGCCAGCAGTTCACGCGCGTGCTCGGCCTCGGGCCAGGCGACGCCGCCGTCGAACGTCGCCGCGGTAATCTGCGGAAACATCCGTATCACGCGGCCTGCGAACGGCGAGGGGTTGAGCGCGTCACCGGCCGTGTCCCTGGTCGAATAAGTCAACACGAGGCGCCGCCGCGCGCGGGTGCAGGCGATGTAGCCGTAGAACCGTTCCTGTCCCAGTTGGAACCGCTTGTTGGGGATCAACTCGGCGCCGTGTTCTTCGAGTTGTTCGCGGTCCGCTTCCGTCAAAAGGCCCGCGATCGCCGGGGTCGCGGGAAAGACCGATTCGTTCAGTCCCAAAAGCGTGACGAATTGCAAATCGGGATTGCGGGAACGCGCGACGGCCCCGATCAAAACCTGATCCAGCGCCGGCGGTACCGCCCCGGCGGTCAAGCCCGCCAGCCCGGCCTCGAGAATCGGCAGCCATTCGCGGATCGGGAGCGGGTAGGATGGAAACGCGAGCGCCAGGTTGTCCAGCCAGCCCTGCATCTCGGTCCAAACGGTCAAATGCATCGGCTGCGCGCCGGATTCGCTCCATTCCGTGAGAGCGGCTTCGACCTTCAACTCTTCCCAAAACGCGCGCAGCGCCCCCGCCAAGTCGGAACCTGTCAATCGCGAGGACAAGAGTTCGCCTTCCGCGGTCGAGGCCGGCCCTGAACGCGGCTCGGTGGGCGCCGCCTCGCCCGTCCGGAACCACGGGACCAGCGCTTGCCCCAGTCGCAAAAACGGCGGGACAAGCGCGGCCCGGATTCGCTCGATTCTCCGCGCTAACGCGAGATCCTCCGCGATCGCCAGCGGGCGACGCCACGCGACCCCCGTCCAACCGCGAGCCAAGGCCTCGTTCTCCAGGACATCGATCTCGGTCTCGTCCGCCGGGACCAGCCCCGTCTTGAGCGCGCCAAACCAATCATCGTGGGTCCAGCCGAGCGCCACCGTGCGCAGGGCGTACCGCGTTAATTCGGCCAAGGGGTGGTGCGCCACCGGCTCGCGCCGATCGAGAAAAAACGGAATCTCATAACGGGTGAAAACCCGGCGGAGGACTTCCGCGTAGCCGGTGAATTCCCGGACCAGCGCGGCGCAATCGCGAAAACGCCAGCCCCGCCGGACAAAGCGCAGGATTTCCCGCGCGGCGAGAATCGCTTCGGCTTCTGGATTGGCGCAGGCATATACGCCAATCCCCAGATCAAGCGTCGCAATCGACGCGGCGCCGGTGGCTTGTTCCGCCGGGTCCGACGCCCCTTCGCTTGGCATGTGGCCGCGCGAGGACTCGATCGGCGCGGGCGGCTCGAACGGTCTTGGTTGCGCCCAATTGGATTCCAGGTGCGCCAGCGCCGGTTGGTCGGCAAAACGGCCCCGATTCGGGTCGCGCGACAGAATCTCGACGATCGGCTCCGCTCCCTCAATGCCAGCCAAGCGTTGGTAGCACCTTCGAAACGTATGGGCGATACCCGACCAAGTAGAGAGCCAGTTCAGGTCGTCGCTTGGGGCTTGTTCCAGGCAGAACGCGAGCGTCAGCCGTTCGCAAACCGGCGCGAAGGCGGACAAAAGGGCCAGCTCCTGCGGGGTCAACTCGGCGAAACCGTCGAGCCAGAGCGCGCCCAGCATCGTCTCACCGTCCGGTGGGCGGGCCGGGGCGTGGGTCCGCATCGCGTCCGCGGCCAGATCGAGCAACTGATCGGCGTCTTGCAGTTCGCGCTCGGCCAGCCACGCTTGATAGGCCCGGAGCAGCCGCGCGCTATCGCGCAGCTTCCCGCGGAGCGCCGGCGCGACGGTTGGCAGGGCGGCCAATTCATCCAGACGAGCGGCGGATTGGTGATGCCGTTGAAACTCGCCGAGCAGATCGCTGAGGCGCTGCGCGAAGCCCGGCCGACGCGCGCTGGCGCCGAATAGTTCAAGCTCGCCGGCCTGCTGCGCCAGCAACGCCCGCAACACCATGACCCGCCCTTCCGCGGAAAGCAGGCGCGGCGCCGGCCGACCGGCGCGCTTGAGGGCGAAACGCGCCAGCCGTTCGAAGGAGAGAATGGCGAGCCGCGTGTAGCCTTGCAGCGTGGATTCGGCCAGCAACTGGCGTTCCAGTTGAAAGGTCGCCTGTTTCGGCGCCACCAAGAGCAGCGCCGGCCCATCCGGAGCAAGCTCGAGGCTCGCCCGAATCTCCTCCAAACAGCGAAAGGTCTTGCCACTTCCCGCCGGCCCGAGGAGGAAACGGATTCGCACGCGCGCCCCTCGTTTCAGCCGCCCTCGTCAAACCTCGATGCTCTGCCCGGGGGCCGGTTGGAACACCTTGATCTTCGGGTAACGGGCGTTGATCTGGGATTCGAACCAATTCCGGGAATCGGCCTCGCCGTGTCCGAGCACCACCGCGCGGGGCGATACTTCGCCGACAAAATCGAGCAACTCGTCGCGATTCGCATGCGCCGTCAAATCAAATTCCTCGACCTGACAACGCCGCGTCAACTGGCCGCCGCTCGGGCTGAACATGAAAGTCTCGCCCGGCTTGGACGCCTTTAAGCGGCCGCCCGGAGTGCTCGGATCGGCGTATCCGACAAAGAAGATCGCCTGCCGCTCATCACCCACCATCCGCAACGCCAGGCCGTGGGCGGCGGTATTCTCGTTCATCATCCCGGCGGTTAGCACAAATATACGCCCGCCGCTTAGCTTCATCTTGTCGGCCTGCCCCTTTTCGAGCACGATGAGGTTCAACGCTTCATGCAGTTGAAGGTTACTCAGCCGCCGATGGGTTCGATGGGCTTCCAAGTCGTAGATCTCGGTGAACACGCGGCCCAAACCCCCAATGTAGATCGGTTGGTGTTTTAGTTTCCCGTCGCGAATCATCAACGCCAGCAGAGCGAGAATCTCCTGCGTCCGACCCAAGGCAAAGGTCGGCATCAGGACGCAACCCTTGCGTTGTTGCGCGGCTTGGAGCGCTTGGGCCAGCCGATTGATTTCGGCTTCGCGGGTGAATCCCGCCGGAACCGGTCGGTTGCCACGAGTCGTTTCCATAATCAGGACGTCGGCTTTGACATCCTCAAAGCGGGCGCCCTTCAAAATCGTCTGATCGCCAAATGAAACGTCCCCGGTATAGAAAAGCGTTTCCTTTTGTCCGCGGACCATTATTCCCGCCGAACCGAGAGCGTGACCGGCATCAAGGAACTCGAGCGTCGGCGAGACGTGGCCAGCCCGCGTTTTGTGATAGGACGCCCACGCGACTTCACGATTATATTTGAATCCTTGGAACCGCGGGGCCAATTCATCGAGTTCATCGTGGGAATAGAGCGGGTATTCCTTGATTCCCAATTCATCCCGTTGACGGACCATGACGTTGACCGAATTGTGGAGGACGCGTTCGACCAAAAAATAGCTCAGCTCGGTCATCAAAACGTGGGCCTTCGGGAATTGCCGCAGGGCCAGCGGCAACGAGCCTAAGTGGTCGTGATGGCAATGAGATAGGGCAATCGCGTCCACCTCCTCATGCTTGATTACGTTATACAGCGGCAGGCTCTCTCGCCCCTCGCGTTTCGGGTGAGTCCCCGCGTCCATCAGCAGGCGGTGGCCTTCCATATCGAGAAACCACGCGCTGGCGCCGATTTCGGCCGCCGGGTTCAAATTTACAATTCGCATCGCCTGAACCTAACTCAATATCCTTTGGGGTTAAATGATTTAAATTAGACGCCGCGGCCGCGCGCGGTCGGAATCCGGTTGATTTGCCCATCCACGCCGAGGCTTCGAAAGCGCCAAAAGTCCAAATCAGCGGCCAGTCCGGCAGGCGCGAGGCGCCGGAAAATCCCCGATCTTTTTCGTCCAGCTACCAGTTCACACGCCAAAGCGATCTGAGCGCTGGCGCGCGATTCAATCACCGTCGCCGATCACCCAAGCAACCTCCCACGCCGATCGCGATTTCGCCAATCTCGGCCAAAAAAATTTGAACAGGAATACTAGAACTCCCGTCTGAGTTGGTGTAAGTTCGTTAGTGCTCGTGAAGCAGGGTCGGCTCAAGATTTCCTGCTCCGTGAGCTGCCGTCGAACTCTACCGACGGTAGAGGAGGTTTAGTTTGGTTGTTTGGGTTTAGCGGGCATCGCAAGATGCCCGCTTTTTTATTGTTTGGTTTCGGGAAAATTAAAAAACTTTCAGATTCGCGTCCAGCATTTTCTTTACTGAAATTTAACAATCTCCCAGCCGCTCCCTCCGCTTCCGAAGGGCCATTCAGTTGCCGAATCGTTCAACCCAATCCAGGAACGAAACCATCGGTGATCCGAACGCCCAGTCGCTCGCACGACGCCCAGTGGCAGCCTTCGTAATAGCGCCCCCGCCGGAGCGCTCTTCCGATTTCGGCTTGCGCAGTGGGGCCGGTTTGTTTTTAATACATTATTAACGTCTATTCCGCCTGTGGCGCGGGGCGCGAGCGGTGGCCGCATGGGTTACGGCACACTCGCGACTCAGCCCGTTCCGAACGGGCAGCCCGATTGAAGTCCGCGGCATCTAACGTCAGGATTTTACGGCGGAATAAATTGTGCAAATGTTTGAATCGCAGCAACGCTCGACGCCTCGGCGCTGGCTTACTATAGCCAGCCGAATGGTCGCGATCATCAGGCGACCAGCTTCCGGGTCCAGGCGACGACGCCGTGCTGAGCTCCTTTTCGTGTCGGATGGACTGGCCCTTGCCGCACAGAACCCTCGGTCACGATTGAAACGGGGTACCGCGAACCACCGAGCGTCAAGTCGGCGCCTCGGTCAGTGTTTAGCGCGGAGCGTGCCGCGCCCGTTTAACCACGCACCGACGGGGACAACCCTCGCCGCGTCGCAGGGCTGAATCGACCACCACTCGACCCTCGGCGCGGTTTCACGACTCACGTATCTTTTAGCCAATGCATCATTTATTTCATCATCCTAATCGCCACAATTCATCTCGTCGAAAAACCTACTATCAGCCGTGCGTCGTCGCCCTATTCCTTGTCCTCACGGCCGGGTTGGCGCGATTTGGCGCGTATCAAGGCCGGACCGCCCCGGCTCCGGGTGACCCGGCGACAAACGCGACCGTGGCGCGGGCCAGCGAGGGGACGAACCCTCCCCCCGCCACCGCTCTCGGGACGACCGCCGGGACAAACTCGGTCGCTTCGTCCGATGCCACTCCCCAACTCGTGACCGTCGGCCTCTATTTATACAGCATCCGGAATCTGGACATCCGGGCGAACTCCTACTCGGCCGATTTCTACATTTGGTTCCTCTGGAAGGGCGACAACGATCCCACAAAGTCGTTCGAATTCATGAATTCCCTCGTCAGCCCGGAAAAGCGCCCCATCTACACCGACGCCGCCGGAACTGACACCCCACAGGTACTTCCCGATGGTCGGAAACTCCAACAATACCATGTCCAAGGCTCATTCGGGCACGCGTTCGACCTTTCGCGTTACCCGGTGGATGAGCAGGACTTGACCATCGAAATCGAGGACGCCAAGGCCACGGCTCAGGAGTTGGCCTACGTCATTGACGAGCCGGGGCTGGGAATCCACGACACCGTCAATATTCCCGCGTGGATCAAGCGCGGATTGAAAGGCGTCGTCCGGATCGCCACGTACCGCACGGCGTTTGGTGACCCGCGTTCCAAGGGCGACAACGAAGTCTCGAATGCGACGTTCGCGTTGCACATCAGCCGTCCCGTGCTGGGCACGATTCTGCCGAATGTCGTGCCGATTTTCTTTACCCTGTTATTGGCCTGGTGCGCTTTCTTCCTCGGCCCGACCGAGCTTGGCACCCGGATTTCGGCTTTCGCCATGGCCGTGATGTCCGTCCTTTTCCTCCATTTGGCTTATGGCGGCGACGTGCCGCCGGGGACCTCTTCCCTGGTCGATCACATCCACAATCTCTCCTATCTGTTGTTGGTCATCGCGACGATCGCGGCGATCAAATCGGCGAACATCGCCGAATCGCCCGACGAGGCGGCCGCCCGGCGGTTCGACCGGAAGGCGTTCGCGATACTGGTGACACTCTTCCTCGCGGGGACCGCCGCGATTTTTGCGTTCTGACGCGAACCCGTTCTCAACTCCCCCGGGAAAAATGCCTTGCTGGACAGCCAATCAAACTTTACGGTGCGCGGCCAATCAATGCGCTCGATGGATTCGACCGACCGACCGCCGCGGCCTGCGCGACCAGGCGCCAGCGTCAACGTAAATTAACATGGCATTCGGACAAAGTTTGCACGTCGATCTGTATGGGGTGAACGCCCAGGTCTGTGATGACCTCTCTCTTGGTTACGACCTGTTGGAGGATTTGGCCCTGTACTTGAAGATGCACAAACAGTCGCCCCCGTTCATTTTTCGATCTCCCGAAGACCAGTTTCCCGACAAAGCGGGACTCTCGGGTTGGATACCGCTGATCGAATCAGGAATTTCCCTCCATACGTTGACCGCGCACGAATTCGTTACGATCGACATCTATACCTGCGGCCACTTGGACGCTCCCCAAGCGGTCCAATTCCTCGTCGAACGACTCCTGCCCACCCGCCACGAAAGCCATTTGCTGATTCGCGGGGTCGATTTCGGCCGCCAACCAAACCCCCATGTCTAAGAAAACAGCGCCCAATCCCGTCTCCGACCTCACCGAGGTTCGCTCCAGCTCGACTCACGGGTTCGGGCTTTTCGCCAAGACCGCCATCCCGCGCGACACAATCTGGTGGAGCGCCGGACCGGATGACCTGATTCACGTCAACCAGGTGAATTTCCAGACGTTGTGCGCTTCGACGTTATCGCCGGAGATTCAGGCGTTCATCAAAACCCTCCTGCACTACTCCTACTACGTGAAGGAATTTGACGCCCTGCTTTTCATTCCGGACAACGGCCGCCTGGTGAATCATTCGTTTCAACCCAATTCAAAAACGGTCCCCGACCGGCTGTCGTCGATTACCATCCGCGACATCGCGGCGGGCGAAGAGATTTTCGAGGATTACACCCACTACGACAAATGCGCCTGGGCCAAGCTCTACGGGGATTTCGGCCGCCAAATCGGCTGTTGGACGGACTGACCACCCCTCGGCTCAGCGCCGCCGGGTCACAGCTGGACAAACCGATCAGCCATTGTCCTGCTTTTGGACGGGAATCTGACCTCACCAGGTCACATCGGATTCGTGGCAAACGCAAATTCCGTCACGATCTTCCCTTGGATGAGGTGCTCTTGGATGATCCGTTCCAAGACCCTCGCGTCACAGGAATGGTACCACGTTCCTTCTGGATAAATGACCGCGATCGGACCGTTCACGCAGACCCGCAGGCAATTGGCCTTGGTCCGATAAATTAGCGGCTCGGGGCCGACCAGTCCCAACTCCTTCAGTCGTCGCTTCAAGAAATCCCAGGCCTCCAAACTCGCCGCTTTCGGAGCGCATTTCGGCTCCGACTGATCCGCGCACAAAAAGATATGCCGCCGGTATTTCTCCAGGCCGAGGGTCGCGGCGATTTGGGTCAATTCGCTGGACATTGCTTCGCTCGGGCTCACCGCGGCTCCGAATAACGCTCGGATGCCTTGGCGGAGGTTCAACTCTCGCGCGTCATCGGCCAACTGGCGCCGAGCATCTCCCGATAGCCGCCGATCAAGGAGTGAACGTTTTTGTAACCCATTTTTTGCGCCGCGTCCGCCGTCAGCGCGGAACGGTATCCGCCGCCACAATACATGATGATTTCCGTGTCGCTCTCGGGAAACGTCTTCTCCAGATCACGCTCGAAGATGCCTTTGCCCAGGTGGACCGCGTCGGTGGCGTGGCCGTTCTGCCATTCGTGGTCCTCGCGGACGTCCAGCAGAACGGCTTTGGGATTGGCCTTCAAACGCGCGCGTGCCTCTTCCAAAGCAACCTCATGCACGCGCGACCGCGCGTCGTTCACCAATTTCAAAAAGCCGGGCGAATGATCCATGCCGCCATCGTAATCGCGCGGTTCAACTCGTCAAACGCAATATCGTCAAACGCATCGTCGAGCCATCAGAATGCCACGACCGGCGCAGCCCAGCTCGACGATTAGCTCAAGGCACGCGGCGGATCACTCGCACCCGGTGCGCCTCGCTGTCCCCGACGTAGATCGCCCCGTCGCGGTCCACAAAAATTCCGTGCGGACTGGAGAATCTGCAAGCCAACGCGTCGCCGTCCGGTCCGTCACCCCGCTCACCCGAACCGGCCACCAATTCCAGCGTATTCCGCTTCCGATCGATCATGCGGATTCCGTGATTTCCGGTATCAGCCAGGTAAACGTTGCCATCCGGACCGATGCTCAAGCCCTTGGGACCGTTCAAGGTCGCCTGGAGGGCGGGTCCACCGTGGCCGGTGAATCCCTTTTCGCCCGAGCCGGCCACATGATGAATCACCCCGGCTCCGCGATCCAAATAATAGACGGCGTTCCCTTCGCGCAGCGCCAGCCAGAGATTATCTCGGCCATCGAAGCCAATGGCGCGCGGCCCATCCAAAGGTGACCCCAGAATCAGCGCCCCGTCCGGAGCGGCGCCCCGCTGCCCATTCCCGGCCACGGTCGAGATAACTCCCGTTTTAAGGTCCACCTTGCGAACCCGATAATTTCCGATGTCACAAATGTAGAGGTCGCCGTGGTGATCAAATTGAATGCTGTGCGGTTGTTTCAGTTCGGCCTGGGTCGCCGGCCCACCGTCGCCGGAGAATCCCGCTCGGCCGACGCCCGCGACCGTCGAAAGTTTGTGCGTTTTCGCATCGATCCGGCGGACGAGGTTGTTGGCCATATCGACAAAAAACAGGTTGCCCGCCGCATCGAACCGGACCTCGTACGGTTCGCCTAAATCGGCCTCGCGCGCCAGACCGCCGTCCCCGGTATTGCCACGCCTGCCAGTCCCGGCAAACGTGGACACGATGCCCGCCGAGTCGATCCGGCGGATGACGTGATTGTCCACTTCACAAACGTACAAAGCGCCGTCCGGTCCGCGATTGAGACCATAAGGATTATTAAATTCCGCCTTCGTCGCGGGCCCGCCATCCCCGGAATAACCCGCGTGCCCCGTACCGGCAATCGTTGTCACCGTCCACTTAATGGTCGCCGCGCCCGACTCCGCGCCCGGACTCACGCCCGCGGCAAATACGCCGAGTACGATCGCGGCAAGGCGGACCGCCCTCGACCACTTCGCGCAGGCGCGGGAACGAACGCACGAGAATTCACGCCGCGAAAGGGAGAGGAGTTTCATAGATCGCAATTCTGCCAGAGCTCGATCCATCTCGCAAGACGCCTGCCGCTCACCAAACGCACCGCGCCATCCAGCGCGGCAAGCGTGACGGGGAATTGACGCCCCAGGTCCACGCGGGCACAATTGCTGATAATTGAATTTCACCATGATCGAGGCCATACATTCATTCGGGCGAAAGCTGCTTCGATGACCTTTCGGCGAGCCTAGCCCGATCCGTCTTATGACGAAACGTCATCTCTCCCGTCGAATGTTTATCCAAGAATCGGCGCTCGCCGCGAGCGCGCTCGCCTTTCCCTTCGTCGCGGACCGCAACGTGCTCGGCGCCAACGAACGGCTCAACCTCGCGGGTATCGGCGTCGGCGGCAAGGGCGCCAGCGACATCGATTGCAGCACGACGGAGAACATCGTCGCGCTGTGTGACGTGGACGACGTGAACGCCGCGGCAACCTTGGCAAAATTTCCGAATGCCAAACGATTCAAGGACTTTCGCGTGATGCTCGAACGGGAGGGGCGGCACATTGACGCCGTCGATGTCGCAACGCCGGATCACATGCACGCGCCCATTTCGATTATGGCCATGGAAATGGGCAAGCACGTCTATTGTCAGAAGCCGCTCGCTCATTCGGTCTTCGAGGCGCGGCAAATGGCGGCGGTGGCGCGCCGTCGCAAAGTCATGACTCAGATGGGCAATCAAGGCCATGCCAACCCCGCCGCCCGGCGCCTGGTCGAGTTGGTCCGTGGCGGCGCCTTGGGCCGCGTGAAAGCCGTGCATTGCTGGACCGATCGGCCCGGCAAACTTTGGCCGCAAGGGATGAAGCGGCCCGAGGACTCCCCCGCGGTTCCCGGCACGTTGGACTGGGACCTCTGGCTCGGCGTCGCGCCCTATCGCCCCTATCATCCCGCCTACGCCCCCTTTAAGTGGCGGGGCTTTTGGGATTTTGGCACCGGCGCGTTGGGCGACATGGCGTGCCACATCATGGATTTGGCGTTCTTCGCGCTCGACTTGAAGGCGCCGACCCGCGTGTCGGCGCAATCCGCGCCGGTGAGTCAGGAAATGGCGCCAACTTGGTCGATCATCGATTTTGAGTTCCCCGGCCAGAAAGGCGGTCCTCCCGTCAAACTCACCTGGTATGACGGCGGCAGGAAACCGTCGCCCGACCTCGTCCAGGATCGCACCGTGCCGTACCGCGATTTGACTGACAACGGCACGATTCTGGTCGGCGAAAAAGACATTCTGTTCGTGCCCAAACAATCGGGCGTCGGCGTCTTCCTCTCGGGCGCCCGCGTCGAAGATTTCAAGTCGATCCCGGTCACCCTCCCGCGGTATCCCGCCGGCGAAAAAAGCCATCACCTCGAATGGATCGCCGCGTGCAAGGGCGGCCCCCGCGCGCTTTCGAACTTCGATTACGCGGGACCGATGACCGAAGCCGTCCTTCTCGGTAACGTCGCGCTCCGCGCCAGCAAACCAATCGAGTGGAACTCCGCGGACCTTAAAGTGACCAACGTCCCCGAAGCGAATGCCTATCTGCGCACCGAATACCGCAAAGGCTGGGGAGTTTAGAATTGAATCGGAACGAAAGGATCAGATGAAACGAATGATTTGGTTGGTCGCCGTCTGCGTGACGTTGCCATCAACCTCCCGCTGCAGCCAGGATTGGCCACAATTCCGCGGGCCGGATGGCCAGGGACACTCGGATTCCCAAGGCGTGCCGCTGACTTGGAGCGAGACGAACCATGTGAAATGGAAAACTGCCGTTCACGGCCGCGCCTGGTCCTCGCCCGTGGTGCTCGCCAATCAAATCTGGGTTTCCACCGCCTCCGAAGACGGCCGCGAACTGTTCGCCGTCTGCGTGGATCGCGAATCCGGCAAGATCGTCCACGATCTGAAACTCTTCGATGTCGCCACGCCGCAATTCGCGCACAAATTCAACAGCTACGGCTCGCCGACGCCGGTCATCGAGCCAGGCCGCGTCTATGTCACCTTCGGCTCGCCCGGAACCGCTTGCATCGACACCGAAACCGGCAAGGTACTCTGGGAGCGGCGTGACTTCGTCTGCAACCATTTCCGCGGCGCTGGTTCTTCGCCCGTCCTGTACAATAACCTGCTGATCATGCATTTCGACGGGAGCGATTTCCAGTTCGTCGTGGCGCTCGATAAGGCGACCGGCAAAACCGTGTGGAAAAAAGATCGCTCGATTGATTTCCAGGACCTGACCCCCGAAGGCAAACCCCAAGCCGACGGCGATTTCCGGAAGGCGTTTTCCACGCCGCTGATCACCGAGTTCGAGGGCAAACCGGTGATGCTCAGCCTCGGGTCGAAGGCTACGTATGCCTACGACCCGAACACCGGCGATGAGCTGTGGCGCGTCGAAGAACGCAAGTGCCATTCCGGCTCGGCGCGACCGGTCACCGGACTGGGGATGTTCTTCGTCTGCACCGGTTTCTCGCGCGGAGAACTTTGGGCCGTCCGCCCCGGCGGCAAAGGAATCGTGACCGATTCCAACGTCGCTTGGAAAGTGACGCGCAACGTGCCGTGCAAGCCGTCTCCGGTGCTCGTGGACGATTTGCTTTACATGATCGACGATGGCGGCATCGCCAGTTGCATAGAAGCCCGCACCGGCAAAGAGGTTTGGCGCAATCGGGTCGAAGGGAACTACTCGGCCTCGCCCGTCTTCGCCGACGGACGGATTTACGTCTTTTCCGAGGAAGGCAAGACCACCGCCCTCGCCACCGGTCGGGAGTTCAAAGTGCTCGCGGAGAATAAACTGGAAGACGGTTTCATGGCCTCGCCCGCCATCGCCGGCAAAGCCTTCTTCCTCCGCACCCGCACCAGCCTTTACCGGCTTGAGGAGTAGCTCCGGATTTGTCGCCGTGGCGCTTCTCCCTGAATTCACCTCTTCAGCGTACTCGTCGCTAAATCGGGAGCAGCGATCGTTTCCCGCCGGTAAAACGGTGAGCCGAGCGAAATTCTCTTTCAGCGGCAAACGTCTGAAGGAAAAGCGGACGTTTCTCATCAACTTCCTCCCCCACCCGGAGGACGACGATCACAAAACTTGAGCATGCATCTGATCTATCTCGACGAATCAGGCCAGACCGGCACGAATCTGAAGGATCAGGTTCAGCCGATTTTCGTCCTCGGAGCGCTCGTGGTTCCCGAATCGGTCTGGCTGGCTTTGGAGAAGGATCTTCTGGCCGCCATCGAAAGGAGCTTTCCGGCCCCGCATCCGAATGATTTCGAGATTCATGCGACGGAAATCAGCAACCCGAGGAACGGCTTTTTCAAGCAATTCCCCATCGCCCATCGACTGGCGTTTCGGGATGAATGGTTTCGCCTCGCGCAAAAACACGGCTTGAAATTCATTTATCGTGCCATCGCGAAAAAACGATTCATGGAGTGGAGTCAGCGCTGCTTCGGAACCGGTGTGGCCATTAATCCGCACGTGGCGGCCTTTCCGTTGCTTGCGCGCGTGGTTGACGATCTTCTGAAATCCCTCGCCGGCTCGCCGTTAGGCATTTTCATTTCCGACGAAAACCACGAAGTTGTGGGTGACGTCGAGAAGGCGATCCGTCTCCTTCGCGGTGCGGAAGGAGCACTGAAACTCGGCCAAATAGTCGAGAAGGGATTTTTCATCGATTCCGAGAAGAGCGTCGTTCTCCAGTTGTGCGACCTGTGCGTCTATACCGCCCGGCGCAAGGAGGAGAAAAAGGCGGGAATGACGATCAAAAGCATCGACGAAAGCGGCCTGCCGTTGATCGAACCCCTCATTCATGTCGGGGACGAGCGATTCAAAGACGTCAATGCCTGGCTGACCGCCGAACAAAAAAAGGGGCGGCCAGGGAATTAATCGCGGAGTCGGAAAGGGTCCGGCTCGCTCTGGTCGCCAACCACATAATACGTAATTCCGACAGGTTGTAAAACACGATTTTGACGATGCCGACAAGATGAATTTAGGATCACCTGTTCCGGCCTCGCATCTAGGGAGTTTAATTGACGGTCAATTGATTGGCGGCGCGACATATGGCAATGCGCGAATCAATATCTTGTATTAACACTTTATCATCAATTGGTTAACGCGACGGCATTTGTCATGTTTTAATTGACTGAAGATCCAACATTGCCCGCCCGACACCGAAATCTACGACCTGACCGACAGCGAAAAGCGCGATCTCATGAAGCTCATCAAGTGGCGCCGCCCGCTCGTTCAGCCCGGGCCTTCGAAAGTTTCAACCGGTGGCGCTAAGCCTTGGTTCCATTGCGCCAGCGTGCCTTGACGGAATTTTGGCGAACGCTCATCCTAGCGACATGCTGCGACACGCGATGCTTTTGCTGGCCGGTTGTTGGATCGTCGGCCCGGCGCAGGCCGAGGACTGGCCCGAATTTCGGGGGCCGACCGGCCAGGGACATTCCGCGGAACACAACCTGCCCGTCACTTGGCGCGCGGCCGGGGACGCCGGTGCCAAAAACATCGCCTGGAAGACGCCGATTCGCGGAACCGGTTGGTCATCTCCGGTGGTCAAAGCTGGGCGACTTTATCTGACGACCGCCATCTCCGCCGAAGGCCAGCCCAACGCCTCGCTTCACGCCCTCTGCCTCGATAAGCGTTCCGGTCACATTGTCTGGGACGTGGAGGTTTTTCCCGAAGGTTTCGTTACGAACATTCACGGCAAGAATAGTCACGCCAGCCCAACGCCCGTGATCGAAGGCAGCCGCATTTATGTGCATTTCGGTCACGAAGGCACCGCCTGCCTCGATCTCGATGGCAAGGTCGTGTGGCGCAATACGAGCCTCAAGTATTCCCCGGTGCATGGCAACGGCGGATCGCCGGTCATCGCCGGCCCGGCGCTCATCTTCAGTTGCGACGGCGCCAGCAGCCCGTTCGTGGTGGCGCTGGACAAAAACGATGGCAAGGTACTGTGGAAAGTTCCGCGCGAAACTGACGCCAAGAAAACCTTTTCGTTCTGCACGCCGTTGGTCATCTCGGTGAACGGCAAGACCGAGGTCATCAGCCCGGGCAGCAACGCCATTTGCGCCTACGATCCAGCGAATGGCCACGAACTCTGGCGCGTCCGTTATGACGGCTATTCAGTGGTTCCGCGACCGATTTTCGCGCATGGCCTGCTCTTTTTTTCGACCGGCTTCGACCGCCCAATCGTCATGGCGATTCGGCCGGATGGCGCGGGGGATGTCACGGACACGCATGTGGCTTGGACGATTCAGAAAGGCGCCCCAAACACGCCCTCGCTGCTGGTCGTCGGCGACGATCTCTTCATGGTCTCGGATGGCGGCATCGCCAGTTGCCTGGACGCGCGAACGGGTCGAGTCCATTGGCAGGAGCGGGTCGGCGGCAATTATTCCGCGTCCCCGGTCGATGCGGACGGCCGAATCTATTTTCAGAACGAAGAAGGCATTGGCGTGGTCGTCAAGGCCACCGAACAATTCGAGAAAATCGCCGAGAATCCACTTGGTGAACGAACGCTTGCCTCGTACGCCGTCAGCGATGGCGCGCTTTTTATCCGCTCCGAAAAGAATCTCTTTTGCGTCCGGACCCCGCAATTGGGAAGCAACTGACGCCGCGCCGGCGGACCGCCAGTCCGGCCACCATGCGCGGTCGAATAGCGGCGACGTTATTTGCCGAAATTCAGTTCTTTGACGACTTCCTGCCGCGCGGCCTCGATCGTCAGCCCCCGGGTCAGCAACGCCTGGCCGCCACGCCCCTCACACTCGCGCAACAGCCCCAGCAGCAGATGCTCGGTCCCCACGTAACCGTGGTTCAGAGCGCGGGCCTCTTGCGCCGCCAAACGGAGGGTTTTCAAGACGCGATTACTGTACGCGCCGGCGCTTAATTCCGCCGCCGGATGTTCGCGCAACTGCCGCGCCAGTTCTCCCTGCAACTGATTGAGGTTCAACCCAAACTTGTGCAGGACGTTGATCGCGACCCCTTGGTTAAGCTCCAGAAGTCCCAAAAGCAGATGTTCGGTATCGGCCGTCGTTTGCCCGAGACGCTGCGCCTCGACGTGCGCCCCAGCCAGCGCGGACTTTGCCCGTTGGGTCAAACTGGGCACAATCGACTCAAGGTTGTCCGCGGTAAAGAGTCCGAGATGATGACCGCCGGCGCGCGCCGCGCACGTCTCGGCGCCAGCCGATTGGTCAAGGGAACCGAGAACCGCCAAATAAGAACCCGTACGCTCAACCTGCTCGGGCTGGTTTCGCTGCCGATAGATATGGTGCAGATTCGTGCAAAGGCGCAGCAATATCTTTTCTGCCGGCAGCGGCTCCAAATGCTCGGGTTTAGGGTCATAATTGCCCCGCGCGAGATATTCCAGACAGTCGGCCCGCGTCAGCGCCGCGCCACGATTGAACGCGTCGATATAGATTTCCTCATCCCCGTTCCGCCAGCGGCAGACAAAATGCCCGGGCATCCCCACGCCGCTCAGTGGAAACGAGAGCCGCCGCCCGACCAGCAGGTAAACGATGCAAAGGCTGATCGGATTGCCGGTGCGCCGATCCAAGACGCGATTCAGGTAATTGTTGTCCGGATCATAATAGTCATCCGCGTTGCCGCGGAACCCCTGCTCGTCGAACAAATATTGATTGATCACCTCCAAGGCGCGGTGAGGCGGGGCGATGGAATCCAGTCGGACGCGTAAGTCCGCCGCGTAACGGTCCAAGATCGCGACGTAGCTCGCCAAGTTAAAATCGGGATACTCGGTCTGCGCCAGCAATAACGCACCTTCTTCCAGGTCCCAATCCGGTTTCGGGGCCAGGCAATAGGCCAAAAATGGGTCATCGATTTTCACACCTGTCAAAGACTAAGCCGTATTGATGCGATCGTCGCAAGGCGGTCGCTCATTCTAATCGCCCACCGCGTCGAGAGGAATTGGCTCGCGCCCAAAACCGCCACCCGGCGGGCAAATCCGCCGAGGTCCGGCGCGCCGAGCCTAAACCGTCGCGGCACGAAACATCACGCCCGCTGGCGCCATTCACGCGCGGTCTTTACGCTACGCGATGCGCATGGTGAGACCGCCGTCGATGGTAAAGGTCTCTCCGGTGAGATAATCGTTGCGGACCACGGTTGCAATCAAATCTGCAACTTGTTCCGGCGTCCCTTCCCGGTGGAGCGGAATTCGTTGGTCCAGGTTGAGGCGCTTCTGTTGCTCCGACATGGTCGCGTGAAACGCGGTGCGGATCACGCCCGGAGCGACGCAGTTGACACGGATATTGTCATTCGCGAACTCGCGCGCCAGCGCCCGCGCGAATTGCGGCAACGCTCCCTTGGCGACTTGGTACGCCACGTTCGTAATCACACCGCGAATGCCCGCCGTGGACGAGATCAAAACGATGGCGCCTTCCTTCTTCTCACGCATCCCCGGGATCACCGCGCGGCAGAGAAAGAACAGCGCGTGAACGTGCACGTCGAACGCCGAACGCCACTGTTCCGGCGTCAGGTCGAATAGTCCACCATTCACTGGCCCGCCGGCGGCATGGACCAGCACGTCGATCGGCCCGAGCCGAGCCGCCGCTTCTTGCGCCGCGCGCGTGGCCTCCTCCGCGATACCGCAATCGGCCAGGATTAATTCCGCCCGTCGGCCCAGCGCGCGCAGCTTGGCGAGCGTCTCCGCCGCCTCCGCGTCCTCCCGGCGGCCCACGAGGGCGACATCAGCGCCCGCGCCCGCGAGCGCCAGCGCGGTCGCCGCGCCAATCCCCTTCGTGCCGCCCGTGATTAAACAAATCTTTCCTTTGAGTTCCATAGCTTTAAGCGCTCCCGGCCGAAGCGGGCAGGGGCGAAAGTTTACTGAGTGGTAACCGGCTTTGGCTTGACCGGTTCGATGTCCGTGCCGAATTCGAGCCGCGAAAACGCCGCCGGATTCAACTCGGCCTGACCAAAATCGGGACTGAGCGCGACCACTTGGTGCGCGTCCCATTTCTGCAGCGCGAACGTCACGCTGCCCCGCCGGTTGAAAACGGCCCGAACCTGATTGGTTGCCCGGGCGCCCGCGTCCGCGACCGGCGCCAAATCGACTTCCTTGATCCGATCTAACGGCACGACCATTGTCTTGCCGGCGTTGACGAACGTCATCTTGCCCTCGTGAATTCCTTCGAACGCGCCGGTCAATTTGTCGGCGTTGCGCAAGCGAACCAAATCGTCCTTGCTGCCCGGCGGGCGGGCCAGTTTCTCGTCGAATAGCCCGTCCCATTCCGTGATTTGCAGGTGGCTCAATTTGACCGCGCCCAGGCCTTGATTGACCAACCGCAACCCGGTGCCGGTCGGCGTGAAATTCTCGGGATCAACCCACTCTTTGAGCAGGACGCCATCGATGAACAACGCGGTCTGGCGTTTCTCTTTGTTGAGCTTGACCTCAACGTGCGCGCTATTCTTCTGGTTGAACGCGGACACCGAAATCTGCCCCAAATAGCGCAGGGGCGTCAGTTTGCTGATCGGGAGCAGGTTGGCGTAAAAGTTGTTCAATTGCAGACTATAGAACGCGCCGAAATCAGGTTCGGACTCCTTTGTGGAAAGGTTAACCGGCTGGAGGTAATCCGTGTACAACGCGAGCGCGATGTAAAGCGACCCTTTCCAAGCGAGGTCGAACTGCAGCGTCGCGACCGGCGGCAGCTTCAAGTCGCGCGCAATCGACGCCGCCCGCGTGGCGTAGAAAGCGCCGTTTTTGTACTTCCACTGCCCGGTCTCGGCGCCCGCGCCGACGACCTTCCCAATCGTCCACCCATCGACGCCGGTGGGTCCGTCAAAAACGGTCTTGATATTGCTCGGGATGACTAAGATCGCCTCGACGCGTTTCCGCGGAATCGTCAGCCGACCGGCGTACCAGGTCTCGAGCGTCAGTTTTTCCGCGTCGCACGCCGTCAGGCTCCCCTCCAACTCGTCCTGATCGACCAGGCGCACCGTGCAATTATTGGTCCAGCCCGGCGGCTGCGTCTCGGCCCGCGGCGCCAACTGAATTTCGGCGAGATTGGCGACGCTGAACTCGATGGGTTGAGCCGCGTCCGGATGCTGCCAGCGCAATCCGCTTTGGGGATCGATCCCGAGCAAGCCGCCGTAAAGATAGTCGCCGTTGCGAAACACGAGCACATCCTTGGAATCCCGCGCGAGAAAGACATTTTCAACGGTTCCTCCGGCCGGCGATTGCGCGCGCGCGATGGCCACGAGCGCCGCCGTCAGGGCCGCCTGAAATCCAAGCTTCACGTTGCGTTGCCACTTATTCATCGAATTCCCCGGTTTCGGAATTTGTGGCGTCCTTCGACCCGGCTCCGGCCGAACGCTCCAGATTGAACTGGACCTGGCGCAACCACTGCGGGTTGAAACTGGTCGGGCCAAAGTTCTGGCTGCGGCCAAGCAGTTTAAGCGCCTCCCATTTCTCAAGCTGAAAGGAAACCGAGCCACCGCCGTTGAAAAGCGCGCGAATGTTCCACGGGCTGGCGGGGCTGGCGGGTGGCGCCGCGCCGCCAAAGACAATCTGAGTGACCCGCTGGACCGGAATCGCCAGCTTGGCGTCCGGCGTCGCCAAATGCACGGCGCCGTCGGTCAGAGACTGCACGTCTCCGCTGGCGCGGTCGCGATTCGCGAGACAGACCAGGTCTTCCTTTCCGGTAACCGCGGGTGGTTCCTCGACGTCGAATTTTCCGTTCCATTCCGCGACCCGCAAGTTGCTGACGCGGAGTGACGCTCCATCCATTTGCGCGAAGAAGGCGATCCCGGAGCCTTGCGCCGCGAACCCGCGCGGATCCTTCCATTGTTGAATCAACACGCCGTCGGCCAGCACCGCGAGCGTGCCGGTCTCTTTATTCCCGCGGAATTCAAGGTGGACGTGGTTTTTGACCAGCATCGCCGGCACTTGAATCTGCCCCAGGCTGATGGCGCCGGTGGCCGGCTGCAAACGCTGGGCGTTTATGTAACCGCGGCTGAGGTAAAAAAGGTAACTGCTCCCGCTGTAATCGAAGCGATCGATCACGCTCGTGCAGAATATCAGCATCATGCTGAAGTGCGAACCCCACGCCAGGTCGAATTCACAACTCACCGACCCGGTGTATTTGAAATCACGCCCCAGCACGCCGACGCCGTTGATGATGAACGAGCCGTCCCGGTAACGCCAGTTGTTCGGGCTGTTGTCCATCTTCCAGCCGTTCAGACTGGTCGGCCCTTCGTAGAGCACCGAGAAATCCTTGGGGAGAAAAGTGACCGATTGCAGCGCTTGCCGCGGCGCCGTCAACCGTCCGCCGAACGCCGTGACCAACTCCAGCTTTTCGCCATCCAGGAGCGTGAGGTTGCCGAACACGTCGTCTTGATTCTTAAAACGGAACCGGCAGCCCGGACGGAACGGCTCCGGCGGCGATTGCGAGTTCTCGAATTCGATCACCGACAAATTATTCGGTCGAAATTGAATCGGCCCGCGCGCCTCCGGGCTTTGCCACAAAACGCCTTTATTGACATCGACCTCCTGCAACGAGCCGTGCAGTAGGGCGCCGTCGGTGAACTGCAACAGAGCCGGACTACTGGCGTTCGTGCTCGACGGTGGAACCTCGGCTCGGCCCGCGGCGACGCCGGCCCAGGCCGCCAGAACGGCTCCCAGCCAGCCCGCCCACCGGAGAACGCGCCCCCTGCTCCGCCCGGTGATTGATTCAACCGTCGTCGGGCTAACGCTCATAAATCGGCAGAAAACGATAGTTCAACGCCAGCGACAACAACGACGCCGCCGTCGAAAAGGTCGTTCCGAATTGCCCGTCCCAACCGCCTTCCGCGTTTTGAGTGGCGCCGAGCGATTTGATATTGTTCCGGTTCCACGTTTGCCAGGCGGCCGGGGAGGACTGAAAATAAGCCTGCGAGGCGTAATAGAGGAAATACTCGTGAAAATTCAGTTCACTGCTGGATTTCTGGAGATACGCCCAGGCGTCCTGAAAGGTCTTCGAGTTCTTATCCTTGGCCAGGCAGAAAACCAGGCAGCCGATGGCGGTGCGCGCGCCATTCGGCCCGGACGCGCTGGTATAACCGATCCCCCCGTCCCGCGTCTGGACTGATTGAAAGAATTTCAAACCCTTCTCAATGGCTGACTCAGGCACCGCGATGCCGGCGTTCCGCGCGGCGAAAAGCGCCACCATCTGCGCGCCGCTGACGGTCGTGTCGGCGTCCGTGCTCTCCGGCGAATAACGCCAGGCGCCAAACGGATTCTTCGTCTGGACATTCACGATCAGTTGCACCGCCTTCTGCAAGGCCGGGCCGAGCCGGGGCTCGTCCACCGCGCCGTAGGATTCCGCGAGCACGAGCGTCGAAAAGCCGTGGTTGTACATCGAACGGCCGATGTAACCGGTCTGCGGATTCATCTGCTTCAGGACGAAATCCAACCCCCGCCGGATCGGCTGGCTGTAGGGGCCGTAATTCGGATCGTCCCCGTGCGCCAGCATGCTGATCACCGCCAGCGAGACCACCGCCGGCTCGCCGCCGTAGGGCAGGTCCGTCCAACTGCCGTCCGGACCTTGCTTAGCCGCCAGAAAGCGCAGCCCGCGCACATAAATCCGATCCACCTCGGTGGGCGAGACGTCCGATTTCTCGATAAATAGTTGCTGGCCTTGCGCGGGTCGCGCCGGAACCACGGCGGCCAGGACGAGCGCCGCAAGGAGATAAGCTGAAAGTGACCGCATGCGACGTTATTGTTCGATGGCTTTGAAATAATTCTCCAACGCCTCGCGGAACTCCGCCGGGACGTTGCGCGTCTGGCCGCTCGAACCGCTGTTCTTGCGGCTCTCATCGGCCTTGCCCACCGCGGCGCCATTGAGCGGCGTGGCCGGGGCGCTGGTCGTGCCGCCGTTGCGGTTGCCGCCCGGGCTCGAGCCAGGCGACATCCCCGGCTGCTGGCCGGGCTGCTGCGCAACCATCTGCATCAAGAATTCCATCGCCTCGGAGCTTTGCCCGGACTTCGAGCCGCTGCCAGCCTTGCTTTGCTCGTTGAGAAGATTGATCGCGTCGGACAGCGAGTCGATTGATTTCCCGGCCGCGGCGTCGGTGACTTGATCGGTTTGCGGCTTGCGCAAGAGCGATTCGGCCTGGCCAATCGCCTGCTGCGCGTCCTGGAGCGGCGGCTCGAGCAGGGAGATCGTATTGTCCTTCATGACGTCGCCAAGGTCACCCTTGACCTTCGCTTCCTCGGTCGCCAAGGCCGCGGCGCGCTCGACGTAGGTGGGGGCGTCCTGCTTGCCCTGCTCGGCCAGGCGGCTCTGCGCGCGCACCTTTAACTCGCGCTCGCGCAGACGGACGAGCGCGATCAATTCCTTCATCAACTCCTCGCTCGGCGCGCCATCCTTCGCGTCACCGTCGCTCTTGGACGGATCAGGCTTGGGATCGAGTCTTTCGGCCCACTCGTTGAAGCGCTTGTTCCAGCCGCCGAGGTTTTTCACGGCTTCCATCGCGATATTGTTCTGAATCAGCCCGCGCACCCGCTCCAACTCCTCCGCCGCGTGGCTCTCGTTCATCTCTTTGCTCACGTAGCCGTAGTTCTTCTGTTGGGTTCGCTCGAAGAACCGGCTGATCTCGCCCTGAAGAACCTGCGACTCGCCGCGCGCGCCGTCCTGATCGTGCGCGACATTCTGATTCGCCTTTTGATAATTCGCCGGCAATTCCTCCGGCGTCAAACCGATGGTTTCGGCCACGTTCTTCTGCAATCGGCCGGCCAAATCCTTTTCATCACCCGCGAGCTTGCGGAGCCGCTGCGCCAGGGTTAACGCCTGCAATTGGTCGAGGTCATGGTTGACCGTCTGCTGCATTTTCTGGAGGGCTTCGAGGGCCTCTTTTTCCGCCGTCTCAGCGTCGCTGGTTTCCTGCGGCCGGCTCGACGGATTCTGCTGCCCAGCCTTCAAGGACTTGGCGGCCTTTTGCATTTTTCCGTTGGAGAGCGACTGCATCTGGCTCAGGTTCTTCGTCCACTCCTTGAGGGTGTCCGTGGGAAAAGCCGGGTTGCGCATCGCCTCGCGCAACGTCTTCATTCCCTCGCGGGACATTTGCGCGAGCGCGTCCGCGTTGCGCAACTGATCGGCGGCCAACTCACCCAGGCGCTGCGCGGTTTCGTCGTTGGCCTGCTTTTCCTTGGGCAACTCCAGCACGCCGGTCGTGCCGTTGGCGATCTTTTCCTCCGCCCGTGTCACCTCTTCCAACCGCACGAGCAGCGACTCCATGCGCAAGCGGACCAATTCCGCGTGACGCTCGTTGCTGACCACTAGCACCCGATAGACCGCGGACTCGGCGGGCGCCCGCCCAGGCAGATAATCGGTGGCGTAGGCGCGAAACTCAATCGTGGTGTCATCCGGAATCCGCAGCAGCGCGGGGCTGAACAAGAATGTTTCCGTCAACTCCTTCTGCCGCGGGGTTTCGGCTTCGATCTTGAATTCCTCGCGCGCAATCGCGTTGGTCTGCGGCCCTTCCGCGATGACATTCCAATGCAGGCCAAGTTCCTTTACCCCAAAATCATCCTTCGCCGCGGCCTTGAGTTGCAACATTTCACTGTTCAACACCGACGTCTCCTGCGGCTGATCCACCAACTCCGGCGTCGGCGGCGCATCCGCGTGGGACTGGACCAACAACGTCCACGGCGCGGCGACCTCAAGGCCCTGCGCGTCGCGCCACTTGAAAACGCACTGGCTCAAGGCGTCGCCGAAGATCGACGCCGTCATGAAATGATCCCCTTCGACTTTGAGCGGCTCCGGCCCCCGACCGGGCAACTGCATTTCCGCCGACGCGAGGTTCGTGCTCACCTGCCCCTGAAATGAAACCTTGCTCCCCTCGACCAACGCCAGCGCGCCGTTCTGCACGATCTCGCGAGCCGGCGGATATTGCAGGTAGGACGGCAATTCAATCGACGCCGCCAATTCCCGCAACGATGGCCGTCGGCTCGGCACAATCCGCACCGTCTGGCTCGCGTCCCCGGCCCAAATCTTCAGCGCCCCGGGCTGAACTTGCGCCGGCACCTGAAAATGTGCCCGACCCAGTTCAATCCGGGCCTCGAGCATCGGCTGCCGGTCGAACTGGGCGAACGCGTGCGCCGGTTTCCAAAAGGAGTTAAAACTGACCGCGCCGGTAACCTCGAAGCTTTCGCCGGCGGCCACGATCATTTGCGGCCGCAAGCCGCCCAGATTCACGAGCGTGTAACGCGGGATCGCGGCCAACGGCGCCACCCAGCGCCGAAACGCGTTCGCGGCGGCGGACGGAACCGCCAACCCGGCCACCGCGACCAAAGCCAGGCCGACGGCCAGCGCCAGCGCCGCGCGCCGGGCGGGCCGGGAATTGACCGCCGCGGTGAAATCATATTCGAGCGCCTGGGCGGTGACCTGTTGAATCGCCGCGCGATAAAGCGCGGGAGAAAAGTTCGACGGCCGTTCCTGGTTGTCCGCCAGTTCGACGATGCCGAGCAACCGGTCGCCCAGCCGCCGGTATTTCGCCTGGACCAGGTTCGCCAGCGCCAGCGTGTCGCGCCGCCGCCAGACCCAGACGCGGCTCCAGCCGATGGCCGCCCAGCTGAGCCCGGCAACGCCCGCAAGGGTGATCACGCCGCGAACCGCCGACGGCGTGTCCCAGATCCGGTCCGATAAAAACTGAATCAGATAAGAGAGCAGCGCCCCGCCCCACGCGCCGCAGACGGCCGCCAGCGTCTCCACCACCCAAAGGCGGCGTTCCAAGAGCGTGAATTGCCGGCGTAAACCTTCCGGCAAACCCACGTCGATGCGGTCTTCATTTTGCGCGATCATGCGGCCGTAACTATCCCCTTACGATGCCCGCCGGAAGGTCCTTCGTCCAAGGAAATTGCCAACATTTCACCACCGCGATTGCAGTCCAAGTGGAACCCGCGAGAACGTTAGCTCGCCTCCACGGCCGCTACCCGGAATCGTTGGCGCTGGAACGGCCTACGTTCGTCGCTCGCGTCATCCAGCGAGCGCCGCTCGGGGAGACCATCACCACCCAACGGTATCCTCCAAATGGGCCTCGTGATCGATATTCCAATGGCGCATTGAGCTTTCACTGTTCTCAAAGAGTCGTTCAGGCTTTTCCATCGTGACGTGACCATCGCAAAAGGCGACGTTGTAACGTCCACCGTGGCGGCGCTGATTCGCCTTCGCGATGGCGGAATAGTCCTGGCCTGAATACAGTCGGAGCAGAAGTGAGTGGGCGACTACTACGTCAAGCTCGACGGCGCTTCTCACTTGGCTGTCGTACGGCGGGGGCAGCGGCGTGGAAGACTTAGGGCCGCTCCAAAAAAGGTTGGCATCGCCGATCGCGATCATGTCGCTGGGCGCCATCACCATGCTCTCCGTCACGTGAACCCTCGGGAGTTGGATCGGCCCCAAACCCAACGGCGGCGATCCGAGGGGGCGCATATCAAACGGCTTGCAGCCGATCCAGTTATATCCGTAGCTCCCCGAGGCGGTGAGATTTGAGTACCGATCAAAATCAGCCGTGACACCAGTATAGGCCGGACAGCGGTAAAGCCCGTCGGTCCAACGACTCCGCGTGTACGGCTCAATGGCGTCGAACCACCAAACAGTCGGATCATCTGGCGTCCTGGTTGGAGCAAGGTTGGGATTATTGACAGAGCTCCAGTGGGGATAGCTCTTGACGTCATCGACGTACATTTGCAATCCGAGCAGGATTTGATGCAGGTTGCTTTTGCACTGGACGTTTTCCGCGGCGCGTTTGGCGCCGGTCAGCGAGGGCAACAGCAACGAGGCGAGTACCGCGATTACGGCAATGACCACAAGCAATTCAATCACGGTGAAGCCAAAGCTGGGACGGAAGGAATCCCGCCGAACTGACTCCGTTTGACTCGATTTCTGATTTCGCATCATTCCTGGGTGTCGTGGTTTGAAGGCCTCATGGTCGCCGCGCTGACCGGAACACACCGCCCATTGACTTGCCTACCATAACATCGGTCGGGACTTTTTCAAGCCGTCCGCGACCCGCCCTTGTCCAGGCACGCGTCGATCCCGACCGGTTGGGCGAGCCTGAACCTCTCGCCGTCGGACCAAGGAAATCCCCGCAATCCCAGCCAAGCCCGCCGAACCGCGGCGCCGCGCCCGCGCCGAGCTTCAATTTTCTTCGCCTGGGCGCGGTTGGATCCGCTCAAGCGCCCAACGAGCCGCTCGGCCTTTGCCTTTCGGGTCGCGCCTCAGAATCTCGGACAAAACGGGTATCGCCGCGCCCGCGGCGGCGCCGGCCTTGCGCAATTCCCCCATCGCTGGCTCGGCGAAAGCCGGACCAACCCGGAGGAAGTTGATCAAAGCTTCCTGCGCATCGCGATCGTTCGGGTCCATCTGCAGTAGCGCCGCGGCCGCGTCGAAGCGTGTCTGCGGGTTCCCCACGTCAAGCAGTCCTTTCAAATTCGGTTTGATGGTGACCGGGGACACTCCCAGGCGCTCGAACAGTCTGGGCGCCTCGCGGACCAGCGTCTCACTCCCCGATTCAATGCTGTCCCAAACGTAAGGGGCCGCGGCCCTGGCGCCGGGACCGATCTCGCCTAGCGCCAGCGCCGCAACCCACCGGAGGTTCGACGGTTCGTGGTTGGTCAGGCCGTTCATGAGAAAGGCAAGCGCGTTGGTCTCACGGTCGTCGATCTGAAACAGGATCGACGATAGGCCGCACTGAATTCCCCAATCGGTCGCGCTCGCCAACCACTCCTTCACGATCGGAAGAGCGGGCGCGGCGTTGCTCCCGATTTTTCCGAGCGTGATCGCGGGCGCGAAGACGTTTGGATCAAGACTAAGGCGATTGGTTTCGGCCGCCATCAAATCAATCAACGTTGGCACAGCGGACTTTGCTTTCGGCCCGAGCAACCGGAGCGCGTGATAGGCGCAGCTTCTCTTCCTTCCGTCGCCGCTGCGCAACGCGTCCATCAAGAAAGGGATCGCATCTTTCAAGCCATCGCCCAGGTAGCTGACGATCGACAGAGCATTCCCAGACTCGATCGGGTTCGTCGCCGTCAAGTGGCGACGTAGCGCCGGGAGGACGAGCCGGCCCGGTGGGTGCAGTTGCGCGAGCGCGGATAACGCGGCGGCCGCCCGAACGTCAGCGCCCACCGCGCGCGGAAGCCCGAACCGGTCATAGAAGCGATTCAGCTTCTTCAAGAAGTTTGTCCAAGCCGCCGAATCGGGGCGCGCGGGAAATGCCTGCCCCAGAAGATACGAAACCGCCGGGTCGCCGATCGCCCGCAACGCCTCCAGGCTCTCCTCGCGCCGCGTAAAGTCGTACCGCCCGTCGTGCCCCGCCCAAAGGCTGAATTCCTTGAACCAATAGGCCGCCGATTTTCCCCGATAGGATGGTTCGCGGAGGCGGTCGAGGCAATACCAACCGGCGCCGAAGAGCAGAGACGCTGAGAGGCTGAAGGCAACCAAAAACCGTAGTTGCGGACTCGTCCTCACGACCGATCAGGCTATCGGACAGTTGAACGAAGGTCACGCGCGATTGGCCGCATGAATCGCGGAACCGACGCCGTTTGCTTGAGAGTGGGCCGAGGTTAGAATCATATCAGCGCTCGTCGGAGCCTCGCCCCACCTTGGTTTTTTGCCGTCGGCACCGAGGAGCGAACGCCGGGCGATTGGGTTGCCGCTGAAACACCGAAGTTGATTTTCCCGAACACGCAATTATTCTCCGCGCGCTTGTCGGCGCGCGGGCGCCCGGCTATGGTTCGCCGATGCAGACTCCCCGGGCCTCGAACTATAAATGGTGGGTTGTCTTCATGCTTTGGTTCGTTTGCTTTTTCAATTACGCGGATCGGCAGGCGATTTTTTCGGTGTTCCCGAAACTCAAGGAGGAATTCGGCTTCGACAAATTTCAACTGGGCTTGATCGGGTCGGCGTTCATGTGGATTTACGCGGGCGCGGCGCCGGTGGCCGGGTTCATCGGCGACCGCTTCCGGCGCAAAAACCTCATCCTGGGCGGGTTCGTCTTCTGGAGCCTCATCACGATGCTGACCGGGTGGGTGAAATCGTTCTGGCAATTCTTCACCATTCGCGCGGCGGAGGGTTTTGGCGAGGCGTTCTATTTCCCGGCGTCGATGTCGTTGATCGCCGATTACCACGGTCCCGGCACGCGGTCGCGCGCGATGTCGTGGCATCAGTCGAGCGTCTATATCGGCACGATCGGCGGCGGCGCGTTGGGCGGATATTTCGCCGAGCATTTCGGCTGGCGGATCGGTTTTTATGTTTTTGGGCTGTGCGGCGTCGGGCTGGCGCTCATCCTCGGCCGAACCTTGCGCGAGCCGCCGCGCGGCCAATCGGAGGCTCACGTTGACGTTCCGACGCTGGCCGACAAGCCGTCGGTCGCCGAGGTCCTGGCCGAGGTCTTTCGCACGCCGACGGCCGTGGCGTTGATGGCGGCCTTCGTCGGAGCGAATTTCGTGGCCGTCACCTTCCTGACCTGGATGCCGACGTTTCTGGGCGAAAAATTCGGCTTGAAACTGACGATGGCCGGCTTGGCGGGGACGATCTTTATTCAATTGGCGAGCGCGGTCGGCGCGCCGTTCGGCGGCTGGCTGGCGGACCGGCTCTCGCGGCGGCACGCGGGCGGGCGCATGCTCACCCAGGCGCTTGGGTTGGTCTGCGGCGCCGGCTTCGTTTTCCTGACCGGCACGACGCGCGACGTGAAGGCATTGATGGTCTGGATGACGGTGTTTGGGTTTTGCAAAGGCATCTATGACGCGAACATTTTCGCGTCGTTATATGACGTCGTGCATCCCCGCGCCCGCGCCACGGCGGCGGGGATCATGAACGCGGTCGGTTGGACGGGCGGGGCCACGGCGCCGGTCGCGATCGGGTGGGTCTTGGCCCGCGGCGGCGCGGAGCAGGAGGTGGCCAACATGAGCCGCGCCATCGCCTTGGGCGGGGGAATTTACCTGGTGGCCGCCGGTTTGCTCGTCACGGCCGGACTCGGCTTCGCTCAGCGGGACGTCGGGCGAACACCGGGCGCGGTCGGCTCCGTGGCGCCGGGAGGCGTGGCGTGAAACGCGCCCGGTTCGGAAGAGACGGCGTCGGCTCGCGCGCCTTTGTGCTTGAGTCGCGAAATGGACTCACCGTATTTCTACGCGAAAGCGCCGGTTGTGATCGTTGATTTCACCACCATGTCATGGTTGGGTCAAAGTCCAACGCGGCGCTGGCGACCGAGATAAGAGTGACCACGGATGCCACCAACCCGCCCCCGTTGCGAAGGGGAGTTCGTTCGCGTCGAGGGTCGTCACTGCTCCTCACAATGGCCGTCGGCGCCTTGTTGCTCGTCATCGCGCACCTCAACGAAAACTCGCCCCCGCCGGATGAGGAGCGCGGCAGCTCGCATTTTCCGGAGCCACCGTCCGGCCCATTCCGCCCGTTCCATCCCAGCGCGGACGCCGTCCGCACGGAGATAATCAAGACGGTGGACCAGCAATTGGCCGCCTTTCGCGCCAACGATTACGCGAAGGCTTACGGCCTGGCCAGCGCCACCTTTCGCCGGACCTTTCCGCTCCCTTCGTTCGAACAATTGGTCAAGAGCCGTTACCCCGCGATCGCCCAATCGAAATCGGCGATCTTCGGCGGCGTATTCGAAAACGGCAGCGCGGCCATCGCGAACGTCAAATTGACGAGCGCCGTCCGGTCCGAAGCGCATTATCAATATCTGATGACCCACGAAGAATCCGGTTGGAAAGTCAGCGGCGTCGTCGAGTTTCGGCGCCACCACGGCGGCGACTGACGCGGTTCGCCCGCGGAGTCTCGATCCCTAAAAGATACGAACTTTCCGCCCTTACCACGGTTAGAGCTAATGCGAGCGACCACCCATTCCAACGGCGGCAAAAGGACCGCTGGCAAGGCTTTGGATCGAATCTAAATCCGGACGGCCTCGCCCGCTTCTCTCGGGCGCCAAATCGGCGCCAATCAGAGCCAGAGAATCAATTGATTTTTACACTTGAAAAGCCGTGATTATTCCCCACTTTGGCGACGGTAATTCCGAGTGACCGGACACCGGATTTGCGGGCCGAAAAGACCGGCCGCGGGCGTTCCTTAGCGCGCCGCGTGACGCTGTAAACCTTTCGTTTGGAACCGGGAGCACGAAAACGTCACAAAACGGAATATTTTGCTTGATACCACCACAGGTTGTGTTATGGTAAATGACATTCCCCTACTTAATGGGGTGTTTGACGCGGCCAAAACCGCAAAACATCAACCAAAGTAGGCCGATTCGGCTAGTTTTCCTGGCCTTTTGATCTTAAATTAGATGGCTGCGGAAATATGACGCCGAAACTTAAAAACTTTAATCCATCAAACGCTAATCCCATGATTGACGCCCGCGATCATTCTGCCTCTGCCACTGCCGCTCTCACCTCCCGCGCGGCCGCTTCGGTCGCCGCCCGCCGCCCGAGCCGCAATCGGCGCAGCGCAACGAATAAGGCCCTCAAAATTGATCGCGTATTCAGCGACGCCAAAATCAAGCCGTTTGACCAGATTGAATGGGACCAGCGAACCGCGGAAATCACCGATGACGCGGGCAAAGTGATTTTCCGACAGGAGAACGTGGAGACGCCGAAATCGTGGTCGATCCTGGCCACCAAAGTGGTCGTCTCAAAGTATTTTTACGGGGAACAGCACACGTCCGAGCGCGAGACCTCGGTGCGCCAATTGATGCACCGCGTCTGCCGCACCATCGCGGATTGGGGGATCAAGGACGGCTATTTCACCGCGGCCGACGGCGAGATTTTTTACGACGAACTCTGCTGGTTGTGCGTGAATCAATACGGCGCGTTTAACTCGCCGGTCTGGTTCAACGTCGGGCTTTACCACCAATACGGCGTGGGCAAAGACTCCGCGAAAGGCAATTGGTATTACAATCGCCAAACCGGCGAAGCCCAGCGGGCCAACACCCAATACGAATATCCCCAAGGCAGCGCCTGCTTCATCCAGTCGGTCGAGGACAACATGGAGGACATCATGCGTCTGGCGTACAGCGAGGCGATGTTGTTCAAGTACGGCTCCGGCACCGGCACCGACCTCTCGCCGATTCGTTCAAGCAAGGAAAAGCTCAGCGGCGGCGGCCGGCCGAGCGGCCCACTCTCGTTCCTGAAGGTTTATGACCAGGTGGCGAATGTCGTCAAGTCCGGCGGCAAAACGCGCCGCGCGGCCAAGATGAACACGTTGCGCGACTGGCACGGCGACATCGAGGAGTTCATCAACGCCAAGCAATTGGAAGAAAAGAAGGCGTGGGCGTTGATCGAACAGGGTTACGACGGCTCGTACAACGGCCAGGCCTATGGCAGCGTAATGTATCAAAACGAGAACCTTTCCGTCCGCGTCAGCGATCAGTTCATGCAGGCGGCCATGGATGGGAAGGAATGGTGGACCCGCTCCGTCACCACCGGCAAGCCGCTCGAGAAGAAAGACGCCTCGGCCCTGCTGAACAAGATCGCCGAAGGGACGTGGGTTTGCGGCGACCCCGGAATGCAGTACGACGGCTCGATTCAAAAGTGGCACACCTGCAAAGGCACCGAGCCGATTGAATCGACCAATCCCTGCTCGGAATACGTGTTCCTCAACAACACCGCCTGCAATCTCGCCTCGTTGAACCTGATGAAGTTCAAGCGCGAAGACGGCGTGTTCGACATCGAACGTTACAAAGCCGCCGTCCGGATTTACATCACCGCGCAGGAAATCCTCGTCGATAACGCGAGTTATCCGACCAAGGCGATTGCCGAAAACTCGCACATCTATCGCACCTTGGGACTTGGTTACGCGAACCTTGGCTCCCTAATCATGAGCTACGGCCTCGCTTACGACTCGGACGGCGGACGCGCGCTGGCGGGGGCCCTGACCGCGGTCATGACCGGCCACGCCTACGAACAATCCGCCGAGATCGCCAGCGCGATCGGGCCGTTCGCCGGCTACACCGACGCCCGTTGCGCGCACGTCGCCAAGCCGCTGGCGCCGGACAACATTCAGTCGATGCTTGGCGTCATCGGCCTCCATCGCGACGCGGTGGAGCAGATTCAGCCGAGCCGCGAGTTCCACTATTTGAAGGAAGAAGCCCGCCGTTGCTGGGATCGGGCGCTGGACAAAGGCCGGGCGAGCGGTTATCGCAACGCCCAAGTCACGGTCCTGGCCCCGACCGGCACCATCGCGTTCTTGATGGATTGCGACACCACCGGCGTCGAGCCGGACATCGCCCTGGTTAAGTACAAATTGCTGGCCGGCGGCGGGATGCTCAAGATCGTCAATCGCACCGTGCCCGAAGCCCTTTCCCGTCTCGGTTATACCCGCGCGGAGGCCGACGCAATTGTCGCCCACATCGAGAAGTTCGACACCATTGAAGACGTGGAGGAGAAGGGCCAGACCGTCGCCAGCGGCCTCAAGCCCGAGCATTTGTCAGTGTTTGATTGCGCGTTCAAGGCGTATCGCGGCAAGCGCAGCATCCATTATCGCGCCCATCTCGGCATGATGGCGGCCTCCCAGCCGTTCATCAGCGGGGCGATCTCGAAGACCGTCAACCTGCCCCAGGACTGCACGGTCGAGGACATTCGCGACGCCTACGTTCAAGCCTGGAAGATGGGCCTCAAATGCGTCGCCATCTATCGCGATGGCTCGAAACGTTCGCAACCGCTCAACACCCGCAAGACCAACGAGGGCGGCGACAAGAGCGATACGGCCCCGGACGCGAATCGGCTCAAGGAACTGGAAGCTGAAATTGCCAAATTGAGCAAACAAGCTGGCCAGCCCCTCCGCCGGCGCCTGCCGGAAACTCGCCGCGCGGTCACGCACAAATTCGACATCGCCGGACACGAAGGTTACCTGACGGTCGGCCTGTTTGAAGACGGGCAGCCCGGCGAAGTCTTCATCACGATGGCGAAGGAAGGATCGACCATCGGCGGTCTGATGGATTCGATCGGCACGCTGACCAGCATGGCGTTGCAGTATGGTGTGCCGTTGGAGGCGTTGGCCAAAAAATTCGCCTACCAACGATTTGAACCTTCGGGCTTCACGAAGAACCCGGACATCCGCAACGCCTCGTCGATCATCGACTACGTGTTTCGCTGGATGGCCCTGCAGTTCATCCCGGACTACCGCGATACGAACGCCACGAATCGCAACCAGCCGGAGTTGGTCATGCCCGGCCTGATGGAAGAGGTTAAAAAAAAAGTGAACCGACCGGTTCCCGAGCTGCCGCTGACTGACGAGGGCCAGGCGTTGATCAGTCTCAAGTCCGGCGCGCCACGCGGCGCGAATGGCAACGGGAACGGAAATGGCAATGGTCACCACGGTCACGGTGAAACCGGTGGTCACCGGGTGGTGCTCACCCTGAGTGACGCCGTCGCCCACTTCCAGCAGGACGCGCCGACCTGTCCGAACTGCGGCCATGTCGCGGTGCGCAATGGCGCCTGCTACAAGTGCCTGAATTGCGGCGAAAGTCTCGGTTGCAGTTAGACTTTTACCGACAACCCAGAGGCGCAGACATGCGGTCTGCGCCTTTTTTCTTGCCCGGAATCAACCGCTCGGATTGGCCACCGAACGAAGCGCGCCTTACGGACGTCGGAGCTTGGGCGTCAGTTGGAATTCCTTGCCCGCGACGGTAAACTTCACCATCTCTCCGGGATGGGAAATGTTGGCCGCTTGTGCGCTACGTTTTCGCAAGTCTCGCTCCCAAGTCGTACGGTGATTCGAACATTTTATCAGTGGCGGTGTCCAATCCACCCAAAGTATGAATCGCTGCGTTCGTTTCCTCGTTTTTGGGTTCTGCCTCGCGCTTTTGTCCGGCTGCGCCCGCTCGATCTCCGACTCCGGCTACCATCACGGCTATCATGACTTCGGGAGCGATCTCTATCGCGGCGAACTCACGGAATTGGATGTGCTCGGCGCCGCCCCCGCTCCCCCCGCGAGCCAGCCTTATTCGCCGGTGGTTCTCACCCGTGGCGAGCGACTGATGGTGATTCAATCCGGGGCGATGCTGCCGGATGATCCGATGCTGAAAGAACTGCAACGATATTTCGCCTGCGCCGCGTTCTCGGGGATTCCCTCCAAAGAGCACGAGCAGGCTTACGCGGAGCGATTGCGGGCGGCCGCGTTGAATGGGGGTTGCGCGCGCATTTTCGTCTATTGGGGCATTCTGGAAAGCGCCCGCCGCGACGAAGTGACCAAAGCCATCTCGTGGATCCCGGTCGTCGGACGGGCGGTGCCCGACAGCACCCAGACGATGCGACTGCGCGTCAAGGGTTTCCTGGTGGACGCCACGACCGGCAAATGGACCATGCACATGGCCGACAGCCTGGAAGACTCGCGCACGAGCGCGCGGCTCACTCGGGAGAGTTCCGACCAGGGTCAGGTCGCGAGATTGAAGGCGCAGGCGTACCAGAACCTCGTGGCCCGGCTGCTCTAATGCCGGCCGGCAAAGGACTCTCGAAGCTTGCATGGCTTGTCGCCGGGCGTTCGGTCGCGATCAGCGTAGTCTTCCGGCTCCCACCCGTCGTCCCCAACGTCAAACGCTGAAGACTTCTCGCAGCATCGCGAGCAGCTTATCGGAGGTATAGGGCTTGGCCAGAACCCGCTGAATGTCCAAGCCGGCGAGCGGCTCCAGTTCGCGCGCGCCGGCGCCGGTCATCACGACGATCGGGATGTGCGGGTTCATCTTTCGCAAAATCCGGACCAACGCCGAGCCGTCCATGAACGGCATCATCAGGTCGGTCAAAACAAGTTTGATCTGACCGCCGTGCTTGGTGAACAACGCGACGGCCTCAAACCCATCGCTCGCCGTCATCACCTGATAATTGTTGCTCGTTAAGGCAAGCTGCGTGATTTCCCGGATGCCCGTCTCATCCTCCACCAAAAGGATCAACTCCCCTTTTCCCTGCGCCCGCCCGGCCGGCGCGGCGCGCGCCTCCGTCAATTGTTTTTCCGGAGTGGCCGGCAAACAGGTCGTGAAGGTCGTCCCTTTGCCGACTTCGGTGCGGACTTCGATGAAGCCGCCGTGGCTCTTGACGATGCTCAAGACGGTGGACAATCCCAGGCCTGTGCCCCGGCCCGATTCCTTCGTGGTGAAAAACGGGTCGAAAATCCGGTCGAGAATCTCCGGGGCGATGCCTTCGCCGGTATCGGTGACCTCGATAATGACGTGCGGGCCGGGCCGGGCTTGGGGCGCGCGCCGCGGGCTTTCGCTGTCCAGTTGAACGTTGCGCGCGGTGATCGCCAGCGTGCCGCCCCGCGGCATGGCGTCGCGCGCGTTGACGCAGAGGTTGACCAGCACTTGATGCAACTGCGTGGGATCACCCTGAATGATCCAAAGGTCCTTTTGAAACGACGGTTTGACGAGGATCGATTTCGGAAACGTCTGCCGGGCAATCGCCACGGTCTCGCTGACGATATGCCGGAGTTGGACCGGGCCGCGCCTGCCCTCGGCGCCGCGGACAAACGTGAGCAACTGCCGAATGATATCGGCGCCCCGCTGCGCGCTCACCTCGATGGTCGTCAGGGTGCTCTCCAACTGTTCGGGCGGAAGCGCGCAGCGGAGGAGGGGCGCGGAAATCAAAATCGGCGTCAGGCAATTATTCAAGTCGTGCGCCACGCCGCTGGTCAGCGTGCCGATGCTTTCCATGCGCTGCGCGCGCAGGAATTGCGCCTCCAGCCGCTTGCGCTCGGTGACGTCCGTGTTGATGACCAGGATCGAACGCGGCAGACCCGCGGCGTCCCGCATCAAGGCCCACCGGCTCTGGACGAAGATTTCCTTGCCATCCTTTTTGAACTGGCGCAGTTCTCCGGTCCATTCGCCCCGCTCGCGCACGACCTGCAGTGATTCCTTCACTGGCGCTTCGTCGCCCCGCCAAAACAGCCGCAGCGCGGACTGTCCGCACGCCTCGGCGCGAGTCCAGCCGTAGAGACGCGTGGCGCCTTCGTTCCAGTAACGCACGCAGTGATCGAGGTCCGGCACATAGATGGCGTCGTGCGCCTGGTCGAGCAAAGCCGCCTGTTCGCGCAGCTTCTCCTCCGTCCGCATGCGCTCGGTGACGTCCTTTACAATGCCCTCGTAATAAAGCAGGCGCCCGGCTGGGTCGCGGACGCAGCGGGCGCTCTCCGAGATCCAGATCACGCCGCCGTCTTTCCGGCGGATTTGCGACTCGAAGCGATCAACCAGGCCGTCCCGCTCCATCAGGCGGACGAATTCGGGCCGCCGCCGCGGATCGGTATAAAGCTGATGCTCGATGTCGTTCAGCGTGGCGATCAGCTCGGCCGGCGAACCGTATCCATAAATGCGCGCCAGAGCCGGGTTGACATTGAGGTATCGCCCCGCCGGCGTCGTCTGAAAAATGCCATCCAGCGCGTTTTCAAACATCCCGCGGTAGTTTGCCTCAACCTCCTTGAGCCGCGCGATCTCGCCTTTCAGGGAGGCAATCTCGCCGGGACCACCCTCAGACGCCGTTGCAGATGATTCTGCGTCAGTTCGGTCCGCCGCGGACGGTTGACCGATCCGAACGAGTCGTTCATTCACGGCGCTCACGCGACCAGAGACTAGCCCGGCCCCGGCGCCACGGTCAACGCCGAGAATTGACACGACACCGGACCGACCGGCGCGAGGAAGGCTTGGCGTCTCGGCGCGGGTCTGATGCGGCCGGGGAACGGAAGATCAACCTCGCTGGCTCAACCAGCCGGGGATTCGGCGGCCGAAACCGGCGCCGAGAGAAATACGCGCGGCGAACCCGCTCGCGCGGCCCGCGGCCGCGCTCACGCGCGCCGCGGGACGGGGCCGGTCAACGCCGCTGAAGGTCGGACTCGGAGGCTCGGAAGAGGGGCGAATTGCCGGTCGTTCCCCACGATTCAACGCGCGGCGTCAAGCTGTTCCCGAGCGATGCTCGAACGGTTGCCTTTCTCTGGAACTCGTCAAAACTGAGACCTCCTTTTGCCAGCGCCGCGGCGTCTGCCTTGCGAACCCGCACCGTCAGCACCGTCGCCCGGCCCTGTCCCGGCTGGGCGACGCCTCCGGCCAACGCGGAACGCTCGGGCCGGCCAAACGCAGTGGCGCCAGCTTCCCTGGGCTTGTTGGGGTCGTCGGGCGTTTCAGTCGTTCCGAGTCCGCCAACGGGCGCGCCGGCGCCTCGCGCGAGCGCGACGCTTTCGGAGCCGAACACCGTGACGACGATTTGTTCATCCGCCTTCAGTTCGCGGATATTCGCCGCGTTTTTGAGGGACTGGAGAATCTCCTTTTTTAGCGATTCGACCTGGCCTTGGTTGTATTCGACGAAATTGCCGGCAGTGGCGGAGCCGGCCCACGCGTTGGGTTCATCCGGTCGGCCGTAAAGCTCGTGTCGGGCGTTGTCCCACTCGGTGCCTCCACTCGGCGCCGTCTTCTTGGGTTCCATCGCCGGCGGAGCCACCAGAGGAAAGCTGACATGGAAGGTGAAGAGCGCCCCAAAGCCTTCCAAATAAAGCGCGCGCACCGACCGCGAGCCTGACTTCAGGAGCATCGGAATCCCGGATTTATACGGAGTGGGGTCCTCCTTCAACGCGCGATCGACATTTCGTTCCAATAAGAATCCCATCACGTTCATGTCCTCCTGCAAGGCGTCGATCGTCGTCGAATCGCCGTCAGAAAACCGGATGATCGTCGAGTTAACATTTTCCGCGCTCCGGCCGTTCGGGTGGTAATAAAAGCCGCCGCCAGCCCGCGGGTCGCCCTCGAGGCTAAACGAATTCTGCGGGCCGCGATTCTCCGGGTAGGGCGTTCGGGTTTGGCCGTAATCCGCCAGCGGCGCCAGCGCCGAACCGGCGTCGATCGTAGGCGGGTTTTCGGCCGTCGCGCTCGTCTGCGCGCGAACGCGCGGCGTCAATTGGGCGGCCAGCGTCGCGACGACGATGGTGGTAATTGGAATAAGTTTTTTCATGAAACGCTCTTTCTTGCGTGAGTTTATTGGGATGAATGTGGTTTACCGTTGGCTGGGTGAGCTGGTTGAGTGTAGTTGGCCAGTTGGAGGATTCGCTGGCGCGCCTGTTGAAGCTGGTCATCCGCGAACGACGCGACCGTTTCCAGGTCCTTCCGCAGGGCTAACAAATTGGCGGCCTCATCCTCCTTGAGCCGTCGCACAAGCGACGTCGTGGCTTCCCGATCCTCGAGACGGGCGTCCTGAAGAGCCTGGCCAAGAGCGCGCAGCGACTCCCTTGATTCTAGGCTGGTGGCGTTCAAGGCGCGCGCGGTCTGGTCCATGTTCGCGAGCAACTGCCGCTCCATCGCGGCGACCTGCGCGTGCACCTCGTTGGTGAGCTGCCGACGGTTGGCCGCGAGGGCGGCTTCCAGATCGGCGCCCAATTCCTGGCGCTCTTGAAGCCGGAATTCCGTCGAAGTTCGCGCCGCGTTCTCCACCTGCGCCCGCAAGGCCTTCAGCGAACCAGCCGCTGGGGCCGAAAGCCGGCCGGCGCCAAATCCCAAGCTCAAAACGACGGCCGCGGCGATGGCCCACTTTAGGATCGGCGGCGCCACGCGCGAACGCGGCCGGTGGCGAGGTAGTTTCCAGGCGTCGAGCGCGCGCATGGTTCGTTCCCAGGCGGCCACCTGAGCGGCGCATTCGGCGCAATCGCGGAGATGAGCCGCGAGTTCGTTACGCGTCTCGGCGGCGGCTTCGCCGGTGAGGTAAGGGACCCAAGCTTCACGTTGCGGATGTTTCATAGGCTTAAAATCTCACGGCGCGGCTTCGCCTTGGCCGGGGCTTTGGTGCCTTTCAATTGGTCGAATTGACCTTCGAGCAGGCGCGTCAACTGGGCCAGGCCCTCGGCCATTCGGGAGTTGACCGTTCCTTCCGGCACTTCGAGCACCTCCGCGATCTCCCGCAATTTGAGGCGCTCGTAATGCCGCAGCACCAAAACGGTCCGGTAAAGCTCCGGCACCTGCCGCAAGGCTTGCCGCACCAATTCGCCTTGTTCGCGCTGTTCCAACCACGCGTCAGGCGTCAACTCGGGCGTGGGAAAATCGCTGGATTCGGCGCCGTCAAGCCCGTCCGCCTCAAGGGAAACCTCCGGCCGGCGCTTGACCCGGCGGGCCTCGTCGTAACAGAGGTTCAGCGCGATCCGCCACATCCAGGTCGAAAAGCGCTGGCTGGGCTGATAGGCCTGCCGCTTTTCGAACACCCGGGTGAAGACGTCTTGCTTGAGGTCCTCCCCGCGATGAACGTCGCCGGTCATGCGGGCGCATAAGTTCCTGATCGGCGTCTCCCACCGCTCGACCAAGCGCGCGAACGCGCGATGATCGTCTTGGGTCTGCACCCGCCACATCGCCTGTTCATCCGTCATCGAGAACAAGGACGACAAAAAATTACGATTGCCCATGAATTAAGCTGGCCGCGTTCTTTCGCCCGCGGGCGCTGGCGCGTGGCTGGCCGATTCCCGGCCCTCTCATCAGTGCGCGGTTCTTTCGCCGGCGCCACTCACCCACTCTCGCTTCTGGAACTAGAGCTTGCTTGAATCCTGGCGCCGATCCGGCGCCGCTTCGACTGACCCGCCAAGCGACTCCACACGTGGCCGCGCCGGTCTTTTCATTCCGGACGCTGCCTGAGCCTCGCCGCCCGCCTGGCCAGATTCGGCGCCCGGGCCAACCTCGGCTTCAAACAAGCTCTTCCCAGCTCACTAGGTTATACGTCACGCGGCGCCGTATTCGTCGGAAAAAAGTTCATCGGCTCGGCGCGAAAGTCGATTTCAATCACGGCGACCATCGGCACGGTCACGCGGCGACCCGATTAATCGTGCCCGGCGCCGAACGATCATGGCAGCATCGCGCCGTGAACGCTCAGAAAAGCCTTTACCGAATCGAACCGGTCCCGCGGCGCCGGCGGCTATGACCTCACCCACGTTGGTCTGGTTTCAGCTTGATTTGCGCCTGGCCGACCACCCCGCGCTGCGCGCGGCGATCGAGCGGGGCGGTGAAATTGTGCCGATCTTTATCTGGGCTCCGGAAGAAGCACGGCCCTGGCCTCCCGGAGCCGCGTCGCGGTGGTGGTTGCACGAGTCGCTCGCGAATTTGGACCGCTCATTACGGAAAGTCGGTTCCCGGCTGATCATCCGTCGGGGACCGAGCCAAGCCGCCCTCGACGACTTAATCAAGGAAACCGGCGCGGGCGCGGTGTATTGGAGCCGCCGGTACGAACCGCTCCTCATCGCCCGTGACGTCAAGGTCAAAACGGCGCTGGTCGAGAAAGGGGTGGACGCGCAGAGCTTCGACGCGGCGTTATGGCACGAACCGTGGACCATCGAGAACCAAAGCGGCCAGCCGTTCCAGGTCTTCACCGCGTATTGGCGGCGTTGCCTGAAGGAAGCTGAGCCGGACCCACCGGCGCCGCCGCCCCGCGCGTTGCGTCCTCCGCGGTCGTGGCCGGCATCAGTCGAGCTCGCCGCGCTGGAATTGCAGCCTAAACTGAACTGGGCCGCGGGCTTTCCGATCGCCTGGCGACCCGGTGAACGCGGCGGACAAGCTCAGCTTCAGCGCTTCCTCGACTCTTCCCTCCCGGAATATCATCAGGCGCGCGAGCTTCCCGGCGCCAGTGGAACGTCGCGCCTTTCCCCACATCTGCATTTCGGCGAAATCGGCCCGCGCCAAGTCTGGCACGCGGCGCGGCGCCGGGCCGAGACTTCCGGCCAGTCGCTCGCCGTGTGGCGGGAATCAAAGTTTCTGCAAGAGCTCGGTTGGCGCGAATTCGCGCATCACCTGCTTTATCACTTTCCCCATACGACCGACGAACCGTTGCGGGTCGAGTTTAGACGATTTCCCTGGCGCCGGGACGCGGCGTTTCTGGGCGCCTGGCAATCGGGACGGACCGGCTATCCGATCGTTGACGCCGGCATGCGGGAACTCTGGACGACCGGTTGGATGCATAACCGGGCGCGCATGATCGTCGCCTCGTTCCTGGTGAAGGACCTGTTGATCTCTTGGCGGGAGGGCGCCGCCTGGTTTTGGGATACTTTGGTGGACGCGGATTTGGCGCAGAATACGTTGGGCTGGCAATGGTCCGCCGGTTGCGGCGCCGACGCGGCGCCATACTTTCGCGTCTTCAACCCGATTCTCCAAGGCGAGAAATTCGATCCCCAAGGCGCCTATGTGCGGCGTTGGCTGCCAGAATTGGCCCGCCTCCCGGACCAATGGTTGCACCAACCCTTCGCCGCGCCCGCTAACATCCTCGACGCGGCGGGCGTCCAACTCGGGCGGAGCTACCCGTCACCCATCGTCAGCCACACGATCGCGCGAGAAGTAGCCCTCGAGGCGTTCGGCAAATTGAAAAACTTGAACCACCTTTGACCGACGCCTCCAACGCTCAACCGCCGGCGCCACCCGGACGAGGGCGGCGTTTCAGCCAGACTTGACAAACGTTGGGTTCGTACACTGGTTGCCTCTTGGTTCCAACGGCGCCAAATTAGGGCATGGCCAATACGGCAGAACCTCCGTCGGCGCGCGCCGGGAAACGAATTCCAGCGCGACCATTCCTGGGTAAACCATCGGATATAAAAGTCATCGCGGTACGGCTTTATTTTCTGCCGGTCCGGACTCGGGTCCCCCTCAAATTCGGCGCGGAAACCTTGACGGAAGTCACCTGCGCGCGCGTCTGCGCGCGCGTCCAGGATCGGCAAGGCCGGATCGCCGAGGGCTGGGGTGAAACGCCTTTGAGCGTGCAGTGGGTCTGGCCGAGCAACCAACCCTACGAACGCCGGCTTCGGATGTTGAAGGAGTTGAGCATCCGCCTGGCTAAAGCGTGGATCGGCTTCAATGGCCAAGCGCATCCCCTGGAGCTGGGCTATGACTTCCTCGAGACGGTCGTCCCACTGCAACTCTCCGCCGTCAACGAATCACGCGGCGTGGACTTGGAACCGGTCCCCTGGCTCGCGGCGTTGGTTTGCGCCTCGGCGTTCGATCTCGCGATTCACGAGGCGTTCGGTCAATTGCTCGATCGCCCCACGTACGCGACCTATGTCCCGGAGTTCATGAGCCGGGACTTGGCCGACTTTTTGACCCCCGCGAAGGGCTGCCCGGTCAAGTTTCAGGGCCGGTATCCCGCCGATTTTCTCATCCGTCGCCCGCCGGCCCGCCTGCGCGCGTGGCATCTGGTGGGTGGTCTCGATTTGTTGGATCGATCCGAGCTAACGGGGGATGAGCCTAACGACGGCCATCCGGTCCTCCTGGAAGACTGGATCGCGCGCGATGGCCTCAAATGTCTGAAGATCAAACTGCGCGGCCACGACCTGGAATGGGATTATCAGCGATTGGTCCGGGTGGGCGCGATCTCCGCGGCTCGCGGCGTCGAGTGGCTCTCCGCCGATTTCAACTGCACGGTGTCAAACGTCGATTACGTGAACGAAATCCTCGATCGGCTGCGGGACGAGCGCCCGCGTATTTACGGCATGATTCTGTACGTCGAGCAGCCGTTTCCGTACGACTTGGAAAAACACCGGCTTGACGCGCACAGCGTCGCGGCCCGCAAACCTCTTTTTCTCGACGAGAGCGCGCATGATTGGCGCTTGATCCGGCTGGGACGACAACTCGGCTGGACCGGCGTGGCGTTGAAAACGTGCAAAACCCAATCCGGCGCCCTGCTCAGCGCCTGCTGGGCGAAAGCCCATGGGATGAGCCTTATGGTGCAAGACCTCACCAATCCGATGCTCGCCCAAATTCCCCACCTGCTCCTAGCCGCTCAAGTCGGGACCATCATGGGAGTCGAAACCAACGCGATGCAGTTTTACCCCGATGCCTCGATTCCGGAGGCGGAAGTCCACCCGGGAATGTATCAACGGCGGCTCGGCTGCGTTGATCTCTCGAGCGCGCAAGGCTCCGGGTTCGGCTACCGTCTGCGAGAGATCAAACGGACACTGCCCGAGCCAGCGGCGTTTTTCGAAATCTAAACCTGGCTCGGCACGCGGAGCTTGCGCTACGGTTCTTCAGCCCGGCGTTCGCCCATCGCAACGCCGGGCCTCAGAAAATTCGCTGCCGTTTTCAGCTCAGGCGTGTCAACTCAACCGACCCGGCTCGCCTCGACGAGCGCTTTCAGGTGACGGGCGACTTCGCCGGTGACGCTGTCCCAATCTCCCCGGGCGGGTTGGCGG
>CAZFVY010000047.1:0-50682 GCA_964522665.1 uncultured Verrucomicrobiota bacterium | reverse complement strand
TCAAATCATCTTCTTTCTGAGCTACTCTGGGTTGGGTCCGGATTACGAACCAAACTTTACCGATGAACAATTGCGTGCCAACTTTGCTCTTGTCAAGGCGGCCGGATTCCCGCTGGTTCATTATTGGCGTCCTCTTTTGCCGAAGAACACCACCTCGGAGGCGATTTGGAAGATGCTTTCATTTGTCTCCGTAATCGCCGATGCAACCGTTTTTACAGGATTGAAGCTACATCCCGAACTAACCGAGGCGATCAATCGGGGAAAAGTAATTAGAATTCCCGTGTCGATGCGTGATCAAGCCGGCGAGTGGCTGATGGAGGAGACTGTGATTCACATTTATCGTGAAGCTAGCAGAATCTGTCCGACGTACAAATTGTATCGCCATACATCATGCGCTTTGGCGTGCATTCGCCACCAACCAAATCACACCGCCACCGTGTTTCGAGGCGATATTTGTCCCAGTAGCCATTGCCCAGACGAACAACGTGGCGTCTGCCGAAATGCGTGCAGGATACCAACCCTAGAGGAGATTTCGGCTGCGCTCCGAGTTCTCGGGAAGAACGTTAGGTTTGTGCGGACACCTGAATGTGTCGTGATCAAAACGAGAGTTTCGCAGGAACAATATGCGTTTTTGTTGCACCAGTTGAAATGCCCTTTAAAGTTTGATGGAGTCCACATGCAGAACATTTATCACGGGGACATTTTTAAGGGGCAAACGAAATTGGCCTGATAGTTGATTATAAGCATCAATCGTGCGAGTCCGTTCAGGTGTCAGAGCAGGTGTCAGTTCTGAATGGCGGTTAGATAAGGCCTTTAGACTGGGGCGCTCCGGCGGCGTTTTTGTTTTTGCGATAGCGGTTTCGGTGGCGGATTTCTTTGAATTTGCGTCTGGGTTTGTTCAATAGAGGATAGGCTTTTGGCCGGCGCTTGACCGCTCGGGGCTCGGTTCGTCCTGGCCGTGGCGGGACCTTGTCGGCGACGATCGTGCGGATCAATTCCTCCCACAATTGTTCCCGCATTTTCCGACTGCGCGCCGCGCGGATTTCGGCCGTGTAGGTCCGCACCGCGTCCACCGTCCCCTTGAAACTCAACCGCTCCAACTGGACTCCGGCCCGGGCCACCGCTTCGGCCATCAGGCAGCGGATCAAATTGTACGCCACCAGATAGGCCAGCAATTCCTTGCGCGCCATCTCCGGGCTTTGGCCGCGCAACTGTTCCATTCCCAGCGTCGTCTTCAAGTGCCGCAGCGTCAGTTCCATTTGCCAGCCAGCGTCGCCGGTAGAGAGCCACCAGTTCCTGGACCGGATAAAGCGCCGGATCCAGCAAGGTCGTCACCAGTGTCACCCGCGCTTTACGCCCGCGGATCAACGCCACAAAGCGGATGATCCGCACCGTGATTTCCTCGGGCAACTGAGCCCACTCTTGAGCGGTCAGGACGTCGGACTGCTGGTAGCCTTTGCGCCACCGGATCAGCGCGTCCTGGCGCCCCAGACGCTGGTGGACGCGCCGAAAGTCCACCTTGCGCGCGCCGTGCAGGCGGGCGACCACATCGACCCCCCGCTGCGGCAGCGTGGCCAAAGTCATGTAGTCCCCGAAAGCCCGGTCCACCAGCAACACGTCCCCCTTCTGGAACAGCTCCCAAGCTTGCCGCAACAAGCGCGCGTCGTGGTTCTTCCAATGCCCGGTCACCACCTGGCTGATGGCGCCGCTGCTCAGACTGAAGAGGGGTAGGAACTTCAACAACGGGAAGCCACAACCCGGCTTTTGGCCCGGGGCCTGGGGATAGAGCGCCTGGTTTTTGGACGTATCGGCCAATTGGGTGGTGGAACAGTCGGCCACTTTGACCGGCCGTCCCTGGAGGTATCCCTGAGCTCCGACCCGGCGGTCGGCCGTCCGGGCGGTGAGCTCCAAGGCCTGTTCCAAGCGACCCTCCGGCAGGCGCTGGCGCGCCTGGATGTAGGCCGAGGCGCGCTCATCGACCGTACCCCAGCCTTGGGATTGAAAGAGACTTTGAACGGCGCGCACCACCTCGCGGCAAGAGGTGCCGGGCTTGAGCATCTGCCAGAGGAAGCGCTGGAAGGTCAGGCGCAGGGAGTAGATGCGCTCACGGCTGCCGGATCCCTGGTCCTCGGCCGCCAGCAGGTGGGCCGGAAACAAGTCGCGAAACTGCTCGGTCAGGGCGAGCAAATCGAACTGGCGCGCGGATTGGCAAGCGCGGCGGCCCAGGGCGGCCAGTTGGGCGCGCAGCGCGGGAAAGAAGGGGGTGGATGGCATATAAGGCGGTATTAATACCGCCCTATTGACACGGGCGCTAGACTTTTCCCCATGAAAAGAGATTTTTCTTTGACCGAGGCCCGCGCTGAATATGTCCGGCTGGCCCAAGGGCTGGTCCGCCCCGGCTGGATCAGCGAAGGCTACGCCCAGGATCGCGGGCCGGGAGCCGGCGGCCCGTGTTACCAGTGGACGCGCAAAGTCCGGAACAAGACGGTAAGTGTCGCCTTATCCAAGGAACAATACGAGTGGTTGAAGGAGGCCATCGAAAACTGGCGGCACATGCAGGCGACTCTCAAAGAGATGCAACGCCTATCACGGCGGGTCTTGTTCGAAACCGTGCAAAACCCTCCCCGACGCAAACGATTAGGCAAGAGAGTGTTAGGCCTTATCTAACCGCCATTCGTGTCAGTTCTCACTTTTGACACTTCGCGGCGCGAAATATAAGAATTGCGGCGGGAATCGACGATGACCTTGAAATGGACGGCGCAACGCGTGTTGATGGGCGGTTGGGTCAATGTATCCAATCTTTTCGAAGCCCAGCGCGAGAAAGAGAAGGTGAAGTGTCACAAGTGAGACACTTGTCTGGGGAGATCCCTCAGTTGGACTGCCGTGGCACGCGTAGCACGACACCGCTTTTCCCGGCGATTGGCAGTCGCGACCCAAAGCGGCGTGGCGCCCAATTCTGAATCGGGCTTCCCGCCGCACTCCAAAGACCCGCGTCGCGCCGTCGCCTGATCGCACGTAGGTGTCAGTTCTCACTCTTGGCAGTCCACAATGCGAAAGCTAAGAACGGCGGCGCGCTGGCGGCGTGGAACGAAGGCGACCTTGAAATGGATAGCGGAACGACTGTTGAGGGCGAGTAGAACGAGGTGTTCAACCAGCTCGGAGCCGAGCGTTCGGAATTGTGAGGAAGGTCAAAAGTGGGAACTTGAATGAACCGGGTCGTCGCCGGCTCAATTCCGATTCTCTGGCTTGGTGGCGGTCACGACCCACCAAGGCTGCCACCCCAGCCGGCGCCTTGCGACCGCGCTCATCCCGAGCTCAACGAGCTGTGCCGCGTGCTGCCGCGTGGCCCGAATGTCGGCGATCATAAGCCGGCCGCCTGGACGAAGCACTCGCACCGCTTCGCTGATGGCTTTCTCGCGGCCTGCCCTTCCGCTAATGTTGTGGACGGCCGAGCTGGAGACAACCACATCAAAAGCGTTGTCTTCGAAGGGGAGCGCCGTCATGTCCCCGGTGTGCAATTCGACGCGATCGGCCACTCCTTCGGCGGTCGCGTTGCGCCGGGTCGCTTCCAGAGAGTTGCCGGACTGATCGAAATTGCGCCACAGGTCCACACCGACCGCCCGTCCGGTGGTCAAACGTTGAGCGGCCATGAGCAGCACGGCGCCCCGGCCACATCCCAGGTCCAGAATCCGCTCATCACCCCGCAAGCGCAGCTCGTCGATCAGGCGGGCCCAAACCACGAACTTGCCCCGCAGCGTGTGGTGAAGGTAGAGCCCGAGCACGGCCAACATGAACGTGACCGGCACAAACCTTTGCCAGCGTCCAGAGATGATGGCCATGACCAGCTCGACGCCGGTCATCGCAGCCATGAATACCGGCGCCAAGGGCGCATCGATCCCGTACGATCCACGCCGCCGAGGGGTTACACGCTCACTCATGATGATTACTTTCTCGTCAATCAGTGCCCGGGCAAGTGTCAGGAGGGTGTTGGTTCTCACTCTTGACAGTTCGTAAAGCAAACGCCCAGCTCACCGAATGCGTCGCCGACGGTGACTGGCATAAGCGGAAGATAGCGTTTGGGCGGCACGGTTGCCAGAAGAAACGACGATGAGCTCGAAAATGAATACCGCAGCGCGTGTCAACGTAGCGGTGTCAGTGAGAACTGCGCTCATTCAAGTCGCAGCGCCACCATCGGATCGACCTTGGTTGCGCGACGAGCCGGGACATAGCAGGCCAGCAAGGCCACGACGAGAAGCGTGAGCGTCACGGTGACAAAGGTTAGTGGATCGGTAGGCCGGACGTTGAAAAGCGCGCTGGCTAGAACCCGCGTTAAAGCGAATGAGCCTAAAAGTCCGATGACCACGCCCGCGACGATCAACTGCATCCCCTGTCCGACCACCAAATTGAGAACATCGAATCGCCCGGCGCCAAGCGCCATGCGTATGCCGATCTCTCTTTGCCGTTGAGTGACAGTGAATGACAGGAGGCCATAGAGTCCAATACTGGCCAACACCAGGGCGAGAACGGCGAACGCGCCAAGCAGGCCGAGATTAAGTCTATCCGGCGCAACGTTATGGTCGCGCATTTCTTTCATGGTGTAGATTCCGAAAATGGGCAGCGCCGGGTCGAGTAGAGAAACTTGGCGCCGCATCGTAGTTAGCATGGCGGCGGGGTCACTGGCGGTTTTAACCACGACAGCCAGGTTCTGGAGCGGTTGCTGATATATGGGAAAATAGGCCTGCGCCAGCCCGCCCTGCTCGCTTAAACGATTCTCCTTGATGCGTCCGACGACACCAACGACGGTCACGACCGGTTGTTTCTCGCGTTCCCCGAATGGAATCCGGACGCGCTGGCCGAGTGGATTCTGGTTGGGCCAATACCGCTTGGCGAATTCTTCATCGATGATGATCGCGTTAAGCCCGGCGCCCCAATCATTACCCGAGGACGCTCCCCGCAGGCGCTCTCGATTGTCCTGTTCTGTGAAATCGCGTCCTTGAAGAAGTGGAATGCCCATGGCCTGGAAGAAATCGGGCGCGACGAGATGAAATTGCAACGACGGTTGGAGGTGAGCCGGAGGTTCGGGTCTTCCTTCAATGACGAAGCGCATATCCCAACCGCCTTCATGCAGGGGAATGGAATTCTGGGAGGCAAGGCTCGCGGCCCGAACGCCGGGCAACGCGCGCACTTTCTCGCGCAGAGCTTGGAAGAAAAGAATCTGCTGCTCAACCGATTGATACTTTTCCGCCGGCAAATTGATGTGAAACGTCAAAACGCGGTCGGCCACGAAGCCAGGATTGACCTGCAGTATTCGCTGAAAGCTGACGAGCAGCAGGCCGGCGCCCACCAGAAGCACGAACGTCAGCGCGACTTCCGCGATGACAAGCGCCTGGCGCAATCCCGCTCGGCCGGAGGTCGCTCCACGCCCCGACTCTTTTAGCGTGCCCTGCAAATTGACGCGGCTCGCGTGCCAAGCTGGGGCAAGGCCGAATAAGACCCCGGTGAGCGCCGCCACGAGGCCCGCGAACAGGAGCACGCGCGGGTCAAGGCTGATTTCGGCCGCGCGCGGCATGCTCTCGCCGGCCAGCACGGTCACGACCCGGAGCGCGCCCCTGGCGAAAAGCAGGCCCACGGCCGCGCCCAGCAGCGCGAGCATACCGCTTTCCGTGAGCAATTGTCGCGCGATTCGCCATCGGCCCGCTCCCAAGGCCGCGCGCAGGGCCATTTCCTTCTCGCGGGCCGCCCCGCGCGCGAGCAAAAGACTGGCGACGTTGGCGCAAGCAATGACCAGCACGAAACTGACCGCCCCGAGCAGAATCCAGAGTGAGTGGCGGACGTTTCCGACCTTGTGGTCCAGTAATCGGTCGATCTGGACACGCCGAGTCTGGTTGGATTCGGGATATTGTCGTTCCAGGCGAACCGCGATGACGTCCAAATCGACGCGCGCTTTTTCGAGCGTGACGCCTGGTTTGAGACGCGCCAGTCCGAAGAGTCCCGAATGATTGTCTCGGTTCCGCCAATTGGACTCGGCGGAAAGCGGGCCGACCGGCAGCCAGAGGTCAGCTTGGTAGGGGAAATCAAATCCCGCGGGCATGACGCCCACAATTGTATAAGGCTTCTCATTGAGGCTGATCGTCTGACCGACCATTCCGGCCTGGCCGCCAAATCGATTCTGCCAAAGCGCGTGGCTGATCACCGCTACCGGCGGCGCGCCCGGCTGGTCTTCGTCTTCGCGGAAAACCCTGCCGATTTCCGGCTGCGTGCGCAGGGCCGCGAACACATCCGCCGACATCATCACCCCCGCCAGCCGGACCGGCTCACCGGCGCCCGTGAGGGTAAAACTGCTTCCCGTGAAAACGCCAAATCCTTCAAAAACCGATTGCTGATTCCTCCAATCGGCGAAATTGGGATAGGCGATCGGTCCACCTGACCAATCGGGTCCCCGCTCGGCCAACCAAACCAGACGTCCGGAGTCGGGATAGGCAAGCGGACGCAACAGCACCGCATCCACAATGCTGAAAATGGCGGTGTTCGCGCCGATACCCAAGGCGAGAGTGAGCACGGCCACAGCGGTGAAGCCGGGGTTCTTGCGCAACATCCGCGCGCCGTATCGAATGTCCTGCCAAATCGTCTCCAGGACCGGCAGGCCGCGCTGGTCGCGATAAGCCTCCTTCGTGGACTCGATGCCGCCCAGCCTGATCATCGCCTGACGGCGCGCTTCGGCGGGCGTCATCCCGATGCGAACGTTCTCCTCGATGTGCAAATGGAGGTGGCTCTCGATCTCGTCATCGAGTTCCCGGTCTTTGCGGCGCCGGTTAAACAAGCCTCCAATCCTCACAATCCATCCGCGAAGCCGTCTCATGCCATGCCCTCCCTGGGATTCAGGACGCTAGCGACGATGCCAGTCAGCGATTCCCATTCCTGGGTCTCCTGCTGGTTTTTCTTTTGGCCCGCGCGAGCTAACTGATAATATTTCGCCTTCCGATCACTCGCTGCGATGCCACATTCCGAAACGAAGTTGCCCGCCGGTTCGAACTTGACCAAGGCCGGGTGGACCGTGCCGCGGTTGACGGACGACAAATCGGCGCTGGTCCGCTCAATCTGACGAGCGATCCCGCGGCCGAGCAATGAACCGCCACGTTCGAGCGGTCCCCCGGCCGTCAGCGCCGCGGCGCCTTCCCAAACCTCAACTTTATCATTCACGGACAGGAGCCTATCGCTTTTCCTATGGGAACGCAATAGGAAAGAATTGGTCCCACGCCGCCGGTGGGTCGGATCACCCAGAACGGATCGTTCCGGCAGGGCTTCGAAGCTCGAGACGGCCCTGAGCCGGCGTCGGTTCTCACCCGTGACAGTTCGCAAAACGTGGGACGACTGGCGAGGGTTGGGAACCGCGCGACGCGGGCGCGTGAGGTAGGAACTTCGAGCGCGGGAAGGTGACGAAAGCCCGGTCACGAGCATTCGCGCCGGGCCTGTGGTCATTACTCCTTACCGGCCTTTTCGCGAAAGCTCCAACGCCAGCTCCAAATCCCGATCGGTCCCCGCCACCATGTCCGTGATGGTGCGCTCCACGGGAAAATCCGGGATTACGCCCCGGCCGGCGTCATGCTGGTGGCCGCCTTCCACGGACAAGTAATAGCTCACGATGGGGATGTAGATCAGCATTTTCGTGTTGGGGAGCATGATTCTCACGATGTCCCCGGAGGTAGGGCCATAGTAACACCCCGCGGATTCTTCGCCGATAAAGGTGGCGCGATGACGTGAGTGCGCGGCGGTAAGGAATTCCGCCGTGGTGGATAAGCAACCGCCATCGATCAAGATGTAAACCGGCCCGGTGAAAGTGGGTTTGCTCGGCTGTTGGAGACCCATATTATCGTACTTTATCAGGTGGAACTTGCCGTCGGCGCGGCGTTCGGCCACGTCGTCCGGCGGAATCAAATCCCGATGCGGCTCGGTGTACTTCGCGAACGTGAAGTTCATCTTGTTGGCGATAAGATCGTCGTAATACATGAAAGGCGCGTCCACGAGGTAGGAAAACAGGAGTTTGCCAAGCGCGTCTTCACCCCCGCCATTGCCCCGTACGTCAAGAATGAGCGTCTTGGATCTCTTCGCTTCAATGTCCGCAAACGAGCGCTTCATGAACGCTTCGGCTTCTTCCATCGCCGTTCCGAACGAAGAGTAGGTCAGACAGGCGATTTTTCCATCGTCCAGGAATTTCAGAGCCCCAAATTCCTTGCCCGCCTGATCCTGCGGGTAAAGCTGCTTTGACAACTTCGCCCGCTCATCAGGTCTCACTCCGGCAACTCGGACCGACTCGGCCTGCTTGCCTCCGGAACCGGCGAGAGCCACGTCGTAGGGCGCCTTAATCCCAAGCAAGGCGATCAGATTCAGCCCGAAGTTTCCGCTAATATCCATTTGTCGCGTGGTCTGCGTGTCACCGTCCTTCATCGAGGCGGCGAGCATCGTGGCTAGGATGCGGGAGGCGGGAGCGCCATTGATGGATTTAATTTCTTTTCCAGCCAGTTTTCCTCCCTGGACGTAATCTCGGAAAATGTAGGCTTTACCTCCCAGGACCTTCACGTCGAAGGGCAGCCAGGCCAGGCGGTCCGTTTCCTCCTGAATCGCAGTTGAGATGCCGACGCCGGTATGGCCGCATTTAATCGCGGCGATCGCCGGCGCCACGAGCCGATAAAATTCATAGAAATCCATTGGCCGGTTGAGGGACTTTGCCGCCTGGTCAAAAACGCGGTCGAGTTCGACCTTGTCAATATGGCGGTAGAGTCCAGGGTGTCCTTCCTCCAGGGACTGACGCGCGATGCGAAAATCCTCCTGCAGTTGTTTTGGTTCGAACTTAACAGCCGGCTCAGCCTTTGATCGATCCGCGGCCGTCAGTAACATTGCGACCAATGCGACGCTCAACCTTGTTGAGGTCGCGTGCGTACTCTTCATTCTGATTCTCGCCTTGTTCATTTTATTAATGTTTCCCGAGCATTTGCCCGTCTTTTTCCAGGTGCGATAGCCGATCAGGCGAGGAATTCCGCGAGCTGCATCAGCTCGTTTATTATCTGCGCCCAACGAAGGGTAGGGATCGGCTATCCGATATGACAACACGGACGGGATTTCGAAAGTTTCAGAAATCGCGTGAAGGCCGGCTATCCCACATTCGGCATGAGCGGCGTCATCTCGCCGCCCGAATTATGCCGCATCGCTGGCGATTTGCCCTGATTCCCTTGGGCGATTGGCCCAGTCAGGTGGCGCTCAAGGCTCGATCCACGCCATCCGGGGGGCAACTCCACGGCAGGGGCGTGCCGTAGTAGGCGCGGGGTCACAAGCATATTTGGAAGCGAAGGAGATTTGCGGGGAACGCCTATGACGTGGGTCGCCAACGCGCTCCACATGGCATCGATGCAGAGTCTGCCACACCCGCCGCTGGGGTTTGTACGGAACACAGAACCCTGCTTGCGGGTCGAGCCGAGGCGCTACTTGGCCGTCGGTTTAAAAATCAGTTGAGAGAAATTGAAGAGAGCCTTTTTCCAGTGCTGGAAGTCGTGCGCGTGCTCATCGACGTGCCAGATGTGCGGGACGTTTTTCTCTTTCAAGTAGGCATGGACGCCCTGGCTGATGCGAATGAGGCCGTCTTTGCTGCCGGCGGAGATGTAGAGCAGTTTCAATTGCCTGGTCGCCTTCTCGGGGTCGGGCACCAGCTCCCCTGGGGGCTTGGTATTCGGCGCGGAGGAGAAGCCGCCAATCCAGGCGAAGGTGTCGAGGTTGCCGAGGCCGAAGTTCAATGACTGTCCGCCGCCCATCGAAAGTCCGGCCAGCGCGCGGCTCTCGCGATCCTTGGCGACGGAATACCTGGCCTCGATAAACGGGATAAGATCGCCAATCAGGTCCTTGTCGAACTTGGCGAACGCCGGCGCCGTCGCCATCGCGTTGGGGCCCGGGCGGTCGTCCGGTTGCGCGCGTCCGTTGGGCATGACGATGATCATGGGCACGGCCTTCTTGTCCGCGATAAGGTTGTCGAGAATCACTTCGGGATGGCCGCCGCGATGCCACTCCTCTTCGTCGCCACCGATACCGTGCAAAAGATAAAGGACGGGATACTTCGTGCCGTCCGGATAACCGGGTGGCGTATAAACGAGCGCCTTGCGCTTATTGCCGACGGACTTCGAATCGTAATCGATCATTTCTAGCCGGCCGTGCGCGATGCCGTCGCGCGCTTTATCGAAACCGTCCGGCGGATTCGGAAACGCCGCCTTGTCGTCCGGCGTCAACACAATTGGCCCGCCAAATCGTCCTCGTCCGTCGCGCGGCCCCGGGGCTCTCTCGCCGGCGGCGGGTTGGGGGGAGCTGGCCTCGCGTTTGGCCGTGGCCTCGGAAGAACCGAAGTCGCCGACCTTGCGTGTAAACTTGATCTCATCGCCCGCAACCTTGCCGGTGAAGACGATTCGAAGGTCATTGCCATTGATGTTCAACGGCTCGACAAACGTCAGCGTGTCGCCGTCCAGTTTGCCATCCTTGAACTCGGCTTCGCGTTTCTGGTCGGCCATTTCCACGTTGGCCTTGCCGCTGACATTCGCGCCGTCTTGCTTGAGAACGAAGGTGTATTTCTGCAGACCGCGCTGCGTCTCGAACTCGGCTTTCCAGACGCCGGTGACGTCCGCCGCGAAGGCGGCGAAGGAAGCCACCGCCAGGATTGAGAGCGCAAGGAGAGTTTTCATGATTGTTAGGTTCTTAACGTTTCGCATCCCGTAGCGCGTCACTCATTGAACAGCAACGGCGCGAACTCACGCAGGCTGCGTCGCCAGCTCTGCCATTCGTGCGCGGTGTTCGGCGACTCGTAAAAGACGCTGTTCACGCCGGCGGCTTTGAGGTCGGCGACGTTCACCTTGGGATCACCGCCGAAGCCGCCACGAGCGGCGCCGACGCGGTTTGTGCCGAGTTCACGGCTGCCGTAGCTGACGAAGACGAGCTTCACCTTCTCCTTGAAGGCCGCCATATCCGTGATGTTCGTCACGGCGATGCTGCCCCCGCTGAAGACGCCGATTTGCGAGAACGTATCCAGGTGGGCGAGCGTGATCGACCGCGTCTGCATCCCGCCCATTGAAAGCCCGGCCATGGCTCGATGGGGTTGATCCGCGAGGGTGCGAAAATGCGCGTCCACAAAAGGAATCAGATCATCGATGAGAACGTGCTCGAAGGCGTTAAAATTGAAGCCGCCCGGACCGCGGACCGGCGGGGCATTCGTCTGCCGCGGCGCCGCGAACGGGTTGCCGCCGTATTCCATCACGATGAGAAACGGTTTGGTTTTTCCCTCGGCCAACAGGTTGTCCATGATCCACCCGGCGTGGCCCTGTCTGCCCCAGCCCGTTTCATCCTCGCCTGCGCCATGTTGCAGATAGAGCACAGGATAGCGCTTGGCGCTCTCAGTGTCGTAGTCGGGCGGCGTGTAAACAAAGCAGTGACGATTGGTATTGCTCGCTTTGGCCCAGTAATAGATTTCACGGAGTTGTCCGTGGGGCACGTTTTTAAGCGCGTAGAAATCTTGATCCTTCGCGGGGATTTCAACGGCGCTACCCCAGCGTCCTGCCCCGTAAAAGTAGTGGCTGTTTGGATCTGGAACCTCCGCCCCGTCGATCTTGATGGTGTAGTAATGAAAGCCTTCATCCAGCGGCCGGGTGTAGCCGACCCAGGCGCCGTCCTCCTCCTTGGTGAAGGCGCTACTCCCGCGGAAACTTACCTCCACGCTTTGCGCTTGCGGAGCGGCGATCCGGAATTTGACGCGTCCCTCCGAGTTGACCATAGGGTATTGTTTTCCCTGCTGATTGGTAGGCGCGGGTTTCCAATCATCGGCCGGAGGATTGTCCTCGGCCCGGCAGAGCAGGCCCGATTGAATCAAAGCGAACGCGAGAAACAGGAGTTTGGTTTTCATGAGGTAGGTGTTGGTAATCGTTGAGTCGTGGTTTCAATTCGGATTCTGCGTGAGTAGATCTGGTTGCGGTCTGCCGGCGGAATAGAGCGCCCGGACCTCGTCCGCGTTCAGCGCGCGGCTGAACAGGCAAAATTCATCGATGGCGCCACTGAAATTGCGAATCAGGGAAGGATCGTTATCGCTGAAACCGCTCGCGTTCCAGTTTCCCAGTTCCGCGGCCCCGACGCTAAATGGAGGCGGGATTTTCAACGCCTTCTCCGCGACTGGCAGTCCATTCAAGTACTGCGCCACGCGTTTCCCACTCCCGTCGATCACGACCGCCAAATGCACCCAGATTCCGAATTGATCGAGTGTGAGCACGGACGGGCTGGCCACGATCTGGTAGTCGCCGGAACCTGAACCAATCACGGTGAGTCCCAACACGCCGTCCCGACGGATCAGCCAATGCAGCGTGCCGGCCTCGAAACCGTCGCACATGAAAAGCGAACTGAACTGTCGATCCAGCCCCTGCACGCGCACCCAGGCCGCGAGGGTCAATGACTCGAATTCGCCAGGGACGCTCAAACGCACGCGATCACTCACGTTCTGGAACTCCAGGGCGCGCTTCTCCGGCCAGCGCCCCTCGACCCACTGGCAACCGATGGTGGTCGCGTCGGGCGAGGTTCCGGCCCGGGCGCTCGCATTGCGCAGTCGCCAGTCCGACTGGTCCGCCTGCTCGAAATCAAAATGCACGAGCAGGGACGGATCCCTATCGAGCCGGCTGCCGGCGGCGCGCCACTGCGCGTGTCGCCGCGCGTCCGCCGCTGACGAGGTCAATTGCAAGTCGAACAACTGCGCGAACGGAGCGCGATCGGCGGTGATGAGTTGGAGCGGACGCGTGCGTTCCTTCACGGCGCCGAAGCCGGCTTTCAAATTCTGTTTCCCGGCGCCGGGGGCCGCCTGAAATTCCACGCTGCCTTTAAACACATGCAGCTCCGTACGGCCGGCTTTCACATCAAGCCCGAACGCCGTGCCGAGGTCGGTCAAGTCGATCTGCGGGGTGCTGACGCGAAACCCACGCGCTTGCGGAGGAACTTCGGACGCGAGTCGCCCGCTGCGGCAGGCGGCATTGGTCGGGGAAATGAGCTGAAGTTCAGCCGGCCCTTCGATCATGACGCGCGCGCCACTGTAGAAAACAATCTCCGCCAATCCTGTCTTGAGACGCAGCCAGCCTGGCTCCAGCGGCGCTCCCAGTCGGGGAGATGACTCACGGGCGTCCCAGCGGGCGTCCACCGCGCGGCTGAGCATCGCCACGGCGCCGCTGGTGGCGCCTTTGCGCCCGCTCTGCCGCCACGCGTTCCAACCCCACCATCCGGTGGCCAGCAGCGCCACGCACGCGGCCAGCGCGGCTCCCCAATTCCGCGTTCGCCGAAGTCGTCCCCGGGAAGCGGAAAGCGGGACGACAGACGGGGAGAGTGAGGACGCGTGATCCGCTGAAGCGGCAACGCGTGAGTCCGCCGTCAGCGCGGCAAACAGATCCGGATCCGACGCCAATCGCGCATGCACTTCCACGCGTAAGATGTATTCGTCGCGCGCGGCGGCATCGGTTCGCAGCAACGCGTTCAAAGAGCAGATCTGCGGGTCGGAAGCCGTGCCGTGGCAAACGGCGGCGACGGTCTCATCGAACTCACGCGACGGATAGGCGAGCCTCACGACGTGATTCCCCTCGGCCGCGCGCCGTTCTCAATACAGCGCTGGAGCGCCTGACGAACTCGCTGCAGCATCTTGTAGGTGGCGTCCACGGTGCGTCCAGAGGCCTCGGCCAGTTTTTCGACGCCGTCGCGCCGGTAGTAGTAGCGCTCGACGAGCGACCGATGTTCTTCGGGCAGTTTTCCCAGACAGACTTCCAAATACTTCAGCTTCTTCTCCAGCTCCGGCGCCAATTCCTCGCGACGCTGCGCCAGTTCCTCCGCCAGACCGCCTTCGAGCAGCTGCCGCCAGCGCGCCCGCCGCTCGATCCATTGCCGAGTCTTGTTCAGCGCGAACCGACACGCCCAGGGCGTGAAGGGCTGGCTCGGGTCATAGTCGTCAAACTTTTCCCACAGGGTCAGGGCGGTCTGCTGCAAAATGTCCTCGGCGTCCGCGAAATTCGGCACGAGCGCGGCCACGTAACGAAATACCTCTCTTTCACTACGCAGGAATAACGAAAGAAACCGCTGCTGCGCGGCGTTTCGATCCCCAAAATGGCAAGTTGGGTCTGGTGACATGGGCTATGCTGTAATTGTACTTCCCGAAAACCATGGGTTTTGGACAATAAATCGAACAGAATTATTTTGGTCCGACGTCATTTCGCCACTGGCGTTATAAATGAGACGCGGGCAAACCGGCCGAACGCGGCGTGGCGTGAGGCTAACGGCCAAAGTAAGACTCACTTGACGATGCCTCGTCCGAGGAGCTGAGGAAGCGACACGCCTGCGCCTGAACCCGACCGAAACCGGACGCCGAAAATGAATTGTCGGTCGAGGCGATTCCCGGCAAGGTATCGGCTCCTATGCGGCAGGTTAATGTGGGTATTATCGGCGGCGGCACCGTGGGCGGCGGTGTCTGGCAGGCTATTGAGCGGAACGGTCCGCTGATGGCGTCGCGCCTGGGCATCGAGCTGAGAATCGCCAAAGTCGCCGTGCGCGATCCCGCCAAACGCCGCGCCGTGCCCGTCCCGGCGGCGCTGCTGACCGGCGATTGGCAGAGCGTGGTCAACGACCCCCAGATCGATCTCATCACGGAAGTGGTCGGCGGCACGACGACCGCCCGGACCATCGTCCTGAACGCGCTTCGCCTCGGCAAACCAGTCGTGACCGCGAACAAGGCGCTGCTCTCGGCTCACGGGGAAGAGCTCTTCGCGGCGGTGCAATCGTTCGGCGCGAATCTTTACTACGAAGCCAGCGTCGCGGGCGGCATTCCGATCATCAAGGTGTTGCGCGAAGGGTTGATCGGCAACCGCATCACGCGGCTCTACGGAATCGTGAACGGCACGTGCAATTACATCCTCACGCGCATGAAGGAAGAGGGCGCGGACTTCGCCGACGTGCTCGCGGACGCGCAAAAACTCGGCTACGCCGAGGCGGAACCGTCGCTCGATGTCGATGGCCACGACGCCGCGCACAAGATCGGCATCCTCGCCTCGCTCGCGCACGGGTTCTGGGTCGATCCGAAGCAAATCCACGTCGAAGGCATCCGCGCGATCACGAAACTCGATATTCAATTTGCCGGTCAACTCGGTTACACGATCAAGCTCCTGGGCATCGTCAAACGCCCCGGTCCGCCGCACAAACGCGGCCTCAAGGGCTGCCCGCCGGTCCAAGTTTCGGTCTATCCGACATTGGTCCCCAACGGCCATGTCATGGCGAGCGTCAATTCGGTGTTCAACGCGGTCTATGTCCGCGGCGACATCGTCGGCGACACGCTTTACTACGGGCGCGGCGCCGGGCAGGACGCCACGGCGAGCGCGGTCCTGAGCGATCTGGCGGACGCGGCGCTCGACCTGAAATGCGGCAGCAAGAACCGGGTGCCGCCGTTCGTGCCCCACGAACGGGATGGAGCCGTGCTGCCCTTGGCGGACGTGATTTCGCGGTATTATTTACGGCTCAACGTCATTGACAAACCCGGCACGCTGGCCAAAATCGCCGCCATTTTCGGACGGGCAAAGATCGGAATCTCGTCGGTCATTCAACCGGAAGGTCATGAAGGCGAGAGTGTTCCGCTCATCCTGATGATCCACGACGCGCCCAATGCCGCCGTGGCCAAGGCCCTGACCAAAATCGCGGAATTGGCCGTCGTGAAGAGCGCGCCGGTCCTGATCCGCGTCGAGAGTTTTGAATGATTTTACCGATTGTGACTGGCGCCAACACGAAACGTCCGCCCGCCCCCGCGGTCGCCATTTCCGCCTGGCACGGCGTGATCGACGCGTACCGGCGGTACCTGCCGGTGACCGACGCCACGCCGGTGATCAGCCTGAATGAAGGCAATACGCCGTTGATCCGGGTGGACAATTTCGTCGAGGCGGTCGGCGGCAATTTCCAGTTGTGGCTCAAATACGAGGCGCTTAACCCGACCTGTTCTTTCAAAGACCGCGGCATGACGCTGGCGGTCTCCAAGGCCAAGGAGCGCGGCGCCAAAGTCGTCATTTGCGCCAGCACCGGCAATACGTCGGCCTCGGCGGCCGCCTACGCCGCCCGCGCCAAGCTTAAGTGCGTGGTGCTGCTGCCGGCGGGCGCGATCGCGCTCGGCAAAATGGCGCAGGCGCTCATGTACGGCGCGACCACGATCTCAGTGGAGGGTAATTTCGATGACGCGTTGCGGATCGTGCGCGAACTGGGCGAAACGGGCTTGGTCGAAGTGGTCAACAGCGTCAATCCCGTGCGCATCGAGGGACAGAAGACGGCCGCGTTCGAGATTTGCGATCAGCTTGGCCGGGCGCCCGATTTCCATTTCTTGCCGGTCGGGAACGCCGGCAACATCACCGCTTATTGGAAGGGCTATACCGAGTATTACGCGGCGGGCAAAGCGGATCGTTTACCGCGCATGTTCGGCTTCCAGGCCGCCGGCGCCGCGCCGATCGTCGATGGCCACCCGATCGAACACCCGATGACGATTGCCAGCGCGATCAAAATCGGCAACCCGGCCAGTTGGCACGGCGCGACGACCGCGCTGAATGAGTCGCAAGGTTACATCGACAAAGTGACCGACGATGAAATCATCGCGGCGTACAAACTAATCGCGCGCACCGACGGCATTTTCCTCGAGCCAGCCTCCGCCGCGCCGCTGGCCGGTCTCATCAAATGCGCGCGCGCGGGCATGATTCCGGCCGGCAGCGTCATCACCGCCACGAGCACCGGGCACGGTCTGAAAGACCCGGATACGGCGATCAAAAACGCGGGCTTCCAACCGATCGTCGTGCCGCCGGAAAAAGAAGCGGTCATGAAGGTGATGGGCTTGTGAGGCTAGGCGAAACCGTTCCCCGGCCATCCTTCGTTCACGGTTAATGGCAGGTTGGAATTAAAGAAAGGAATTGGGATGGCCCTTATCGTTCAAAAATTTGGCGGCACTTCGGTCGGCAACACCGACCGGATCAAAAACGTCGCGTCGCGCGTCGCCCGTTACCGGGCGCAAGGAGACCAAGTCGTCGTGGTCGTTTCGGCGATGAGCGGCGTCACGGACGGTTTGATCAAACTGGCCAAAGAAATCATGCCGCTGCCGAGCGAACGGGAGATGGACATGCTCCTGGCCACCGGTGAGCAAACCACGATTGCCCTGACCGCGATGGCGCTCCATGCCCAGAACATTCCCGCGGAATCACTCACGGGCGCCCAGGCGGGCATCGTCACCGACGGCGTCCACACCAAAGCCAAGATTCAGAACATCACGCCCAAAAAAGTCCACGCGCTCCTGAACGCCGGCAACGTCGTGATCGTCGCCGGCTTCCAGGGCCAGACTCAAGAAGGCCAGATCACCACCCTCGGGCGCGGCGGTTCCGACCTGACCGCGATCGCGCTCGCGGCCGCGTTGAAGGCCGACCTTTGCCAGATTTATACGGACGTCGATGGCGTTTACACCGCCGACCCGCGCATCGTCCCCGACGCGCGCAAATTGGCCGAAATCTCCTACGACGAAATGCTCGAACTCGCCAGCGCCGGCGCCAAAGTCATGCAGTCGCGCTCGGTCGAATTCGCCAAGAAATTCGGCGTGCTCTTCGAAGTCCGCTCCAGTCTCAATGACAACCCAGGAACGATTGTGAAAGAAGAAACTCAAAACATGGAGGACGTCGTCATCCGCGGCGTCTCGCTGGACAAAAATCAGGCCAAGATCACCTTGGTCTCCGTCCCGGACCGCCCCGGCGTCGCCGCCCGCATCTTCAAGTCGCTTGGCGAAGCCACCATCAACGTCGATATGATCGTCCAGAACGTCAGCCACGGCGCCGGCTCGCCCTCGACCGACCTCTCGTTCACCGTGGACAAACCGGACTTGCTCAAAGCCCGGAAAGTCATCGACGGCCTGCAACCGGAAATCGGTTTCCGGGAGGCGATCGCGAATGAAAAGATCGGCAAACTTTCCATTGTCGGCGTGGGCATGCGCAGCCACTCGGGCGTCGCGGCCAAGATGTTCGAGACCCTCGCCCGCGAAGGGGTGAACATCGACATGATCTCGACGAGCGAGATCAAAATCTCGGTCGTCATCGACCTCGCCAAGGGCGAACCCGCCATGCGCGCCGTCCACGCGGCGTTTTTTCAGAAGTAACGACGGAAAATAACGATTTTGAAAGGCGTCGTGTCCGCGCATCCCCGCCTTGTAAAGTTTGGACCGGTCGCGGATGAATTGCTTAATGAACTTTCTGATTGCCCGTTCGTTGGCGCTTTCTTTCGGCATACAGACCGGATCGCGCTTCACCTGCGGCCCCCGTTCGCCCGCACAATTTTGTCGATTGAAATAAAGTCGTCTCTTTGCGCGAGTATTTCGACCGTCCCGGTCGGGCTGAAGGAAAAGAAGTACAGGGGATCCTTGAGTGGCGCATGACGGACCGCATCCACGATGCCGTGAGGATCATTGCCGGCGTAGAGGTACGTGCGCCGTTCAAAATATCCCATGGCGACCAAGGCGTCCTCATGCGCTCTCCCGAGTTGCATTTGTTGACCTGGGTCCGGTCGCCCCGCCAGGCGCCAGCGAAGCCACCGCGGCGTGAAGCGCCCGCGCAACGTGCGCGGCTCCTGATACCAGGAGCGCGAGTCGAGGACCATATTTCGGTGATAGAGAATCCGCAGCGGCGTCCAGGCCAGGAACGCCGCTACCACGACCAGCACGAGCGTCACCGCCGCAAACGTGAATCCTCTTTTGGAAACGCCGCTGCTCATCAGGCGGGAGCTTGCGGGTTTACGGTCCCCGTCGCAACCGATAGACCCGGCCCGCTCCCGGGATCGCGACTTCGGCGCGGAAAACGGTCCCGGTGGTGATGGGTTGGTTGGTAAGGGCGATCCAGGTGATGGGCGGGGTCAGGCTGGGGGTCGATTCCAGGAGGTAGCCGACGGCGTTGGTGGTCCAACTGAGCGCGGCGTTGGTCCCGGATTTCGCGATTTGCAGGCGCAACGGCGAGCTGAGGACTTGGATTTGCAAGGGGCCGCCGATGGCTTTGGCGCCGCTGTCATCCGTTGCGATCACGGCGAGGGAATAGGTCCCGCTCAGGACGTTGCTCCAGGTAAACGAGGTCCAGATGATGGGAACCTCCAGGGTCGGCAGGCTCGTGAGCGGCGCGCCGTTCGCATAATAATCCATGTGGGCAATGTTGCCGTTTGGCGAACTGGCGGTGGCCATGACGACGATGTTCGCGGGCGGGGAAAACGTCTGCGTATTGGTCGGGGTGTTGAAGACGACGCTCGGAGGCGGATTGGCGGAACTCAGGACGGTGAAGCCCGCCGCGCTGGTGGCGGTCCCGCCCGGGGTCGTGACCGAGGCGGTCCCGGTGGTCGCGCCGACCGGAACGACGGTCGTGATCTTCCCGTTGGAGTTGACGATGAACGGCGCGCTGACGCCGTTGAAGTTGACAGCGGAAGCGCCGGATAGGTTCGAGCCGGCGATGGTGACCTGCGTTCCCGGGGCGCCGCTCGCCGGGGTGAAGTTGATGATTCCCGGGGGCGGCACGGGCACGTGAACGGTCAGGTTCGCGTTCGAGCTGATGACAGACCCGAGCGAATTGCTGGCGGTGACTGAGTAAGCTCCGGCGCTGCTGAGCGAGACATTGTTAAAAGTAAGCGTGGCATTCGTCGCCCCGGAGAGTTTTACCCCGTTGAATGACCATTGGTAAGCCGGCGGCGGCGAGCCGCTGGCCATCACGCTGAAGGTGACCGGATCGCCGGCGGTCACGGTCATATCTTGCGGTTGCGAAGTGATGACGGGCGCGGCCGGAACGGCGCTCGAGGTCGGCAGCGAGGCAACAAACGTGGCGGCGGGTCCGCCGGCGGTCAGCGACGTGCCGCCGAACTGGCTCGTGCCGGAGAATTGTCCGGTGACATCGACGTTGCCGGAAGGATCGACGGCGATCCCGGTCCCGGCGTCGTCAGAGGTTCCGCCGGCCTGTTTGACCCACTGAACGTTGCCGGCGCGGTCGTATTGCGCGACGTAGGCGTCCTGACCTCCGGCGCTGGTGAGCGTCGTGTTGCCGACGGTGGTCGTGCCGGAGAACGTGCCGGTCAGATAGCTGTTGCCCGCCCCGTCCACGGCGACGTTGTAGGCGGAATCGGTTCCGGCGCCGCCCACTTGCGTGGTGAAAACCGGGTTCCCGGCGCGGTCGTACTTGACGAGGTAGCCGTCCGTGCCGCCTTTGCTGCTGAGGTTCGTTGATCCAATCGTGGCGGAGCCGGAAAAATCACCGGCCACGTAACTGTTACCCGCCGAATCCGCGGCGATGGACCAGACATTCTCGTCGTTGGTCCCGCCCAATTGTTTCACCCACTGCGCCATTCCATTAGGGTCGAGCTGGCTTACGAACACGTCGAACCCGCCGGCGCTGGTGACATTGGTCCCACCGATGGACGCCGTGCCGGAAAAGCGGCCGGCGACGTAGCTGTTACCCCCGCCGCCCACGGCGATCGCCAGACCCGAGTCGTTGCCGGGGCCGCCGGCCGACTGCGCCCAGACGACGTTGCCGCTGGAATCGAACTTGGCCACGTACGCGTCCGACCCGCCGGCGCTGACGAGGTTCGTCACGCCAAACGCGCCCGTGCCGCCAAAGTTTCCGGTGACGTAAGCGTTGCCGACGCTATCCACCGCGACGGCGTTGCCGAAATCGTTGGCGGCGCCGCCGGCTTGCTGCGCCCAGATCACATTGCCACTGGGGTCGTATTTGGCGATGAAGGCGTCGGAGCCGCCCCGGCTGGTCAGGGTGGTGGGGCCGAAGGTCGCCGTATTCGCGAAGGAACCGGTCACATAGGTGTTGCCCGCGTTATCCACCGCGACGCCGACTCCCTCGTCATCGCCGGTTCCGCCGGCCTGGGTCGCCCAAACGTAGTTCCCGGCGGGATCAAGCTTCGAGATGTAGATGTCGTTCGCGCCCCGGCTGGTCAGGGTGGTTGAACCGAAGGTGGCGACCCCCTGGAATAAACCGGTTACATAGCGGTTGCCGTTGGCGTCCACCGCGATGGCGTTGCTCGTGTTCGCGCCGGTCCCGCCGACTTTAACCACACCGCCGAAGGTCGGCGAGACGCCACCCGTCGGATTATTGACCGTCAAGGTGGCGGGACCGCTTACCACCGATCCGACCGAATTGGCAATCGCCACCGAGTAGGCTCCGGCGGCGCCGACGTTGACCCGCGTCAGGGATAAGAGCGCGTTGGTCGCGCCGGGCAAATCGGCGCCGTTGAAGCTCCACTGGTAGGTGAATGGGGAGGAGCCGCTGGCGTTGACGCTGAAAACGGCGTCGTCCCCGACGGTCACAGTTTGAGACAGTGGTTGAGCCGTAATCACCGGTGGCGCGGCGCTTGTGCTTTGGGTCGAGAGGATCGCGACGAAGGCGTCACTGCCGCTCGCGGCGGAGACCTCGAAATTATCAAATGACGCGGCCCCTGAGAATTGTCCCGTCAAGTGCAGCGCTCCGCGCGTATCGACCGCGATCGCGTTCGCCGCGTCGGCGCCGGCGCCGCCCGCGCGCTTGGCCCACAGAAGCGAGCCGCTGGTGTTGTATTGCGCCACGAAGAGGTCAGTCCCGCCGGCGCTGGCAAAATTAAGCGCGCCAAACGTGGCGGCGCCGGAGAATGATCCGGTCACGAAGACATCCCCCGCCGCGTTCGCGGCCACCGCGAGCCCCGCGTCCGGCCCCGCCCCTCCCGCGACGCTGACCCAGAGCGCGTCGCCGACATTATCGTATTTCGCGACGAAGATATCCGAAGCGCCGGCGCTCGTCGCGTTCAAGGTTCCAAACGTCGCGACGCCGGAGAACTGGCCGACGATGTAGCTATTGCCCGCGCTATCCAACGCGACCCCGCTGGCGGCGTCGTCGAGCGGCCCCCCGACCCGGCGCACCCACTGCGGGTTCCCGGCGGAGTCGAATTTTGCCACAAATCCATCCACGCCGCCGCCGCTATTCACGCTGAAGGAACCGAAACTGGCCGTTCCGGAAAACCGTCCCACTACATAGCTAAACCCGACCGAATCCACCGCCAGCGTCGTGCCCGCGTCCGCGCCCGGCCCGCCTCCTCCGTGCGCCCAAATCACGTTGCCGGCGCCGTCCAACTTGACCAGGAACAGATCGGTCAGTCCGGCGCTCGTGAGGACGTAGTCCCCGAAGCTGGCGGTTCCGCTAAAACTGCCAGTAACATAAGAATTTCCCGACGCGTCCAAGCCAACGCCCGCGCCCATGTCGTCGCCGCTGCCTCCAAGCTGTTTGACCCAGACCAGGTTGCCCGAGCTGTCCAGCTTCATCAAAAACGCATCGTAGCCGCCCCGGCTCACGAGCGTCGTGCCGCCAAAAGTGGCCGTGTTTGTAAAGTAGCCGGCCACATAACAGTTGCCGAGGGCATCCACCGCGATACCTCGGCCCTGGTCATTGCCCGCGCCGCCCGCCGACTTGGCCCAAAGGTAGTTGCCGAGACCGTCGAGCTTGGCGACGAAAATGTCCTGTCCACCGTGGCTGGTCAGGACGTTGGTCCCGAACGCCGCAGTGCCCTCAAAAACGCCCGCGATGACGCGGACTCCATTGGCGCCCAGCGCAAGCGCGGCGCCGAAATCGTTGCCGCCACCGCCCGCCTTGGCGACATTGCTAAACGTCGGCGCCGAACTGGGACCAGAGTTATTCTTTACCGTTAGAATTGCGAGGACGCTCGGGGTCGTGCCGCCCGAGTTGCTAACGCCGACCGAGTAAGCGCCCGCATCGGTCAGCGCTAAATTGTTCAACGTCAACACCGCGTTCGTCGCCCCGGGAATATCAGCGCCGTTGAACCGCCATTGGTAGCTCAACGGCGGCGTGCCAGTCGCCGCCACGGTAAAGTTAGCCGACAACCCGGCCGCGACCGTCTGGCTCGCCGGTTGAAGACCGATGACCGGAGGCCGCGGGGGTGTGACCGAAAATGAGGCCGAGCTGGTCACGATGGCGTTCGACGAGATCACGCTCCAGGGTCCGCTCGTGGCGCCGCTCGGAACGGTGGCGCTGATCAGCGTGTCAGACAGGGCCGTGAAGCCGCTGTTCAGGCCGGCCAACTGCACGCCGGTCGCCGCGGCGAAGCCCACGCCGCTGATGGTCACGGTGTCGCCCGGCGCGCCGTTCGTGGGTGAAAAGCCGCTAATCGTCAACCCCCCGGAAGAGACCGGCGTCATCGTTAAATTGCGCTGCGTGGTCTGGCCCGCCGCCGTTCGCACGAACACGCTTTGGGGGTTGTAGTACGCGCCGTAGTACGGGTCTGACTGATACGACGTAATCCAATCGCCGGCGCCGATGCCCAGCGCGTAATTCCCGTTTGTGTCGGTCAGCGTTTGGGTCGTGTAGGCGCCGTCCACGCTGTTCCCGGTGACGGTGACGCCCGCCAGAGGCTGACCGTCCGCGGTCGTCAATTGTCCGTTCACGAGCGCGGTCGCGCGCGGCAATTGCAACGTGAAGCCGCTCACGCTGCCGGTCGTCGTGTTGATCGATTTCACCGTGGTGGGCGCCAGGTAGCCCATCCGCGCAAGCGTCTTCGGCAAAAGTGACAAAGACCACGTTCCCGGGGTCGTCGAAACGACCAGGTTTCCATTCGTATCCGTGCCGCCCAGCGAGACCAGGCCCTTGCCATCCGGGGAGACGCCTTCGCCCAACACGAGCACCCCCGGAACCGGAGCGCCGGTAGTTTGATCCACCGCGGTCCCGGAGATCGTGGTCACGCCGGGCGTCAGCGAAAGATTCGCGGTCAAGCTTTGGTGCGGCGAAACGGTCACCGTTTGGAATTCCTGCGGCCCACCGGAACCGCTGACATATCCGGGGCGCAACGCCACCAGCGAGTTCGTGCTCGCCGGACTGAAAAGCGCGAATTGTCCCAAGTCATCGGAGTACGAGCTGTTGATCACATTCAACCCCGGACTCCCCTGACTCGTCAGCAGAACCAGGGCGCCGGGCGTCGATTCGCTCGAAGACGAATCCGAGACGACCCCGACGATCCCCTGGCCAGAGCGTTTTTGCACGACCGTGAACGGCGCCGTCGCGGCCGCCAACGAACCGGTCGGACTCGAGACCTTGAAAATATAACCGCTGGCCAAACCGTCGAGCTCGGTGCGCCGCGAAAAATCGAGCGTCGCCTGAATCGCGCCATTGGTCGCGCCGTCTTCATCACCGGGGACATTCAAATTACGCGCGCCGCCGATAAACGGCAGCACTCCATCGGTCACCGTCCAACTCTGCGCCAGCGGTTCGTCCGGCGCGATGATGCCGTCGCCGTTCTCATCGAGATAGGTGTCGATTTGCGCGGATTGGCCCGGCGCCAGTCCCGCGATCTTAAGCGTGACCTTGCCCTGATAATCGTTCGTGATGAGCGTCGGACTGATCGTCAACGTCAACCCGCCCACCGGGCCGTCCGAAATGAGCCGAGCCAGGCGGCCGTGCGCCTTGGCGTTGACCTGGGCAAATTCTCCGCCGACCAACGCCGTCCCCGCCGCGCCGACCACGATCGCTTCCACCGTGTCATCCGAACCGGTGGCGCCAGGAAGAAACGCCGAGTCGAGCGAACCGTCCGCGTTGAGCCGCGCCAAATGCAGGCGTGCGACGCCGTTAACGTTCGTGAATTCCCCGCCGATCAGCGCCTTCCCGTCCGACTGGAGCGCCACGGTGTGGACCGGCGTATCAACGGTCGCGGTGAACGCGTTGTCCAACGAGCCGTCGGCATTCAATCGCCCCAGCCCAATGTTTAAGGAATTGGTTGTGGCCAGGGCGCCGCCGAAGATAACTTTGCCGTCGGCCTGCGCCGCCGCCGAATAGACCCCGGCCGAGACGTTAAAATCGATGTTCGCGAAACCGGGAGTGAAGGTCGAATCCACCGTGCCGTCGGCGTTCAGCCGCGCCACGAGTGGTTTCGTGGAGTCGTTTCCGATGGTCGTGAATCCGCCCGCGATCAGAATGCGGCCATCCGTCAGGACGGTCACCGAATGAATCACCCCAAACGTCCCGGGGAAAACAAAGGTCGCATCGACCGTGCCGTCCGCGTTCAAGCGGGCCAATCCTTGAGCGCTCCGTCCGTTGACCCCAGTAAACGCGCCGGCGATCAAGAGCTTTCCGTCCTTCTGACTCGCCATCGAATAAATCGTGTAATTGACGTTCGCCTGGTAGGTGGTGTCGAGGCTGCCGTCACTCTTGAGCCGGGCGAGGTTGTTACGCGTAACGCCGTTGAAACTGTTGAAATAACCGCCGATGATCACCGTCCCATTAGTTTGTGGCGCCACGCCATAGACCGTCGCGTCGGGCGATTCGCCGACGAAGGAAATGAAATACTTGATCGGACCCGCGTCGAACGAGGTGTCGAGCGTACCGTCGGCGTTCAGCCGCGCCAGATGGATGCGCGCGGCGCCGTTGACCGAACTGAAGTGGCCGGCCACGAGGATTTTGCCGTCACTTTGCGTCGCCGCGCTGTAAACGACGGCCGGGCGGTTGGCGCTTTCCAGGTCGGGCGAAAAGCTGTCATCGAGGATCGTGGCCGCGCGCAGACTGGCGGGCGCCAGCGCGAGGAGCAGAACGAGCAGAACGGCCAGCACGCCTTGATTGCGGGATTGCCCGCGCGCGGGGTCGGCGCCGCAAAAATATGAATTCATAGGGATATGCCCTTTCAGGGTCCGGTGGATCGCGTTTTCTGATTCGCCAGCAACATGCGCCCCTGCGCCGCCTCGCGAGCGAACCTCGCCCGACTCGAGCCGCGGCGCCGAGGGGCGCGTCCACAAGACGCTGCCACCAAGGGGTCTGACGGAATCAGTCTATCCAGAAAACCCTTCCCGTCGAGCAAAAACCGGCCTTAACCGCTTCAACGCGCCCACCCGACGGCAGGACAAAATACGGTGAGAATGCCGGTCGAATCGCCGCGGGAGACGACCATTCGTCTCCTATCTATGCGCGGCCCCGCCACCGACAATCGGTCCAGATCGAGCCAGCCAGCAACCTCAGCCATCGATCGGTGGGTTAAGGAGCCGTCAAGAAATAAAAGGGGCCACGACGAAGCCATCACCCGGTGGGGCGAGGCTCCGCCGAGCCGTGGAAAATTCTTGCCGGCCGCCGCCGCCGATACCCATTCGCGGCTCCGCGAGCCTCGCCCCACCGCACCGCTCTCCCGCCGTAGCCGAACTTCGGTCCGTCGCCGCGTCTTAATCCTCCCGCCTTCAGCGTTTAGCCTTTAACACCTCCCTCCGCTTCATCCTTGGCATCTGTGGTTCGTTCATGTAGTCTATCCAACATGACCACAAAGCTTCTTTTGCTCCTATTCATCAGCGCGACGCTCGTGGGTTGTGGCTCGAAGGGAGCCGCCACCGCCAGCGGAACCAATTCCGTCCCGGCGACGAACGCCGCCTCCGAACCGGCCAAGCGCAACGACGGCAACCCGCTGATGGCGCCGGTCAATTACCTCGGCGCCGTGGCCGCGGCCAAGAGCGCCGCGGAGCGCAGCATCGACACCAGTTCGCTGACGCACGAAATCCAGCTTTTCTATGCCCAGGAAGGCCGCTACCCGCGGGACCTGAACGAATTGGTCACCGAAAACTACATTCCCAGCCTGCCGAAACCGCCCTACCACTCGCGCTACCTTTACAATCCCGGCACCGGCGAAATCCGCACCGTCCGCACCGATCAATGACGCGCCACGTTCGCCTGTCGAGCGCGGACGAAACCCCGTGATGGGATACCCGGGCTTCGGTGGCAACGGAGGCCCGCAAAGTCGTTTCGCCATGGTAAGCCGGGCCGCGCGGGGGGGGGCGGACGTTTGACGCGGTCGTCCATCCGCTGCCCGACGTCAACAACTCAGGACTACGCCCGGACCGCCCAGGACCAATTCACAGCGCGCTCGTTCACGTTTCTACTCAATACCTAATCGGTTGCGCGCGCTTGCGTCCCAGAAAACGCTTCAAGCGTCCTCCAAGTCTTTCCGATTTCGGTCGCGAAGTCCGGTCCGCCTGCCCGCGGCCAGAATATTACACCGCCGAATCGTCGAAGGCTCGTATTTGTCCCCTCAGGGACAGTTGAGAATAGGCCGCGGAAAGCATTGAAGTCCTGGAGGGACGACTGAGAGTAGCTCGGCGTTTCAACGCCGAGTTCCGGGCAAAGTGATTAAAAGGCCCGGCGGGACAGCTGAGATTGATCGCCCGCGGCATAAGGGCGTCCGCCTGTGCGTTGGCAGCTTTGGTGTGAACGTTTCAATGCCAGCCGTCCCTCCGACTTAAGCAGAATCATAAAGCTGACTCGGCGTTGAAACGCCGAGCTATTCTCATCGGCCCTTCCAGGGCCGCGGTCTGGCGGTTGGCGCTCCCGGGCGCCTCGTTTCCCAGAGAACGAATTCCTGCCGGCGCTGGCGATTCCGGTCGGCAGATGAATTCTGTCTCACACCCGATTCCCGCCGCTCACCAGGGTCGCGGGAGTTATTCACCGCAGGTTACAACCGCGCAACAAATCTCGCCGCGTCCGTTCGTCCCCCCGGAAACGCTCACGATTTCGAGCGTCGGCCGTTTGACAGTTGGAGAGGGATTGTGTAGCCTGCGCCGCAATCGGATAGGTTTATGAGCTCATTCTTAAACCAGCAAGTTCTGGTGCTCAATCGCCTGTGGCAGGCCGTCAACGTCTGCACGGTTCGCCGCGCGTTGACGCTGCTCTTCGAGGGGCACGCGCAGGTCGTCCTGAACGCCAGCGACGGCTCGTTCCAGACGTTTAACTTCAACCAGTGGCACGACTTCTCGCAACAGGAGCCGCACAGCGACTGCATCCATACCGTCTCGTTCAAAATCCGCCTGCCACGGGTGATTCTGCTGGTGATGTTCGACCGCCTGCCGAAGAAGGAAGTCAAGTTCACCCGGCATAACATTTTCGAGCGCGACCAGAACACCTGCCAATACTGCGGGAAAGTCTTCGATCGCAAAGACCTGAATCTCGACCACATCATCCCGCGCGATCGCGGCGGGCCGACGACGTGGGAAAACATCGTTTGCTCGTGCATCACGTGCAACACGCGGAAGGCGAATCGCACGCCGTTGGAGGCGGGGATCCACCTGATCCGCAAGCCGAAGCGGCCGAAATGGCGGCCGTTCATCCAGGTCAACCTCGGCCTCCATTGCCACGATAGCTGGAAGCATTTCGTGGACTTGGCGTATTGGAACGTCGAGCTGGGCGAAGACGTCCGCTAGCAGAGATCGATCCGAATTTCGGTGAGGCAACTCCCGTGTCGGCGTCGGCGCGCGGTTCTGTGAACCGCAGCACGCTCAAATATCAGGCGGCCTCCGACCCCTTCGAGTCCGTTCTGCCTGACTATGCCGATCGGTGTCCGACAGCGGATTCTTTTAGGAGGGTAATAGCTTCGGGAAGTTCCTGCTCGATTTGAGCGTGTCCCGTCCTGCGGTCATTGCTGCGGATCACAGATCCGCGCGCCGGGGTCAGTCCGACTTTGGCCGCGGGTCGTCAGTTTGCCGCGCCTCGGCTTCGCTCCAACTCCTGCTCCGCTCGCTCGTGTAGTGTCGCATAAATAGCTGGTCATTCGCGGCCCGTTATTTATGAGACACTACGCTAAACTTCGGTCTCGGAGGTGGCGCGGGCGGCTTCGATCAATTCCCAGAAGCGCGGGTCTTCCTGAAGCGCCTCGTCCTCGCCCAGCGGCAGGCTGGAGCGAAAACGAAAATCCTTGAGCGTATTGCGGCCGAGAATCCGGTGCACGACGACGCCGAGATCGTGCCGTTCGAAATAGACCCGGTAATCGCCGAGGCGAAAGCGGTGCAGAGTCTTGCCGTTCCGCTCGAGCCGGCCGAATCGGTCGAGGTCCGACTGCATGATCTCTTTCGGCATGCCGCGGAATTCTCCCAGAATGTTTAACTGCAAATCCTTGGGCATCTTGGCCAATTCGGCCGTGCTGGTCGGATTGAAGATAATCTGGAATGGACGCATAAATTGGTAGCGCGTACGGGAATCGCACCCGTCTTTCAGCCTTGAGAGGGCCGCGTCCTAACTGATAGACGAACGCGCCAATCCAAACCTGCCGCCTTCAAGAGCGGATACGGTTTCATTAACCGTTGCGGCGCCTCTCTGGCAATGAAAAAAGCCTAAAATCCGCCGCGCGTGACGCAACTTTGAGTAGATAACTATCTTTGGTGAATCGGCCGGTTTAGCTCGGAAGGGCTGAAAGCCCGCGATGGGATAGCTGGGATGGAGCGAAGCGAAGTCCCAGGAAATCGTCCCCATTTGTAATTGTTCCGACCTGTAAGGTCGGGACCGATTTGTTCGCCGTCGCCGGTGACAACGACATCAACAGCAACCCCCAAAGTTGCGACCGCGGCGCTTCGACGCCTCGACGGCCGCCCTCAACCGCGCGCCGGGCCGTGCGGCCGATTGAGCTTGGCGGGAATCCAGCGGCCGATTTGGAACCAACGCCGGCGCCGCGAGACGGGCGACACGGGCGTTGTGAAGACCTTCTCAAAAAAATCTCCGAGGCGGTCGAGACTAAAGCATTCGTTGGGCCGATGGTCGTTGAAATACGGCTGGCGCAGCCACGCAAGATACTTCGCGTCGTCGCGGTCCAGTTCGATGATTTTCTCGATCAACGCCTCTTCGCTCGGGAAATCGAAATAGTTCAGAAAACTCTGCGGATTAAACTCCTCGTTCACGCGCGGATTGCCCCAATAGATCGGCAGCGACCGGGCTTGCATCGCCTCGAAGAGTTTCTCCGTCGTGTAGCCCGGCAGGGAAATATTCTCGAACGCGATATTGAATTTGTACGGGCGCAGGAACGCCAGTTTCGCCGCTGGGCCGGGCGGGATCGGTCCGCCGATATTGTTCAAGTAGCGGCCGGCGCTATCGACCGGCTTGTAGCGCGCGAGGCGGTGGAAAAAATCGACGCGCTTCTGGGTCTTGCGCTTGCCGCCATTGCTCACGATGAAGCTGCAGAACCTGGTCTTCGCCGCCAGGAGCGCCGCGAAATCCTCGCCCTCCTTCGATAGGCTGGCCGGGTCGCCCGCCATTACGTAGTACGGCAGGCGCAGGTGGCGCGGGTCGTCCAGATAATGACAAGTCAAAGCGTAATCGCACTCGCGCCAATCCGGCAGATACGACTCCACGCCAAAATAAATTTTGACGCAGTTATGCAGGCGATGCAGGTGGTTCTGCGGATTCGAGTAAATGAGGTAGTCCGGCTGGTCCGTGAGTTCGACGTCGAAGCGCGATTTCAGCAGGCTGAAGAAGGGGTTCGCCGTCTTCGGGTAGCCCGGATAGAAGTCGCAGAAATCAATGCCGATCTTACGCATGGGATTAAGGGCGCGGGTTTAACGGGGCAGGCCCGCGTCCGCCGGGCGGCCGCGGAGCCGCCAGGCGAGCAAGGCCGATTGAACGCCGAACTTGTGCCGCCAGCGCGGGCGCGTTCCGAGCGTGACGCCATTCAAGAGCGCGCTGCTCAACCAATCCACGCCGAGCCGCACCATGAGGCCCGCGTCCAGCGCGGCGCGCGCCAGAGCGCCGCTGTGTTTTTCAAAGTATTGGTAGCGCGAGCGCCAATATTCGATCCGCGCGCCCGCCGACGCTTGCTTCGCGGTTTGACCTTGGCCATGCCAGACGGTCACGTCCGGCAAATGCATGACCCGCGCGCCGGCGTTCTTCACCTGACGGCAAAAATCGGTCTCCTCGAAAAAAAAGAAGAAGCGTTCGTCGAACCCGCCCAGACGATCCCACAGCGATTTACGGGTGAGAAAAAACGCGCCAATCACCGATTCGACCTCGACGGGGCCTTCAAACCGATGTTCCTTGCCGGGGAATCGGCCGGGACACAATCGGCGCAAGAGCGATTTGTTCAGCAGTTCGGTGGCGAGCGTCGGGAAATTCGCGATCGAGTTTTGTCGGGTCCCGTCGGGATTCAATAATTGCGCGCCGGCGACGCCGCACTGCGGGTTCTCCCGCATCCACCCCACGGCCCGGGCGAGGGCGGTCGCCGTCAGCCGCGCGTCCGAGTTGAGCAACAGGAGGAATTCCCCCCGCGCCGATTGGGCGCCCCAATTGTTCGCCCGCGCGAAACCAAGGTTCTTGGGTGAGCGCAGGCGGGTGACCGTGGGATACCGGGCCGCCAAATCGGCGTCGGTCGCGTCGGTCGAGCCGTTGTCCACGACGATGACTTCTTTGCCGAGCGCGTCGTCGCTCGTGAAAACCGACGCCACCGCCTCCAGCGTGAGCGCGCAGGTATTGCGGGTGACGATGATGACCGAGACGTCAATGCCCCGATCCGCCGCCGCCGCAACCGCAGTGAGATCATCAGGCATGGTTCAATCGAGCCGCGGATCAACCCGGGACGGAAAGCGAGCGGCGACTCCCTGGCGCCCGCGCGATGCCAGATCGGGCGGGTAGCAGGGACGTCGCGCCGCGAGGTCCGCTCGCTGGATGAGAGCGAGCTCTGGTCGAGGCGATACTGGGCGTTGGACGGCTTGGTCTGGACGCGCGGGGCGTCCGGGGAGCGCTCGCGCGCGCTAGCGCGAGCGTGACGCCGCAGCGCGGCGTCCCTACCTGCGGCAGGCTGCGGCGACTCGGCGCCGTGCTTTTCGAAACAAAGAGTTTCATTTTGGCTTCGACGGCGGAATCTCAAGCTCACGGACCTTCGCGTAGCGGGTCAGCGCGGAAAACGCGGCGGTCCACGCGATGTAATACCCGGGCCAGCCATCCAGAAACCCGAGCCGGAAAACGTAGCCGCGGATAAATCGCCAGATTGGGCGGACCGTCAAATCGAACCAGGTCGCGCGGCGGTTTCGCTCCGCGTAGCGCCGCGCAAAATAATCCGCGTACGGGCCGATCTTGCTCAAGTGCCGGTTGATGTTTTCGTAACTGTAATGGAGCAGGTCCGCGCGCAGGCGCGCCACGGCGCCCTGGACCACGAGCTTATCATGCGGATCGATTCCCTCCCAGTGAGCGCAACCCTTCCGCCAGAGGCGGATGCCGCGGTCCGGATACCAATCGCCGTGCCGAATCCAGCGTCCGCAGTAAAATGTGCGGCGGGGAAACTCAAAGGCGTTGATCTGCGCCGCGGCGGCGGGGTCGGCCAGCGCGCGCCGCATCTCCTCCCGCAACTCCGGCGAGACCGCCTCGTCCGCGTCCAGCCCCAAAACCCACGGCTGCGACGCCTTCGCCAGCGCGGAATTCTTTTGCGCGACGTATCCCTTCCACGGCTCGCGGATCACGGTCGCGCCGGCCGCGCGGGCAATCGCTTCGGTGCCGTCCTGAACGTCGTCATTGAGGACCACGATGAGCTCGCTCGTCCACCCGGCGACGCTCTCCAACGCGCGGCCGATGCGGCCCGCCTCGGCGCCGGAGATCATGCAGACCGAGATGGGCAAACGCGTCACAACCCAGCCCGAATCGCCACCCGCGCGCCCGCGGGCCGCCGACGGATCAGCGCGGTGCGCGTCCGTCCCTTTTCAAATTCAAATAACATCGGTTTTAGCGGATGTTTGCCACTCCGCCATCGTGCCCGAAACCCTCCCTTCCGTCAGCCACAAATCCCGCCGTGGTCGGGGACTGGGCGCTTCGGTAGCCGTCCGACAAGCGCCAAAGCCGGGCTACTCGCAGCGTAGCGCGACCAGAGGATCGACTTTCGTCGCGCGTCGCGCCGGCAGCCAGCAGGCGCCCAGAGCGCACGCGACCAACGTCAGCGAGATCAGCGCGTAGGTCGCGGGGTCCGTGGGAGTGGTTTCGTAGAGCAGCCTGGCCATGACCCGGGTGGCCGCCAGCGCGGCCGCGATACCCAGGCCGACGCCCACCAGCGCCAAGCGCATCCCTTCCGCCAACACCAGGGCGAGGACATGCCAGCGTTGCGCGCCCAGCGCCATGCGGATGCCCATTTCCCGGGTGCGCTGCGCGACGGCCGAGGCCATCACGCCATAAATTCCGACGATCGCCAGCGTCAACGCGATAAAACCGAAGAGTGAAGCCAGCAGCGCCTGGAAGCGCGGCTGAGCGGCAGCGTCGCTCAGAATGCCGTTCATGGTCTGAATCCGCGGCGGCGGCAGGTTGCGATTGGCGGCGGACACTTCCGCGCGGATCGCGGGCGCGATGGCGCCGGAGTTGGCGAAGGTTCGCACGAGCAGGGTCGGCGACTGCATCGGCCACTGCCAAAACGGAACATAGACTTCCGGCTCCGCTTCGGGGCGGGCGGTGAGGTTCTTGATGTCGGGCACAATGCCCACAATCTCCATCGCCGCAGACCAATTATTCGGGCTTCGGGTGTTGTTCCCGCCGGTAAGCGCAACATGGTGGCCGATCGCATTGCCGCCCGGAAAGAAACGTCGGATGAACGACTCATTAACGATGGCCACGCGGGGCGCGTCGAGGGTATCGCGGTCGGTGAAGGCCCGGCCTTGCCGCAGCGGCACGCCCAAGGCGCGGAAGTAGTCGGGCGTCACCCCTTGAAACCCGGACGTGGGAAACTCGGCGGCGGACGGCGGCGAGGAATTCTCAACCGCGATCGGTTGGGTCGGTGTCGCGCCATCCCGCGGCAAGCGGCTCGCGGCGGCGACCGCGCCGACTCCGGGATAGGCACGCAGGCGGTCGATCACGGATTGCAAGGTCACCTGCGGGCGGGTCGGCGTGGCCTCCACCCACGTTGTAAATCCGGACACCGAAAAATCCAGGTCCGCCGCCACGAGTTGCTCCGGTTGAAAACCACGATCGACCCGGCTCAGCCGCAGAAGGCTTTGCGACATCAACCCCGCGGCGATCAGCAAGACGAGCGACAGGGCGATTTCCGCGACGGCCAACGCTCCGCGCAGGTGGCGTTCGCGCCGACTGACGCCGCCTCGGCCGCCATCCTTGAGCGCTTCGTTGAAATCCCGCCGCGCCAGCCGCCAGGCCGGGGCCAGCCCGAAAATCAACCCCGTCGCCGCCGAGACCAGCAGCGTGAACGCGAGCGGAGCGCCCGCCAGATGTACCTCGGCGAGCCGCGGAATCTGCGACGAGCCGGTCGCGATCAAGACGCGTAATCCCGCCCACGCCAGCGCGAGTCCGGCCAGGCCGCCCAAGAGCGCCAGGAGAAGGCTTTCGAGGAGCAATTGCCGGACGACCCGTCCCGGCCGGGCGCCCAGCGCGAGGCGGACCGCGAATTCCGTCTGGCGCGCCGCCGCCTGTCCGAGCAGCAGGTTGGCGACGTTCGCGCACGCGATCAGGAGGACGCAACTCACCGCGCCCCAAAGCGCCTCGAGCGCGAGCCGAAGATTGCGCCCGAGGGTCGCCGCGAGTAACGGCTCGACCACGACGTTGGAGCCGAGCAACAGATCGGGGTGTTCGCGTTCGATCCGCGCTTGAATCCCGCTCAACTCGGCCTGCGCCGCCGGAACGCTGACGCCCGGCTTGAGCCGCGCGATCACCTCCAGCCAATGCGCGCCGCGACGATTCGGCGGCAGGCCGTTCCAGCCCGCGGGCAGCCAGACCTCCGTCCGCTCGGGAAACGCAAATCCCGGCGGCATGATGCCGACGATTTGGTAATCACGCCGGCCGTAGGTATCGACCGTGAGGCGGCGCCCCAAAACGTTCGTGTCGCCCGCGTAGTGGCGCCGCCAGAAATCGTAGCCGATCACCGCGACCTGGGCGCCCTGCGATTCGTCCTCCGCCGGGAGAAATGTCCTTCCCCGCAGCGGATTCACGCGCAGGAGATGAAACAAGCTCGCGGAGGCATACGCGCAATTCGCCTTCTCGACGCCTTGCGGACCGACGAGATTGAACCCCTCGCCTCCGGTCCAAAACGCCAAGTCTTCCAACGCGTGATTCTGCTCGCGCCAATCCTGGAAATCCGGAACCGTCACGCGCAATTGCTCGAAGCCGCGGCGAAGGTTCTCTTCCTTGAGGGTGACGAGTCGATCGGGTTCGGGATAAGGCAGGGGACGCAACAGGACTGCGTTGACGACGCTGAAGATCGCGGTATTCGCGCCGATGCCGATCGCGAGCGTCAGCACGACGACGGCCGTCAACGCCGGGCTGCGCGCGAGCGCCCGCGCGCCATACCGCGCGTCCTGCCACCAGCCCTCGAACCAGGAAGCTCGCCCGCGACGCGTTGACGGAGGAGTTTTTGGCCCGTCATCATCCGCTGAATTCGGATCATTCATACGACCAAAGCTGCCATGACGCGCGAAATGCGTGTCAGAAAATTGTAAGACGTCGGTAAAACTTTTCCCGGGCGCGCACGGCTAGGCCTTAAAGAAAATCTTTCGCCGATAGAGCCAATATAGCACGAGCCACGCGAACGCGGCGAAGAGCAGATGTTGGAACACCGGAAACCACACGCCCAGCGGTTCGGTCAGCCACGCGATCCAATTGGCGCTCAGGCTGCGGAACCAGCCGCCGAAGGAATTGCCCAACACGTACGCCGCAATCGAGTTCATCCCGACCACCGTGAGCGGGAAGGCCAGCCGGCGCCAGCCCATCACTTCGACGGCCCAATAGAAGCCCAACAAGATGAGCGTCGTGCAGCCTCCGGCATAGACCGCGAAGCTCGGCGTCCAAATCCGTTTGATCAGCGGGAACCAGAGACTCAGCAGGAGGCCCAGCGCCACGCCGCCCAAACCGGCGATCAGCAATATCCGCATGGTCTGCTTCGCCGGGAGACGGCGATGGAGCAACTCACCCGCCATGACCCCGAAGATGATCGTCGCGGTCGCGGGGATCGCGTTCAGGCCGACGTAGTACCCGGAGTAGTATCGTCCCTGGAGCCAGAAGTCCAACGCGCTGCCGATATTCTCGTTGCCTTTCGCCCACGGGCCGCCCGGGCCGTTCCACGGGTTGAACATCCAGAGCAGATGGTAGCCGATCAGGATAGCGGCCGCGGTCAAACCCTGCGTCCGGAATCCGCGTCCGACCACGAAGTACGCGAACACGTAGCCGATGGCGATCTGCTGCAGCACCCGAATGATGCCGAGGTTCAATTTCGCCGCGCCGAAATTATCGAGCAGGATGCCGATCAGCATGAGATTAAAAGCGCGAAGCAAGACATGCCGGAACTGTCGCCCCCACGAGTCGCCCAGCTCGGCGCGCCGCGCCAGCGCGAACGGCATCGATACTCCGACCATGAACATGAACGACGGCTGGATCAGGTCCCAATAGACGCACCCGGCCCACTCCACATGCTCGTTTTGCGTCGCCAGCCAGCCCCAGACCGGATCGCCTTTCAGCGATTGGAAGACTGACCCGGCCAGGAGGGTGAGCATGATCAGGCCGCGGTAAGCGTCGAGGGATTGCAGCCGCTCGGTCTTCGGCCGCGTGGGCGCGCCGGGGGTGAAAACGGGATTTGCGGATTCAACCAAGATATTCGCATTCATAGTTCAGCGCGATCGACGCGGTTCGGGTTGAGGCTGATTCAAGCTCATGGCATCACAATGCCCCGCCTCGGTCAAGGACTCGCGCGCCCGATTGCCAGCAAAGTTTGAATCACCCGGTCTTTGCACGCTTGATTTTCACTCGTATATCGGAATCCAAGAAGCTAATCCATCAACCGCTACTCCAAAAAACAGTATCGCGAACACCAACGCTAAAATCGATGCGAACACGCAAAAGCTCTCAACGCTCGCCTTACCTCGCAGCGACGCGAAAAGCGCATAAGAGACCGCAGGAATTGCCAGATATGGCATCCAAGACGAGTAAGCGTTACAGAAAGCTTCAAAACTTCCTTGCGTGAGGTTGCCAGCTCCGCCAGGCCCGAACCGTGGAAACGGATATGCGACGTGGAGCATGGCTAACATTCGCATGACGATCCATAAGCCAGTGCAACCTGCCGAAAAGGCAATGCTCAACACAAGATGTGCGATCTTCATGTGGTCAAGCTTTACGGTCCGTTCGTTCCGCCCGTCATTGGTCCGCCCACGTTCTCACGGGGCGTACGTCCAGCCCATCCGTTTCTTCGCCAACCAACTACCTTTTGCCCGTCACTCCGCGAATGTAGGCGACTTCCTCCGGGCGGTACGCCGCTCCGTCCGCGCGCAGGATGTCGTGGAACCAGACCGGCGGCTCGTTCGTATAGGTTTTGGTCCACGAATCCCACGGGTAAATCGTCTGCGTTTTGCCGGCGACGAAGCCCCAGCAATAGGCGCCGACCCGTTGCTCCTTCAAATAGCCGAGGTGCGGCGAAAACGTGCTGCCAACCGGACGCGCCATAAATTCGGTGCACAGGATCGGCCGGCCATAGCGCCGCAGATGTTCGACGCAGAGGCGCAAATCATCGAGCTTGCTGTAGCAGTGAAAACTGATCACGTCCGATTCCTCGAGTTGAGTCCGTTCCATCGCCGAAAGCTTCGCGGGATCGCCCCAATTCCCGAGCCAGACGCCGCAGGTGATCGGTTGCGAGGGATTGGCTTCGCGCGCCCACGCGAACGCTTTTTTCAATAGTTGCAGCGACAGTTCGGCTTTCTGCCTAGTCTCTTGTTTGCCGTAGGCCGAGCCGTTGGAATTGTCGGGCTCGTTGAAAATATCCCACGCCTGGACGCGGCGGTCGTCGTGGAAGCGGGAGATGACGCCGACGATGTACGGGCGCAATTCGTCGTGGCGCCGGGGATCGCCGAGGATTTCGACGCCGGGGCTTTGCACCCAGCCCGAGTTGTGTCGATGCGGGACCGGCGCGCGTTGCGGCCCGAGCTTCGGGTACGGGTCCCAAACGCCGTCGAGGGGGACGAACACCACGCCGATGTGATGGCGGTCGGCGAGCGCGAGGAATTCGTCCATCCGCTTCAACAACCCTTGCGCGTCAGCCTGCCAGACCAAATTATGCAGGAACACCCGCACGCTGGTGAAGCCGAGCGACTCGGCCCAACCCAGCTCGCGGCCGATGGTCACCGGGTCCCACGATTCGGCCTGCCACATTTCGAGCTGGTTGATCGCCGTGCTCGACGAGAAGTTGCAGCCGACCAGCCACGGCTGGCGGCCGTACCAATCGTTCGCTTGTTCCGGCGTCCAGCGGTCGCGGGCGCAGGCCGAAGCCGCCCATCCGACCGCCAGAGCGGCCAATTTAATCCAACGCATATTTTCCTTTGGTTTAACGGGCCGCTAGGCCGCGCCGTATCCGTGGGGATGGGCGCGATGCCAATCCCAGGCGCTGGCGATGATGCCTGGCAGATCGGCGAACCGCGGCTCCCAGCCGAGTTCACGCCGAATCTTGTCGCTGGCCGCCACGAGCGTCGCCGGATCGCCGGGGCGCCGGGGGCCGATCTTGACCGGGATCGGACGCCCGGTGATCACGCGGGCGGCCGCGACCACTTCCTTGACGCTAAAGCCCTGGCCGTTGCCGAGATTGTAGGTGCGGCTCCCCTGGTCGAGGGCGCCGAGCGCGAGCAGATGCGCGCGCGCGAGGTCGAGCACATGCACATAATCCCGCACGCACGAGCCGTCCGGCGTCGGATAATCCTCGCCAAACACGGTGACATGCTCCCGCTGGCCGAGCGCGACCTGGAGCACAAGCGGAATCAGGTGCATTTCCGGGGTATGGTCTTCCCCCCGATCCGGCGCGGCGCCGGCCGCGTTGAAGTAGCGGAGGCAGGCGTAGCGCAGGCCGCGGGTCCGGTCGAGCCAGTAAAGCATCCGCTCCAGGATGAACTTGGATTCGCCGTAGGGGCTGCCGGGAGCGACCGCCGTGGTTTCATCGATCGCCCCGCTCGCCGGGCGGTCGAACAAGTTGGCGGTCGAAGATAGGATGAAGCGGTTGACGCCGTGATCGAGCGCGGCCTGCAGCAGGTTCAGGCCATTGCGCACGTTGTCGCCGAGGTAGAGAAACGGCAGTTGCATCGACTCGCCGACCAGGGTTTTGGCGGCGAAATGCATCACCGCCTCAGGCCGATGACGGGCGAACAGCGACGCGACCGCGGGCGCGTCCGCCAGGTCGCCCAGGACAAACTCCGCCTCGGGCGGCACGGCGGCGCGATGGCCCTGGCTGAGGTTGTCGAGCACGATGACGTCGTGGCCGGCGCGAATTAATTGTTCGCTTACGACGCTGCCGATGTAACCGGCTCCGCCTGTCACCAAAACTTTCATTTAGATCGATTTCGAGGTTTCCAGATAGTGGGTGGTGGATGCTTCGCGCAGGCGCTGGGCCGCCTGCTCCGGGGTCAAATCCCGCTGCGCTTCGGCCAGCAATTCGTAGCCGACCATGAATTTCTTCACGGAGGCGGACCGCAGCAACGGGGGATAAAAATGCGCGTGCAATTGCCAGTGGCTGAAATCGCCTTCGCCCGCGGGCGCGCCATGCCAGCCCATCGAGTAGGGGAACGACGTGGAGAAGAGATTGTCGTACCGGGCCAGCGCCCGGCGCAGCGCCTCGGCGAGGCTGTTGCGCTCGGCGGGCAGGAGGTCCGGGAGGCGCAGGACCGGTCGGCGGGGCAGGAGGAGCATTTCAAATGGCCAGACCGCCCAATATGGAACCACCGCCAGCCAATGCTCGTTGGCGTCCACCACGCGCTCCTGGCGCTCGATTTCCAAGGCGGCGTAGTCCACGAGGAGCGGCGTCCGCTCTTCTTCGAGGTAGCGCCGTTGCCGCCGGTCTTCTTTCTGAATTTCGTTCGGCAGCGCGTCGGTCGCCCAGATTTGGCCGTGCGGGTGCGGATTCGAGCAGCCCATCAGATCTCCTTTGTTCTCGAAGATCTGCGTCCACTGATAGGAGCGCGCGAGTTCGGCCGCCTCCTCGGCCCAAACGTCGATCACCGCGCGGACCGCCGGCGTCGGCATCCGCGCCAGCGTAAGGTCATGGCGGGGCGAAAAGCAGACGACCCTGCACGTTCCTCGGACGGCGCCGGCGCGCAGCAGCGGGTGCGGCGCCTCGTCGGTGGGCCGCTCTTCCGGCAGCAGCGCGGCAAAATCATTGGTGAAAACATAAGCGCCGGCGTAATCCGGGTTGCGCTCGCCATTCGCGCGCGGATTTCCCGGGCAGAGGTAGCATTGCGGGTCGTACGCGGGTAATTGGCGGGGCGCCGGGTCGTCCTGGCGTCCCAGCCAGGGCCGTTGGGCGCGATGCGGGGAAACGAGGACCCAGTCGCCCGTCAAGGCGTTGAGCCGGCGGTGCGGGTGTTCCGAATGAAACGGTGGCATCGGCGCGGGCGGGTTTAGAATCGCGACTTGGTCGGCTCGATCCGCACGTAATCGAATTGCGCCGCGGCCCCGGCGGTTCCCCCGACCGTCAAGCCGACGCGCACGCTGCGGTCCCACGGCGGCAGATAGCCCCCTTCCGCCTGTTCGCCCACCGGTTTCCAATCGTGACCGTTATGGCTCACGGCGAATTGGAACCGGATTCCCCCGGTCGCCGTCAGGCGGAGATGGACCGTGGGCCAGGCGACGCCCGGCGCTTCCGCGAGTACCTGGCGCTGATTCTTGACGCGTTGCCAGACGATGGCTTTGCCGTCGCCGACCGAGATGCCGAGCGCGTTGGCCGGGTCGCCAATGGCGGCCAGGCCGGCGGTGACGCCCGGCCGGAGGGCGGCCGCTTGCAGCGCGGCCGTCGCCACGTAGTCGCCCGAGGTGGTGGCGCGGGCCATTATGGCGCCCAGCGGATCGGCGGCGTGATCCGGTTGCGGCGCCAGGAGCAACCGGCCGCCGATGAGGCTGGCGGACGGTTCGTTGTCCTGCGGCCACTGCCAGCCGGGCCAGAGGACCTTGCCGCGGAAACGGTCGAAGAAGCGCGTCTCCTTTCGCAGTTGCCGGGCGCCGAACGGCGACGGCGCGCTCACGCTCGGGCCGGCTCCGGAATTGATGACCGGCCAGTCGTCCGGACCGAATTTTACCTCGTCCAGGAACATTTCCCGCCCGGTAAACACAAACGTCCGCGAATCATACGCGTGGTAAAGGAGCCAATCGCGTCCCTGCTCATCGACCACGATGCTGCCGTGCCCCGGACATTTCCAAGCCTCGGAGCCGCCGAGGATCGGATTGCGCGGGTCCTTTTCCCACGGTCCCAGCAGCGCCCGGGCACGCGCGACGCCCAGCGCGTAAGCGCAGCCTCGCCCGCAGCAGCCGGAGCCTGAGTAAAACAGGTAGTAATAATCGCCCCGCTTAAGAATGTAGGGGCCTTCCACAACGGCGCCCTCCCACGGCGCGTCGTTGCGCATCAACTCGAAACGCTCGCCGATCAGTTTTGTCCCCGCCTCGTCCAACCGCTGCGCCCAGAGCGGCGTCGGCTGGCGCCGGCTGTTGCCGTCTTCCTTCCAGACGAGCCACCGTTCGCCGTTCTCATTCGTCACGGGAACCGGATCGATGGAACCATCCTCTTGCGAGACGATTGGCCCGTGGTCGGTGTAGGGGCCTTGCGGCCGGTCGGCGCTGGCCACCGCGACGGAAAGCGGGCCGTTGCGTTTGCGGCCGACGTAGTAAATGAAGTAACGGCCCTTCCACTCGCTGATCTCGGGCGCCCAAAAATTGCCCACCGCCCACTCCGGCCGATGGGCGAAAACCGGGCCGGTGTTCTCCCAATTCACCAGGTCGCGCGAATGCAGGAGCGGGAATTGCGGCCCCCATTCGGACGTCGTCGCGGTCGCCCAGTAATCCCGTCCCACGCGGATAATCGACGGGTCGGGATAATCCCCCGCGAGCACGGGATTACGATACGCGGCCTCCTCGCCCCACGCGGCGCCGGCGGCGGCGAACAGGAGCAGCGCGACGCGGCTAGCGGCGGCGAGCGGTCGTGCCGGCAAATGTGAAGCGAGAGACATCGGGAGAATCGGGTCGGCGAGCGCGCGTCAATACTTGCGGTTTGGCAACTCGGCCGCGGCCTGGCTCTGCTCAAAAACGCGGTCCGGCACCACGGTATTCTTCGCTACCGGGGCGCCCTTGATGGCCATCCCGGCGGCGTCGAACGCAAAACCGCCGAGCAACGGATTGCACTCGACGCTGCAATTCAGTTTGCCCGCCGCCATCGCCTCGAACGCGCCCTTTACCCCGTCGATGGAAACGACGATCACGTCGGTCCCCGGCTTTTTGTCCGCTTCCTCGAGCGCCTGGATCGCGCCCAACGCCATGTCGTCATTGTGGGCGTACACCGCGGTCAGTTCCGGATGCACTTTGACCAGCGCCTCCATGACCTCTTTGCCGCCGCTACGCCGGAAATCGCCGCTTTGCGAGGCGACGATCTTCATGCCGGGGTAAGCCTTGATACCTTCCTCGAAGCCTTTCTTGCGATCGATGGCCGGGGCGGCGCCGGGCGTTCCCTGGAGTTCGACGATGACGGCCTTGCCGTCGGTTTTCTTGGCCAGCCACTCGGCGGCGAGTTTGCCTTCCGCCACAAAATCTGAAGCGATCAGCGTGGCGTAGAGTGAATCATCGTTCACCTTGATGCCGCGGTCCACGAGGACGACCGGGATCTTCGCCTGCTTGGCTTCGCGCAGGACCGGTTCCCAGCCGGTTTCAACCACCGGGGCGAGAATGATCGCCTCGACCCCTTGCGCGATGAAGCTGCGCACCGCTTTGATCTGGTTTTCCTGCTTGCCCTGGGCGTCGGAGAATTTGAGATTCACGTTGCGTTTTTCGGCCTCGGCCTTGATCGATTCGGTCTCCGCCGTTCGCCAGGCGCTCTCGGCGCCGACCTGGGCAAATCCCATCGTGAACGAGCGCAATGAGGATTTCGGTTCCGCGGACGCGGGCGCGGCGGCGGCGGGAGCGCTGGTCTCGGCGGGCGGAGCGGCGGCGGTTGGCGTCTCGTTGGACTTGCCGCAGCCCGACCAAAGGACGGTCGAGGCGGCGAGGAGCGCCGCGAAGAACGGCATCGCGCGCCGGGGGGAGGAGGTCATTTCATTCATAAATCAAACGTTCGCTTCATTCGGCCCGCGCCGCGCCGGCCCGGCCGGAAATCCACTTTTGCAGCAAAATAAACAGCAACAACAACAGGCCGATCGCGATGCGCAGCCACCACGAATTCAGCCGCCCGTCGAACACCAGAGCCGATTGGATCGTGCCGAAGATCAGCACGCCGAGCAACGTGCCTTCGACGAAGCCGACGCCGCCGGTCAAAAGGGCGCCGCCGATCACCACGGCGGCGATCGCGTCCAATTCCAGGCCGGCGCCCATCGCGGGATTACCAGAACCAGTATAGAACGTCGCCACCACGCCCGCCAGCGCCGAAGCGAAGCCGTTCAGCCCATACACCGCCACGCGGGTCGCCGCCACCGGCAATCCCATCAGCCGGGCGGAATCGGCTCCGCCGCCTAACGCGTAAACGTTCCGGCCGAAACTCGTCAGATGCGAGGCCGCCGCGGCCACCACGAAAACCGCGAGAAAGAGCAGCGCCGTGGCCGGCAATCCCGCCCGTCCGCCGAGCGGCAGTCGTAACGCTTGAACCCAGTCATAAAATGGATGGTTGATGCCGGCCGATTCCGGGGTGACCGCGAACGCCAGCCCGCGCGCGAAAAACATGCCGCCCAACGTCACCAGGAACGCGGGCAGTTCGAACCGCTGGATCAACAGACCTTGTCCCAGCCCGAAGAGCAACCCGAGCAGCAAGCTCAACGCGATCACCGGGACCGGGTGCCAGCCGTGCCTGCCGATCAGCGTCGCGGCCACGATCGACGTCGCCGCGACGACTGAGCCGACGCTCAGGTCGATCCCGCCGGAGATGATCACGTAAGTCATGCCGACGGCGCTGATCCCGAGCGCCGCGTTGTCCGCGAAAAGATTGGCGACGACCAGGCGTGAACAAAAGCCGGGATAGAGAAGCGACGCCGTTGTGAACAGCGCCGCCAGCGCCAGCGCCGTCGCCAGCAGCGGGATGAATTTGCGGCGCGCGGGCAGGCTCATGCCGCCGCCTTTCGTCCCACGAGGCCGCGGGTCCACTCGCGGAATTTTGCCGATTGGAGCAGGCAGGCGGCGACGACGACCACCGCCTTCGGGGCTGGGGCGATGGCGGGCGGCAGGCCGAGATTATAGAGCGTCGTGGTGAGCGTTTGAATCAAGAGGGCGCCGAGAATCGATCCCGCCAGCGTGAACCGTCCGCCGGTCAACGCCGTGCCGCCGACGATCACCGCGAAAATCGCGTCCAGCTCCATCATTTCGCCGGCGCGGCTCGAGTCCGCCGCCTTGATGTTCGCCGTGGCGATCAAGCCGGCGGTGGCGGCACACACGCCGGAGAACCCGTACACCAACGTCTTGATGAACGCGGTGGGCGCGCCACAAAAGCGGCTGGCGGTCTCGTTGTCGCCGGTCGCCTCGAGGAACAACCCGAGCGCGGTCCCGCGCGTGAGCCACAGCGTGAGCGCGAACGCGAGCGCGACGACGGTCGTCGTGAAAGGCAGGCCGAGAAAATGGCCGTTGCCAAAAAACACGAACGAGGGCTGTTCGAACGTGATGATTTGCCCGCCCGTTAACAACATCGCCAGCCCTCGCCCGGCGACCATTAAGATCAGCGTGGCGATGATCGGTTGCATGCGCAGCGCGGTGATGAGCAGGCCGTTGGCCACTCCGAGCGCGCCGCCCGCGCCGAGGCAGATTGGGGCGATCACGCCAAACGGCAGGTGCGTCCGCGTTACCAACAACGCCCCCGCGGCGCCCGCGATCGCCATGACCGAGCCGACCGATAGGTCCACGCCGCCCGTCGCGATGACGAGCGTCATTCCGAGCGACAACAGCATCGCTTTGGAACCTTGATTGAGCACGTCCACGATGGTTCCGTAGAGGTAACCGCCCTTGATTTCGAGGTGGAAAAAGGTCGGCGAAAAAAACCAATTGAAGAGCAGCAGCGCCGCCAGACTCAGCGCCGGCCACCGGAGCCTCGCGCCGACGGACGCGCCGCGCGGTTTTTGGCCCGGCTCACTCATGCGGCTGCGCGATCATGCGCATGACGCGGTTCTCGTCGAAATCGCCGGTCAATTCGCCGACTTTGCGCCGGTCGCGCAGGACGATGACGCGGCCGCTGACGCGGGTCAATTCCTCGAGTTCGGAGGAAATAAAGAGCACCGCGAGGCCGCGTTCCCGAAGGGAATCCACCAGACGCTCGACGTCCGCCTTGGCTCCGACGTCGATCCCGCGGGTCGGCTCGTCGAGGATGATCAGACGCGGTTGAAGCGCGAGCCAGCGGGCCAGCAGGGCCTTCTGCTGGTTGCCACCGGACAGATTGCGGATGGGTGTCTCGGGACTCGGGGTCTTGATGTTCAGGGCGCGGATGTAATGCTCGACGATCTGCATTTGTTCCGTCCGCCCCAGCCGGCGCCAAGGCCCCCGGCTCGCCTGCGCGGCGAGAATGATGTTTTCGCGCACGCTCAAATTCGGGGCAATCCCCTCGGTCTTCCGATCCTCTGAGCAAAAGCCGAACCCGTGGCGAATGGCCTCACGCGGTGAGCGCAAGCGGACCGTCCGCCCGTCCACCCGCGTCTGGCCGGCGTCGGCGGGGTCGATTCCAAAAAGCATCCGGGCGGTCTCGGTACGCCCCGAGCCGAGCAACCCCGCCAAGCCCACGACTTCGCCCGTCCCGACCGCCAGATCGAGCGGGTGAATCGCGCCGCGCCGACCGAGACCGGTCGCCTCCAGAAATGTCGGACCGGCCGCCGTGCCGCGCTCGCCGGCCACGGCGTCGGGGCGTTTGCGGGCCGCGGAAACGGCCTCGACCGGGCGGCCGAGCATTTTGCCGATCAATTCCAGGCGCGGCAGGCGGGCCGTTTCGTATTCGCCCACCAGGGCGCCGTTGCGCAATACGGTGATCCGGTCGGCGACGGCGTACACCTGATCGAGAAAATGGGTGACGAAGAGGATGGCCAGGCCCTCGCCGCGCAGGCGTTTCAACACGGCGAACAACGCGGCGCATTCCTGCTCGTCGAGGCTCGAGGTCGGCTCGTCAAGAATCAGCAGCTTGACCTGCAGATCAAGCGCGCGGGCGATCGCCACCATTTGCTGCAGCGCGATCGAGACGGACCCCAGTTCGCGCTTCACGTCGAGCTGGAGTCCGAGGCGTTCCAGCGCCCGCGCGGCCTGTCGGCGCAAGGCCGGCCATTGGATGACGCCGAACCGTTTCGGCTGCCGCCCCAGCATGATGTTTTCGGCGATGGAGAGCGTCGGGATGAGATTGATCTCCTGATAAACCGTGCTCAGGCCCAATTCCTCGGCGCCGCGCGGCGAGCGGGGCGAGATGGGCTGGCCGGCGAATTCGATCACGCCGCCGTCCGGTGGATAGACGCCGGTGAGGATTTTGATGAGCGTCGATTTGCCGGCGCCGTTCTCGCCCATCAGCGCGTGAATTTCGCCCGCGCGCAACGTTAGATCGACGCCGTCCAACGCGCGCGCGCCGGGAAACGACTTCTCGATGCCCCGCGCGCGAAGCAGTTCCCGGGGAGACTCGTTCATGCGCCGGGCCTCATCGGGCCGCCCGCCAATAGCGTCGCGCCAGCCGAGGGACGGGAAGCGAAGAGCGTCGGCGCCAGGCCCGTTTCCCGTTGGTACGCCTCCGCGATCACGCGCGCCAGGCTCGGCGCCTGCCCGGTTTTGACGAGCGCCACGCAACAACCGCCAAAACCACCACCGGTGAGCCGGCAGCCATACATCCCCTGTTGGTGTCCGAGGCTGCGGGCGAGGTTGACGATGAGGTCGAGTTCCGGGCAACTGACCTCGAAATCATCCCGCAGGGAATTGTGGCTGGCGTAGAGATTTTCGCCGGCGCGGCGCCAATCACCATCCGCCAGGGCAGTGGCGGCGTCGCGCGTCCGGGCGATCTCCGTGATGACGTGCCGGGCGCGGTCCGCCAGTGGCTCTGGCCATTCGGCGGAGGCGTCTTCAAGGCGCCCGAGGGTCGCGTCGCGCAGCGTCGGCAGGCCGAGCCGGCGCGCCGCCTCTTCGCACTGCGCGCGGCGGGACGAATACTCGCTCGTCGATAACTCATGCCGGACGTTCGAGTTGATGATCAAAATCGTGACCGATTCATCGCGCAACGCCACCGGCGTGATTTCCCGCGAACGGCAGTCGAGCAGCAAGAAGTGTCCGGCCTGGCCAAAAACGGCGGAGAATTGATCCATGATGCCGCACGGCACGCCGGCGAATTCGTGCTCGGCCTTCTGGCAAAGGAGGGCCATTTCGACGGGCGCGAGCGTCAATCCCGTGGCGGCTTGTAGGAGCGTGGCCGCGGCCACCTCGAGCGCGGCGCTGCTGCTGAGTCCGCCGCCCATTGGGAGGTCGGACGCGATCAGAACGCTCATTCCCGGGATGCGGGCGCCGCGCTCCACGAATCCGTGCGTCACCCCGCGCAAATAATTGGCCCAGGCAGGCGCCCCGCGCTTAATCCGCGCCCCGAGCGGAATCACGGTTTCCTCGCCGGTCAGTTCACTGAACACGCGCACGGCGTTTTCGGGCGCTGGCGCCGCCGCGAGCACGACGTGGCGGTCGATGGCCATCGGCAACACCAGCCCATCGCAATAGTCCACGTGTTCGCCGATGAGGTTGATGCGTCCGGGAGCGGCGGCGATCCACGTCGGCGGTTGGCCGAAGCGTTGGACAAAAGCCGCCGCGGCGGCCTCGGCCTGTTCGGTCAACGGACGGGCCGCGGCCAGAATCGGCGCCCGCGGGTTGGGCGCGGTTATGCTCGGGTCCAAGGGCATGCTACGTGGTTATCGCGGGCCAGAGGCTAGCGGAATTCCCGGGGCGGGCAACGAGGTTTTCGGCGTATCTTTGGAGGAATCGCGTCACTGAGAACGCCGGAAGCGTGACCGGTTCAAGCCGCCGTTTCAACTTCGTCCTGGACGATCGTTGCGGAGCGATAAGTTCGCGCCACAAAAATGAAGAGGATCGCGGTCCCCAACATCAGTCCGGTGAAGAACCAATAGTAGCTGGCGCCGGCCAGCTTGCTCGAGCCGTCCTTGTTCTGAATGAAAAAATTCACCGCGGCGGTGAAGGCGTCGCCGAGCGAAATCGAGAGGTAACCGAGCGCCATGATTAAGGATTTCATGCGCTTGGGCGCCTGGGTGTAGGAAAACTCGAGGGCGGGAATCGAAACGAGGATTTCGCCGGCCGTCATCAGGACGTACGCGACGACCTGCCAGACGATGCCCGGGCGGAACCCGGCGCCGATCCGCATCTCCGCCCACGCCGGGAGCACGAACGCCGACGTCGTGACGAAGAGGCCAATGGCGATCTTGCGCAGGGGGGTCAGCGGAAGGATTTTGTCGATGGCGGGATAAATCACGTAGGAAAAAATCGGGATGAAAATCAGGATGAAAATCGGGTTCAACGCCTGGACTTGGTCGGGCAGCCAGATATGCCCCAACCATTGCAGATCCATATGCTTCGCCTGCAACACCCAGGCGGACGACGTCTGGTCATAGAGCGCCCAGAAGACCGCGACGAACGCGTAGATGATCGCGAGTTTCGCCATGCACCGGAGGCCCGTCAGGCTGAACGTCTCGCGAACAAAAGCGGCGCCGCCCGGCGGGATATGCGCGAAGCGTTTCCGGCCCATCCAAAAAAAGACGGTGGCCAGGAACATCAGAATTCCCGGCACGCCGAACGCCACGTGGGAACCGTAGCGCCGCAGCAGCAGCGGAATCAGCAGCGTCGAGATCGAGGAGCCAAAGTTCACCGAAAAATAGAACCAGCCATAGACCTTCGAAAGCAGATGCTGATTTGAGGCGCCAAACTGATCGCCGAGGTTCGCTGAGACGCACGGCTTGATGCCGCCCGAGCCGATGGCGATCAAGGTCAGGCCGATGAACAAACCGAGGCGGGTCGCGTCGATCGCGAGCGCCAGGTGCCCGAGGCAATAGACCACCGAGAGGCTCATGACCGTGAGATATTTGCCCAGCAACGCGTCGGCCAGCACGGCGCCGCACATCGGGAAAAAATAAACGGCGGAAAGAAACAGGTGATAATAGGACTTGGCCTGATCGCCGGTCAGCAGGTCGGGCTGGCCGTTGCGGTCGAGGAGAAAAGTGGTCATGAAGACGACCAGAATCGCCCGCATTCCGTAAAAGCTGAAACGTTCGGCGGCTTCGTTCGCGACGATGAACGGAATGCCGGGTGGCATCCGCGTGGTCTTGATCGGTTGGGTGAGGTATTTGGCCATCGCGCGGCGCTCGCGGTAATATATTATGGGAAGAGCGGGGCGATAGTGGCGCCAGCAGGCGGCTCGTCAAGGCCGGGTATCGCCTCGGACCCCAACCGCAGATCCCGGTAATGTCTAATCTGAATTACGCCCAGTGGGGAACGTACTCCGAGTATTTCTTGGATTTGCTTTCTGGATCGGCCCTTTTTACCAACCCAGAATCGACGCACTCTTGAATCAGGATTGACACCAAAGATCTTTGCTTTTCTGACATTTTCAGCCGTTCCCGTAAGGTCTTGTTCGTCATCACGTCCCTTGATAGGTGCTTTAGTGTTGCGTGCTGATAGCACGCCATCCGTCTCTCCTGAGCCGACATTTGCGCGAAAGTTCTTGGAGAGAAAACGGTCACCTTAAAAAAGTTTGGGCCTTCAAAAAACTCAATTGGCGGAAGCCCGGCGAGCTCCATCTGTAGCCCCGCCTTGACGAGTCCCGATCCTCGTTCCTCACAAATGCGGTAGCGCCTGAACGCATTTGCAAGCTCTTGGTTCCTGGACTCAGGCTGAGTCCCGATTAGGCGATCTGTGGCTTTGCTTGGCAAAAGCGTCCCCGGATTTGAAACCTCGATTCTGTCGCTGAAAATCTCAATTAACGGGCCTGCGCCAGAAATCGTAAAATCCTGATGTATAAGGGCATTGGCGATGATTTCGCGAAGGGCAATCTCTGGGTAAATGGGCACTTCTTCACGCAGGGCCTTGTGTATTTCTTCGCTCTTTGGGACCAGTTTCATAATGAAGCCCAAAAGCCCCTCAAAACCTACGGCATAACCTTTGGCGCCGGTTTGTTCCATCGTGGTTCTGGATTTGTCCAAACCAGCGTATTGGATGACTCTAACCGCTTTCCTTCCCAAGTCTGGAAAGTCATTTAGCGTATTTGCGGCAGAAATGACGCCTAGATTCGTTAGGTAGGCGTCCCCGGATGGCTCTTGAATGACAAATTTTTCATCCACAAGCCATTGCATCAATTCGGTTGAAGTCGTGGTCTCCTTACGGTCTAGCAAACGGAAAATACCCTTCGTGTTCAGTTTTGGAGGGATTTCCGCTTCAGACAGCAGATTGGATGCACGGAGCGTTTCCCATTTTGACGATTGGCTATTGAGCATCAAGGAGCGCAAGTCGTTTTCTGAAGCCTTTCGCGTGGTTGCACATACTCGGACAGAGGAATCAAACATCCGACCGCGAAGATGAACCGGCTTAACCGGGGATTCGGTAATGAAGACGAATAAAAGCGATTCGCCCTCAAATTCCTCCACCGAATGATCCAGCGAAACCGGGGGCTCTACGCCGTCCCGTGCGATGTTGGCAAGGGTGTTTACGGTATTCGCAACAAACTTGTCATCAACGGAATACGGTAATCCAGAAGCATTCACTCCAAAGACCAAGAATCCACCGCCCGGATAGTTGGCGAACGCGCAAAGGTGATCAGCCAGGCGCTTGTTGTTCTGTGAGACGCAAGATTTCCAGTCCAATTCGTTCAACTCATGCTTCGGTGGCCTGAGAGCGTGTTTTGAAAATGCTTTCATGCCGAATTGGCCAATCGTTTGACCAT
>CAZFVY010000046.1:0-50775 GCA_964522665.1 uncultured Verrucomicrobiota bacterium | reverse complement strand
AATCCGTCCCCTTTTGAACTCGCGCAGAAATCCCCTTTTGAACTCCCGCCGACACGGTCCACGAGTTCCGTTGACATTTCGGGAATACGGCGCTCAACTAGTCCCATCCAAAACGTTGCGCAATACGTGACTCATTTTATGTCGAAAACCAAAACCATTTTCATAAGCGTCGCGCTGGCGCTGGTCGTGGGCCGCGCGTCTCAGGCGCAGACCAACTTGCCCGCGAATCCGGAGGCGTGGCCACCGACGGTCGATGCCACCAAATTCGTGCATTACATCACGATCGACCACAAGTTCACCCCGGTCGGTTCGGGGTGGATTTCGAATGATTTGCAGGTGCTCACGGGCGGCGATCAGGTGACGTCCGCCATCTCCATCGGGGGCCACCTCGGTGACAAGACCGTGGGCCAGTACCTCAACGTCGCGGACGCGGATTATACGGCGTGGGCGACGGAGGATACGATCGATATTCTCATCCAGTTCTATGGCAACTCTTCGGTTCTCAATCCCGACGGCTCGCCGCACAATTACAGTTTTCTAGAGGGAGCTTTGCCAGACATCACGAGTCCGAGTGGCGGTTCCTTGCCGGCGTCGGCCAAGAACTCTCAATGGAATTGGGGGTTATTTCGGATTTCCAATGGGACGCGCGCCAGCGACGGCAATCGCTTCGTCGGCTCGCTGGGGCCAGGGGCGACCGGCGGCACGGCGTTCGGCGGCGTGAACGGTGGCACCATCCGCTTTCAAGGCGTTCCCGGTTTGATTGTGCGTTTGATCGCCTTCGGTCAGAAAGGGGCGTTTGGCGAACCGGCGCAGATCAACGTCTTTTCCTCGGGAGCGACCTGCGCGCCTGAGCCGAACACGAATGTGGCCTCGGCTGACGTCGCGAACAGCGTCACCAACCACCTCGTGGTGCTCAACAATCTCGACCAAACCGTGGTTTACCAGAGCAACGTCGGGCCCCCGACCGACCTGCGCCGCGCGGTCGCGGCCGTTGGCTCATTGATGAACTTCGGCATCACCTCCAATTATCTTGGTCTGGCCTGTAATGAAGCCAAGGCGATGAAAGTGAGTCTCGTCTATTACGATGATCCGGCGCTCGCGGGGACGGTTTTCGGTCCCGAGGCCTACGCCACGGATAGCCTTGGCGGCACCAACGTCTATCCCGCCACGCAACTCTACACGACCGCCGGTACCGGCCAGTGGGTGACGAAGGCCTGGATCGTCCCGTCGGTCGATCTTCAGGGGATCAACACGGTACCCTTGCAAGGCGGGCCGCGGATCACCTTTTCGGCGCCGCTTTTCATCTCGCGGATTGACTTGGGTGTTTTCCGGACGGGCACGAACCTCTTGGCCGGCCTCGACCCGATTCCAAATAGTTACGAGGACCCGAACATCTGTTCCGGCACGTATGGCAACTACGTGGAACTCGACCTCAATAACAACATTCAGAACGGACTGGCGCCCGGCTCGTCGGGCGGCGATCAATTGATGGTTCAGGAAATGGGCGGACCGGCCAATGATCAGCGGATGGCCATCCGGCCCGACGGCTCGGTTTATCACCTCAATTTCTCGATCACCGACCAGACGCTTGGCCCCTCGACGCAGGATAACGCCGATCTGGCGATCTGCGTGACCTACTATGACGATCCGGCTCTGATTGGCGCGACGTTTTATCCGGACGCGTACCAATCGGAAGTGGGTGGACAAGCGATCATCAAGACCCCGGGCGCCGCCAACGCCGTTCACCTGCAAGGCACCGACAAGTGGCAGCAGGCCTACTTCGAGATCAATGACATGAACTTTAGCGGCGTCAACCAGGGTCCCCAGGCGGCCGCCCGTTTCCTGCTCAGCGCGCCGATTTACTTCAGCGACATCCGCTACGGCGTGATTCGCCCGTGCGGGCCGACGGCTGGGGTCAATCCGGTGGCCGATTGCGCCCCGGCGCTGCTGGCGATCAATTATACCAATCAACTGGTTCAATTGAGCTGGCCGACCAATCGCGTCGGCTACACGTTGCAATTCACCGCCGATTTCGGGACGCAGCAGTGGGCGCCGCTAACTAATTCTCCGGCAGTCAAAGGAGATCAGAACGTGGTCGCGCAGCCCGTCAACGCGATGCGGTTTTATCGCCTGGCGAAATAAAAAGGGTCGCCTTGGCTCGGGGTAAGGTGGGAAGCTGCGCTCGCGCATGCGAATAAGCGTAGAGCAATTGACCGGGTGGTGCGTCGAGGCGTTGACCCACGCGGGCGTCGGGCAAAGGGACGCCGAAACGACGGCCGACGTCCTCGTTACGACCGACAGTTGGGGCGTGTTCACCCACGGCGTGAAGAGTTTGCGCGGCTATATCCGCCGGGTCCGCGGCGGCGGCATCCGCAAGGATGGCCGGCCGCGGGTCGAGCGCGAGGGTTTGGCCTGGGCGATGGTCGATGGCGACTCGTCGCTTGGGATGGTGACCTCGACCTTCGCGATGGAAGTCGCGATCGCCAAGGCGAAGCAGGCCGGAATCGGCTACGCCGGCGTGCGGAATAGTTGCCACTTCGGCGGCGCCGGCTATTACGCCCTCATGGCGGCCAAGGAAGGGATGATCGGCGTCGCCATGTGCAACGACATTCCGACGGTCACCGTCCCCGGCGCGCGCGGGGCGGTCATGGGGAGCAATCCATTCGCGTTCGCGGCGCCGCGCGTCGGCGAACCCGCGATCTTCCTCGATATGGCCACCAGCACGGTCGCCGGAGGCAAAGTTTTTGCCGCCGCAAAGGTTGGGCGGACCATTCCGAATCATTGGATCGTGGATGCGGACGGTCTCCCGACGAGCGACCCGACGATTTTTCCCGACACGGCGGCGCTGACGCCGATGGCCGGGCATAAAGGCTATGGGATCGCGTTGCTGATCGAGACGTTATCGGGAGTTTTGACCGGCGCGATGATTGGTCCGCATGTCCTGAGTTGGATGTTTCAGGACGCCTCGCGCCCGACGGGACACGGCGCCGCGTTCATCGCCATCAATGTCGGCGCGATGATGCCGCCGGAAGTTTTCGAGCAGCGAATGGCGCAGACCGTGAAGGAAATCCGGGAGGCCCCCAAGGCCAAAGGCTCCGAACGAATTTGGCTGCCAGGCGAAATGGAATGGGAACGACGGGCAAAGGCGCTTCGCGACGGAATCGAGCTGCCCGATGACGTGGTCGCGAATCTGAAGGGGCTGGCGGAGGATTTGGGGTTGAATTGGCGTTGGACTTGAGGTCGGTGGGCGCCGAAGCTGGGAGAATTGCTCAGCGAGGCGACTCAATCGAGTTGTCACGTCACTTTACCGATGTCTCCTGCTTGAGCACGGAAAACCCTGGCGCCGCCGTAAAGACGCAAGTTGGCTGCTCAATTTCCGGGTTCCAAACGCGGACCTGACCGTCGAAGCTGCCGCTCGCGAGTCGTTGAGTTTTCGGATCCAACGCGAGGGCGTAAACCCAGTCGGAATGGCCGGGATAGGAGCGGAGCAATTTGTGGTTCTCCAGCTGATACATGCGGACCGACTTATCCGCGGAACAGGCGAAGAGCCGGTCACGTTGGATCAAAACTCGAAAGACCTCGCCGTCGAAGCCGTCGATCTCCCCCCTTTTCTTGGCGTCTTTCGTGGCCCAGGCGTGGATTTTGCGATCCCGCCCGGCGCTGAAAACCGTTTGAGCGTCCGGGGAGAATGCGACGGAGGCGACCGGCGCTTCGTGCCCGGTGTAGGTGGTTTCCAGGTCGCCGGTGGTGGCGTTGTAGATTCTCGCGGTGCGGTCGCGGCTGGCGGAGGCAATCTGGGCGCCGTCGGGCGAGAACGCCAAGTCCATGACCCAATCGGCGTGCTGTTCAATCCGCAGTTGTTCCTTCCAGCTGCGCGTGTCGTAGAGATGAATCGCGTTGTCCGCGCCGCCGACCGCGAGCCGCGTTCCGTCGGGGCTGAGAGCGGCGCAGAGGGCGACGTCCGGGAAGGTGGCGATTGAGCGGAGGACGACGCCGGCGGCGGGATCCAGAAGCAGAGCGGCGCCCATTTGTCCGGGCGTCCCGCCCGCGGCCACGAGCCGCCGGCCGGTCGAATCGTAGGCGAGCGCGCTAATCCGCTGCGGGAGGCGTTGAATACGGCGCTCGAGGTGGCCGTTCTCCGGGTTCCAAATATTTACCTCGTGATAACCGGAAGCGGCCAAGGCCCGCCCGTCCGGGCTGAAGGCGAGGGCGGTCACCGGAACGGGACGCGGGTAAACGTCGGGCGACAACGGATACGGAGCCGGTGGAACCAGGGTGAGCAGCGGGGCGTTCGGGTCCGGTCCGTCAAAACGGGCGCCGGCTTTGATCCATTGTTCGACGCGGGCGATTTGCTCGGCGGATAAACGCTCGTCCTTCTGGGGCATTCGGTCGTCTTCGTCTAGCGTGGTGATCAGTTGAAACAACTTGCTGTTGGCGGGATCGCCGGGCGTGATCGGCGCCGCTTTGCTGGAGCCCGCTTTCATCGCGAGGTTGAAGGTGACGAGTTGGTAGCCGCTTTTGGATTTCTCGGGACCGTGGCAAACACTGCACTTCTTGAGAAAGATTGGCGCGACTTCTTTCACGAAGCTGACGGGGAGAGCGGCCTCACCGGCCACGGTGTCCACGGCGAGCAAAGGCAGCCCGCACGAGCCCAAGGCCAATAGCACGATGGCGCATCTAAAAGTCGGATTCATGCGCGCGGTCAGACGATGCGTTCGATTTTCCGGGTCAGGAAAAGAATGAACAAGAGGGCGACGGGGTGCAACGTGCCGGCGATGATAAACGCCGGCGCATACCCGTGGTGGGCGATGAGGTGGCCGACGGCATAACTGAAAAACATGCCGCCGAACGCGCCCGCCGCGCCCGCGAGGCCAGCGACCGACCCGACCAGCCGTGACGGAACTAGATCGGCCGGCAGCGTCTGCATGATGGTGGACCAGAATTGGTGGCCGAACATCGCGAGGCTGAAGAGGAGCAGCGCCAGATGGAGCGGGGCGGAGACGATGAGGAGGGAGAGCGGCATGAGCGCGGCGCCGGTGGCGAGCGCGATCTTGCGCGCGTGGTCGAGCGATTTTCCCCGGTGGACGAGCGCGCCGCTCAGCCAGCCGCCGAGCAGGCAGCCCGCGCCGGAGAACGCGTAAGGAATCCAGGCGTAGGCGCCGATTTGCTTGAGGTTTAGACCGCGGACGTCCCCCAGGTACTTGGGCAGCCAAAAGATGTAGAAGAACCAGGCCGCGTCCGAAAGGTGTTTGGCGATGAGCAGGCCCCAGACCTGGCGAAAACGCAGGAGTTGGCCCCAGCCCCGGAGCGACGCGGCGCTTTCGGCGGCCGGGACGGGGTTTGCGGCGAGTCCGTCCGCGATGTGCGCCCGTTCCTCCGGGGCGAGGCGGCGGTGGTTTTGCGGCAGGTCGTAAAGGCGCCACCACGCCAGCGCCCAGGCGTAGCCCGCGGCGCCCGTCAGCCAAAACACCCAATGCCAGTTCAGGTGAAGCACGATGAGCGCGATGAGCGGCGGCGCGATGACGGCGCCGACGCTGGAGCCGGAGTTAAAAATGCCACAGGCCAGGGAGCGTTCCTTTGGCGGAAACCATTCCGAAACCGCCTTGGCCGAGCCGGGGAACCCGCCGCCCTCACCCATGCCCAGCAAAAAACGAAAGACGCCCAAGCCGAGCACGGAACTGACCGCGCCCTGCAACAGCGCCGCGGTGGACCACCAAACGATCATCAAGGCGTATCCGGCGCGGGTCCCGAGCCGGTCGATCAGGCGTCCGCCCACCGCGTACATGGTTCCATACGCCAGCAGGAACAACGATTGCAATTCGCCGAACTGCGCGTCGCTGATCGGGATCTCCTTCTGGATTTCGCCCACGACGACCGGAAGGCTCTGGCGGTCGAGGTAATTCAGCGCGGTGGCGATCGCCAGCAGGCTCGCGATCCACCAGCGGAGATGTCGTACGGGCGCCACGGGTTAGGGTTCGGTGTGGCGGGCATTCTTTGCTTTTAGGACGGTCAAAGAAAGCCTAAAGTCAGCAGGAAATATGACCACTATTCCCCGGCTAGCTTTGGTCCGTCAAAAATTCCCGGACGTAGCTCCAATGCAGATCGACGAGGTTCTCGCGCGCGAATTCGCCCAGCGCCAAGCGCTGGGGTCGCTCCGGCCCGGAGCCCGAATCGCCGTCGGTGTGGGCAGTCGGGGCATCACGAAACTGGCGTCGATTGTCGCGGGCGTGATCAAGATCTTGAAAGCGGCCGGCGCCGAGCCGTTCATCATTCCGGCCATGGGCAGTCATGGCGGCGCGACGCCGGAAGGGCAGACCGCCGTCCTGGCGGAATACGGCGTGACGGAGGCGGCCATGGGGGTTCCCATTCGGGCGTCGCTTGAGACGGAAATCGTGGGCACGACCAGCGATGGCGTGCCCGTTCACTGTAGCGTCGAGGCGTTGCGCGCCGATGGCATCGTGCTGATCAACCGCGTCAAGCCGCACACCGATTTTGGCGGCTCGCTCGGCAGTGGCGTCGTGAAGATGCTGGCGATTGGCCTGGGCAAGCGAAATGGAGCCACGGCGTGCCACGTCGCGGCGAGCCGGTTGGGCCACGAACAGGTCCTGCGCGGGGTGGCGCGGGTAATTCTGCAGTCGGCGCCGGTTCTGGCGGGCGTGGCGATCGTCGAGGATCAGTTCCACGAGCCGGTTCGGCTGGCGGTCCTCAAGCCAACGGAGATGGAGGCGCGGGAAAGCGAATTGCTGGAAGAGTCGCGCCGGCTGATGCCGCGGTTGCCGTTTGACGACATCGACCTTTTGGTCGTGGATGAGATTGGAAAGAACATCAGCGGGGCGGGCATGGACCCCAACGTCATTGGCCGCGGCGTGATGGGTTACATTTCCTCGCTGGTTTCCAGCCCGGCGCCGGGGCCGACGATCCGCCGAATCTTTGCGCGCGATCTGACGGCGGAAACCCACGGCAACGGGGTGGGGATCGGCATGGCCGACGTGACGACGACCCGATTAGTCCGAGCCATCGACAGCCGGACCAGTTACGTGAACGCGCTGACCGCGCTCTCGCCGCAAAGCGTTAAAATCCCCATTCACTTCGACACCGATCGTGAGGCGTTGACGCAGGCGCTAGGCTCACTGGCGATGCCGGATACCGGGGAAGCGCGCGTGGTGCGGGTGGCCAACACGCTATCGCTCGCGTGCCTGGAGGTTTCGGAGGCGTACCGCCGGGAGATTGAATCGCGGGATGACCTGCAATTATGCGGCGAGTGGCGGACCGTCGAGTTCGACACCAACGGGAATATGCTTCCGCTGGCGCCGCCCGAGATCTGAGCGCGCCCGGCGCCGCGATTAAATCTGCGAATAAGGCGCGGGCCGAAGGATCACGTTGCTGATGCTGGAGACGATTTCGGCGTCCGTAAAACCGGGCGTCGCGCTGAGCTTCTTCCATTCGGGATCAGCGGCGAAAATAGCCCAATTCTTTTCGCGCGCCGCCAGGCTCTCGAAGGAGAGCAGGTAGGTCAGGCTTGGCTGGCGTCCGCCAATCAGCGTCTCGGCGAAGAATACCGGCTGCAAACCGCACCGGCGAAAAATCGCGATCTCGGAGTCGTTGAACATCGAGATTTTCGTCTTGTTCGCCTTTTTGCTGTGGCTTTCATAGGTGCGCAGCTCGTAGATCCGCGGCTTGCCGTCCGCCACCGCGGCGGGAACCTCTAGTCTCGGGAGCCCGGAGAAGGAGAGCAGGAGCGCGCTTTCTACCCGCGCGTAGGCTGGGTCCGCGGCGGTCGCGTTGATGAAGTCGGCGCCGGCCTTTTGGTACTCCGCGTCGGCGCGCATGCGGTCGGTCGCGGTGAGCAGGGAGTCCGCGGTGGGATGCGCCAACAAGACGTAGCAGGTCGGACTTTCCGGCCCGATGAGCACGTTGAAAACGCCGACTGGTTTGACGCCGATGCGATTCAGCGCGGGCAGCGCGGCGTCGCGAAAATAATCGTCAAACAACTTTTGCTTCGGCCCGCGGCGGAGGTGGTATTGGCGCAGTTCGTAATACTCCCGCGGCGCGGGGCCGCCACCGGCGCCTCCCTCGGCCGCCTCGATTTCCGTGGCCAAGCCGGTCAGGCTCGTGGCGACGAGCGATGACTTGATAAACTCTCTTCGTTTCATCGTGATGCGGGGGTGGAGGCGGCGTCCGGGCGTGAATGGTTCAACTGGCTTGGATCGGAGCGCCGCCGTCGGTCAGCACTCGTTCGAGCAATTCGTTCAAACGCTTGAGCATGACGCGCGGGTCTTCAAGCAGACCGGCGGCGACGCGAGCGTTGTCGAGCACCTGTTCGGCGACTTTCGCGGCCAGCGCCGCGTCCGAATGGCGCATCGCTTCGAGCCGCTTGACGATGACGTGGCTAGGATTGATTTCGAGGTCGAACTGGACCGGCGGGGCGGTTTCGCCCGCCTTGCGCATCGATTGCCAAATGCGCCGCATGCCGGAGGTCATGAATTTGTCGCTGTCCAGAATGACGGCCGGGCTTTCCACGAGGCGCTGGGAAACCCGCACTTCATGGACGCGGTCGCCGAGGGTTTCCTTGAGCCACGCGGCCAGGCCCTTGGCTTCGGCTTCGCCCAATTTGACGGTTTTGGCGTCGGTGTCGGGCAGGTTAAGCTCACCCTTTTCCGCGGGCTTGACCTGCTTGCCGTCAAACTCATGCAGGTGATCCATGACGAATTCGTCCCAGGCGTCGAACAGGAACAGGACCTCGAAACCGCGCGCGCGAAACACCTCAAAATAGGGACTTGCCTCGGCGGCCTCGCGGTTCGGGGCGAGTTGGAAATAAATCTCCTTCTGCTCGGCCGGCATCCGCTTGACGTACTCGGTCAACGACGTGGCCTTGCCGGCCTCGGTGGCGGACGACTCGTAGCGGAGCAACTTGCCGAGCGCGGCGCGGTGATTGTGGTCGGCGATCATCCCTTCCTTGAGGAAGCGATTGTATTGCGCGTAAAACAAGTCGTAGCCGGCGGGTTCCTTCTCCGCGCGTTCATCGAGGAATTTAAGGAAGCGGCCGGTCAAAACCTGATTGAGTTTTTGCACGAGGGAAGAGTCCTGCATGGTCTCGCGCGAAATGTTCAACGGCAGGTCTTCGCTGTCCACGACCCCTTTCAGAAAGCGGAGCCAATCGGGGAACAGCCCTTTCGCTTTGGCCTGGATGAGGACCTTTCGGCAGTAGAGGTTGACCTCACAATCCGTCCGGCCCATGCCGAAGGTTTCGAAGTTGCGCGCCGGCACGAAGAGCAAAGCCTGGATGGCGAGGGGCGCGTCGGCGTTGAAGTGCAGACGGAACAGCGGGTTCTCGTGGTCGTGCCCGACGAATTGGTAGAATTCGTTGTACTCGTCGTCCTTGATTTCGTTTTTATTGCGCGCCCAGATGGCCTGCACGGTGTTGATGCGTTTGCCGTTCAACTCGATGGGGAATTGGACGAAATTCGAGTAACGCTTGATGATGCGCTCGATGGTGTCGGCCTTGGCGAAATCGGCGGCGTCGTCCCGCAACTGCAGGATGATCTTGGTTCCGCGCGGGAGGTCCGCCGCGGGTTCGAGGTCGTAGCCTCCGGCGCCCGCGCTGGTCCAACGCCAGCCTTGTTCCTCGGTTTGAAACGAGCGGCTGAAAACGGTGACCTGGCTGGCCGCCATGAAGGCGGAGTAGAAGCCGACGCCGAATTGGCCGATCAATTTCGCCTCCGGCCGTTTCTCTTCCGCGAGCTGCTTGAGGAACGCCTTGGTCCCCGAGTGGGCGATGGTGCCCAGGTTTTCAACCAACTCTCCGTGGGTCATGCCGGCGCCGGTGTCCGTGAAAGTGATCGTCTTTTCCTTTTCATCCGTGGTGACGGAGATGGTGAGCGCGACGTCGGGCTGAAGGATGGCGGTTCCCGCCGACTGGGCGAAGCGGAGTTTTTCGCAGGCGTCGGCCGCGTTCGAAATCAACTCCCGCACGAAGACCTCTTTATCCGTGTAAAGCGAATGGATGACGATATCCAGCAACTGCTGTATCTCGGCCTGAAAATGATGTTTCTCGATATTGCTCATGCTTCTCCAATTAAAGGAACAACGTGGGTCCGTCAAGTCTGTGACGTGCGGCTTCGGCCCTCGGAAGACACGAACGCCGCGGAGAGTCGGCACACCGCGCCGCGCGTGCGCGTTACGGCGTCTGCCCCTTGACTCGGTGGCGAACCGAAGGTAAGTGTGATCGCCCGGGGACTGAATGCGGCGATGGTTCGAGCCGAGGTCCAGATCCGTCCAAGAGAATCGCTGTTCCGGGCTGCTCAGCGGAAACCCGTCGCGTGGGATACCGCGGGGCAAAATGAAGATTATAGCTTGGGCGGGACATTCCTGCCGAAAGGGTGATATTGAATAGAATTCTTAAGCTGGCGAGTTTCTGGGAAGATGGGTCTTTGCCGGGCCTCCGGGTGGCGTTCGGTGCGATTTATTTATTGTTTGTCACCGGATTGCCGCTGGCTGCCCAACCGATGATTGCCGCGGGGCCTCGAAGCCTGACGGTTGACGCGGGAGGCAACGCGACGTTTCAAGTAGGGGTGTCCGGGGCTGCCCCCATCGCTTATCAATGGCAGTACAATGGCGCCAGCCTGCCGGGAGAGAATGGTCCGAGCCTTACGGTCCATAATGCGGAGGCAACCGATCGTGGCTCGTATTCAGTAATTGTGAGCAACGCGGCCGGAGCGGTCACGAGCGGAGCCGCCGTCTTGAGTGTCAATCCGCCGCACGACTATCTCGTAACAACGATGACGTTCGCGAATTTCGGAGCTTTCTTTGGGCTCGCAAATCTGGCGATTGACGCAGTGGGGCGATTATACATCGCAGATTTCGACGGCGAAACCATCTATCGAATGACGACCGACGGGACCCTTAGTTTCCTGGCAGGACATCCGGGCTACTTCGGCGCTGTTGATGGGCTGGGAACCGCCGCGCGGTTCAGGCAGCCGAAAGGGGTGGCGGTGGACGCTTCTGGCAATGTCTTGGTCGCGGACACCGGGAACTATCTGGTCCGGAAAATCGATCCGAATGGCCTCGTCACCACACTGGCCGGACAGGTCGGGATGGTCGGGGCGACGGATGGACCGGCGGGCGTCGCCACGTTCAATCTGCCGATCGGCATCGCGGTTGACCGGGCAGGTACGATTTACCTTGCGGACACCGGAAATCATACGATCCGAAAGCTCGGGCCGACTGGGTTGGTGATTACGTTGGCCGGTCAAACCGGCGTCGCCGGGGCGCTTGACGGCGTCGGCGTGGCCGCACAATTCTCCTCACCCACGGGCATCGTCGTGGACGACTCGGGCAACGCGTATGTGACCGACGCGGGCAATTCCACGATTCGAAAAATCGCCCCGGACGGGACCGTCACCACTCTTGCCGGGCGGGCGGGATTGCGCGGGAGCGACGATAACACAGGATCCAACGCGCGGTTTTCCGGGCCGCAAGGTCTAACTTTGGATGGCGCCGGGAATTTGTATGTCGCCGAGATCGATAATCGCACGATTCGAAGGCTTTCCCCAACCGGTGACGTCACCACGCTGGCTGGCCACGCACCGGATTACGGCCCCACGGATGGCCGTGGAAGCGCCGCGCGCTTCAGTAACCCGTTCGGAATCGCCGTGGACGGCGCCGGGTCCGTGTGGGTGGCTGACAGTGGCTACAATGTAATCCGCAGGTTGACGCCGGCGCCGATCTCGATTGCCGTCGGCGACAGTACAGTGGACGCGGCCGATGGCGGTCCCACGAACGCGATTTTTCTGGTGAGCCTCGCCACACCGAGGTACAGCCCGACGGCGCTGGCGTTCGCGACGGCGGACGGCACCGCCGTGGCAGGCAGGGACTATGCGGCGACGAACGGGACGATCGTTTTTGCCGCTGGTCAGACGACGAACTCGGTGACGGTTAGCGTCAGCGCGCGAAGCGGTTCCGGCTCGACGAATGTTTTTTTCATCGACATCACTGGCCCGCTTGATCCGGCGCAGGTCCATGGGCGGGGCACCGCGACGCTGGCTCCGCTGATCGCGCCCATGATCAGCTCGCCACCGGCGAGAACGGTGGCAGGTATCGGGGGATCAGCCTCGTTCACCGTGGCGACAAGCGGCTCTCAACCGATTGTTTATCAATGGCAATTGAATGGTCTTGCTTTGGCAGGCGCCACCAACTCGTCGCTGACAATTTCCAACGCGCAGGCTGGCTCCCAAGGCAACTATACGGTGACCGTGGCGAACCCGGCCGGTACCGTCAGGAGCACGGCTGCGTCCCTTGCTGTCCGACCCGGAGTGGCGCCGGTCTATTTCTTTACGACGCTGGCTGGGACGCCGGTGACCGCGGGCGTCGTGAACGGACCGGGCGGAACGGCCCGATTCGATTACCCGCTAGGCGTAGCCATTGATCCGACCGGGTCCCTCTATGTGGCCGATTTTCAAAGCGATTTGATTAGAAAAGTTACCGGGGACGGTTTGGTAAGCACGGTCGCCGGGACTGCCTTTTCGTCCGGCAGCGTTGATGGTGACGTCGGCTCCGCTCTGTTCAGGCTTCCAACTGGCATCGCGGTTGACTCCGTGGGCGATCTATTCGTCAGCGAGGGTGACTACTCGAGCAGCGGCCAACGGGGCGGAGATTCGACGATTCGAAAGATCGATCGGAACGGACTGGTGAGCACTTTGGCCGGACTGGCGGGAAGCGTTGGCAGCGCTGATGGCTTGGGAAGCGCCGCCCGCTTTGACGCCCCCAGCGGGATCGCGGTCAACAGTGACGGCGTCATCTTTGTGGCCGACTCCTTTAATCAAACCATACGAAAGATCACCGCCGATGGGATCGTTACGACGTTCGCGGGCGCCGCGGGCATTGAGGGAAGCGCCGACGGCGCTGGCGCAAGCGCCCGGTTTTCTTACCCGGTGGACGTGGCCATTGATTCGGGCGGGAATATTTATGTGGCGGACGCCTCAAATTCAACGGTTAGAAAAATTACCCCTACAGGAGTAGTCACGACGCTCGCCGGACGCGCCAAAGTTAAGGGAAATCTGAACGGAGTCGGCTCCGCGGCGCTTTTTAGTTCGCCCGTCGGGGTTGCCGTTGACGCCGTAGGGAATGTCTACGTCGCAGACAGTTTCTATCAAGCGATCCGGCGAATCACGCCCTTGGGGCTTGTGGCCACGATCGGTGGAGGGGCGGCATCGAGGCATCAAGTTGACGGGTTCGGTCCTGCGGCCCGTTTCTTTGCACCGGATCGAATCGCGGCGGACGCCGTCGGGAATATTTATGTCGCCGATGAGGTCGGCCAGACGATTCGGAAAGGGACTCCCACGGCGATGCCGCTGTGGGTTTTCGACACCAGCGTCCAGGCGCCGGCGAGCGGCATGTCCACGCTGGTCCTGAACGTCGGAATTCCGGCCGCAAGTTACCAGAACTTCACGGTCAGCTACGCAACGGTGGACGCCTCGGCGATCGGGGGAATCAACTATGCGCCGACCAGTGGCACGCTCATCTTCAACGCCGGTGAAACGAATAAGACCGTGACGATTCAGTTTGCCTCCAGTCCTGTCAACGCGCCGGAAAAAGCCTTTGAAGTCGTCTTCAAATCTCCGTCGGACCCGTTGACAGTCCTCGCAAGCGTCAGCGTCACTATCCAGCCGGCGGCGCCGCCCGGCTTGACGCTTTCGACTCCGCCCGGAGTCGTGCCCTCCGGCGCTGATTTTAGCGTCAACGCCACGGTGATCGGTTCCGGCCCGCTGCGGCTCCAATGGCAATTTAATGGAATTGATCTGCCCGGCGCCACGAACTCGACGTTAAGCCTGACGAACGTCCAAACCGCCGACGCCGGCGCCTACAACTTGGTGGCGACAAGCGCGGTTGGCTCGGCGCGGTCCGCCGATGTTGGGCTTAGCGTTTTGCCGCCGCTGGTGTATTCGTTCACCACTTTCGCGGGCGCTTTGGGCCAATACGGGAGCGCCGATGGCGCGCCCACCGCGGCGACTTTCTACGGGCCCTTCGGAATGGGGATGGACGCCGTGGGGAAACTCTATGTGGCGGACGCCTACAATGACACGATTCGGATGCTTACCCCGGCAGGCGTGGTCAGCACGTTGGCCGGACGCGCGCGGCAGGCCGGGACGAATGACGGCGCGCTGGGTCAAGCGCTCTTCAACGGACCCAACGGAGTGGCGGTCGATCCGGCCGGCAATCTCTATGTCGCGGACACAGGGAACCAGCTCGTTCGCGTCATTTCCGCCGCCGGTATCGTGCGAACGATGGCCGGCAAGGCCGGCGTGACCGGTAGCGCGGACGGCGCGGGCGCTGACGCCCGGTTCAATGATCCGATCGGCATCGCGGTCGATTCCGTCACGAATGTGTACGTGACCGATCTATTCAATCACACGGTGAGGAAGATCAGCGCCGCCGGGGTGGTGACGACGCTTGCCGGACAGGCGGGAGCGTCGGGATTCGTGGACGGCGTCGGATCCGACGCGCGTTTCAATAGCCCGATCGGAATTACCGTGGACAAGGTGGGGAACGTCTATGTTGGTGACACTGGGAATCACGTGATTCGCGTCGTCTCACCGTTGGGAGCCGTAACAACGTTGGTCACCACTCCGGCCAGTCCGGGTTTTTACGGGCCGCGCGGTCTCTCGCTGGATGCGGCTGGCTTCATCTACGTAGCCGACGCCGAAACGGCTACGATTCGCCGACTGGCTCCGAACGGGGCGATGACGGTGATTGGCGGCGCAGTTTTCGGCGCCGGAATCGCGGATGGCGCGGGACCTGACGCGCGGTTCAATTCCCCGTTCGGGGTCGTGGCGGACCCGGCAGGAAACGTTTACGTCGCGGACTTCAACAACAACCTCATTAGGCGCGGGACGCCAGTCGTACCCGCGGTCGGCATCGCCGACGCCACCGCGACCGCGAGCACCGTCGGGACGAGCACGATCAACTTCACGGCAAGTCTTCAGCCTCCAAACTACCTGCCGGTCAGCATCGCTTATCAAACGACGGACGGCACGGCGCGGGCAGGAGTGGACTACTCCGCAACCAACGGGGTCATTCTTTTTTCTGCCGGAGAAACGAATAAGACTATTTCGGTGGTGATTAACGCGGGCCCAGCCGGGCAGCCGGTGAAGTCGTTTTCAGTCGCTTTGAGCGCGCCGCACAACGCGGTCCTCAACCGGGCGCTTGCGGTCGGGACGCTCGGGACGGTGACCGCGCCGACCATTTCCGCTCAGCCCCAACTGCGGACTGTAACGATGGGGGACACAGTGGTATTAAGGGTTTCCGCCGCCGGGGCGGGGCCGCTGACTTACCAGTGGCGTCTGAATGGATTGGACGTCAGCGGCGCCACGAACAGCTCCCTGGTTCTGATAAACGCGCAAAGCGCGGCAACTGGCAACTACACGGTGGTGATTCAGAACGCCGTCGGGTCCGTGGAGAGCACGCCGGCACGCGTGACCGTGAGTCCGGCGGTGGTTTACTTCTATTCGAAACTGATTGACTCGCCCAGCGTGGCGACGCCGTGGGGATTGGCGCTAAGCGGAGACGGCGCGCTCTATGTTGCCAACAACGTCCCCTCCACGATCTTGAAATTTAGTTCTCCTGGCGTGGGACGCAATATTGCGACCGCCAATCTCAAGAACCCGACCAGCTTGACCTTCGATAATTCGGGCAATTTGTTGGTTTCGGACACGGGGAATTCCGCCATTCGGAAGATTACGCCGGGCGGGCTCTTTAGCACGCTGGCGGGGATTCCTGGAAATCCAGGGGCCGTCGATGGCCCGGCCTTGAGCGCCCAGTTCAGGCAGCCGATGGGGATGGTCCTGGACGCCGCCGGGAACCTATATGTCGCGGACAACGGACTCTCGACGATTCGCCGAATGGCGCCAGACGGAACGGTAACCACGATCGCTGGTCTGGGCGATGCGACCGGTAGCAGCGACGGGGTCGGGGGTCAGGCCCGATTTAATGGTCCGGTCGGGCTGGCGCTCGATCAATCGGGCAGTATTCTGGTCGCTGACGGTGGGAACTATGTCGTCCGCCGCGTAACGCCTGGCGGGGTCGTCACGACGCTCGCGGGCTTCCCGGTAGTCGGCGGAAGCGGCGATGGCCTCGGCAGCGACGCGCGGTTTAATTACCCACACGGAATCACTTGCGATGCCAGCGGGAACGCGTTTTTGACGGACGTAATCAACCAGACCATCCGGCAGATTACGGTCGATGGGTCGGTTACAACGATCGGGGGCGCGCCGGGCCTCGCCGGGCCAGTGGATGGGCCGGGATCGAGCGCCCGTTTTAGTAGCCCTTATGACATTGCCGTAGATGCGTTGGGGAATCTCTATATCTCGGATGCCGGGGGCAACGAAGTGCGAAAGGGTACCCCAACGCCGCTGCTGGTCTCGATCAGCGATGAGAAAAACATCGCTCCGGACGGCGGCACTACCGAACTGACCTTTCCGGTAACTTTGAACGCGCCAAGCTACCACACCGTGACCGTGACATACGCGACCGCGAATGATTCCGCGATTGCCGGCGTGGACTATGACACGGCCAGTGGGCCGCTCCTCTTCAAACCCGGCGAGACGAATAAATCGATCACAATTGCGTTGCGACCGAATCCGGCCAGCCGCGCGACGAACGCTTTTTTTGTGAATCTGGTGGCGGCGGAGAACGTTGGCATCGCACGGGCGCAGGCGCGCGGGACAATTGTGCCCGGCGTGGTCCCGGTGATCTCGGCGCAACCGAGCGCCTTGGACTTGAGTTACGGGGATGCGGCGAGTTTCAGCGTCACGGCCGCCGGCTCGGGACCCCTGCTTTACCAGTGGAATCTGAACGGGAGTCCGATCATAGGGGCGACGAACTCGGCGTTCGCGATGTCGCGGGTGCAATTCGCCGACGCGGGAACGTACACGGTAACGATCAGCAACGGCGCCGGGTCCGCGACGAGTCTGGCCGTTGCGCTTTCGGAGTCGTCGGTCCCGACCTACGCGTTCACGAATTTCCTCGGGCAGGGACCTGGCCCAGGCCCGACGGACGGGGTGGGTCCCGCCGTGTCCTTTTGGCAGCCGGCAGGCGTCGCGGTCGATGCCGCCGGCAATATTTACGTCGGAGACAGCTTCAACGACACCGTTCGTATGGCGACGCCGGACGGGGTGGTGACGACGTTCGCGGGGACGGCGCGGGTGCAGGGCCTTGTTGATGGGACCGGCGCCGCAGCGCGGTTTTTCCATCTCAACGGCCTCGCGGTCGATAGCGCGGGCAACGTGTTCGTCGCCGACGCCGAGAATCAGGCGCTTCGGGCGGTCACGCCCGCCGGAGTGGTGACCACGTTGGTCGGTGGGCCTAACAAAGTCCATTTTTTTGGCCGGCTGACGGGAGTCGCGGTCGATCGCCTCGGGAACATTTATGTAGCGGATCCCGATCTGAGCCAGATCGCGAAGGTCACGCCGGACGGCGGCGTGAGCGCGCTCGCGGGCCGGCACACCACGATTGGAGGTAACGATGGGCAAGGGAGCGACGCGCTTTTTAACAAACCGACCGGGGTCGCGGTGGACGCGGCCGGAAACCTTTTCGTGGCGGACACCGACAACGCGTTGATCCGTAAAATCACGCCAACGGGACTTGTCAGTACCTTAGCCGGGCTGACGCTGGGTGGCTTGGACGGGTCGGGAACCAACGCGCAATTCAACCAGCCGCACGGCATCGCGGTGGACGGCGCCGGTTTTTTGTACGTGACGGAGACGGGCAACATGACGATTCGACGGATTTCGCCGCGTGGTGGAGTCTCCACGATTGGGGGAGTCGCAGGTTTGGGGGGGATTGACAATGGGGTTGGTCCCGCCGCCCGGTTCAACCAACCCTACGGCATCGCGATCGACGGGGCGGGAAACCTCTACATTGCCGACTTTCTGAACAATATCGTCCGCAAAGGAGTTCCGGTCGCGAATACCCTTTCAATCGCCGACGCAAGCCTCTCCGCGCCCACCGTGGGGAGCACGAGTCTGGTCTTCACGGTGACTTTGAAGTATCCGATTTCCGTGGCGGTCGCGGTCAATTATGCGACCGCGGATGGCTCCGCCAAGGCGGGCCAAGATTATACGGCTACGCTGGGCCAGTTGACCTTCCCGCCGGGGACGACGAACTTGACGATCACGGTTCCGGTAGGCGCGCGCCGGGCGTCGGACCCGACGGTGGCATTCTCGCTCAATCTCGACCATCCGGGTAATGCGACCTTGGGCCAGGGAAACGCGAGCGGAACGATTCGGCCGGCGTCAATGCCGACGATCTTGTCCCCGCCGCAATCGCGCGCCTATCTCGGAGGCTCCCGGTTCGCCTTGAGCGTCAACGCCGACGGTCCGGCTCCGCTGGTTTACCAGTGGGCATTCAACGGGGTGAACGTCGCGGGGGCGACCAACGCGTTTTTCATCATCGCGAACCTAAACACGAACATGACGGGCAACTACACCGTGACCGTCAGTAATGGCGGGGGTTCCGTGACGAGCGCTCCGGCCGCAATTTCAGTCCGCGCCCCGGTGGCTCAGGCGTATGCGTGGAGCACGTTGGCTGGTTTGCCGGGAGTCGCTGGCTCGGACGACGGCGTCGGCGCCGCCGCACGTTTCCGCTCGCCGTGGCAGATCGCGGTGGATGCTTTCGGCACGATCTACGTCGCCGACGCGCAGAACAGCACGGTGCGTGCGATCAATCCGAACGGAAGCGTCACCACCGTGGCTGGTAAGGCGGACGTCGTCGGCGCCGTCGATGGGGCGGGGGCGGACGCACGGTTCAACAGTCTCAATGGCGTCACCGCCGATGTTGGGGGAACGCTCTATGTGACGGACACCCAGAACGATACCGTGCGGAGAGTTGATTCGTCGGGCGCGGTGACCACGTGGGCTGGACTGGCGGGCGCATCCGGAAGCGCCGATGGCCAGGGCAGCGCCGCCCGCTTTAACACGCCGATTGGAATCGCGGTCGATGACGCCGGGACGCTGTTTGTTTCGGATTACTACAATTCCACGATCCGCCGGATATCCACCGACGGGGTCGTCACCACTTTAGCCGGCAAAGCGGGTTCGCCGGGAACCGGGTTGGGGATCGGAACAAACGCGCGTTTCAATGGGCCGTTGGGCTTGGCGGTCGATCACGCGGACAACGTGTACGTTGCCAATAGTGGTGACGACACGATCCTGCGAGTTGCCGTCGATGGGACGGTTAGCTTGTATGCCGGCCAACCGGGCGTCCTAGGCAGGGCGGATGGGACCGTGACTGCGGCACGTTTCAATCAACCCAGAGGTGTGGCGGCCGACGGTCTCGGTGACCTGTTCGTCGCAGACACCGGCAATAGCGAAATCCGTGAGATCACCGCCGATGGAAGTGTCGTCACGCTTGGAGGATTGGCCGGCTCTCCCGGAGCTACGGATGGCATCGGACAGGCGGCGCGTTTCAATCAGCCCTACGGAATCGCGATCGACGCGGATGGAAGTCTTTATATCACTGATTTCAGCAATCAGACGATTCTCAAGGGTGTTCCCATTTCTGCATATGTTAGCGTGGCCGACGGGAGCGCGTATGCGCCGGTCGGAGGAACGAGCCAGTTGGTCTTTAATGTGAGTCTTCCGTTCCCCGTGGTGAGCGCGATCTCGATTGACTACGCGACCGCGGACGGGGACGCGAAAGCCGGGACTGACTATGTCGCGTCGAGCGGCACGATCGACTTTGCGCCGGGGGAAACCAACAAAACGATTCTGATTGGGCTTCTGCCCGCGCCACGCCGGGTGGGAGCCAGAGCGTTTACGGTCAACCTGATAACGCCCGTTAATACCACGATCGGTCGCGCGGCCGCGGTTGGCTCGATCCTCGCGCCGACGGCGCCAAGCTTCGCGACGCAGCCACAGTCACTGACCGTGCAACTCGGTGGCAGCCTGACTCTGAGCGCAAGCGCCATCGGTTCGTCGCCGTTCTACTTCCAGTGGCAGTTTAGCGGCACAAATATGCTGGGAGCGACCAACATTTCACTGGTCTTGAGCAACCTCAATCCGCTGGCCGCGGGAAACTACTCCGTGAGCGTGAGCAACGCGATCGGCTCGGCCTCGTCATCGCTTGCAACTCTGAAAGTCAGGCCGTTTTATTCCTATCTGTTCAGCACCTGGGCGGGCACCACGGGTGTCGCCGGGCGCGCGGATGGTCCGGTCGGAACGGCTCAGTTCAACGGTCCGTGGCAGATGACCTTGGACAACTCGGGCAACCTCTACGTGGCGGACGCCTTTTCCGGCGTGATCCGGGTCGTGAGTCCGAGCGGAATGGTCAGCGTCTATCCGTTCCTCAATCAATTTGGCAATCCGAACGGGATCGCCCGCGACAGCCAAGGAATTCTTTACGTCTCGTCACCTGGAATAAGTCGAATTTTTACCATTTCAACCTCGGGATTGGCGAGTCAGGTGGCGGGTGGCCAAGGCATCGGGAGCGCGGACGGACCCGGATCTGCCGCCCGATTCAATCAGCCGATCGGGTTGGCGCTCGACAGTTCTCGGAACCTCTACGTCGCTGATTATATGAACGACACGATTCGGAAAATCACGGCTGATTGGACCGTCAGCACCTTCGCGGGAGCAGCCGGTGTCGCAGGGGATGATGATGGCGCCAGCAGTAACGCGAGATTCAGGAACCCAATTGGAGTCGCTGTGGATACGGACGGGAATTTATTCGTGACCGACACTGGGAATCACACGATCCGGAAAATTTCATCCACCCGAACCGTCAGCACGTTGGCGGGGCTGGCCCGACAGTCTGGGTCTGCTGACGGCGCGGCGGGCGTTGCTCGCTTCAACGCCCCGCGCGGGATTACCCTTGATGCTGATGGCTTCATTTACGTCGCTGACACGGGAAACAATCTCATCCGACAAATTGGCGGCGACGGCACGGTGACGACCCTCGCGGGCCTCGCGGGCGTGGCCGGCAGCGCCGACGGACGTGGTTGGTTCACCCGCTTTAATCAACCTTATGGAATCGTGGTGGACAGCGCCGGTAACATATATGTTTCCGACTTTAACAATCAGACGATCCGACGAGGGGTTCCGATTCCGCTTAATGTGACGGTGGCCGACCAGACGGTCTTTGCGTCGGCTGGCGGCGCGGTGACTGCCCCGATCCTCGTCCATCTTTCGGCTCAAGCATTTCAGCCGGTTACACTTTCTTACGCGACCGGCTCTGGGTCGGCCGTGGCGGGGGGTGAATTTGCACCGACCAATGGAGTCATCACGTTTAACCCGGGCGAGACCGACAAATCCATCGTGATTACATTGCTTCCCGAGCCTGCGACGCCATTGGCTAAATCTTTTTCTCTTTTCCTCACGAATGTCGCGAATGCGGGATTGGCCCAGACAGCGGCGACGATCACGATCCAGCCCACTACGCCGCCTACTATCGCCAATCAGCCGCAGGCAATCGTTACGCCGCCGGGCTTCAATATCGCGTTCGGCGTCACCGCGTCGGGATCGAATCCGTTTCAATATCAATGGCGGTTGAACGATGCCAACATCGCCGCCGCCACCAATTCGACTTTGTCGATCACCAACGTTCAATCTGTGAACGCCGGCATTTACTCCGTGGCGGTGAGCAATAGCGCCGGCGCCGATTTGAGCCAGGGGGCGCTCTTGACCGTGGTTGACCGGCCTTCGTACATATTTGGCACCCTGGCTGGCAAGGCGTCGACGACTGGCCTGATCGATGACACTGGCGTGTTCGCTCGGTTCAACCAGCCGGCGGGATTGGCCGCCGACGTCTCCGGAAACATTTACGTGGCCGATAGCGGTAACCAGGCGATCCGAAGGATCAGCTCGGGCCAGGTGACAACGCTGGCGGGATCGGTCGCCGGGCTTTTGGACGGCCCGTTGGCCGCCGCCCGCTTCCAAACGCCGCAAGGGTTGGGTTTTGACGGCTCAGGAATCCTTTATGTGGGTGACACCGGCAATTCCGCGATCCGTCGTCTTTCCATCGCCGGTAGCGTCTCCACGATATCAAGGTCAATCCGGACGATCGGCGTCGCGTCGGACGGCGCAGGCGGAGTTTACGTCGCGGATTCCGATCGTGGCGTAATTTGGAGGATTAACGGGAGCGCGACGAATATCTTCGCTGGCAGCGACGGAAATCCTGGAAACGCAAATGGTACTGGAACCGATGCGCAATTCAATCAACCTGGCGGGCTGACGGTCGATTCGGCCGGTAATATTTACGTCGCCGATCGCCTTAACCACACGGTTCGAAAAATCACGCCACAACGGGTGGTAAGCACGCTCGCCGGCTTGGCTGGCGTCTTTGGAGATACCGACGGCATCGGCGACAGCGCGCGATTCAACCTGCCATCGGCGCTCGTGGTGGATCGAAATGGTTACCTCTTTGTCGCCGACGCTGGCAGTGATACCATCCGCTGGGTGACGCCCTCAGGCGCGGTCGTTACGATTGGCGGCTCGGCCGGAGTCGTCGGCAGCGCGGACGGCACGGGTAGCAACGCGCATTTCAATCAACCGCAAGGGATCGCGGTCGATGCGGCGGGAAATCTCTATGTGGCGGACACCGGCAATAGCACGGTTCGCAAAGGATTGTTCAGCGCGGTGCCGCTGGCGATTCAGAGCCAACCGCAGGCCCAGACGGCGAATGCGGGCGCGAGCGTGACGTTCAACGTGGTCGCCGTGGGTCCGGGGCCATTAAGCTACCAATGGCAGTTCAACGGAGCGAACATCGTCGGCGCCAACAGCCCTACGCTTTCGCTGGCGAATTTGCGCGTCACGGACGCTGGCGCCTACGCGGTCGTGGTCACCAACGGGTTTGGATCGGTGACGAGTCAAACGGCGGCGCTGACTGTCCTGCAGCCACCCGTGATCGTGACGGCGCCGGTCGGTCAGTCAGCCTTCGTTGGTGACAACGTCGTCTTCAGCGTGGAGGTGGCGGGGGTTTCACCGTTCAGCTTCCAATGGCGGTTCAACGGCAACGATCTCGCCGGGGAGAATGATGACCGCTTGAAATTGAACAACGTTCAACTTAGCGACGCCGGTAACTACGCTGTGCTCGTCGCGAATCAGTTTGGAACGGTGACGAGCGCCGCGGCCACGCTCACGGTGACGAGCGCCGCGCCACTGGCGCTGACCGCGGGGATCAAAGGCGGCGCGTTCCAATTGACGATCTCCGGTCGGAACGGCGACTCTTATCAAGTCCAAGTGTCGGCGGACTTGGTTCAGTGGCAGACCGTGGCCACGCTGGTGATCGCCAACGGCTCCGCAGCGTACGTCGATCCCGCGGGCATCGACCTGACTGAGCGATTCTATCGCGTCCGAGTGGGACCGTGACGCCCCGGCGAACGCAGATGGCAGGTCGCGCGCGCCGACTCAACGGCGCCGACCAGCGCGGCGCTCACGCGGTGAATTCGCGAATGGTCCCAATGACATAATCGACTTGTTCGTCGGTCAGTTCCGGGTACATCGGCAGCGGCAAAACTGATTCTGAGACTCGTTCGGCCGCGGGCAGGTCACCGTGGGCGTAGCCGAGGTGGGAACAGGTTTTCTGCAAATGGATTGGATGCGGATAATAGATGATCGTAGGGATGCCGCGGGAGGCGAGGAATTGTTGGAGGGGATCGCGCTGGGGCGTCAGCACGGCGTAAACGTGAAACACATGCGCCACGCCTTCGGCGGTCGCGGGGAGTTGCAGCCCGGCCACGCCCGCCAAGCCCTCGGAGTAGCGACGGGCGATCTGGCGGCGGCGAGTGTTCCATTGATCGAGGTGCGGGAGCTTGACCCGCAGGATCGTGGCTTGCAGTTCGTCCAGGCGCGAGTTGTAGCCGTGAATCTCATGCACGTAGCGGCGTTCGACCCCGTGGGTGCGCAGCATCCGCAGGCGGCGCGCCAGCCGGTCGTCATCGGTAACAAGCATTCCTGCGTCGCCCGCCGCCCCGAGGTTTTTCGTAGGGTAAAAGCTGAAACAACCGACTCGCCCCAACGAGCCGACGGGCTTGCCGGCATAACGCGCGCCAATGGCCTGTGCGCAATCCTCGATGATTTGCAGGCCATGCTTTTCCGCCAGTTCGAGCAACGGCTGCATCGGCGCCGGTTGACCGAAAAGATGGACCGGGATAAGCGCCCGAGTGCGGGTGGTTATTTTGCGCGCCACGTCCTCGGGGTCGAGGTTGAACGTCGCCGGGTCGATGTCCGCAAGGACCGCGCGCGCTCCCACTTGATAGACGGCCTCGGCGGGCGCCACGAATGAGAAAGCGCTCGTGATGACTTCGTCCCCTGGTCCGATCTCGAGGGCGCGCAAGGCGAGCAGCAGGGCGTCGGTGCCGGAATTGACGCCGACGCCGAAGCGGGTCTCGGTGTGGGCGGCGATCTCACGCTCGAAGGTCTCGCCTTCGGCGCCAAGCACGTAGCGGCCGCTCGACAAAACCGTCTCGACCGCCGGGAGCAGTTCGTCTTTCAACGTGGCGAATTGCGCGCTCAGATTGAGGAAAGGAACATTCATTTAATGCGTTTTCATTTTGCGGCCGCTAGTATGTTTTGGCCGCCCGCAAATTACCAGCGCGGCGTGCGAGCGATTGTGAAAGAGAGCATTAGAATTGAACTTGCCTACGGCCAGGGGCGGCTGCCGATCGATTTGCCCGCGGACCGCGTGACCGTCATTGAACCGACGCGCTGTCCGGGATTGGCTGACGAGCAGAGGGCCGTGGTTGCGGCGCTGGAGCGACCGATTGGGTCCGTCCCCTTGCTGGATTTGATCCGACCCGAGAGCCGGGTGTGCGTGCTTTTCACCGATTTGACGCGCGCAACTCCAAATGAGCGGATCATTCCCTGGTTGTTGGAGCATTTGGGAGGCTTGCCGCGCGAGCAGGTGACGCTATTGAATCAGCTCGGGACGCACCGGCCCAATACGCGCGCGGAACTCGAGGGCATGCTGACTCCGGAGGTGGTCGCCCGATACCGGGTCGTGAACCACGAGCCGGAGAATCCCGACGCCCTGGTGGCGCTGGGCGAGACCCGGGACGGCGCTCCCGCGCTGCTCAACCGGCGCGCGGTCGAGGCGGACCTTCGCATCGTAACCGGGTTTATTGAACCACATTTTTTTGCCGGCTTCAGCGGCGGCCCGAAAGGGATCATGCCGGGCGTCGCGGGGTTGAAAACGGTCATGAGCAATCATGGGGCGCGCCATATCGGCGACTCCAACGCGACGTTTGGCGTCACGGTTGGCAATCCGCTCTGGGAGGAAATTCGCGACATCGCTCTGCGGGTGGGGCCGACATTCCTTTTGAACGTCACGTTGAACGAGCAACGGCAAATCACGGGCGTGTTCGCGGGCGATTTGATTCAGGCGCATCAAGCGGGGACTGAATTTGTCCGCCGTTCGGCGATGCAGAAAGTCAAGGCTCCGTTCGAAATCGTGGTGACGACGAATAGCGGTTTCCCGTTGGACCTGAACTTATACCAGGGCGTCAAGGGGATGAGCGCGGCCGCTCGAATCGTCGCTCCAGGCGGGACGATCATTCTGGCGTGCGAATGTCGTGAAGGGGTCCCGGGCGGCAGCCCGATGGATTCGCTGTTGCGCAGCGCCCGGAGCCCGGAGGAGGTCTTGGCGATGCTCGCGACGCCCGGATTCTCGCGCCCAGAACAATGGCAGGCGCAGATTCAGGCGCTGATCCAACGCCGGGCGCGGGTGTTGGTGCATAGTTGCCTGCCGGACGAAATTGTCCGCGCCGCCCATCTCGAACCTTGCCACGATATCGCGGCGGCGGTGGGCCAAGAATTGGCTCGGCGCGGGCCGACCGCGCGCGTCGCGGTCCTGCCGCAAGGGCCGCTCACGATTCCGTACCTCGCTTGAACCCACAATCCGCGCTCGGCGGCGCCGCGGTATAACGATTGGAAGATTGGCGTAAATGGAGTAAGCTTTCCGCGTTCATGAATGAGACAATGACGTTTTTCGTTTCGAGTTGGCGGACGCGAGTTGGCCTGGCGCTCTGGTTTGCCGTCGCGCTCGCCACGTCGGGGTTCGCGCAAACTTCGTCCACTAACCGGCCGCTCTGGCGGCAGTCGCTGCAGCCCAACATCATTTTTATTCTCGCGGACGACCTGGGTTACGGGGACTTGGGTTGCTACGGCCAGACCAAGATCAAGACGCCGAATCTCGATAAGCTGGCCGCCGAAGGGATGCGCTTTACCAGTTGCTACGCGGGCAGCACGGTCTGCGCGCCGTCCCGTTGCGCTCTACTGACCGGGTTCCACACGGGGCATGCGCGCATCCGCGGCAACGCCCAGGTGCCCCTCGGCGCGCAGGATGTCACCGTGGCCGAACTGCTGCAACGGGAAGGCTATCGCACGGCGGCGATCGGCAAGTGGGGACTCGGGCTGGAGAACACGACGGGCGAGCCGAATCGAAAAGGGTTTGACGAGTGGTACGGGTATTTGGACCAGACCCACGCCCATAATTACTATCCGGATTATCTCTGGCGCAACGCCGACCGGCGCGCGGTCATCGGCAACATCAATGGGAAAAAGGAAACCTACGCGCCAGATCTGTTCACCAAGGCGGCAAACAATTTTGCGCGCGTCAATCAGGACCGCCCGTTCTTCCTCTACCTCGCTTACACGACCCCGCACGCGAACAACGAGTTGAAGAAGGCGACTGGCAACGGCATGGAGGTGCCGAGTGACGCGCCCTACGGCAAAGAGGCGTGGCCGCAACCGGAAAAAAACAAGGCCGCGATGATTACTCGGCTCGATCGGGACGTCGGCCTTTTGATGGAGAATCTGAGAATGAACAAGCTGGATTTGGACACGGTTATTATTTTTACCAGTGACAATGGTCCGCATAAAGAGGGGGGCAACGATCCGGAGTTTTTCAAAAGCAGCGGGCCGTTCCGCGGAATCAAGCGCGATCTCTATGAAGGTGGCATTCGCGTGCCGGCGATCGTCCGCTGGCGGGGCAAGATTCAACCGGGCAGCGTCAGTGATCAGCCTTGGGCTTTTTGGGACTTTCTGCCCACCGCGATCGAGTTGGCCGGGGCGAAACCGCCGGAGAAGTTAAACGGAGAAGCGATCGACGGCATCTCCATCGTCCCAACGTTACTTGCGCGGGAACAAAAGCAGACGCACGAGTTTTTTTACTGGGAGTTTCACGAAGGCGGCAGCAAACAGGCGGTTCGCATGGGGGATTGGAAGGGGGTTCGCCTCAGCCCGGATAAGCCGCTCGAACTCTATAACTTGAAGTCTGATCCCGCCGAAAAGGAAAACGTCGCGGCGGCTCACGCGGACGTCTGTGAGAAGCTGGAAAGCTATCTCAAGGGCGCCCGGACCGAGTCCAAAGAGTGGCCGCTCCAGACACCCGCGCAGGCAAAAGCTACCGCTTCGCTGCGGTGACGGTGGACCAGCGTCTGGAGGCGAGAGCGATCGCGAAGTGGCGCGGGACGCCGCGAGCTACCTCTAATCCTACTGCCGGTGCGCCCGTGATTAGTCGCCCTGGAGCGACAGAACGTTGTCGGCGACGAAATGAGATAGGATCGAGACGCTCCAGGCGCCGGAGTAGGGTCCTCGCGATTCTCTGCGACCCGCTATGGCGTCGCGTTGGTGGTGATCCTGAGCGATTCCGGCGCCGGGCCGTCTCGAACGCAGCGAAAGCCGGTGTTCGAAAGTCCCGTGTCCGGCGATGATTTCATTCGGGCGCTCGGGCGATAGCCGATACAGTAGAGGTCACTGCACAAATACGACCCGCCGCGCACGACGCGCTTGGGAGCGGTTGGTTCGCCCGGATCGAAGCCGATTTCCGGACCGGGAGGGTTCTTCGCTGGGCTTTTCGCGTAGTAATCGGGCCGGTACCAGTCGGCGCACCATTCCCAAACGTTCCCCGCCATGTCGAACAAGCCGTATCCATTCGGCGGAAATGAGCCGACCGGGGCGAGGCCACGGAACCCGTCAGCCTCGGTGTTCTCATTTGGGAATCGCCCCTGCCAAATATTCGCCAGCCACTTGCCGGCGGGAATCTGCTCGTCGCCCCAGACGTAACGTTTGCGATCCAAGCCGCCGCGGGAGGCGTGCTCCCACTCCGCCTCGGCCGGCAGGCGGCCGCCCCGCCAGCCCGCGTACGCGACGGCATCTTCCCAGCTAATGTGGACGACTGGGTATTTTTCGCGTCCGCGAAGGCCCGATCCCGGGCCTTCTGGATGCCGCCAGTTTGCTCCCGGCGTCCACTTCCACCAGAGATAGTGGTTTTCGAGGGGGACATCGCCCGGCGGTGGATTGAAAACGAGCGAGCCGGGAACCAATCGTTCCGGAGGCACATTCGGGAAATCCTTCGGGTCCGGCTTGCGTTCAGCGGTGGTGACGTAGCCGGTCGCGCGGACGAAGTGATCGAACTTTTCGTTGGTCACCTCCGTTTGGTCCATCCAAACGGCGTCCACCGTCACCTGATGGACCGGTTGTTCGTCGGGGTTCGCCCCGTCCGACCCCATCCAAAAAGTTCCGCCGGGAATCCAGACCATATCGTTGGTCCATGACAAATCGACGGCGACCACGGCACGTTTGGGCGGAGGGGCGGCGTAGCGACCCCATTCAGGATGTTTCGCGACATCGCGGAGCACCAGGAAAGTGCCAAACGTCAGGCCGGTCGCGAGCACGACGAACGCCATGAGGATCTGCTTACGAGAAAGCTTTGGATTTGTCGGCATTGGGCGTTCGGTTCTTTAGCGAGAGACTGCCGCGGCCACGGCCTGGGGAAACGTTTCGGCCACGTCGCCCTCGATGCGGAGGCTTACGCCGGGCAAGCCGTCGTGGTCCGTGGCGCCGCGATTGATGATGGCGTAGGCGGTCCCATTGCGCGCCGCCTGAAGGGGAATCTCGGCGGCCGGATAGACTGACAAAGTCGAGCCGAGGGCCACGACGAAATCAGTTTCGTCCGCCGCGTCAAACGCTCGGCGCAGGTCGTCCTCGCGTAGGTTCTGGCCGAAACTAATCGTCGCCGGTTTGAGGAAGCCGCCGCAGTGGCAGACCGGCGGGCGGTGAGTGCGGGCGAACTCAGCGAAGTGGGGCTCTGGGTCGTAGCGTTGGCGGCAGCTTTGACACTCGATCAGGCGGTTCGTCCCGTGCAATTCAACAAGGCGCGCGGAGGAACTGCCGGCGCTCGAGTGGAGGCTGTCGATGTTTTGCGTGACCAGCATCAGCAGTTTGCCGGCGCGTTCGAGATCGACGATTGCCAAATGGGTCGCATTCGGCCGCGCGTCGCGAAACGCGGTCCAGCCGGAGAGTTTGTATTCCCAATGTTCGACGCGGGCGGCGTCGGAGGTCATGAAATCCTGGTAATAGACCGGACGCCGCTGTGTCCAGATTCCCGAGGGCCCCCGAAAATCCGGAATGCCGCTGCCCGTCGAAACTCCGGCGCCGGTGAAGACGAGAATCCTCCGCGCGCCGCGGATAAACTCGCTCAACCGATCAACTGACGTGGCCAGTTCAGGCATGGATCAACTTTCCGCGTTCCGGCGTGGGATGCAATCCAGTAGTTAACGGGTAGTTCGGGCGGGGCACATCTCATTATTTTGACAGGTCGATAATTTAGGTGGGAAGCCGGAAAGGGGGAAATCAGCGTCGCTTGCGCCAAATCCGCAGCAGACCGACAAAAAAAGAGATGCGCCCGATCGGACGTGCCGCGCGATGGGTGTCAACTCTTGGTGAGGTTCGGTGAGGCCGCCTTCTTGCCTTGATCGCCATCGGGATGTCCGGTATCCACTGCGCATGGAATCCCGCGAGGCGTTCGTGGCGTTAAACTTGATTGAACATGTTGGTCCCGTGCGGGTCCGACAACTGCTTGAACATTTCGGAGACGCGCCTTCGATTTTGCGGGCCTCGAAGCAGCAACTGCTGCATGTGCATGGGGTGGGGGAGGAAACGGCCACGGCGATTTCGACCTGGGAAAAATCGGTTGATCTGGCCGCGGAATTGAAACGGGTCGATGATTTCGGCTGCCACGTTTTGACGCTGGCGGACGAGAATTACCCCGAACATTTGCGCCAGATTTACGACGCCCCGCTCGTGCTCTACGTGAAGGGAGAGTGGACCGCGAAAGACAAGAACGGCGTGGCCATCGTCGGCTCGCGGCAGACCACTTATTACGGAACCGAGACGGCGCGCAAACTTGCCTACCAGCTTGCTTACGTCGGCATCACGGTGGTCAGCGGCGGCGCCCGGGGGATCGACACCGCGGCGCATCAAGGGGCGCTCAACGCGAAAGGGCGGACGATCGCGGTTCTGGGCACGGGTATCAATCTGGTGTTCCCGACCGAGAACGCGGCGCTTTTCGAGCGGATTGCGGCCAATGGCGCGTTGATCACGCAATTCCCGTTCAATCGGAAGGCGGACAAACAATCATTTCCAATTCGCAATCGCATCGTTGCCGGCCTGACGCTTGGAACGGTCGTGGTCGAAGCCAATCTGACGAGCGGGGCGCTCATTACGGCGGGGATGGCGGTGGATTATGGGCGGCAGGTATTCGCGGTCCCCGGTCGGATTGATTCGCCGCGGAGCAAGGGTTGTCACGATTTGATCAAGCGGGGCGCGAAGTTGTGCGAGGGCGCCGAGGACATCCTGAGCGAATTCGAGTATCTCTTTCCTGCGACCCATCGCGCCAAGCTCGAAGGCCAGACGGGCGCGGCGCCCGGGCTGACTTTGTCGGAGACCGAGCAGACGGTTTACGACGTGCTGCGGGAGGAGGAATCGAGCATCGACGAAGTGATTCGACAGAGTGGACTCCCAACCTCGACCGTCTCGGTGGCGCTGCTTGGATTGGAAATGAAGCGGCTCGTGAAGCAACTGCCGGGGAAGTTATTCGTCCGGAACGTTTAGCCCGCCGCCTCCGTTCGTCGGCAGGGTCGAAAAGAGGTCGTGGCCACCTCACTTGACCCGACTCAAGAAAAACGATCTTCCGTCCACGGATCGGCCGTATTCGAATAGCCGCGCACTTCCCAAAAACCGAGAATGTCGCGGTCTAAGAACGTAATTTCCCGAATGAATTTGGCGCCTTTCCACGCATAGCGCTTGGGGATGATCACTCGCGCTGGTCCGCCGTGCTCTTTGGAAACCGGCTCGCCCCGCCAGCGATGCGCAATGAGGACGTCATCGTCGAGGCAGACTTCGAGCGGATTATTGGTCGAATAACCGTCGTAGCTTTTGAAAAAGACATGGGTGGCCTCGGGCTTTGGTCGGACCAAATCGGCGATCGTGAAGAAGGCGACGCCTTCCCACTCCATGTCATACTGGCTCCAGGTAGTGACGCAGTGAAAGTCGCTCACGTCCTTGAATTGCGGCAGGGCCAGGAATTGTTCCCAGCTCAACGTCATTGGGTTTTCGACGTGGCCGTGGATCTTGAGTTCCCACTTGTCCAGGGGGATATCGGGGTGGACGCCCAGGTCGAGCACCGGGAAGTTATGCACCTGGCGTTGTCCCGGCGGCAGGCGGTCCACCGAGCGCGTGGCGGGCTTTTCCTGCCCAGCCATCTTGCGCGCCCAGCGTTCCTTGGCGGCGATGTACGAGTCCTTCACCGGCCGGCCAATTCCCGCTCCATCGTGCCCTTGTATTTGCCGGATTCTTCGGCGACGCCGAAATTCTGCTCGTGCAGTTCTTCGATCCGATCGAGTTCCTCGCGGGTGATCGGATTCTTTTCGGTCGCTTCCGCGAACTCGCGCATTTGCTCTTCGTTGTAGATATTCGGCAGGCAGGAGGCGACGGTTTTTTCCGCCAACAGCCACTGCAGAGCGGCTTGGCCGAGCGTCCGTCCGGTCTCTTTGCCGGTGAGAAACTCCAGCGTCTTGATCTTCTTCAACCCGTTGATCAGCCAGGAACGGGGCCGATGCGAGCGATGGTCGTCGGGCGCGAAGACCGTGTCTTCGGTGTATTTGCCTTCCAACATGCCAGAGCTGTGCGGGACGCGGATCAGGAAACGGGTTTTCAATTGCGGCTCGATCTCCATCCGGCCGTGCTTGAACTCCGGCAAGTCATCGACCGTCGCCTCCGGGGTCGGCAACTTCGCGTACGCGGCGGCATGCAGGTGATTGCCCGGGAATTGCTCGAGCGCGTTGTAGATGTGCTGCAGGATCGTCGGGTTGCGTTTCTGGACACAGTCAATCCCTTCGTAGAGCCAGCCGATGGCCGGCCCGAGGGCGGCGCCGGAGGAGAGGATTTTGCCTTCCTTTTCGAGCGCCGCGAGCGTTTCCCAAATGGAATCGTCGGCGACCTGTTCCTGTCGTATATTGTGCAGCTGGAGGATGTCGATCCGGTCGGTATGCAAGCGTTTGAGCGCCTGTTCGACCGCGAAGCGGATGAACGCGGGCGAAAAATCCTGCGGGATCTCGCGTTGTCCCTTGCGCTCGCCGCCGTGGTTGTAAAAGTCGTAGCCGACCTTGGTCGCGATGACGATTTCGTCGCGCTGTTTCTCGAAGGCCTTGGCCAGGAATTCTTCGCTTTTGCCGTTGCCGTAGGTGTCGGCGGCGTCGAAAAGAGTGATGCCCATGTCGAAGGCCTTCTGCATCATCGTGATCGCCTCGCCATCCGTGAATTTCCCCCACCAACCGGTGGAAACGGTCCAAAGCCCGAAGCCGACTTCCGAGACTTTGATGTTCGTGTTGCTAATCGTCCGATATTTCATGGGTAATAAGTTAGCACGCCACGAGCGTTTGGAAACCATTTTTGAACCCCGCGGCGGCGTTCGGCGGCGCGGGTCGGGCGAGTCTGGGCGCGCGCAAGATTGGCGCGCCGGAATACGCCCTTGCGGTGGGAAGGTGATTGGGTAACTTTGTGACGTGTTCAAGCCGACCGACCTTTTTGACCTGAGCCAGACGGAGCACGCGGAGTTGTTCGCGGGCTGCGAGTACGCCTGGGACGCGCTCAAAAAGCTCAAGGCCTACGTCGAGGCAAATGTCCGCCCGGCTCTCCACAATCGGTGCGAAGGGCGCGCCTATATCGGCGAACAGGTTTTTATTGGAGAAGGGACGTTGGTCGAGGACGGCGTCATGATCAAGGGACCCGCGATCATCGGCAAAAACTGCGAAATCCGGCACAATGCCTATATTCGCGACCATGTAATCGTAGGCGACAATTGCGTGGTGGGAAACGCGTGCGAGTTGAAACAGACGCTCCTGTTCAACGGTTGCCAGGTTCCCCACTTCAGCTACGTCGGCGATTCCATTTTTGGCTTCAAGGCCCACCTCGGGGCTGGGGTAAAGATTTCGAACGTCAAACTGGTGTCGGGCAATGTGACGGTGGATCTTGATGGCGCGCCGTTTGATACCGGGCTGAGAAAGTTCGGGGCGCTCTTGGGTGACCGGACCGACATTGGTTGCAATTCGGTCTTGAACCCGGGCAGCATTATTGGTCGTGGTTCGGTGGTTTATCCGAACATGAGTTGGCGGGGGATTCTGCCGGCGAACATGATCGCGAAGAATCGCGCGGCGCAAGAGGTCGTGGTGCGCCGCCCACGTGGCGTTTGAGCGCGTCCGACGCATGAACTCTACCGCTACGCCGCCGGCCGGCCGGGTGACATGATCAGCTTTCTCGATCCGGAGGCGGCCGCGACTGGCGCCGACCTGGTCAATCAGGTCCAGGCGATCTTCTCGCCGGAGGGGATACTCTCCAAGGCGAGTTGCTTCGAGTACCGGCCGCAACAGCAGCGCATGGCGGTGGCGGTCGCGCAGGCGTTGCTGCGCAATGAGAATCTGGCGGTCGAGGGCGGCACAGGCGTTGGCAAGAGCCTCGCGTACCTGATCCCGTCGATTCTCTTCGCGGTCGCGAACCACAAGAAGGCGATCATCTCGACCTACACGATCAATTTGCAGGAGCAGTTGATCGAAAAGGACCTGCCGATGCTGGCGCAGATCCTGCCGGTAAAGTTTGCGTTCACGATGTTGAAAGGCCGGCATAATTACGTCTGCAAGCGGCGCCTTGCGCGGGCGTTCGAGCAATCTGGGAGCCTGTTCACCTCGCCGGAAGCGAAGGAATTGGAACGCATTTACGAATGGTCGAAGACGACGACCGACGGGAGCCTCTCCGATTTTGAGGAAGAGCCGGACCCGCGCGTCTGGCAGCAGGTCTGCTCCGAGCGGGGACTTTGCTCGCCCAAGCTTTGCGGGCATCAATCGGACTTCGCCAAGGAACATGGGGTCTGCTTTTTCCAACGCGTCCGCAGCCGGATTCTCTCGGCGGACGTCGTGGTGCTCAATCACACGCTGTTCTTTCTGCACTTGGCGGGACTGGAGGAGGAGGTCGAGGGCGGCGTGCTGTTCAAGAATGATTTCGTGGTTTTTGACGAGGCGCATCAATTGGAACACGTCGCCGCCAAGCACATTGGCGTGGGCGTTTCGAGCGGGCAGGTTCGCTACGCGGTGCATCGGCTGTGGAATCCGCGCACGGAAAAGGGGTTGCTGGCCACGCTGCGGCGGGGGCCGGACGTGGCTCTGGTGGACAGCCTGCTGAGCGAGGCGGACAAGTTCTTTGCCGGCGTTGAGGAACAGTGCGAGGCGCTCGACGCGGCGGCCCGTCGCGCCGGAAACCCGGCGTCGTCGAGCGGAAAAAGCGGTCGCGCGTGGAACGTCGTGCGCGTCCGGCGCCCCGATTTGGTGGAGGATAATCTGACGCTGCCGATTCAACGGTTGCGCGAGTCGGTGAGCAATCTCATCAAGCTGTGCGAGGACAAGGATACCGCGCAGGAATTGCTCGAATGCAATCGGCGGCTCCTGGAAATCCGCAACGGGGTCGCGATGTTTCTGAGCCAGGACGCGGAGGAAAACGTCTATTGGGTTGAGCGCGCGGGCAAACTGCAACGGACGATCACGCTGAACGCGGCGCCGGTGGATGTGGCGGAGTATTTGCGGCGCCGGCTTTTTTCGTCCGACACATCGGTCATCATGACCAGCGCGACCCTGGCGGTGGCGGAAGCCGACCGGGCGCCGGCGAAGCCGGCGGCTATCCAGCAGGGAAATGAGCGCGGAGAGCCGGAAGTTGGCCGCCGCGCCTCAGCGGGACCAGGTGGCGCGACCGGTTTGGAGTATTTCGTCAAGCGGGTGGGGGCGGAAAACGCGACGCGGCTGCAGGTCGGTTCGCCATTCGACTACCAGGAGCAAATGAAGCTCTACGTGGTGAACAAGATGCCCGACCCGCGGGAACGCGAGTATCGGGATCAGTTGGCGCATTGGATCGAGCATTTCATCAAAATGACCCACGGCAAGGCCTTCGTCTTGTTCACCAATTTCAAACTGATGCAGGAGGTCGCCGGAATGCTGGAGCCATTTTTTGACCGGCTGGGCCTCCAATGTTTCGTGCAAGGCGCGGGCACGCCGCGCTCGTTAATGCTGCAAAAGTTCAAGGAGGACCGCGACTCAGTCCTATTCGGAACGGACAGCTTTTGGCAAGGGGTTGATGTCCCGGGCGAAGCTCTCTCCAACGTCATTATCACCCGGCTGCCGTTCGCGGTGCCGGATCATCCGTTGATCGAGGCGCGCATCGAGAATATCGAAGGGCGAGGCGGGAATGCCTTCATGGAGTTCTCGCTGCCCGAGGCCATTTTAAAATTCCGGCAAGGGGTCGGCCGGTTGATCCGAAGCAAGACGGACAAAGGAATTGTCGTCGTGTTGGACAACCGGCTGTTGACCAAGCGGTACGGCCAGGCATTTATCGACGCGTTGCCGAAATGTCCGGTCGAGATCGTCTAAGCCCCGGCCTCCTGATCGTGTGCGACCTTGGCTAGCTCGGGACGCTCGGTCCGACTCAACGAACCAGGATATCCGGCCGCAAAGCGGTTTGACCGTTCCATTCGACCTTCACCATCGGCCAGTCTTGGGCCGCCGTGATGACTTGCGGGCCTTTGGTGGTCGCCAGTATCGTGTCTTCGCATTTCGTGCCCGTGATCGAGGGGTTCCAAGCGAAGGGCTGATTCTCCTGGACGACGCCGTTCGCCGTCGGCGTGCCTAGGTAGTCACGGCCTTCGTAGCCGCACGGGCCACCCTGGTGATGCAAATGCCACTCGGTCGGGAAACCCTGGCGTTCGTATTCCAACACGCCGCGCCGGAAGACTTCCCGCACGGGCGTGCCGACCCGCGTGCTCTCGTTCAACGCCACGTCCACCGCGCAGACGCTGGCGTGGCGCTTGACGAGGTCGGCCGACGTTTTGCCGAAGTGGACGATCCGAGTTAAGGCCACGATCAAGCCATGCTGACGCGCGCACAGAACGAGCATGGCGTGGCGGCGCAGTTTCTTGGTCGTTGGCAGCGGGTGCCGAAAACGGCGAATCCGGTCGTCCGTCGCCACCAGCAGGACCACGGGGGTAAGGTTCCGGGGCCAGCATTCCTCGGCGACGCGGCCGGCTATTTGGAACTCACTTTGCCCGGGTTCGATGGCCAGGCAGGCGGCGCGCAACGCGCTCTCGGCGGCGCGACCCAGCGCCCGGTAGCGTTTGACTTCGGCGGCGCGCAAGGAATACCGCAGCGGGGCGAAAAGCTCGGGGCGGAGGCGGGCGCCCCAATCGCCGGTGTCCGAGATGACTTTTTTCGGAGAGACGACTTCCGCGAGGGCGTTGACGGCGCCTTTCGGATCGTACCATTCAAAAAGAAGCGACTCCGCGCCAAGCCCGGCCAGGACCTCGGCTTGGAGGCGGCCCATTTCGATCCGGTTCGCCAGGACATAAAAACGGTCGCGAGTGACCAGCAGTTGACCAAACGAGCGGTCGGTGTTCAACGGAATGTGCGCCTCGCCTCCGCAGGCGAGCCAGGAGAAATTCGGCTGCCGTCCGAAAAGGGCGGCGTCGGCGCCCGCGGTTTCGAGCAGCTTGCGGACCTGGGTCAACTTATGCGACAATTCAGGGTTCATTTGAATGGGATTGCAGTTCGGGTTGCGTCTGTGATACTGAAGCGAGCATAAGCGCCGTAGCGCATTGTTAACAACTTTATTCATGATTGAGTGGAATCTTCAGGCGCGCGCCCGCGCATGTCAGGCCTGCGCCAAGCCTTTTGCGGACAAGGAATCGTACCATACCCTGCTCTTCGACGAGAAACACCGCTACGAGCGCCTGGACGTCTGCGGCGGCTGCTGGGAGTCCCAGTACAGCCAGGGCGCCAACGACCGCAAAGGTTTCGTCTCTCATTGGCAGGGCGTATTTGAGACGCCGCCCGCCGCTCCGGCGGAGGCGATTCAAAAGGAAACCGCCGAGACGCTGTTGCGCAAACTCACCGAGCAAAACGATCCCGCCCATGCGGCCGCGTGCTATATCATCGCCGTGATGCTGGAGCGGAAGCGGACGCTGAAGATCAAGGCGCAACTCCAGCAGGACGGACAGCGGATTTTCGTCTATGAACACGCGCGCACGGGAGAAGTCTTTACCGTGCCCGATCCCAACCTGCAAATGGACCGCCTGGAGGCGGTGCAGCGCGACGTCGCCGATTTGTTGGAGCACGGACTGAAACCGTCCGGCGGGCCGGCGAACATGGTGGTCGAGGCGCCACCGGCCGAACCGCCCGCGGAACCCGCCGAAGCGAGTCCAGACGGCCCCGTCGAACCCGAGGCGGCGCTGGCTCAAACGCCGACGACGGCTTGACCGCCGGGCTTTGTCTCCCCATGACCGCGGACCTTTCGGCGCTGCAAGAACGGCTCGGCTATGAATTTCAAAATCTCGACTTGTTGCGCCTCGCGTTGACGCATCCTTCCGCCGTGCATGAGCAGGCCGGGGTCAGCCAGCACAATCAAAGGCTGGAGTTTCTCGGCGACGCGGTCCTGCAATTGATTTTGACCCGGGAACTCTTTTTGCAATATCCGACGGTGAACGAAGGCCCGCTAACCAAGGCCCGCGCCCACCTGGTCAATCGGCGGACGCTTGCCGAATTAGGCCAGCGCCTGGAACTCGGCGGTTACCTGGTCCTGAGCCGCGGGGAGGATACCAGTGGCGGTCGGGAACGGCCCTCGACGCTGGCGGACGCGTTTGAGGCGGTGCTGGGGGCGGTGTTCCTGGACGGCGGATTTCCGGCGGCTTCGGAAATCGTCTTGCGGCAATTTCAGGATATGTTCCAGGGGCAGGGGGTCATCCCCCATCTCGATAATCCCAAGGGCGAACTTCAGGAAATGCTGCAATCAAAGTCGCCGGACCCGCCGCGTTACCAGATCGAATCGGTGACCGGCCCGGATCACGACCGGCTGTTCGAGTGCGCGGTGTTCCATGACGGGGTCGAACTGGGGCGCGGCAGGGGCAAGAGCAAGAAGACCGCGGAAGGCGAGGCGGCGCTGGCGGCCCTGACCAGGCTCCGGGCCAGCCAAGCTCCGGTCGAGAATCAGACTGGTTAACTTCAGAATCTCCCTTGTGAAAGCGCGCGCGGACCGACTCTCGCGTCGCGCTTCAATCGCGGAAGAAATCAACGGGAGCGCGCTTGACGCCCCCCATACCCTTCGTTAGGTTGCGACAGAAGTTTGGAAATCTGAATATCATGCAAAACTTTTTAGTCCCTTACGTCGTCGAGCAGACGGGCCGCGGTGAACGTGGTTACGACATCTATTCCCGTTTGCTCGTGGATCGGATCGTGTTCTTGGGCACGCCGGTCGATGACGCGGTCGCCAACGTCATTATCGCGCAACTGCTGTTTCTGCAGATGACCGACCCGAAGAAGGACATCCATCTTTACATTAATTCGCCCGGTGGCAGCGTCACCGCGGGGTTGGCCGTGTATGACACGATGCAATTTCTGACGTGCGACGTGAATACCTACTGCATCGGCCAGGCGGCCAGCATGGGCGCGGTCTTGCTGTGCGGTGGGACCAAAGGTAAACGCTACGCGTTGCCGAATGCCAACATCATGATTCACCAAGTCCTCGGTGGCGCCGAGGGCGCCGCCAGCGACGTCGAGATTCGAGTCAAGTACATGCTCAAACTCAAGGGCCGCTTGAACGCGATCATCTCGCGCCACACCGGCAGACCGGTCGAACAGGTCGAGAAAGACTGCGATCGCGATAACTTTATGAGCGCCGAGGAAGCCAAGACCTACGGCTTGGTGGACGAGGTCGTCAAGTCCCGCAAGGAAATCCCAGGCTTGACGGACGGAGCGCCAATGGACAAATAAGAAGTCGTACGAGTCCCGCCGTCGGCTCTGGAGCCGAACTGGGCTTGGACCTGAGAATCGAAACTGGATATAGCTTAATCGGCCATGGCGCGCCCAAATCAACTGACGCTCTGCAGCTTCTGCGGCAAATCGCACGCGGAAGTGAAGAAGCTGATTCAGGGGCCGGGCGTGTACATTTGCGACAGTTGCATCGTCCTCTGCAAAACGGCGCTCGACAAGGAGCTGCGCGCGGAGGCAAAAAAGACTTCGCCCAAGATCAACGTTCCCAAGCCGTGCGAAATCAAGCGCCAGCTTGACCTGCATTGCATCGGGCAGGAGCACGCGAAGAAGACGCTCTCGGTGGCGGTGCATAACCATTACAAGCGGATCCAGATCGACAACGGCGGCCCCACGAATCGGCCGGCCGGCGTCGAGGTTCCGACCGGCATGCACGACGATGTCGAAATCGAGAAGAGCAACATCCTCGTCATCGGCCCGACCGGGTCAGGCAAGACTTTGCTCGCGCGGACGCTGGCCAAGATTCTGGACGTGCCCTTCGCGATCGCCGACGCCACCACGCTGACCGAGGCTGGCTACGTGGGCGAGGACGTCGAGAACATCATTCTGCGCTTGCTCCAAAACGCGGACTACGACGTCAAGCGGGCGCAAATGGGGATCGTCTATATTGACGAGATCGACAAGATTTCCCGGAAAACCGAAAACGTTTCCATCACGCGCGACGTCTCGGGCGAAGGCGTGCAGCAGGCCCTGCTGAAAATCCTCGAAGGGACGATTTGCAACGTTCCGCCGCAGGGCGGGCGCAAACATCCGCAGCAGGAATATATCCGGGTGGACACGAACAGCATATTGTTCATTTGCGGCGGCGCGTTCGTCGATCTGGAGAAGATCATCCAGCGGCGCCTGGGCAACCGCGTCATGGGCTTCGGCGCGGTCGAGCACCGGCTGAAGATGGCCACCGCGCAACCGCGCGAAGTATTGCAATACGTGGAGCCGGAGGACCTGTTAGCCTACGGGTTTATTCCCGAGTTCATCGGCCGCCTGCCGATGGTGACGGTGCTCGAGGAATTGACCGAGGATCAGTTGGTGCAAATCCTGACCCAGCCGAAGAACGCGCTGACCAAGCAGTTCGTGAAGCTGATGGCGATGGAAGGGGTCGAGCTGGAGTTCACTGCGGAGGCATTGCGTGAACTGGCGGTCCAGGCGCTCAAAAAAGGCACCGGAGCGCGGGCGTTGCGCAGTCTCTTAGAAAAGCTCATGCTGGACGTCATGTACGAGATCCCGAACAGCGACGACGTCTTGTCGGTGAAAGTCACTCAGCCCGCCGTGCTCGGCGAGGCCAAGCCCTTGATCCGCCGCAAGCAGGATCAAGCGGCCGCGTAATTTTTCGACTGGTCCGGCGGCTGGCCTAGGCTCCGGGCTGGCCGAGCTTCGTGAAACCCTAACCAGACCCCACTTATGGCGCCTCCGTTTCAATCGCAAGGATTCATCGCCCGGCACGTCGCGGATATTCCGCGTTCCGGCATTCGCGAGTTTTTTGAACTGGTGCAGAACCAGGCCGGCGTGATTTCGCTCGGCGTGGGTGAGCCGGATTTCGTCACCCCGTGGCACATCCGCGAGGCGGCGATTTACGCGCTCGAGCGGGGCAAAACCAGTTACACGTCAAATCTGGGTTTGCTCAAGCTCCGCTCCGCCATTAGCGCTAATGTTGAGCGCAATTTCGGCGTCAGTTACGATCCGCACCGTCAGGTTCTGGTCACGGTGGGGGTCAGTGAGGCCTTGGACCTCGCGTTGCGGGCGGTGATCGATCCCGGCGATGAGATCATTTATCACGAGCCGTGCTACGTCAGCTATTCACCGAGCGTGAAGCTGACGCACGGCGTGCCGGTGGTGGTGGCCTGCGCAGCGGAGAACGGCTTCGCGGTGACGGCGGAGGCGATCGAGCGGGCGGTCACGCCGCGCAGCAAGGCGTTGATGCTGAATTTCCCGACCAATCCGACGGGCGGCACGATGACGCGGGCCGAACTGCTGAAAATCGCCGACGTAGTACTGCGGCACAATCTGCTGGTCATCACCGATGAGATTTATTCCGAACTCGTCTTCGAGGGGGAACATTGCAGCATCGCCGCGCTCCCCGGCATGCGCGAACGGACGATTTTTCTGCACGGGTTTTCCAAGGCTTACGCCATGACGGGCTTCCGCATCGGGTACGCGTGCGGACCGGCGGAGATCATTGAGGCGATGATGCGGGTGCACCAGTATTCGATGCTCTGCGCGAGCATCATCAGCCAGGAGGCGGCCGTCGAGGCGCTCCTGCGCGGCGAGCCGGACACCGCGGAGATGCGCGAGCATTACCGCGCGCGGCGCAACTTTATCGTGCGCGCTTTCAATGACATGGGGCTTGCGTGCCATCTTCCGCGAGGGTCGTTTTACGCGTTCCCGTGCATTCGTTCAACCGGGCTGACGTCGAAGGAGTTCGCCGTGAAACTGCTCGAAGAGGAAAAGGTCGCGTGCGTGCCCGGCAGCGCGTTCGGGGAGTGCGGCGAGGGTTTCTTGCGTTGTTGTTTCGCGACGGCGTTGGACCAAATTCAGATCGCCGCGGAGCGCATGGCGAATTTCGTGGCCCGTCATCGTTAGGGCCGGCGCTTAAGCGGGCGCCGGCACGCTCAGCGCGCAGATCAGGAGCTTGAGCGCGATCCAGTAAACAAATACCCAGAACGCGGCCTCGCCGAACGAGGCGGCGGTGACGCGAGCGAGCGCGGTCGCCAGCGCAGCGGCGCTCCACAATTCAAAAAGGTTTAGCGGCCCCAAAGCAGGCTTGATCGACGCGTTGCCGGTCGCGAGCACGAGCAGGATGGTCACGATGGTTCCCAGCCCCAGGATGACGCCCGTTGCGGCGGTCAGTTCGACGACTTTCATAAAGTCCAGGCGGGTTTGGAAAAGCGCCCGCGCCAGGCCCCAGAGAACCAGCGCCGACCAATATGCGCCAGCGAAGGTCGAGACGACGATGGTGATCGAGCCGCCCAACAGGGTCATTTCACGAGCGTATTCGTCCCGCAAGTCCCACTCCGCGTGCCATGACTGAATCAGGTTCTCGGTCGCGTTTTCGCGCAGTTGGTACATTCCCATGGACTTCATCCGCGGCTGAAAAAAGGGCAGATGGACGAACGCCGCCAGGGCCGCGACGCCGACCACGTTGACAAGGAGAAGGGGAACGAGCCAATTGGCAATGCTACGCGGCGCGGCGAGCAACTCGTCAAAGACGTCACCCGGCGCGACGAAAATATTGGTGACGTGGCGCCATACCGCGGCGGGCGTTTTGGCCGTTTGGGGTGAGGCTGATCGCGTCGTCGGGCGCATGAGGTTAATCTGACGGCTCCATTCGTTTGAACAATTGCGCGAGCATCAAAATCAAGACCAGATCGAGGGCATACTGGACCGCGATGGCGCCGTTCAGCGCGTTCGCGGTCCCGCGGGGATTCAGCTTGAAGTAAGTTAGAATGGCGGGTCCGACGGCGAGGGCCGTCAGGCCGACCGCGAATAAGGCTCGTGGCAAGGCGCCCGACCCTTCACTGGAGCCGTCGCTTCCGCCTTTGGGGAGGAAGAAGAGAAAGTGAAGATTCCCCGCGGCGCTTAACGCGACGATGATGGCTGGATAGCTGGCAGCCATGAAGCCGAGGGTTTTGGCCGGTGGCGCCTGACCGAGCAGGCAGAACGTCAAAACGGCGAGCGCTTGGCAGATTAACATCAGCGCGCAGGGAATCGCGAGCTGGCCCGCGGCGTGGGCAACCGGCGGAAACGGCAACGTGTGATGCTCCCAAAGCCGGGTTCCGTCAGCGCGGAAATCGAACGGGAACGCGCGGTGCAGTAAAAGCGGCAGAAAGCCAAGATACAGGGCGACGGCGCTGACGAGGATTTCGGATTCGTAGCCATCAAGGAAGCAGAAAACCGCCGCCGAATAAACGGCCGTCACGATGAAGCCGTAGGCGACTTCCCGGATTGATCGCCGGGCGTTAAGCAAATTTTTCCAGGCCATCGAACCGGCTCCGCGAAAGGCGCGCAGCGCGGGAATGCCAGCGGAGCGAGCCGCTTCGCCGAGGCCGGACTCAGAGCCGCGGAACTTCGTGGCGGGATCCCCGCCTTGAGCTTCCACTATTGGATCGGCATCGCGCCGTTCTCGGAAGCCGCCGCCGAAACGGTAGGCCAGGCGCGGACTCAGCAGCGCTGCCGCTCCGAGGCTGAAGAACCCGGCCCACTGACAAAGCGCCAAGCTGGACGTTTCGAGGAGGGGGTTGACCAGGCCGAGTGAAGCGTCTCGGAGGGCCGGCGCCGTGCCGAGGTCGAGCAAGTCCACCTGTGGCCAGAAGGCCAGTCGCGCCCAGCCCGCGGTCAACAGAGTCTCCAAGGGGGCCGGCAACGGCGACGTCAAGTACATCGCTTTACTGGCCAGCACGATGGCGCCGGCGCCAACGGCGAACAACAGCCCCGCTGCGCCGACGACCATCGGTCGCAGGCGTCGGTAGGCCGAGTCGGGGAGGGAATCGGCGTAAAGCGCGACCGCGCTCGCCAAATGATGGCACGCAATCTGGAACGCCGTGAGAGTCGCGGCGGTGAGGAGCGGATTTTCGAGATGAGTCCGAAACAGCGCGAGAAAAGCGGCGCCGGTGAGGAGCGAATACGCATAGGCGGGGAGCCAGCGATAGAGCAGAAGTTCCCGCGTTTCAAACGGGCCGCTCAAAACAAACTCCGCTTCGGCTCGGGTCAAGCCCAGTCCACGCCGCATGAACGCGCGAAACGTCGTCGCCGCGAGCAATACGGAGCCAAGGATGAGCAACGACGGCAGGCGGCAAAGCGCGTCAAACGTCGGGAGCCCGCGCAGGCGAACGAGCAAGGCGCCGGCGCCGACCGCGGCCATCAGGCCGAGCAAACGGGTGGGGCGGCGCAAGCCGCGCAGGAAGGCGCCGCCGCGCCGCTGCCAGTGAACTCGTTCCAGGTAGAGCAAGGCGCGATTCATGGCATGTGTCGGCAGGCCCGCCGTCAGCCGGCCGACGCTGATTTTTTCGTCACCGCGAAAAACACCTCTTCAAGGGTGGCGTCGGCGGTCATTTTCACTCCCTCGCGAATCTCCTCCAGTGGTCCGAAGGCGACCTTTCGCCCGCCGTGGATGATGAGCACGCGGTCGCACAGAAGTTCAACCAGTTCCAACAGATGCGACGAAAGCAGGAACGCGGTCCCGGCGGCGGCGCGGCGGCGGATGGAGTCTTTCATATTGCGAATGCCGCGAGGGTCCAGCCCGGTCAATGGTTCGTCCAGGATGATCACCCGTGGTTCCCGGATGAACGCGCAGGCGAGCGCGAGCTTTTGCGTCATGCCGCGAGACAGGGTCGCCGCCGGCGCATGCCGTTTCTCGGTCAAGTCCAGCTCGGCGAGCAGCTCCGCGTATTTTGCCGGAGCATTTTCAACGTGGTACGCCAAGGCAATGAAATGGAGATGCTCCGTGACGGTGAGCAGTTCAAACGGATGGGAGGTGTCGGGGATGTAAGCCATTTTGCGTTTGGCGGCGATCGGCTCGCGCAGAACGTCGTGGCCGCAGATGCGCAATTCACCGGCGGTCGGGCGGAGGATACCGGTTAACGCCCGCAGGGTGGTCGTCTTGCCGGCGCCATTGGCTCCCACTAAACCGACGATTTCCCCGGGGTTGACGCCAAACGAGAGGTCGGCGACCGCCGTGTAGTCGCCGTAAGTCTTGGTAAAATTGTTTACCTCAATGGCCGGCTTTGAATCCGTTCGGCGAAGAGGAGAATTGGAAGCCTCATCCGTCCGGTGGGCGTTCGGAAGGCGGGTGAGAGTTTCAGTCGGCGTTACCATACCCAATCTCCGTCGCGATCGACGGACCAGGAGCTTTTCGCGGCGCGGAGTGGGCGTTGGACCCCGTGGTCATCCCGTTCGTTCCAGCCGATCGAATAGAGCAGGTAGGCGCCGTCCGTCTGCCGACGATAGTGGAGCGGTTCGCCGCCGATGAGGTCATGCGGGAGTTGGTCGAGGTATCGGGGCGTTAGCTCGGCCAGAGTTTCCGGATAGGCGTTATTCACCAGGCGGTAGCGCTCCAAGCCGCACGCAATAACCGCCTGGTCCAGCTCGCACTGAAACCGGGCGAACTGCAAATCAAAGTTCGCCGGGGAGCCAGATTTGAAAAGCAGCAGCATGCCAAAGAGTTGGTTGTGCGCGATGGCCCGTAACGGACTTCTGGCCGCCGCCTCAAGGCTCGTTTGGTTCGTGGAAATGACGCTTGGATAAACCCGCCTGGCCTGCGGGTTCAGTCCAGGGAGCACACGGTCGTGATAGAGCCGGTTGAATTCCAGTTGATTGAGGTAGAACCAGCCGCGGGGAAGCAATTCGACCACGAAACCGATGGCCGATTGCACCGGGTCGCCGCTGGCCTGCTCGGAGCCGAAAAGGAAGAGTTTCCAATTCCGCGCTTCCCGCAACTGATCGAGAATGTGGTTCTGTTGCGCGAGGTCGGCTCGTTGCGTTCGAGACAGGTCGGCCAGCAAGTTGAGCGGTTCCAATTCGCCCTGGAGCCGTTGCCACTGTGGGCCGGTCCAAAGCCGCGTGGCTAATCCCTCGCGGATGACTCGCAGGGCCTCGCGAAGCAGCCCGACGCGCTGGAATTGGGAAAAGAGGAACGGCTCGGCGCGGCTCGCGTTGGCCAGAGAGAGAATTAGATCGATGTCGGCGAAAGCGGCCTCGCCTTGACCCAACGCCAACTCGGCGGAAGCGCGCAGGCTAATGATCTTGCCGGCGCGACGGAGAATATCGAGGTGGGGGAGCAGGACGTCGCCGGCGAGGTCATTGTCGTAGTGGATATTGAACCGCGAGAACGGGCGGTGACTGGCCTGGCGCAGCTCGTCGAGTTGAGGTTCGTATTCTTTGAGTTTCCGCAAAACCACTGTCGCGGCCGCCGCCCGCGCGGCGGAATTGGTGATGATGCCGTTCTCGGCGCCGACGGCCGGCAACATCAGTTCTTTGATCGTCCGGTTTTCCGTCGGCCAACTGAACGCGGCGCCGAATTCCATCGTCCGCTGGTAGGCGGCCTCGTTCCGCCAGCGCCAGTGATTGCTGCGGCTGTCCCATTCGTAATCGCAAAGCGGCGCCAGGAGCGGGGTCATCGCGAAATTCTGCTCATCTGGCACAGGCGCCGGAACGAAGGCGTTGGGATCCAACGTTTCGCCGCGGGCCGTGACTTCCTTGACGTACGCCAGCCAGGCCCGCTTGCCGCGCCAGAGGTAGATCGAATGCAGGAGGATGACGAGGGTCGCGACCCACGCGATCGTGAGGGAGAGGCGCCGCAGCGTCCACCAGCGAATCGCCCGCAGTATTGGGCTGCGGCGGACGAGCGATTTTTCGGGAGCGGTGGAGGGCATAATGTTTGCGATTCGTGGTGGTCTGGGAGCGTTTAGACGACGATCATCTCGATGCGGAGCTGGCCGCGCGGCCCGTCGGGCGTTGGCTTGGTTGGTTCCGCGGGACTCGGCGGGTCAAAATCGGCCAGTTGCGCCAAAAGGCGATGTTTTTGGACCAACGCCAGGATCAACTCGCGGGCGGTCGGCTTGACGGCGGCAAATGCGTTCGGAGGCGACGCGGGCGTGGTCAGATTGAACGCCAGAATCGCCGTCCATACTGCGGCCAATCCCGCCAGGTGAAGCCGGAATGGCCGCAGGAGGGTGATCCACCACGGCGAGGCGTTCGGCGCCGCCTCCGGCCGCTCTTTGACGGCGGAAACCGGCGTGCCAAGCCGGCTGATCGTGGCGGCGCGAATCTGATCCAATTTGGCGTCCGCCGCCTGATGTTTGGCCAGGTATAGATCGCGGGGAGTTTTCATGGTTTTAGGAGTTCGCGCAGGGCGCGTTTGGCGTAATGCAGGCGCGACTTAACGGTTCCGACGTGCGCTTGCGTCACGTGGGCAATCTCTTCGAGCGAGAAGCCCTCGATGAAATGGAGGAGCAGGACCGAGCGTTGCGCGAGGGGAAGCTCCGCGACTCGGGCCATCAATTCGGCTTCCTGTTCCTGGCGAATCATCATGTCCGCGGGTCCGGCTTCGGCGCCGACGAGCTCGTCCAGGGGGTCCTCCCACGGGACTTCATCTCGCTTGGGCTTCCGCCATTGTTGAATGCATTTCTGATGGGCGATCGCGAACAACCAGGAACCGAAACGTTGGTCATTGCGCAGACTCCCGAGGTAGCGAGTGGCGTTGATGAACGTCTCCTGGACGATGTCGAGGCAAGTTTGCTCGTGGCGGACCAGTTCAAAGACATAGGCGTAAAGCGGCAACTGATAGCGCTTGAACAGGGCGTCCCATGCCGCCGGGTCTCCCCGCCTGGCTTCCGCGACCGGCAATTGAGCGTCACATTCCACTACCAGCATCTATACCAAGTTGAATGGGGCAGGTCGCCAAAGGTTCAATTCTGAATAAAAACGCGATCCGAGCTTTCGGGGAGTCCGTGGCGAAACTTTTTTTGAGCGATTTCGCGGGAAATGGGTTCCAAGGTTCGAGACGGGGTTCCGGGCGCGGTCTTTTCCGCTCCGATTCGCCCCGTTTTCGTTGCCAATTACCGGTCGCCAAGGCCATAATGAAAATCGACAAGTGAACGAAACCACACGCTATTTGCAGTCCGTTTCCGCGCAACAAGGCATTGAGGTCGCGGTTCTGGTTAACTATTTGATCATCGACGCCATCAAGGCGGGCGCGAGCGACATCCACATCGAGCCGTGGGAAAGCACGCTGGTGGTCCGCATCCGGCTGCTGGGCGTGCTCAACGAGTTGGTTCACTTGCCGCTGGACCTGATGGAGAAGATTTCCGGCCGGCTCAAGGTGATGGCCAATCTTATCTCGTATCAGACCGATCTGCCCCAGGAGGGTCACGCGCCGGCGAATACGGAACTCGGCGGCGTCGAGTTGCGAATCTCCGTCTTCCCCACCGTGCGGGGTGAGAAGATCGTCGTCCGCATCTTCGATCCCAGCAACCGCAGCTTTGACCTCGCAACCTTGGGCTTCGACGATGAGACGCTCCGCATGTTTGTCAAACTGCTGGGCCGGCCGAGCGGCCTCTTGCTGTTGACCGGGCCGACCGGCTCCGGCAAGACGACGGCGATTTACGCCGCCTTGCATCATTTGGTCGAAAAGCATGGCGTTTCCATCAGCATCAGCACGGTCGAAGACCCGGTGGAATTCAACCTGCCAATGATCAGCCAGGCGCAGATCAATCCGGCCAAGGAATTCAGCTACCCCAAGGCGTTGCGCTCCTTAATGCGGCAAGATCCCCAGGTGATCATGATCGGCGAGATTCGCGATCCGGAGACCGCGGCGATCGCCGTTCAGGCCGGCCTGACCGGGCATTTGGTCATCAGCACGATTCACAGCGGCAGCACGGCGGGAGTGTTCGCGCGAATGATCAACATGGACATCGAGCCGTTCCTGCTTTCCTCGAGCATCATCGGGGTGATTGGTCTGCGATTGATCCGCAAGAACTGCACCTATTGCGCGGAGCCTTACCAACCGGAGCCGGCGTTCCTCCGCCTGCTGCCGCCGGAAGCCATCGAGACCGCGACTTTCCGGCGGGGCGGCGGATGCCCGGAGTGTCTGAACACCGGCTACATGGGCCGAAACGCGATCACGGAGATGCTCGTCGTTGACGAGGTGTTGCGGGACTCCATTTTGCAGAAACTTCCGACCAGGGCCTTGCAGCAAGTGGCCAATCAGCAGGGCATGCAAACGCTTTGGACGATCGGGCTGGGCCGGGTCTTGAATGGTCAGACCACCCACGACGAACTCCTGCGAGTCGTCGCGATCGATCAGTTTTAGGCGCGGGCTGGCGTCTCGTTCGTAACCGCGGCGAATGGGAATGAATGGGACGGGATGGGATTTATAGGCGGGTTCTGGTTCCGTCGCTTGGTGCCGGTGTTTCTCTTACATTTAGCCCTTGCCAAGCCGGGGGTCAGTTTCGAGAATCGACCAGATGCCGCCCGTGGGGCGGGCCTTGTCTAACATGATCCTCGCACTCCTCCCCGGTTTTCTGGCGCTGTTAAGCCTTGCGCTGACGGTTTGGCAGTGGCGCGCGGCGGCCCGCTTTCCGTTGCACAAGCGGATTGGACATCCCGCGTTTTCCCCGGCGGTCACGATATTTAAACCTCTGAAGGGCTGCGAGCCTGACACCGCGGCGTGCCTGCGCAGTTGGGTCGCCCAAGACTATGGGGGGCAGGTGCAAATACTTTTCGGCGTCGCCGACCCGGACGATCCGGTCTGCCGCGTGGTGAACGAGCTGATCGCGGCGTCGAATCGCGGCAACGCGGAGTTGGTCATCTGCGACCGCAATCTCGGCGCGAATCGCAAAGTTTCGACGCTGGTCCAATTACAGGCGCGAGCCAAGCATCCGATTTGGGTGGTCAGTGACGCCGACGTGCGGGCGCCGGCGGATTTGTTGGCCAGCTTGGTGGCGCCGTTGCGAGAAGGGACGGTGGGATTGGTCAATTGTCTGTACTCGCTGGCGAACCCGGCGACGCTGCCGATGCGCTGGGAGGCGGTCGCGATCAACGCGGATTTTTGGAGTCAGGTGCTGCAGGCGCGCAGCCTGAAGGCGATGGATTTCGCGCTGGGCGCCGTGATGGCGTTTCCGCGCGGCGAAATTCAGTCGCTGGGAGGCTTCGAGGCGCTCGTCGATTTTTTGGCGGACGATTACCAGCTTGGGAATCGGATTCATCGCGCGGGTCGCCGGCTGGAACTTTGCCCGGTCGTCGCGGAATGCTGGTCGGCTCCGATGAGCTTTAGGGAAGTGTGGGCGCATCAACTCCGTTGGGCCAGAACCATTCGCTGCTGCCGGCCCGCGCAGTACTTTTTTAGCATTTTGAGCAATGCGACGCTCTGGCCGCTGCTTTGGCTGGCGATCGAGCCGTCGAAGAAGGTCTTGCTGGTTTGTTTGATCTGTTGGGTCGTCCGGATGGGGACCGCCCTCGCTCACCAGAAAAGCCTGACCCGCAGCCGGGCGCCGTTTTTCTACGATTGGCTGGTCCTCGCCAAAGACCTGCTGCAGGTCGCGATCTGGTTCGCCTCGTGGTTTGGCAATCAGATTGTCTGGCGGGGACAACGTTACCAAGTCGTGCGCGGCGGCAAGCTTCAACCGTGCTGAATGGAGCCCGCGCGTCCTTCGGCTGAACCTGCGGTCGCCCGGGGCGCGCGCCCGAGGCAGTCGTCATTGGGACGCCAACGTCGCCGAGAACCCCTCGTCCTCGGGTTCGGTCGCGGCCCGACCAACGCGCGCCTGATTCCGAGAAGCGGGGGCATTTTCAGCCTCAAATCGCGGCCAAACGATCGCGACAAAACGGCTTGCTCTTTGCGATTCCGCGTGCATATTAACCGCCCGTGTTGACGAACGGAACCGGTCACGAAGTTGGGGCGAAGCGCGGCAGGGGCGCGAGTTGGCGTCCAAGCGACGGGTCGGCGGTGGTCACGAAAGCGCGCCGCGATTCGCGCCTTGACGGCTGGTCGGTTTCCTCGTAACACATTTTGGACAAGCGGGTTGCCTCGGTAGCTCAATTGGCAGAGCAGTTGACTCTTAATCAATTGGTTCCTGGTTCAAGTCCAGGCCGGGGCACCACTT
>CAZFVY010000045.1:16698-51855 GCA_964522665.1 uncultured Verrucomicrobiota bacterium | reverse complement strand
CGGTGGGACGAGTGCTGGAATCGTCTCCATGACTCCAATTACCTCAAAATCCAAGGTGCCGCCTGACCCTCACGTTACTTTGGCGTCACACACCCGCGCGCGGTCAAAACCACACTTTTCCGTTGACAGTTTTTCGCTGGGAAGGTGTCATTCGCGCATTGCCGATGCCGCGACCTCCATTGAGCGGGGACGTTTTTGCGTTTGGCTGGGCAAATAGCAGCAACTAACTCGAATGTCATGAGCCAGCAAAGGATCAACGTTGCCATCGTCGGCCTGGGCTTCGGAGCCGAATTCATTCCGATTTATCAGCGGCATCCGAACGCCAACATGTACGCCATTTGCCAGCGCACGAAAGAAAAGCTGGATCGGGTGGGCGACGCCTTCGGCATCGAGAAGCGCTACGCGGATTTCAACGAACTGATCAAAGACCCGGCGGTGGATGTGGTGCATATCAATTCACCGATTCCCGACCATGCTTGGCAATCGATCGCCGCGCTCAAGGCGGGCAAACACGTAGCCTGCACCGTGCCGATGGCGACCTCGATTGAAGACTGCAAGAAGATCGTCGATTTGGTCAAAAAGACCGGGCGCAAATACATGATGATGGAGACGGTCGTTTACGCCCGCGAATTTCTCTATATCAAGGAACTTTACGATAAGGGAGTCCTCGGCAAGCTGCAGTTCCTCCAAGCGAGCCACCAGCAGGACATGGACGGCTGGCCAAATTATTGGCCCGGTTTGCCCCCGATGTGGTACGCGACCCATTGCGTCGGTCCGGTGCTCGGCCTGACCCGGGCGACCGCCGAATATGTCTCATGCTTTGGCTCGGGCACCATTCGCGAAGAATTGATTGGCAAGTACAATTCGCCGTTTGCGGTCGAGACGACGCATATCAAATTCAAGGATTCCGACCTGGCCGCGCGCATCTACCGTTCGCTGTTCGACACCGCCCGGCAGTACCGCGAGAGCATTGACGTCTATGGTTCAAAGGCCTCGTTTGAGTGGACGCTGATCGAGCACGAGCCGCACGTCTTGCATACGGCGAAGAAGCCCGAGCCGAAGATTCCCAAGAAGGTCAAAGTTCCGGACTACGCCCGGCTGCTGCCCAAACCGATCCGGCCATTCACGACGCATGGCGTTTATGACTTGGGCAAGAAGTCGCATTTGAGCTTCGTGCAAGGCGCGGGCCACGGCGGCAGTCATCCGCACTTGGTCCATGAGTTTTTGACCGCGCTGGTTGAAGAACGCGACCCGTTCCCGAACGCCCGCCAATCAGCCAACTGGACGTGCGTCGGCCTTTGCGCCCATCAATCGGCGCTCAAGGGTGGCGCGATCGTCAAGCTGCCCGCCTTCACCGTTTAATTCTCCTCCAAAGCAAACCAACTAAAACCTCATCCAACATCACTATCTATGAGCGACGGAAACGATAACGGCGGCGCGCCGAATGCGAAGCGACTGCTCTGGGCCGGATTCATGGCCATTCTCGCGGCCGGAGTCGGCTTTTCAATTCGGGCGGGCATTCTCGCGGATTGGGGATCGCAATTCGGATTCACCCAGACTGATTTGGGCAATATTACCGGTGGTGGTTTGACCGGCTTCGGCATCATCATCCTCCTCGGAGCGCTGATCGCCGACAAGGTCGGTTACGGCCGGTTGCTCATCTTTGCGTTCTCGATGCATTTGGCGTCGGCGATCCTGACCCTCGCGGCGACGCCGCTCTATAAAATGGGTGGCAAAGACGCGGCCTACCAATGCCTCTATTGGGGCATGTTCCTCTTCGCGGTCGGCAACGGCACCGCGGAGGCGGTCGTTAATCCGCTGGTGGCGGCGTTGTTCACGAAGAACAAGACGCATTACCTCAATATCCTGCACGCGGGTTGGCCCGCCGGCTTGGTCTTGGGCGGGCTGGCCTCGTATTTCATGGTCGGAAAGGTGCGCTGGGAAATTCAGATGAGCCTTTTCATGATCCCGGTCGTCTTCTACGGCTTGATGTGCATCGGCCAGCGGTTTCCGCGCTCGGAGGCGAGCAAACATGGCGTTTCGTTCGGCGAAATGCTCGCGGAATTTGCCGCTCCGGTTTTGCTCTTGCTCCTGGTCATCCACGCCTTGTTGGGTTATGTCGAGTTGGGAACCGATAGCTGGATCAGCAATATCACCGGTAATATCATGGCCAGCCGCGACAAAGGGCTGCTCTTGTTCGTCTATACGTCGAGCTTGATGTTCGCGTTGCGCTTCTTCGCCGGACCAATCGTCGAAAAGATCTCCCCGCTGGGGTTGCTCTTCGTGGGCGCGGCCTGTGGCGCCACCGGGTTGACTCTCCTTAGTGGCGCGGAAACCGTTGCCTTCGTGGTCGTCGCGGCCAGCATTTACGGCGTCGGGAAAACTTTCCTCTGGCCGACGATGCTCGCGGTGGTATCCGAGCGTTTCCCCAAAGGCGGCGCGATCACGATTGGCGCCATGGGCGGGATCGGGATGCTTTCGGCGGGTCTTTTGGGCGGTCCGGGCATCGGCTACAATCAGGACTATTTCGCCTCGAATGATCTCAAGACCAAGGCTCCCGCCGTTTACGACCAATACAAGTCCTCGACCAAGAATCACTTCCTGGCGTTTCCAGAGATTCAAGGCTTGGACGGCACCAAAGTTGGCGCGGTGCGCAATAAGGACGCGTCGGCTCGCACCCCGGAGGAAACCCAGGTTCACGACGCCGACCTGCACGGCGGCCGCATGGCGCTGAAGATGACGGCCGCGATTCCAGCGACGATGGCGGTTCTTTATCTGGTTTTGATCCTGTACTTCAAGGCTAAGGGCGGGTACAAAGCGGTGCATATCATCGGCGTCGGCAAAGAGGCGGAGGAAGTCGCCTAACGCTCGGCCAGCGAATTCACGCGCCCACCCCGTCATTTGGCGGGTGTGGGCGTTTTCTTTTCGTTTGTCGAGCGTTCCGACCGATTCTGAACTTGGGGCGGTTCCGCATCTGGAAGATTGCTAATTTGCGCCAAAGCGCTATCAATGCGGGCGATGGCCACCGTAGCAGAACAGCTCCGCTCGACCCGCGAGAGGAAAAAACTCACGATTTATCAAGTAGCGGACGCCACCAAAATCAAGACGGATCACATTCGCGCGCTGGACGCGGGTAATTTTGACGTCTTCTCCGCGCCGGTCTATATCAAGGGTTTCGTTCGCAGCTACGCCAATTTTCTGAAGCTCGACACGCCGGCGGTGATGCGCGATCTGGAGGCGGAACTGACGCAAACCAAGAAGTTCCGCGAGCCTCCCAGTCTGCTGGGCAAGCGGTCGGGTTTCTTCGACCCGCTGTTGTTCCAGATATCGCGACTCGATTGGCGCATCGCGCTGGCTCTGATTGTGACGGCCATCATCGTCGGCGCCAGTTATATTTCGGTGCGCGTCTGGCGGCATCATCGCGCCAAGGATCCATTGGTTGGCCTTAAACCCGGCCTTTATCAGCCCGCGCCGAAAGCCGCGGACGTTTACCTGGATTTGCCGCCGGCGCCTCCGCGCTGATTTTCCAGGGTTGCGTTCGGGTTCCTCCATCGCGTAGCTTTGCCCCCTTGTGGAAGCGACTAAATCCAAAGACCGTCCGGTAAAGGTCGGGCTGATCTCGCTCGGTTGCGCCAAGAATTTGGTGGATGCCGAGATCATGCTGGGATCGATTCTGAAGGGCGGGCACGAGTTGACGAACGACGCGGCGAGCGCCGACGTCGTGATCGTCAACACCTGTTCGTTCATCGATGCCGCGCAGGCCGAAAGCGTGGACACCATTCTGGAGTCGGCGGCCCTGCGTGACGCGGAGAACCGGGGACAAGGCTTGATCGTCTCGGGCTGCCTGCCGCAGCGATTCCGCGACGAACTGCCGAAACTTCTGCCCGAGGTTGACGCGTTCATGGGGATCGATCAGGTGGCCAACGTCACTGAGATCATCAGCCAGGCCTTGGCCCGACGCGCGGGCAAACTTCGCGACGCCGGCGCGACGACTGGACGCGGCGCGAAGACGAAAAGATCCAAAACGGCGGTCATGGACAAGTTGGCCGCGGCCGACTCATCCCCGCATTCCCACGCCGGAGATGCGGCCCTTGGCGCGCCTGCGCCCGCGGTTCCCACGGGTCCGATCGTCGCCGTCCACGCCCGGCCGAATTTCATTCCCGATTACGCCACGCCCCGATTCCGCCTGACGCCGCGTCACTTCGCCTACGTCAAGATCGCGGAAGGCTGCAATCACCCGTGCAGCTTCTGCATCATTCCCCGCATGAGGGGCGCGCATCGCAGCCGGGCGCAGGCCGACATCGTGCGGGAAGCGGCCGACTTGATCGCCTCCGGCGTCAAGGAGTTGAACCTGATTTCCCAAGACTCGACCTACTACGGCCTCGACTTGCGCCCCACTCGGGGCGGCTCGATCGCCGCGCCCGAGTCTTTCCACGCCGCCGCCCGCGCGTTGCCCGCGGAGAACCCGACCCTCTGCACGCTGTTGCGCGAGTTGAACGCGTTGCCCGGCGATTTCTGGATTCGCCTGCTCTACACCCATCCGGCGCACTGGACCGATGAACTGATTCAAACCATCGCCGAATGCCCGAAGGTCGCGCGTTACGCCGACATTCCGCTCCAGCACATTCACGAGAACATGCTGGAGCGAATGCGCCGCGAGACGTCGCAAAAGTACCTCGTCGATTTACTGGCGCGCATCCGGGCCGGCGTTCCGGGCATGGCTTTGCGGACGACTTTTATCGTCGGGTTTCCCGGCGAGACCGAAGCGCATTTTGAAACCCTGCTCGAGTTCATTCGCGAGACGCGTTTCGAGCGGCTCGGCGTTTTCACCTATTCGCCCGAGGAAGGAACGCGCGCCGGCAAAATGGCCGGGCAGGTTACGGAAAAAATCAAACGCCGGCGCCGCGAACTGGCCATGGCCGAACAATTGATTGTCTCGCGCGAGATCGCCGCGTCGTTCGTGGGCCGGACCGTCAAGGTCCTGGTGGAAAAGGAGGCTGTGTCGAAGGATCTGCAGGATGTCGCGGTCAGCTCGTGGGAGCACGGTTTGGCCCGCGGACCCGAGCCGCGCCATCGGCTTTCACCCGGCCGCCGGTTGATCGCGCGCGGGGAAGCGGACGCGCCGGACATCGATGGGCGGGTGTACGTGGCCGGGGAGTTGCCGATCGGCCAATTCGCCAGGGTCCGCGTCGTAGGCCACACGGCTTACGATCTCCTGGCGGAACCGGCATAACGGGGCACGGCTGCCAGGGATCAAAACGTCATGGCGCGCGCGTGGTCAATCGAATGAATCTACCCAACCGCCTGACCCTTTCCCGTTTCGTGCTGACCGCCGCGTTCCTCGCGGCGATCTTCTGTCCTTTCACGGGCAACGAGTCCGTCGCGCTGGTCCTTTTCTGCCTGGCGGGGCTGACCGATTATTTTGACGGGCGGATCGCCCGGCGGGATAATCTGATCACCAACTTTGGCATTTTGATGGACCCGCTGGCGGACAAGATTCTGGTTTGTTCGGCCTTTATCGCGTTTGTCGGGCTTAAGTGGGTGCCGGCGTGGATGGTCGTCATCATTGTCGCCCGCGAACTGGCGATCACCGGCCTGCGTCTGTTGGCGGCGTCCAAGAGCGTCGTCTTGGCGGCCGAAGGTTATGGCAAGCACAAAACCATTTCCCAAATCGTGGCGATCATTTCGGTGCTGGTCATGGTGAGCTATCCGCACTGGGGCGCGGCCGGACAGTTGATCTTTGGTTTCCATCTTTTCGGCGAACCTTGGGTCATTTGGTTCACCGCGTTCTCAAAATGGGTGGCGGTGCTGTTGACGGTGGTCTCGGGCGGCATTTATCTGTGGTCCAACCGCCGGCTCTACCTGCAGGATCTTTAACCACCCGGGCCGACCACGCCGCCCCGCATGAAATTCTGGATTCTCTGCGTCGCCCAGGGTGGCTTCATCGGCCGGATTCCCGTCGCGCCAGGGACCTGGGGTTCAGTCGTCGGCCTGGCTTGGGTGGCCGTCTTGCTGTCGCTTCCCAACCCGGCTCTGGCTCTGGCGGGCATGGTCGGCGCGATCGCGATCGCGGTCTGGTTTTGCGGGGCGGCGGAGAAGATTCTGAACCAAACCGACCCCGGCTCGGTCGTCCTCGACGAAATTGTCGCCCTGCCGGTCTGCTATGTCGGCTGGGTCTGGGTGGCGTACTCGCACCACGGAGTGTGGCCGGCGGCGCGCCTCATGGTCGGCCGCGAAGGCTGGCCCATGACGATCCTCATCTTCCTGGCCTTTCGTTTCTTCGACGTGCTTAAGCCGTGGCCGGTGCGGCAAAGCCAGGCGTTGCCCGGCGGTTGGGGCGTTGTGGTCGATGACGTGTTGGCAGCTTGCTACGTCAACGTAGTCGCGCTGGCGTTTTGCCTCTTGCGGAGCTGAGACCTCGCGGCGACGTTCGGCCGCCGGTGCGTGAAATTCACGCTTGCCAGGTGTGGCCGCCTCTCAGAAATGTCACTTTGTCTCGTTTGATCGGTCAAATCGTGGCCCTTTCGGGGTCTTGAACGGGCGCCCGAGCGTCGGTATGGTTTTTGCTTTCCCAAGGGCTAGAGTCGGGGCAGATTGAAGCGGTAGCGTCCGGGGTTGGCGACAGGCGCCATTCTCCCAGGCAGGATTCGAAGGCCAAATCATCTGGTTATGGAATCGGTTCGCGAAAACACGCAACTCAGCCGGCTGTTGGACTGGTGCCACGAGCAGGGCGCCTCGGACCTGCACGCGCGGGCCGGGGAACCCTATTACATCCGCGTGCATGGCCGCCTTTCCCAAGCGCCGGCAGAGTTGATTCCGCGGCGGGCGAACCAGACGGCGTTTGAATTGCTCGGCGACAGTTTTTCACCCAAGACCTGTCAGCGCATCGAGAGCCAGTCCGAGGTGGATTTGAGCTTTTACTACCGGGACCGCCGGTACCGCGCCAATTTCAGCAAACAAAAGGGACAGCAGTCCTTCTCCTTTCGGGAGGTTCCCCAACAGCGTCTTAAGCTGAAAGATCTGCAATTGCCGGAGTCGCTGGCCGAGCTCACCGGCGAGCCGCGCGGGTTGATCTTGATCACCGGGCCGACCGGCCAGGGCAAGAGCACGACGGCGCGGGCGTTGATCCAGCAGATTAACGAGACCCAAAGCCTCCGGATCATCACCGTCGAGGACCCCATCGAATATGTCTTCTCGGACGCTCTTTCGCACTTCGAACAGCGCGAGGTCGGGATCGATACGGCCACGTTCGCCGACGGCATCCGCAACGCGATGCGGCAGGACCCGAACGTCATTTTCGTCGGGGAAATCCGTGACCGCGAAAGCATCTTCGCGGCCATGCAGGCGGCCGAGACCGGGCACTTGGTGCTGACAACGCTCCACGCGGACTCGGTGGCGCAAGCGATCGGCCGGGTGCGCGAATACTACCCCGCGTCGGAGCAGGCGAACATCAGCGCGCTGCTGGGCCGCAACTTGAATTCGATCATTTGCCAGCGTTTGATTCCGAACGAGTCCGGGACGCGGACGCCCTGCCTGGAGATCATGAAGCGGGACGCGGGCACGCAGGAGGCGATACTGACTAATAATCTGCACTTGCTAACCGGCGTCATCGAGGTCTCGAACGGCCAGGGGATGCACACGTTCGACCAGTACCTGCTGGAACTGCTGGCCGCCGGGGTGGTTTCGGAGGAAACCGCGCGGCGTTTCGCGGTCAACCGGCACAAACTTGAACTCAGCCTGCGCGGCATCGTCACCGCCACGGCGATTCTCAACCCGACCCGCTAGCCTATGCTCATCATCCTGCGAATTCTCTTCGGCGCGGCTTTTCTTTACGCTCTGAAAAACGCGCAGGCGCAGGAGGCGTCGGCGCCCGGCGTGGTGGATGTCATGAGCGCCGCCTATTTGGCCATGTGCGTCGGGTTGGCGATTCTGAACGGCATCGTTTGGGCGCCGTTTTTTGGAGCCAAGCTGAGCGAGCCGATCGCGGGCGTCTATACCAAGGGATCGTACGCGGAGCGACGCAACTTGATGATGCGCCTGATCCATTGGCTGGACCTCCACGGCCACCGGCGTCTCACGCTCGCGGCCTGCTTTTTGGAAGGCATCCATCATCCGGATTGGCCGACCGCGTTTCTTATCGGATTGAAAAACGCGCGGCAAGGCTCGCGTTTGGAGAGGGTCTTCGCCCTGGAAGTGTTCAAGTTCGACAACGCGCAGAACTGCCTCGAGGCGTTTCGGATTCTCCAGGAACACGGCATCAATCCGGGGCGGCACCGGAGTCCGCACGTGAATTTGGTCTTGTTCTGCACCGAGCGGCAGGCCAGGCCGGAGCCAGCGATCCTGCCGGTTCCGGCCGGCGCCCCGCCGCCACCGCTTAAACGCAACCCGCGCATTCGGTTGTTTGAACCGACCCATTGATATGTTTCGCGCCATTCGCCGAGTCATCATTGTCATCGTGTTTGGCCTCGTGGCCGCCGGAGCGGTCGTCGCGTACCAGCACCGCGAGGTCTTCCAGCCGCCGATTGATTATTACACGCTTTGGCGCGAACGGGGCGACCTCCAGCCGAAGATCGTTGGTCATCTAAAGGGACAGGTGACGAGCGTTGTCAACGGCGACACCTTCAGGCTCAAGGACGAGGAGGGGCATGGATACGTCATCCGGCTCGCCGGTATTGAGGCCCCGGACTGGCGCCGGGCGCGGGACCCGGTCAAAAGGGAACTCGCTGGGTCCAGTAAGACCAATCTAATCTCGCTCTTGATGTCGAACCAGGTCGAAATCGACCTGACGTTCAAGACGCCGCGCCGAATCGGAATTGGCGTCGCGCATCTTGGCGAGACGAACGTCAACCTGAACGTCGCGCAAACTGGCTGGGCGGCCGTCAACCGCGACTATATCAAGTGCCTGCCGCTCAACGACCAATACGCGTTGGTCCGGGCGGAACGCGAAGCTCAGGACCAGCGCCGTGGCATTTGGAAGTGAGCGTCTTTGGCGCGGGACACCGGGTACCGCGAAGGGTCATCGCTCCGGAAAGATCGGCCGATAGTAATCGCGGCGCTCAAGGACGCTTTCGACGTATCGTTTCACGCCGGGGAAGGTGATTTGGGCCAGCAGCGCCGCGCTGTTCGTCGTGGCGGAGCCTTGGCTCCAACGCAGCACATTACTCCGGCCAGCGTTGTAGTCGGCCAGCGCGTAGAGCAAAGGATTGTCAGCTTGGGCGTAGCGGCGCAAAAGCTTGCCGAGGTACCAGGCGCCCACCCGGGTGTTGATCGTCGGGTCGAACAACTGCTCGCGGGCGATGGCTTTGCCGCCTTCGGCGGCCGACCATTCCCGGGCAACGGGCAGGCGGATTTGCATCAACCCCGCCTCGCCCGCGCGGCCCTCGACGCGGGGATTGAACCAGCTTTCCCGCCAGACGACGGCTTTGATCAGCGCCGGTTCCACACCGTAGCGCGCGGCGGCGGCGAGGATCGGCCCGTCCTGACTGCGCTCGCGCTCGCGGCGCCACCACCAACTGCCCAGGATCGCGTCCAGCAGCACGATACCGGCAATGAGCCAGACCCAGCGAAGCTTCATCGGGGATCGCGGCGTCGGTAGCCCGCGACGGGGGTGGCAGGGACCCTACGCGACGTCAGACGCGGGAGCGCCCGCGAGGCGGCGGTTGGTCCAAGGAACGTCTTCAACGGGATCAGGATAGCCGATCAGAGTCGCACCTCAAGTCTGTCTGGGGACGGGCGCAGGCGCGACGAGGAGTTGCGGAATCCGTTAGCGGGTTCCTCCGGGGCGTTGGGTCGGAAGCGCTCGAAGCGTGCGATCCATGCAAGGCGAGCCGAGGTTGTGCCCAAGCGAGGCCGGTCGGGTCAGCGAGTGACCGAAAACCTGCCGGAAACGACGCTGACTACCGCGGTCTCTTGCCCGCAAGGAAGTGTCCGCTGACAACACGCGTCGGGACGAAACGGAGCGAGTTCTTCGGCGACCCGAGCGACCCAAGGGGCGCCGGAAGAGTCCAGTTCAATCTCCACTGTATGCATGCCCAAGGCCGGCCCCAAACCGGACGCCTTGAGAAACGCTTCCTTCATGGTCCAACACTTAAAAAAAGCGGTGGGCCGTTCGCTCGCCGCCAGCGCCGTCAGCCAGCGAGCTTCCAAACCGGAGAAATAATCTTCCACCAGCGGCGCGACGTCGAAGTCGGTGCGGATCACCTCCACATCCACGCCAATTTCCGCCGTGGGGGAGATTCCCAGCAACAGAAGGTTGTCGGCGCGGGACAAGTTGAACTTCGGCGTTCTCAGGGGTGGTTTGCCTTGGTTGGCGGGGAACGCCAGGAATGGTTTGCCATGCGGATCGCGCTCCAAATAAAGCTCGTCGGGCGGGACGCCGGTCCAACTCCCGAGCAGGTGCCGCAGGATGACCCGGCTGCGGAGAAAACGCTGGCAGAGCCGCCAGTCCTCGCAGCGTTCGGAGCGGCTGACCTCGGCGTCCGAGAGCACCGAATGGTTCAGCCCTTCGGTCAGCCATTCGTCATCCAAGTCGCAGACCCAGGCGTGTATCCGTTCCCGATCCACGTCGGTTTCGTGCGGGGATTCGTGGAAGTCCAACGGTATGGCGGTGGTGGGCCGGTTCGCGAGGGTCTCGGTCACAGAGTGATTAGCCCTCCTTCCGTCGGAATGGTTACCTCATTAACGGGGCTCCAGACCCGAGCAAGCTCCATGACATCTCCCGAACTTGCTGCCTGGAATCCCCCGGAAACAGTGGCGCCGTCGTTTGGCCCCGAGGAACGCATGGGCGATCGTCGGCAACGATTGATCGCCCACCCTCTCCGCGCAAATGTTAGCAACCCGACTTCCATCCAATGTGGACCTCGCCCCAACCGCCTGAAGGGCCACCTCAGAATTGGGGACTGCGTCCCACTTTGGTGAGGTCCACCATCGACTAAAAGGCTTGCAGCGGTTTTCGTGCCAAGGAAGTTTTGGCGGCAGAATCGCTTCTCCGCCTGGCCCTGCCACTTTGCGGCCGGACCCTTCCACCATCTCCCAGCTTAGCCGCTCGGCGGGTTTTGCGGCCGCCGAGCCAGAACCGTCGAGACCAACGCGCCTCAACCTGGAACGTTGGGCTGCTCCGTGTTACTTGAGGTCGCCGAAGCCTTCGACGTGGGGGTGGCGAGTCGAGAGGGTATTCCTTCCCAGCGGGTCCCTGCCGGCAGGATTTCGCCTTTCATCAGCAGGGACAAATCGCCCAGGGACGCGCCCGGCTCCATGCGCGTATCATAGAGAACCAGTGATAAGCTTCCGACCGTGCAACCCGGGCCAATTTCCACCGTGGACATTTTCATCACCCGATCCTCGAACAAATGGGTTTGCAAGGTGCAATCGACGTTCAGGATCGCGTCATCGCCAATGCTCACGAGGTCGTACTCGGTCAGGTCGGTGGTTTCCATATAGACCCGCCTGCCAATTTTCGCTCCCAACAGTCGAAAAAACCAGGCCAGATAAGGCGTGCCCGTGAGCAGGTTGGTGAAGAATAGATCGGCCAGGTTCTCGTGCATCGAGGTGACCAGTTCGGTGCGCCAGACGAACGTGGTCCAGAGCGGTTTCTCGCCCGGCTTATAGCGCCCCACCAGCGCCCATTTGAGCGCGACCGTGAAAAGCGTGGCCGCGATCCCGCAGGCGGCGTACAGAATTGGAAACAGGAGTAACAACTGCGTCAGCGTGATATCATCTTCGATCAGGACGACGACCGACATGAGCAAACTGGTCAGAATGATGAAGCAGGTCGAAGGGAGAATCACGCGAATGAATTCGATGGCGGCCCTTTGCCACCACATCTTGCGCGTCGGTTGGAACGTGGTTTCAACCGGAAACGCGGCGCTCGCCTGGCGTTGGGGGAGGAAGATGGCGGGCGAACCGAGCCAGGACGCGCCGTCGCGGGCGGCTTCATCCGGATTGGTTGGGGGCGCTGACAGACATCCGATCAAGCTATCGCTCCCCAGCTTCGTGCCAGGCGGCAGACACGCGCTATTGCCGACGAAGGAACGTCGTCCGATCCGAGTCTCGCCGATGGTCACGGCGCCGTCTTCGACCCGTGCCGCGCCGAGCGAAACCGAGTCGGCGATGAAGCTTTCTTCGCCGATTGTCAGCAGGTCCGGCGAGATGAATGACGCGGTCGAGATTTCGGCCCGAGGTCCCAGTTTGGCCCCGAGCAGGCGATACCACGGCGCCAGATAAATCGTCGCGTAGAGCGGGCCGAGGACATCGAGGCTCAATTCCAACAATTGGTCCACGAACCACTTCCGAAAATAGAAAGAGCTTTGGAGCGGATAACGGCCGGGCTTGACCCGTCCCAGGAATAGCCATTTGATCGCCGCGATTTCCAACCCGAGCAGCACGACAAACGACAACGCCACCGGCGGCGCGAGGAAGAGATACCAGTAATAATCGTCCGCGTAGTTCAGGTAGTTCATCAGCATCATCCCAGGAAAGATGGCGGAGAGAACAAAAACGGGGAAAATAAACAGCCCCACCGCGTGCAGCAGCCCGAACCCGAGGCGCTTCGCCAGGCTTGGCCGCGGCGGGCTGGCCGGGCGGGGCGGTCGCGGGGTCGGGCGTCCCGGGGAGCCGCGCCAACATTCGCCCCGCGGGATGGTTTCGCCGCGTCGCAGCAACGAAAGGTCATCGAGTTGGCCGTCGTCCTCGATCCGCGCGCCCTCGCGCACCACCGCCCGGGCGCCGACGAAACAGCGCCGGCCAATGGTGATCGGACCGAGGCGCAATTTCCCGGCCTCGACGGTGTAGCCCCCGAGGTTGGCTTCCACGCCGACGCACGTGTCATCCCCGATGGAGAGCAGGTCGAAAATGGAGGCGCTTTCGCTGCCCAGATGGACGTTCACGCCGACGCGGGCCCCCATCAATCGGTAATACCAATTTAACAGCGGTGTGCCCGTCAAATAGCCCACCGGGACCGCCGAGATGATCGTGTTTACGAACCACCAGCGCGCGTAATAGAAACTCCAAAGCGGGTATTCGCCCGCGCGGTAGCGCCCGATCACCAGCCATTTTACGGCGATGGTCGCGAGCAGCATGAGCGGATAAAGCCCGAGCAAACTTGCCAGCGAACCGACGATCGCCGGCAGCAGATCGTAGTCGCTCTCCCGCATCCAGGTGTAGGTCAGATACGGCGCCAGCCACTGCAACGAAAAGAAGCCCGCGGCGAAGTACAAGCCGACCGCCTGCCAGGCGCCGCAAATCGTGAACGCCGCGGACGAGGGCGGGGCGCTCGTGGACGAGTTCGAGTCCGCGGCGGGCGGCGCCACGCGGGCGGTCAGCGCGGCGGCCAGCGCGGCCGCGGTCGGATGCTCGTAGGCGTCGAGCATCGAGAGCGAGGCGAACTGCGGGTCTTTGCGCAGTTGCGACACCATTTGAGCCGCCAGCAGCGAGTGGCCACCCAGGTCGAGAAAAAAATCGGCGTCGCGTTCGAGCGGACCCGCGCGAAAGAGCGCCTGCCAGACGGCAAGAATCTTCCGCTCGGCGTCGGTTTGCCCGGCGTTCACCGGGCCGGGATCGGGTCGGCGCGGCATGGGCGCCGGCAAACGCCGGCGATCGACCTTGCCGCTGGGCAGGCGCGGCAGACTGGTCAGCCCTTCAAACTCGGACGGAACCATGTAGGCGGGCAACCGGTCGCGCAGCGCGGCGCGCAACGCCGTCTCGTCGAGCGTCGCTTCGCGCCGCATGACGACGTAACCGACGAGTCGCGGCAGCTCGTCCGGATCCTCGCGAAGCGCCACCACGGCGTCCAGCACGCCGGCCTGCTCGCGCAGAATGGTTTCGATCTCGCCGAGTTCGACGCGGAAGCCGCGAAGCTTGACCTGGGAGTCGATCCGCCCCAGGAACTCGATCTCACCGTCAGGGTTGAACCGTACGCGATCACCGGTCCGGTAAAGCCGTCCGAAATGCGGGTCGTCCTTCGCGAACGGGTTGGGGACGAACTTTTCGCCCGTCAACTCGGGTCGCCCGAGGTAACCTCGCGCGATGCCGATCCCGGCGAGGCAGAGTTCTCCGGGAACGCCGATCGGCACGGGCGCCAGGCGCGGGTCGAGAATGTAGGCGTGATAATTGGGCAGGGGCCGGCCGATCGTTATGGGCCGCTCGGGACCGCATTCACCCGAGGTGGCGATCACGGTCGCTTCCGTCGGCCCGTACGTGTTGACCATCCGCCGTCCCGGTTTGGCCCAGCGCGCCGCCAGGGCCGATGGACAAAGTTCGCCGCCGAGGATGAGCAGACGCACGCTCGGCAGATCGTCCTCGAACATCGCCAACAGCGTCGGCACGCAGGAAAGCACGGTGACCCCGGCCTCGGTCAGCTGGCGGGGCAGGTCGGCGCCCGCCCGTGCCATTTCACGCGTCGCCGGGACCAGCGTGGCGCCGGCAAAAAACGCCAGCCAGATCTCTTCGACCGACGCGTCGAACGCGAGCGAGAAGCCCTGATAAACCCGGTCGCCGGGCCGCACGCCAAAAAGCTCCCCCTCGGCCCGCACGAGGTTGCAAGCCGCCCGGTGGTCGATGGGGACGCCCTTTGGTTGGCCGGTCGAACCGGAAGTGTAGATGATATAGCAGGTGTCTTCGGCTGAACTCCCTGAGGCGGGTGGCGGGATCGGGGCGCCGGCGGTACCGGCTGGCTCCGGCGCGTCCAGCAGGAACCGCAAGCCCGAGAAGCCGGCGCTCCGTTCCGTGAGCGTCGTCGTGGTCACCAGCGCCCGCGCCTGGCAGTCGGCGAGCATAAAAGCAACCCGTTCGGCTGGCGCCTCAGGGTCAAGCGGGACGTACGCGGCCCCGGTTTTCAAAATCGCCAGCAGGGCCAGATAGAGGTCCGGCGAGCGCGGAGCCAGAAGGCCGACGTTTTGGCCGGGGCCAATACCGTGGGCGCGCAGCCGATTCGCCCATCGATTCGCGCCGGCTTCGACTTGCGCGTAGGTCAGCGTTTCCGCGCCGAATTGGATCGCGATTCGTTCTGGTCCCAGGCGGGCTTGCGCCTCGAATAGTTCGGGCAGCCGCTCGCGCCGCGCGAGCTCAGGCCGAAAGGATTGGCCGCGCCACTCCCCCAGGAGACGCGCGAGTTCGGCGCCCGCGACGAGGGGGATTTCCGCGAGCGTCTCGGCGCCGCCGCGATCCAGGGCCGACGCCAGCGCGAGCCAATGCTGTCCCGCGTAAACGATTTCCGCCGGGGCGCTCAATTCGACTTCCGCCAACGGGGGTAGGCTGGCGTCCGGGTCTTCAGAGAGCGTCATTCTCGCGCGAAGGCTGCCATCTGCCTTCGCGGAGCTGAGCGGGTTGCCGAGCCATTCCAAGCTGAGTTCCGCGCCACGCCAGTCGCGCCAGTCGGCGCTCCAGCCTGCGCCCAGCTCGTCCAGGATGGCGCGCACGCGGTCGAGCAGGTGGCGGAGGGGCGACTGCGGCTCCAACGAACACGCCAGGTCGGTGGACGAGATCGGGCCCTTCCGCGGCTTCAGCGCCAACCGGACCGCCGCTTCGGTCTCTCCGGTATAACGAAACGCCAGCGCGAGGAACGCGGCGACGAAACGGCCCAGCTCCACTGTGCCAAACGGGCACGAGTCCGCCTCCGCGGCGGGAACCGCGGCGGCCGTTTGATCGTCGAGCAGTGAGTCCATGCGACTGGTGAAAGCTATCGAAATCTCAGACGGAGCGCGAACTCTGTCTGTTACACCCATTCGGTGGAATCACGGCCGAAATTGGGCGAGTACGGTCGGTTGTGAATTGTGTCCAAGGCCCGACGGAGAGTCGAGCGTCGCGCCGGTGCGGCGACGCGGGGCGTATCCGTGCTGGCGGCGGACTCGGGATCGAAGACGAGTTGGTTGCGCCGGTTCGCCACGGACGCAAGTAACGAAGACGGGAATGACCAAACTGGGAGCGTGTTCCAATGAAGATAAGCGAAACCGGCTCGCCGCCGGCCGCGGACCGACGCGCGACCTACTTGGCGCGGTGATCTTTCGAGGCTTCTTTGGCGTCGTTGAGCAGCTGATCGCGTCGCGAAAGCTCGCCTTTCAACTCGTTCAAATGGTCGCGGATGTCCTGCCTCAGTTCGAGTTGCTCCGATTTCCACTTGTCGAGATTGTTGTTCAGTTGGTCCCGCAATTCCTGGCGCTGCTCGCTCGAGGAACTCTTCAGTAATTTCTGCAGCTCGGCCTGCTTCTTCAAATAGGCCTGCCGATCGGCCTGGAATTTATTCACCAGCGTCTTGACCTCGGGAGAGAGCGTGGACGGAAAGGGAAGGGGCGAGGCCGGCGTGAGGCCCGCGCCAAACGCCGCGCCGCTCGGCGGCAACTGGACGCCGACGGTATCGCGCGGTTGCTTTTTAACGGGAGAACCGGTCGTTGCGCCGGTGGACTCGACCTTCGTGTCACCGACCTTGCGGACCGGTGATTCGTCGTCCGCGCGCAAGGCGGGCGAGAGGAACAGACCCAAGGCTGCCATCAATAGGAGCTTGCTTAAGGTGTTCATATCGCCAGTCAAAAATTACCGCTAAACGCCCTCTGATTCAAGGCCTGAATTCGCCCGGGCGTGGAAGCCGGCCTCAGTTTACGGGCAAGAGTTGTGCCAGTTTCCTCGGCTAGTTTGCATCCCCTTGAAAGTGAAAATGTTCCGGGCGAAAACATGGCTGAAGCGTTCGCCCTTGTCGCGCTAAGTGGGGCGCTTGCCCCATAGTTGGCGTCGGACCCGGCGTCGGAATTGGTTGTATCTTCGCACTACGAGAGAGGCGTTACGGCCCGATGGGTGGAGCTTCGGGCCTGGTTTATTCCCCGGGCGGCGTCGCGGGAATAGTCGAATTCGACTGACTTTGGGTCACGGGCGCCGCTAGAATTGGAGCGCTTGCTTTCCGGCTTTCCCTACGGACGCGGCCTTGGCCGGTTCGGAATGCTTGGGAAAGCGCAACCGAATCACTTCATGTTTATGAGGCTCCTGCGACTTTTCTTGGGTATTGGTGGCGTGTTGGGTGGCCTGCTTCACGGCGCCGCGGCCGCCGACTACGACGTCGTGATTCGGCACGGGACGCTTTACGATGGCAGCGGAGGCCCGCCCCGGGTGGCTGATGTGGCGCTGCGTGGCGATTTGATCGCGGCGATAGGCGACCTGGCCGGGGCGCGAGGGAAGTTGGAGGTGGACGCAAAAGGGATGGCCGTGGCCCCGGGGTTCATCAACATGCTCAGCTGGGCGACCGAATCGCTGATCGTCGATGGCCGTTCGCAGAGTGATGTTCGGCAAGGGGTGACGCTCGAGGTTTTCGGCGAAGGCGAATCGATGGGGCCTTTGAACGCGACGATGAAAAAGGAGATGGTCGAGCAGCAGGGGGACATCAAATACGACGTCACCTGGACGACGCTGAGCGAGTATTTGGACCAGTTGGCCGCGCGCGGGGTATCGCCGAACATCGCCTCGTTCGTCGGCGCCACCACGGTGCGCGTGCATGAAATCGGCTACGCGGACCGCGCTCCGACGCCGGCGGAACTGGAGCGAATGCGGGCGTTAGTCCGCCAGGCGATGGAGGAAGGCGCGTTGGGGGTCGGCTCGGCGTTGATCTACGCCCCCGCTTTTTACGCGAAAACGGACGAGTTGATCGCGCTGGCGAAAGTCGCCGCGGAATACGGGGGTAGCTACATTTCCCACATTCGCAGCGAAGGGAACCGTTTATTGGAAGCGGCCGATGAACTGATTACGATTTCGCGGGAAGCGGGCGTCGCCGCCGAGTTCTACCACTTAAAAGCGGCCGGCCAGCGGAATTGGGACAAACTCGCCGCCTTGTTCCAAAAGATCGAGGCGGCCCGCGCCCGCGGCCAACGGATTACCGCCGACATGTACACCTACACGGCGGGGGCCACCGGCTTGGACGCCGCGATGCCCCCGTGGGTTCAGGAAGGCGGCTACAAGGCCTGGGCGCAGCGGCTTAAGGACCCCCAAATCCGCGAGCGGGTTATGCGGGAGATGCTGCAGTCCACCGATCAGTGGGAGAATTTTTACCTGGCGGCCGGATCGCCCGACCGTATCCTGCTGGCTGGCTTCAAGAATGACGCGCTCAAACCGCTGACTGGCAAGACGCTTGCGGAGGTCGCCGCCATGCGCGGCAAGTCGCCGCCGGAAACCGCGATGGACCTGGTGATCGAGGACGGGAGCCGGGTCAGCACGGTTTACTTTCTCATGTCGGAGGAAAACGTCCGCCGGGAGATCGCCCAGCCCTGGATCAGTTTCGGCTCGGATGAAGCGTCGCCGGCCGCCGAAGGCCTGTTCCTGAAAGCGAACGCCCATCCGCGCGCCTACGGCAACGTCGCCCGGCTCCTGGGCAAATATGTTCGCGATGAAAAAGTGATCTCACTGGCAGAGGCCGTCCACCGGCTCGCGGCGCTCGCGGCCGCTAATCTAAAGCTCGATCGACGGGGCGAACTCAAGCCGGGTTATTTCGGCGACGTCGTGATCTTCGATCCGGCAAAAATTCAGGATCACGCGACATTTGATCGGCCGCACCAATACGCCACCGGCATGGTGGATGTTTTCGTCAACGGCGTGCAAATCCTCAAGGATGGCGAGCATACCGGGGCCAAGCCCGGCCGCGTGCTGCGCGGTCCAGGCTGGAAACCCGCTAAATAGCGTGACGACGTTGACTACGCCGATTCGCAAGTCACGTTGAGCTTCAATGCCGGGGTCGATCCCGGGCGGGCGTGGGAGTTGAACGTGTACGCTGACAACGCGCTGCTTCTGAAACGGCAGATTGAGGCCGGCGCTGGGTCCGTCGGTCGTCAGTGGCGGCTGGTGCGAATTGATCTTTCGGCCTATGCCGGCCAGACGGTCCAGTTGCGGCTTTACCAGCGCGTTTTGATCGCCAATCGCACGGCAGGCAACGCCTATTGGCAGGCCGTCAAGGTCGAGTAGGCGGCGCGGCGCGGGTCGCCGCCGGCCCCAATTCTGACCTTGCAAGGATGGCGCGACGCGCTAGGGTAAGTGAACCTGTTCAATACAGGCATTGAGTCGTTGATCAAACTATGGCCGTCGCGGGACCCACTACTCCAGTCGCCGTCGTCCGAAGCGCGGGCAAACGCCGTTCTTTGATGGCGCGGATGATGCCGGTGTTGGCGGCGGTGATCATCATGCCGCTGGGGACCGTTGCGGTCGTGCAGTACGTCCTGCCCAAGTTGGCGGAGCGGAAAGCCAATCAAGCCGCCGCCGCGGAGGCCTCCGCGCAGGCGAAAATCAACGCCCGGCTCAATCCCAAGTACCACGACCTGCTCGAAGTTCCCCTCACGATCGACAAATTGGAGTATATGCGTTACCGGAAGGAAGCCGGCGTGGCGCAGGGGCCGAAGGTCTTGGTCAAGGGAACCCGCTACGAGGCGAAAGCCGACCAGATCGTCGTTTATTATGAGACGGACCGCCGGGCGGGGCCTAATCATTTTGGCCTGGTCCACGAGGGAAGCTTTGCCGACATCGAGGATCTGGTTGGCTCCAAGCGCCCGACTGATTCCGGCACGCTCGATTATCAACCGGTTGGCCTGCGTCCACCGCGGATCGCGACGTTTGAGATATGCATGAGCATCGATTTCAGCGATCCGGCGGCCGAGTTGTGGAATGACAAGCAGGAGGAAATGATCGCGGAGACCGCCCGTCTGCTGGCGGCCAAGCAATTCAATGATTTGTTGGAGCCGGGATTCCGCAAGTTGCTGCGGGACGAACTGCGAGTGAAATACAACTCCATCCTCGGCTCCGACATTGTGGATAGCGTCATTATCGTCTCGATCGTCACGAAGTAACGCGCCGTGCTCGAGACTCTTACGGAACAGCTCGCGCGGTCGGTTTCCCTGTCCGCGGAGCAGGCGCGTGACGCGGTCGCGGAATTGGCGGGGACCGGCGCTTCCGTATCGGAAAAGGTTGAATTTCTGACGGCGCTCGCGCGGAAGGGCGAAACCACCGCGGAGATCGCGGCCTTTGCCGCCGAGCTTCGCGCCCGCTCGATACAGCCCCCGCTGGACGCCGCCACGCGCGCTGAGGAAATTCTGGACGTCTGCGGAACGGGGGGCGACCAACTCCGCACCTTTAACATTTCGACGACGGTGGCGCTGGTGGCCGCCTCCGCCGGGGTGGCGGTGGCCAAGCATGGCAACCGCGCGATCACCTCGCAGGCCGGCAGCGCGGACGTCCTCCAGGCTTTGGGCATTCCGGTGGAACTGACCCCCGCCCAGGCCGCGCTCTCGCTGCGGGAGCGGCGCTTCGCCTTTTTCTTCGCTCCCCAGTACCACCCGGCGTTTCAACAGATCGGCCCCGCGCGCCGCGCCTGCGCCGCGAAAGGGCAACGCACGATTTTTAATTTCCTCGGACCGTTGTTGAATCCGGCGCGGCCGTCCGCGCAATTGGTCGGCGTCCCGCGGCCCGAGTTGTGCGAGAAATTGGCGGAGGTTCTGCAGTTGCTCGGGGTCCGCCGCGGGATGGTCGTCAGCGGGCGCGTGGGCGACGCCTGGCTCGATGAATTCTCAACGCTGGGCGGGAATCAACTCGCCGAGTTTTACCAGGAACGGGGCTTCACCGCCTCCCATTTTGTCCCGGACGCCTTTCCGCTGCAACCGGCGACGCTCGCCGATCTGGCCGGTGGCGACGCGCGGGCGAACGCGGAGATCACCCGCCGAATTCTGCGCGGTGACGACCGTGGACCGAAGCGCGACGCCGTGCTGCTCAACGCCGCCGCCGCGCTCTTCGTCGCCGCCAAAACCCGGTCCCTCGCGGAAGGGTGGCAATTGGCGGAGGCGTTAATCGACGGCGGACAGGCCACCGCAAAACTGGCGCAACTCGCTACGCCCGACTACCAAGCTTAATCCTGACGCAGGCGATCGTCCGGGCTTATGAGCGCGGCGAAATCTCTGCGCCGCCAGGCCACAAGGGAACCTTCCGGTCGGCCCGTTCACTGCGCGTGGCGCAGTTTTTCCCGCGTGAGCAGGCAGATTTTTTGATGGAGTAACGCTGGCTCTTCCTCACCGTTGAGCCGGTGCAACTTGTGGGGATACGCCGCGAGAGCTTTTTCAAAATTCGCTTTGACCGCGTTGAGCTTGTCACGGTGCTCGTACTTCTCACTTACATACTGCCGCTGACTGATGCGGCGGAGACAGGTCTCGACCGGGCAATCGACGAAGAACGTCAAGTCCGCGGGCGGAAAGTCCTCGTTCAGTTTCTGAATCAGGCGGAAATCATCGTCATTGCGGCAGTGATAGGCGAAGGACGAAAGGCAATAGCGGGTGGAAATCACGGTGGCGCCGGACTTCAACTGCTTGAGCACGCCATCGACGTCGTTGTAAAGGTGATCGTAGCGGTCGGCGGCGAACCAGTAAGCCAGTTGCCGGTCTTCCACCGCCGGGTCGCTGGAGGAGACCAAGCGATGGGACATCGCCAGACGAATCAGGACGCCAATTGGACCGGCGGTCGGTTCGGCGGTCAAAAAGACGCGCACGCCCTCTTTGGAAAGCGATTCCTGCAAGAGGCGCGCCTGCGTCGAGGTGCCCGAGCCATCGAGACCTTCAAACACGATGAACAAGCCTTTGGAAACATTCATATTTTAGCGCGCGACGCGGACGCCAGGCTCGGTCGCGACGGCGGTCAGGATGACCACGGCGAGGGTGGCGTTCAAAACAATTTACCCCAAAAAAATGTCGTGGGCGGCGCCGGACCGCGCGTCAGCATTTCGGCTGAACCGTCGCGCGACAATCTCGCGGGCGGCGCCAACGCCGCCCCGGCAATTGCCCGGTGCGACCGTTCCAGGCTAGGGCGCTTTTTCGAACTCGAAATAGGCGAAATTGTTTCCCTTGCCGTAGTGGAAGGTCAGCAATTGCCGTCCGGACTCCGGGAAAGTAATCGTGCCAATGTCGGCGAAGTTCCAGTAATGAAAACCGGGCGTGGCGACCGGGAGCTTGCAGGTGGCTGCCGGTTTGCCATTCAGGTCGAACGTGATCGCGTTGGCCTGGAACGTGTACAACGCCTTGATCCGGTAAGTTCCCGGCGCGCTGACGTTCACGGTGTAATTGCACCATTCGCCGTCGGCGGTCCAGCCGATGTAAAGCTGATTGATGTGCGGGCTGACCAGATTCGTGTGATTCAGGTCGGCCCAGTCCTTGACGTACGAAAGATCCACGCCTTCGTCTCGGCGGAAGCTCCAGATATACGCGTTGGCGTGCGCGCGTTGATGTCCGACTTGAAGATTCAATTCGCCGCTGCCGTGGTTCGTGGCGTCGGTATCATGGTAGGCGACCCCTTCGCCGCCCAAGTCATACAAGGCGCATTGCAGAATCCCGGGAATCGCGGGCACGCCGGTCTTGTGATACGCGTCTTCAAAAGGGCGGCCTTGGTAGGCGGCCGGGAACGAATCGGCGCCAGCGGAAACGAGGCCGAGCAGAACGAGGCTAAGAGCGCATGAAACAACGGGCTTCTGGGTCATGCCGTCCAGCGTACCGCGTTGTGGCGCCGAGGCCAGCCCAAATTCGGCCACGCCGCCAACTTGGCAGCGGGCGCGAATTAATCGCGTAGCGCGTCGTCAGCGCCGCGGATTGGGCAAGAACCAGGTCCAGAGCGGCATTTCGCCGGTCGGGGCGGTCGTGGTTTTGGCGGCGCCGAGCGCGGGAGCCTCAGCTTCCAAGGCCGGGAACAATTGCGCCAGTCGTCGCCACAGTTTGGCCCCGGATCGGTTCTGCGGCACGAAAAGGAAGACGATTGAGTCGGCCCGCGGAGACGGGGCGGACCTGTCAGTCGCCACCCTCCCCAATCCGCCGTCAATCGACTCCAGACTCGCGTCGTCAGGTCTTCCCACTCGCTCCTCCGCGGCCGCCGACCCGGCGTCCTCGAGTAGATTTAACGAGTTCGTATTCATGGTTAAAATAGAACGCCATCCGATTTCGGCGGGTAATTAAAAGCCGCGTGAGCGCCATTAAAACGACGTTAATACGCCAGCGTACGGGGTGATTTTTGTCGGGCGGGGCCGTCTTGGCGGCGCTTTATTCGCTGCCGCGGCGGGCGCGGCCGGCGATTGGCTTGGGTTTGGCCGAAGGGGGCGGATGAGGTGAACCCCTTCGCCCACCCCGCCGCCGTTGACACTGGGAGGCGGGCGGCAATACGCTGACTCGCATACGATGAGAAAAGTCCGTTCGCCGGTATTGCGTTGGGCGCGTAGGTCAGCAACGCCGATGTTCAGGCTCGGCGCGGTTTGGGCGCTTTGGGTCGGCGTCGCCACGGTCGCTATGGCGGCCGCGATCGACGAACCCACCTCGGCGCCGGCGGCGGCTCAGGCTGGCATCACGCTGACTTCGCCCACGGATTATCAGGTTTTCCAGCGGGGAACGCGCTCGCGAGGAGACATGTTTCTCGCCGGCGCCTGTTCCGTGACCAATGCGGAATTGTATTGGGCGCTGGACGGTCCGACGCTGGGCGGCAGCCCGGCGCCGGATTGGGCGCCAATGACGACCGCGGCGGGGGGCTTTGCGACCGACGTGTCCGTTCCGGCCGGAGGCTGGTATCGTTTTGAAATCCGCGCGGTGGTGGCGGGCAAAATGGTGGCGCGCGCCACCGTCGCGCACGTCGGAGTCGGTGAGGTATTCGTCGTGGCCGGCCAATCCAATTCGACCAATTACGGCGAGAAACGGCAACATCCGCGGAGCGGCATGGTGGCCACATTTGACGGCCGCGCCTGGCGGTTTGCCTATGATCCGCAACCGGGGACGCAGGACGGCAGCGGAGGCGGCAGTTTTCTCCCGGCGTTTGGCGACGCCCTGAATCAGAAATATCATGTGCCCATCGGCGTCGCGAGCACGGGGTGCGGAGCCACGAGCGTGCGGCAGTGGCTCATGAAGGGCGAGAAGATCGAGCGGTTGCCGACGCTCACCTATCACGTCGTGACGAATCGGACGGGCGGCTGGGAGGCGAGCGGGGATTTATTCGACGGAATGATGCAGCGTATTCAACAGTTAGGTCCGAATGGGTTTCGCGCCTTGCTTTGGCATCAGGGCGAATCGGACGCCGGCCAGGCGCGCGCCGGTTACCCGGCTGACCGTCAAATTTCGGGGGCCGACTATCGCAAACTTCTGGAGAAGGTCATTCGGGCGTCGCGCCGAAAAGCCGGATGGGATTTTCCCTGGTTCGTGGCCCAGGCCACCTATCATTCGGCGACTGATCCAGCGGACAAGGAATTTCGCGCCGCGCAAAAGGCCCTGTGGGATTTCGGCGTCGCGCTGGCCGGTCCGGACACCGACTCGCTCACCTCGGAATACCGCGACCACGGGGGACGCGGCGTCCATTTCAACGAGCAAGGTTTGGCAGCCCACGGGCAGCTTTGGGCCGAAAAAGTCAGCGCCTACCTCGACGCGGTTTTTGCCGCCGAACCGCCGGAGCCAGCCGCGCCGACGGCGCCGGGTAAATAGCCGCCACGGTCGGCGGGCTACTTCGGCACGACCCAGATATTCTGGAAATAAACCGGGTTGCCGTGGCCTTGCAGGAAGAACGGCCCGCCGCTCGGGTCTTCATTCTTGCCGTTGCCGGGCGTGTTCTTTTTCAGTTCGAGATTCTCGTGGATCGTGACGCCGTTGTGCTTAACCGTGACCACCGCGTTTTTGACCTTCTTGCCCGCGTCATCGTACTGCGCGGCGGTGAAATCGACGTCGTAGGTCTGCCAAATCAACGGCGGGAAGCACATGTTCACCGCGGGCTTGGCTTGCTGATAGATGCCGCCGCATTCGTTGTCTTCACCCTTCAAGCCAAAGGAATCGAGGACCTGGATTTCGTAGCGATCCTGCAGATAGACGCCGCTGTTCGCGCGGTCCTGGCCGCGGCCGAGTGGTTTGAACGGGAGCAGGAATTCGACGTGCGCGGTGAAATTCGTGAAGGTGAGTTTGCTCCGGCAGCCGGCCGCCAGGAGGTGGCGATCGTCCATGTGACCGGCGGGCCAGCCGTCCGCGCTCGAACCGTCAAAAAGCACAATCGCGCCCGCGGGCGGCTTGGCGCCTAGCGTTGGGCTTTGGCGCTCGGTCTTCTCCATCGTGTAGGGGCCGCCGTTGTCGGTCGTGATCGTGATCTTGCCGTCAGCGAGCTCGGCGCGATAGCCGTTGGCGCCGGTGAAGACGATCTTGCCATTCTCGCGTTTGCCGGGCGTTTCGGTCTTGTGCTCCTTGTCCCAGCCCGCGCCGGGCAGGCCACCCTGATAGGTGACCATGCGGAAATTATTGTCGCCGAGCGCGATGATCTGGGCGCCGCCCCAATCGTTTTTGTATTCGCCTTGATCCGCGTAATCTTGACCGCCCTGGGCGGGTGTCAAATAGGTCTCCACCTTCGTTTCGGCGGAATAGGCTTTTTCACCGACGGCCAAAACCGCCGCGGCCAGTGAGAAGGAAATAAATGCGCGCCATTTCATAAGTTGCAAGTTGGGTTAATTCTGTCCGATCGAGACGGCAACGCAAGCTTTCAACGGACCGTCTCCGATTTGTATTCGGCCAGTCGTTCTCACCGCCCCGCGCCCCGACGGCGGCCGCCAAACGGCCCCCAGCCGCCCCGCGAACTGCGCCAGTTCGCGTCGAGCTCATCCTGCCGGATCGAGTGGCCGGTGAGTTTGAGGAAAACGTCATCGAGCGTCGGACTGGTCAGCGAAAGCCGCGCGACGTTCAAACCTACGGCGCCGAGACCGGCCAACAATTGGGGCACTGCGGCGCCTCCGTCAGTGACGATCACATTGACGCCTTCCGCCGTCGCGGTCACATCGCGGACGCAGTTGAGCGACTGGAGCGCGACGCGCGCCTGTTCTTTTCGCTGCTCGGCCGATTGGCTGTTTTCCTGAAACGTCAGCGCGACGACATCGCCGCCCAGTTGCCCCTTCAATCCGGCGGGACTTCCTTCGGCGATGATCCGACCGTGGTCGATGATCGCGAGCCGGCCGCAGAGGCGGTTCGCTTCCTCCATATAGTGCGTCGTCAGGAAAATCGTGAGGCCTTCATCGCGGTTAAGCCGTTCCAGATATTTCCACAACCCGGCGCGATTCTGCGGGTCCAAGCCGGTAGTCGGCTCGTCCAAGAAGAGAACCTCCGGCCGATGAAGGAGTCCGGTCGCAAGGTCTAGGCGTTTGCGCATGCCGCCGGAGTAAGCGCCCGCGGGGCGTTTGGCGTCGTCGGTCAAATCCATGAGCGCCAGCAGCTCGGCCACGCGCTGCTTCAACGCGTCGGCCGGCAAATGGCGCAGTCTGCCCTGCACGACGAGGTTTTCGTAACCGGTCAAATCGTCATCCAAGCCGACCTCCTGCGCGGCGTACCCGATACGGCGCCGGATGGCATTGGCCTCACTCTTGACGTCGTGACCGAGGATGCGGGCGCTGCCGCCGCTCGGGTCCATCAGGGTGATTAGCAGTTTGATCGTGGTCGATTTGCCCGCGCCGTTCGGCCCAAGAAAACCGAAAAACTCGCCGCGCCCGACTTGGAATGACACTCCTTTGACCGCCTCGGTTCCGTCCGGGTAAACCTTGCGAAGCTCGCGCGCCTCGATGCACGGTTCAGTCGCGGTAGTCGCCGGTTCGTTCATCGGAATTCAAGTGTGGGGCGGCGGCGGTCTGAGGGCGAGCCGAAAAAGGGTAAATTCGCGCCCCCGAGTGCGCGAAACTGCCCTGGGAGCGCGAGAGCCGGGATTCGCCGCGCAGCCGGGCCGGTTCGATCGGAGAGATCGGCAGCCGCGCGAAAAAAACGGTCAGACTGGGCCGGCAGGGTGGCTCTACTTTGAGCCGAGCAGCATCGCGACCTTACTCGCCAGCGCCTCACCGCGCAGGTCTTTGGCCAGGATATTGCCTTCCGCGTCGATCAGGTAGGTGGCGGGAATGCTATTGACGCCGTACTTCGCGGCGAGCTTGTTTTGCCAGCCCTGGCCATCGAAGTATTGGGGCCAGGTCATCCCTTGCTCTTTCAAGAAACTGTCGAGCTTCTGCCGATCGCTATCGAGGCTGATGCCGACGATGTCCAGACCCTTCTCGTGAAATTTATGATACGTCTCGAGCACATTCGGCAATTCGGCCCGGCACGGCCCGCACCACGTGGCCCAGAAATCCACCAATACGAGCTTGCCCTTGTGGCCGCCAATCGACAGCGGCTTACCCTCGAGATCTTTCTCCGCGAAATCGGGGAACGGTGAACCCTTAACCAGTTGCTTTTGGATTTTCTCGATTTCCTCGCTCTGCTTGAGTCCGGCGATTTCCAGTTCCGCCTGTTTGCCGTATTTGGTGGCGGGCAGGTCGTGCGCCAATTGCTGGAAAACCTCGCTGGCCTTGGCGGAATCGTGAAGGACCTCGCCGTAGAGCTTGGCCTTCATGAAATAGATTCGGCCTAAATCATCGGTCTTCTCGTCCTTATGCCGGGCGATCAGCCCATCGAACTCCGTGAAGAACGGCGCTAAATCCGCCGCGGTCGTGTCGCTCCCTTTTTCCTTTAGGACGCCCTGAATCTTCCCGACCAGAGTATCAAGTTCCGACTTCGCGCTTTTCTGCTTGGCGGCTGGTTGATCCTGGGCCGTCGCCGAGATCGAGAGGGACCAAACCAGACCGAAGAGAACCCCCATTAGAAATAGCTTTTTCATAATCGTCCTGAGTTTCAGCGTTCGGCTTGTTCAAGCCGTTCTTCGAGCATCGCGGGAACCTAATTCTGGGCCACGCTCCGCGCAAGTGTTTTTGGAATCGAGCGGTTTGGCGGTGCGCGGTTCGGCGCGGCGTTTTGTGGGAGGGACGGGAGAGATGGGAGGAATGGGCGAGATGGGATCGAGATCAATTCGTTTTGGCCTTTTTGCGGGCGGGCGCTTCTGGCATCGTCAGGGCGTGGGTATAACGGCGCGGCAATTTGCGCAGATGAAGGGCCGGCTCGAAGGCGTCCGGCGGGCGCCGTCGCCGGTGATTGAGGCGGCGCGGCCGGCGTCGGACACGCGGCAGGTGATTCTGGGCATTGACCCTTCGCTAAGAGGCACGGGGTATGGGGTGATCCGCCAGGCGCGGCCGGCGCCGGAATGCCTCGCGCATGGCACGGTTCGCTGTCCGGCGGGATGGGAACGATCCCGGTGCCTGGCCAAGATCGCGGAGGCGCTGCGGGAGGTGCTGCAGACGCATCAGCCGACGGTGTGCGTGGTGGAAGGCCTTTTTTTCGCGCAGAATTTGCAGACGGCGTTGATCATGGGTGAGGCGCGCGGCGCCAGCATGGTGACCGTCGCCCTGGCGGGGTTGGAGATTTACGAAATCGCGCCGCGCAAGGTGAAGCAGGCGATGGTCGGCTACGGCGGCGCCGGCAAAGACGCGGTGGCCAAGATGATTCAGCGGATGCTCCGCCTGGCCGAGTTGCCCGCGCCGGACGCGGCGGACGCGCTGGCGCTGGCGCTGACTCACGCGCAAGAAATCGGACGCTACGGGCTGACGCCTTTGAAAAAAATCTGACGATGATCGCTTTTCTGCGCGGTAAACTGGTTGATTCCCTGCCGACCCACGTGACGGTCGAGGTTAATGGCATTGGTTACGATGTGCTTATTCCCCTCTCTTCGTATGACCGCTTGCCGGCGCCGGGTGGCGACCTCAAACTTTTGACCCACCTGGCGATTCGCGAAGACGCGCACGTGCTTTATGGTTTCATGACGGCCGCGGAGCGGGACCTGTTCCGGCTGTTGATCAACACCGTCAGCGGCATCGGGCCGAAAATCGCTCTGAACATTTTGAGCGGCATCAACGTGACCGCGTTTCGCGGCGCGGTGGCGAACGGCGACGTGCGCGCGTTGTCGCAAATCTCGGGCGTGGGCAAGAAGACGGCCGAAAGGATCGTCGTCGAGCTGAAAGACAAGGTGGGTCCCGCGGGCGCGTGGGAGGCGAGCAGTTCGCAGCGGGGGCTTTCAGTGGAAGACCAGAAGGTGAACGATGCCACGCTGGCGCTCATGGCGCTCGGATTCAAGCAGCCCGACGCGCATCAGTCGGTGCGGGCGGCCGCCGCCGTGCTTGGCCCGCAGGCGGGGGTGGAGGATTTAGTGCGGGCGGCCCTGAAGAAGGGAGCCTGAAGCAAGCGTTCGACGTGAGTTTGAGACTTCCCAGCAACGCCGTCCATGAGTCAACCCAATGAGACCTCGGCGCGCAGTCTGGCCGGCGATCGGCGCGGCGCCGTGAGTGAGTTGACGCAAACCGACGGCGGCCCGAGCGATGGCGCGTCGAAGCCGCCTATCAACGGCGGCGTCGTGACGCCCCGGCCATTGACCTGGCGCCGCAAACTGGCCGCGGTGGCGGTGTATTGGCTGACGCGGGCGTTGACTTGTACGTTGCGCGTGCGGTGGGACGATCGGTCGGGACTTTTCCAAGGGCAAAGCGGCCCGATCATTTTCGCGCTCTGGCACAATCGACTTGCGCTTTCCATGGTCGTGTACCACGGCTACGTGCGGCGAAAGCGGCCGACGGCGGGTCTGGCCGCGATGATTAGCGCCAGCCGCGACGGCGGCTTGCTGTCGGCCGTGCTCAAGAAATATCAGGTGCAGCCGGTGCGCGGCTCGTCGAGCCGGCGCGGGCGGCAGGCGCTGTTGGAGACGGTGGGTTTGATCGAAGACGGTTATCACGCGGCGATCACGCCGGATGGTCCGCGCGGGCCTTCGTATCGCGTCCAGGAGGGCGTGATTTCGCTCGCGAAACTAACCGGAGCTTCCATCGTGCCGGTCTCCACGGAGGTGCGCTGGAAGATTTGTCTGGGGAGTTGGGACCGGTTTCAGATTCCGTTGCCGTTCGCGCGTTGTCACGTGCGCTTGGGCGGGCCGATTCATGTTCCGCGCGAGGCTTCGGACGCCGACCGGAAAGCGCTGCAGGAGCGGCTGCGGGGTGAGTTGATGAACTTGACGACCGACTAATGCTGATCGTGAGCCGCGGCGCCGAGAGCGCCACCGGCCTCGAGGAACGCGAGCAGGTCGAAGATTTCCTCCTTCGACAGGGAGTAGAGCAAGCCGACCGGCATGGGCGAAGACGTCTGCGGTTGCCGCTCTTTGATCTCCGATTTTTTGATCGCCTGGATCAGAGAGTCCGCTGGCCCGCTCTGAACCGCGACCGAGTCCGCGTCCTCTTTGACCACCATGCCGAGCAACGTGTCGCCATTCTTCAGTTCGAATTGGACGTTTTGGTAACGATTGCTGATGATCAGCGAAGGTTCGAGAATCTGCCGCAATACGTCGGCCCGATTCTGGTTGTAGCGCTTGAACACGTCGGTTAATTCGGGTCCGTAGCTGTAGCCTTCCGCTCCAAGTTTGTGGCATTGCTGGCAGGCCAGTTTCGCAAATAGTTCTTTGCCGCGCGCCAGATTCCTGCCGGCGCCCGCCTGGGCCAGATCCGCCGCGAAATCGCCGATTTTCCACTCGGTCGTTTTCGGCTCGGTCGGCGTCGCGTGGCTGGCGAGGTAGGCGTCGAGGTCAGAGACAATCGTGAGCGTTCCGAACATCCGGCGCCAGTGCCCTGGGAAGGTGCAGAGGTAGGCGTATTCCCCGGGGGTCGCCGGCGCGGTGAACGCGAGTTTGGTCTTTTGGCCCGGCTCCACCATTTTGGTCGCGTACAGAACCTTCGCCGAACTCGGGACGTAGAGCCGGCCTTCTGCGTCGGGATCGGGCGGCATTTTTTCCGCCGCCGTGCCGATTTCTTCGACGGCGCCGGCGGTCACAATCGTCAAGTTGTGCGGCATGCTGTCGTCGTTCTGCAGAATGATTTCGACCGTCTTGCCGGCCTCCGCGACGATGCTCGTCTTGTCGTAAATCATCTGCTCGATGACCGCGTGGAGGACGATCACGGTGGCGCCCAAGCCGCGCAGGGTCTTGCCGTACGCGCGGGCTTTTTCCAGCGGCAACGCGGACGCCAGGTCGGTGGCGAACTGGATGGCATTCAGAAAAGGGGTCTCGGTCCGGTCCGCCGCCGGAACCGATTGCAGATAGGTCAGCAAGTCATCCGCCAGCGTGTCGAGCTGCTCCTTGGGCCACGATTTTTTGGGAATGCGGCCGAGGCTGGCGACGGCGGTGGCGCGCTCGACGCCCGTCAGTTCCAGGCCTGTGAGCAGCGTGAACGCCTCGGCCTCGTGACCCGGCGCCGCCGTGATGGCGGTCATCGCGGCGCGTTGCGTTTCCGGCGAATCGGATTTTTGGGCCAGCGGGGCGGCCTTGGCGAACGCGGTCGCGCGCAAGGCGCCGTCGCGGATCAACGGAATGCCCAGGAGCAAATCGGTCAAGTGAGCCGCGTCGGGCGCGGCCGCGTTCCAGGCGCGGTCGAGCGAGGCGTCCCCGGTGATCAGCGCGGCGTAGGCGATCTGGCGGACCAAAGGCAATTGTGAATCCGTGGCGCGCGGCTCGAGCAGGCTGCGTTTGGCCGCCAAATCCGTCGCGTTGGCCGCCAACAAGAGGCCGCCGAGATCACGCGCGACCGGCTCGAAGTCCTCGCCCTTTTGGTCGAGTTCACCGAGGCCGACGATCAGTTCGGTTAAGGGATCGGTGCCGCGGATTTTCGCCAGCCCTTCCAGCGCCTCGGTCCGGTATTTCTTTTCGAGGCCTTTTCGTTGGAGGAGCGCGACGTAAACGAATTCGCCGCGCGGCGCCTGGATCAATTCCTGGTTTGTCAACCGCCCGAGCACGTAGGCCGCGGCGATCGGGCTTTTGGGCAGGAAGAGCGTTGGCTTAGGAGCCTCGTCAGCGGCGCGCGAATTCAGCCCGATTGCCGTGGCGAGCGCCAGCGCCGCGGCGAACACAGGAACGCCAAAGGCGCGCGACCAGCCCCGACCCAGCGCGCCGGACCGAATGGCGCCTCGGGGTTTGGCGCCGGACAACGAGTGAACCGCGGACATATCCGAATCGCGATCGGCAGGCGGCCAAGGGCGCCGGGCGCGCCCGGGCCGCCTACGCCGATCAATTCAACGGTTGGCGCATATATTTATCGAGCGCCTTCATCGTCTCATCGAGACAGTACTTGATGTAGTAGTCCGGCTTGTTCGGGTTGGCCTCTTTGTCGAGGACTTCGAGCGCGACTTCGCCCGCTTTGGCGGTGGTGAAGAAACTGCAGGCTCGCACGGCTTCGAGGCGCACGCGCGGGTGCTCGTCCTTGACCTGGGCCTCGAGCAACGCGAGCGGATTCTGCACGCGATCGCGCCAGTAGCAGAGGACGCGAGTGGCGGCGGCGCGGGCGTGATGGTCGGGCGAGCGGAGCATGCGCTTGAGCAATTCTTCGTCCACCACGTTGTGCCATTGGTGAACCCAGAGGGCCTCGGTCAGGTGATGTTCGTAAGCCTGGTCGTTTTTGTCGAGCGACGCGGTCCATTTCTTGAGCGCGGTCATGACCGCGGCGGTGTCCCGTTTGCCGAGTTCGATTTTGGCGCGCGTGCGTACGTCGTTTTCGGGTTCCTTGAGGGCTTCGAGCAGGGCCGGGATCGGCTGGCCATCGATCTTCCTGGGCTTGAGCAGCGGGCGGCCTTCGTAGGTGATCCGGTAGATGCGGCCGTGCGAATGGTCGCGCAACGGATCGCGGATATGGTGCTGCATGTGGCCGATGATTTGATTCGACCAATCGAGCACATAGACGGAACCATCAGGCGCCACGCTGACGCCCGAGGGGCGGAAGTTCGGATCATCCGACTTGATTAGCGGCTCGAGCGTCTCGCCTTTGAGACCGGAACCTTCCTCGTGGACCTTCACGCGGAAGACGCCTTGAAAACCGATGACGTTGCAGTCGAGGAAATTCTCCTGGAATTCCTCGGGAAATTGGCGGCTCGAAAGGATGCCGGTGCCGGCGCAGGGGCGGGAAGGCCGGTCCCAGAACGTTTTCATACCGGGGTGCCTGGCCGGATAATCCAGATGCCCGCTGAACGCGGGGGCGAAGTAGCTGTCGTTGCCGGTCGCGTCGGTGATGATGTCGTTGCCCCAGTAATCGAACACGCGGCCGTGCGGGTTCGCGAAGCCGTAAGGCGCGTAACGCTCGAATTTGTAGGTGCGCGGCTCGAATCGATAGATGGCGGCGTCGTCATTGCGAATCGGCCCGAGCGCCGTCTCGACTTGCGTGCGATGAAACACGCCGTCGCTGAGATAGGTCGCGCCGCCGGGGTCGAGGACCATTGAATTCGCGGTGTGATGCGAGTCGGCCGAGTCCATGCCCATCAGCACGCGTTCTTTCCAATCCGCTTTGTCGCGATTCTTGGTGTCACGGACAAACCAGAGGTCCGGCGCTTCCATCACCAACACGCCGTCTTTCGAGAATTGAAAGCCGGTCGGGCAATTCAAGTCGTCGATATAATGGATCACTTTGTCGGCTTTGCCGTCATTGTTGGTGTCTTCGAAGATCAGCAGGCTGTCGCCGGTTTTGCTCGTGGGCGTGCGCTCGGGGTAGCTTGGCCAGACCGAGACCCAGAGGCGGCCCTTGGTGTCGAACGCCATCTGGACCGGTTTGATCAACTCGGGGAATTCCTTTTCGCTGGCGAACAAATTGACTTTGCAGCCCGCGGGGACCGTCATGTGTTTGATCGCTTCCTCGGGATCGAGGTAGGGGCTGGCGTCGGTTTTATTCGACTCGATGGTCTCGACCGGCGGCAGGTTCGAATCATCGACTTTGAGATCGCCGCCCTTCGCGACGGCCCAGATTCGCACGTCACGGTTCGCGGTCATGATGTCCCGTTGAGTCATCTCTTCCTGCATGATTTCGAAATTCGACATCTTCGGGCTGTCCTTGCCCGCCTTCGGAAAGGTCAATTTCGAGCGGCCGCCGTAAACGTTGTAGCCGTCCACCGTCCGGTAGCGGGAGCGCCACTCCAAATCCTTGTCGATCACGGCGCCGCGGAGTTTCTCCAGGTCGCCGCTGGGGGGCGACTCGTTGAAGAGCGCGCGGAAGATTTCCGGCGCGAGGACTTTGTCGCCCGCTTCGGTGAGGTGGAGCGTGTCGAAGGTCAGCGCGCGCTTCTGGCCGGCGGCGGCGGCGTACAAATGTTGCGAGACGTGGAACAAGTCCACGAACGGCACGTCGTTGGCTTTGGCGGTCTCCGCCATCGCGGTGGTGTAAATTTCGATGTTCGCGTTGTTGGCCGTCGGATCGGGCAAGTTGGGATCGGCCACCTTTTCATTCGCGATCGGCGAGAAGAGGACGACGCGGGGCGCGCCTTTGCCACTGAAGTTCCCGGCTTTGAGATGCTTCAGGTATTTGTCGAGGTCCTGTTTGAATTTATCGAGACCGGCCTTGCCTTTGAACGATTCGTTAAAGCCGAAAAACGCAAGCACGACGTCGGCCTTCGAGCGAGTGAGCCAGTCATCGGGTGAACCAAAGTTCTCGGACCGATGGCGGGTGGCGACTTCATCGCCGGCGACGGCGAGATTGCGGAAAACCAGATCGTGCTTCGGATACTTGGCGTAGGTGAGCGTTTCCAGCCAGCCGTCCAGTTGCATCCGGTCGGGCAGCGTGTTGCCGACCAGGCAAATGTGATCGCCCGGGTTGAGGGTCAAAAGGGCTTCAGCGGAGGCCGTCGCGGCGAAGGCCGACGCCAGGCAGGCGGACAAGATCAGGATTCCGGTCAATTTTCTCATGGGTGAATAGACTCCGCGCGACGGGCGCTTCTTCAACTCAGATTTCGGCCATCAGGCGCGAGCCGATCCACTCAAGCTCGGCGAATGGATTTCCGGCCGTGGCGGGCCATCCGGCCCAACGCGCCACCCCGGAGCAACTGCCGCGGGAGTCATCGGTCAAGTCTCCCGAGGCCCGCCGGGGGTGTCAAGCGATTACGAGGCTCGATTGCCGAGACGGTGGAACGAGGCGTTGCGGGGGGCGTCAGTCCTGTCTCTGTCGAGGCGGGGCGTTGGCGTTGGTTGTGCGGATGCCAACCAAGCGCGCGGCCCGCCGAAAAGCGTCGTCGTCGCTCCGCTCTGCCGACGCAGTCCAAAAATGACTCGACCGCCGCGTGACGCGGGCCTCACGGTGAACAGACGCGGCGGCTGAGTCTTGCGGCGATGTGGAGTGCGGTGGCAGAGCGCAGCGACGACACCGATATGGGCGCCTGAGCGAGGAGTAAACACACGAAGTAGCGCCTGCGTCCTGCCTGGCGAAAGCGTCGTCGCCGCTGCGCTCTGCCGACGCAGTCCAAATACGACCCGACCGCCGCG
>CAZFVY010000045.1:0-16598 GCA_964522665.1 uncultured Verrucomicrobiota bacterium | reverse complement strand
CGCTCTGCCGACGCAGTCCAAAAACGACTCGACCGCCGGGGCGTCGCCCGGTTGGTACGCGGCCGAGCCTAGTCGGGCCGTTCAGTCCGTTGGCGCTTCGAAGGCGGACTTTCCGCACGATCGCCTTACGGCTTCCCCGCCTTCGGAAGCGTGACCTTACGGTTTCGCCCCCTTCGGAATCGTGAGGTCGAGTTTCGTCGCGGCGCCGAGGGTTGAGAGCGGTTGCTCGAAATCCTTTTCGTGGCCGAGGACGAGGATGACGAACTGGTCGGTCCTCAGGTAGCGCCGGGCGGCGTGGAGGACGTCGGCGGGGGTCACTTTTTCAATGTTTTCCTGGTAGCGTTGCAGATAATCCCGCGGGTAGCCGTAGTAATCGTAGGTCATCAGGCGCTGGACGATCTTGCCGGTCGAGTCGAATTCGAAAGCGAAGCCTTTCAGAACGGCGTCTTTCGCGCTGGCCAATTCGTCGGCGGTAACGCCGGTCTCGGCGAGCTTGGCGATCTGCTGTTTCATCGCCTGGACGATTTTGATGGTGGTCGCGGATTTCGTGCCGCCGCTGGCGATCAGCTCCCCGGCGCGGTCCCAGCCGGCGCTCAAGTGGGACTCGACTGAATAGGCCAGGCCCTGGACCGAGCGGACCTGGCTGAAAAGCCGCGAAGAAAAGCCGCCGCCGAGGACGCGGTTCATGAGGCTCAGCGCATAGTAATCCGGGTCGCTCCGTTGGCCGGCGAGGCGGCCCATCTCGACGACCGATTGGTTCACGTCGTCTTTGGGGATGAAATAGAGTCCGGCGCGGGACGCGGCGGAAGGCTCGACCGCGGGGGCAGCCGGTTTTGGATGAGCGCCGCGGGGCCAGGGACCGAACGCCTTCTCGAGGCGGGCGCGCATCTCTTCCGCGTTGAAATCGCCCCAGGCGCCGACGATCAGATTCTCGGGCTGAAAATACCGTTGATGGAAGGCGACCAAATCATCGCGGCGGATGGCGTCGATGGTTTGAATTTCCGGCTGGTGGCCGTAGGCGCTGTTCGGACCAAGCAGGACGCGTTTGAATTCGCGATCGGCAATCGTTCCCGGATCGTCGTTGCGGCGGGCGATGGCGTCGCGTTGGGCGATCTTCGCCAATTCAATCTTGTCCTCGGGAAACGCCGGGCGCTGCAGCAAATCCGACAAGATCGAGAGGCCCTTGTCGATGTCTTCCTTGAGCACGGAAACGGTCGCGCTGCCGGAGTCCTCACCAATCGAGGTCTCGACCTGGGCGGCGAGCCGGTCGAGTTCGTCGTCAAGTTGATCGCCGGGATGAGCCGCCGAGCCGCCGGTGCGGATCACGGCGCCGGTAATCGCCGCCAGGCCGGCTTTCTCGATCGGCTCCCAGCGCGAGCCGGCGCGGACGAGCACCGAGAGGCTGATCAGGGGCAACTCATGATCTTCGAGCAGATAGACGACCAAGCCGTTGGCGAGTTCGACCCGCTTCGGTTCCGGCACGTTGATCCGCGGCAACGCGGGATACTTTAACTGTTTGTAGTTCTCGACCGGCGCCGGCCCGGCCAAGGCCGGAGCAAGCGCGGACGATAAGATCAGCGTGGCGAGCGCGAAGATTGACGCCGCGCGGCGAGGGACGACCGGATCGGGCGCCACCGGTCTCCGCGAGGGACAGGTCGTGGCGGTGGCGGACACGGCGGGCAGGAGGTTCGGCTTCATTGGGCGGCGGCGGGTTCGGCCGGCTCGATCGTGCCGACGGTCCGGTTGCTCGGGGTGAACATGACTTTGGCGACGCGCTGCACGTCGGCGGGCGTGACGGCGTTGATCTTGTCCACCTGCTTGAACAGGTTGTGCCAATCCCCGGTCAAGCCCTGCCAAGTGGCAAGGGCCTGGGCCATGCCGGAATTGTCGTCGAGCGAACGCAACAGGTTCGCGCGGGCGCGGCGTTTGACGCCCTCCAGCTCGGCGGCGCTGACCGGCTCCTTGCGCAGGCGCTCGGCCTCGCGTTCCCAGGCGCGCTCCAGCTCGGCGTTGGTGTGCTCGGGCGCCGCGAACGCGTAAAACAGGAACAGACCGGGATACTTCTGCCCGGGGAAACCGGGAAACCCGCCGACATCGACCGCGAGTTTCTGGTCGCGGACCAGGCTGCGCGAGAGCCGGGAGGAGCGGCCGTCGCTCAAGAGGCTGCCGATGGCGTCATAGACCGCGTTGTCCGCGTCATTGACGTCGGGTTTGTGATAACCGATGACGAGCATCCGTTCGGATTGGAGGCGGAGCGTGACGCGGCGTTCGCCCTCCTGGGGCGGCTCGACGGTTCGCAGCGGCTCCGGTTCCGGCCCGCGCGGGATGCGTTCAAAATAGGCCTCCGCGAGCGCTTTCATCCGCCGCGGATCAACGTCGCCCACAATGACGGCGATCAGGTTGTTTGGGATGTAGTAACGCTTGAAGAAAGCCGCGGCGTCGGCGCGCGTGATATTCTGCACGTCGCTCATGTGCCCGACGGTCGGCTCGCCGTAGGGGTGCGCCTTGTAGGCGACGGCGAGAAACTCCTCGATCATTTTTCCCTGCGGCTGGCTCTCGACGCTGAGGCGGCGCTCCTCCATCACGACTTCCTTTTCCTGATAAAACTCGCGCAGAACGGGGTCGAGAAACCGCTCGGATTCGAGGTAGAACCAAAGCTCCGATTCGTTGCTGGGCAGGCTGAAAAAGTAAATCGTCTGGTCGGCGGCGGTTTGAGCGTTCAAACCGTGCCCGCCGGCCCGCTCGATGGCGTCGCCAAATTCGTTTTGCGTGACGAATTTACCAGCGTCGTCCTGCGCCGCCTGGAACGCCGCTTCGAGTCGCTTGAGTTTCTCGGGATCGCCTTTGGCGCCTTTCCGGCGCTCGTCGCGCAACGCCAGGAAGGCGGCATCAACCTTGACGAGCGCGGCTTGTTCCGCCCGCGCGTCCTTCGTCCCAATGTGGCGGCTGCCCTTGAACGCCATGTGCTCGAATAGATGCGCCAGGCCGGTGATCCCTTTGACCTCCTGGGCGGAGCCGACGTTCGCATAGGTGAGGAACGCCGCGACGGGCGCCTCGTGCCGCTCGAGGACGATGAATTTCATCCCATTCTTAAGCGTGAACTCAGTGACGTGCGATTCGATATCTTTGAATTGCGCCCAGGCCCGGGTCGTCGCGGCCGCGCAAATCAGCAGCGTCGCCGCGACGAACCAAGCCGCGGCCGCGCGGTTCCGACGCCGCGAACGGGAAAGGAAGGATGCGCCTATAAGCATAGTAGAATGTCCTGGCCCACATTACGCGCAGGCTCGCGAGCGGCGTCAAGCCGCGGCTGTGGAAGGTGGCAGGGCGCCGACGGTACGCGGGAAGAGAAAACGCGGCGTTGCCAACGGTGATGGCTTCGGACCGTGGAAGGCGCTCAGCCGTCGCCGGCCATGGAATCCCACTCGACGGCGCGATCGACTCGGCGGCTCGCTTCGAATACCAGACCGGCGATCAGGCGTCCTTCGGCAAATCGAACGCCGCTTTCAGGCGCGGTTCCGAACGTGGTTTCGTGTGGATGATTTGCCCCGACGCTGAGGAGCGCTTGGGCGACGCATTGTTCGATAAGGTCGCGGTTATTGCGCCGGAAATGCATCAGTGAACGGATGTCCACGCCCGCGTCCTCGATGACGCCGGCGCCGATCCTCTCTGAATAGATGGAATCGATGATTTCGCGGGAACCGTAAATCTCCTGCGCGTAGGCGTGGGTGAGGAGAAAAAGCATGATTTCCGTGCGGCGGGTGCGTTGTCGGCCCACGCGGCCATCGACGCCGGGTTGGGTCCAATCGACCGCCCGCGTCGCTTCAAGGGCGAGACACTCCAAATCCGAGCCTAGGGTTTTCAACCCAAGTGGCTGGCTGCCGCAGGTGGCTTGCGGCTGGCGCCATGTCCTCAGAGTCTCCATCAAGCACAGGTTACTCGGCGGGCTGGCGCTGGCAACAACGGTCGGGTTACAAGAAGGTGACGATTCAGCGCCAGAGAGATCAGGGTTGGCGGCGCGTGCAAAAGCGTAGAAATCGGCTTGAGAAACCGATTGGCTGCGGTAGGATGAGTGGTTGAAACGCTTGAGCTTATGAAAAAGAAGATTTTTAAAGGTTTGGTCTTGGGCCTAATTGGCGCCGCGGTTCTTTGCCTGGCGCCGACGCCAGTCCCGATGGCGACGGCTGAGGAGGCGATGGTGAATAAACCCGCGCCGCCGTGGGAATTGACCGACGTTTTTGGGAGGAAGGTCAAATTGTCTGACTTTCATGGCCGGGTGGTCGTGCTCGATTTTTGGGCGACGTGGTGCGGGCCGTGCCGGAAGGAGATTCCAGATTTCATTGATCTTCAACAACGGCTGGGAACGCAGGGGTTGACGATCATCGGCGCCTCCGTGGACGAGGGGGGCGTCGCCGTGGTCAAACCGTTCGTGCAGAAAAACAAGATGAATTATCCGGTCGTTTTGGGCGCCGATAAAATCACCGGCGATTATGGCGGCATCGAAGGCATCCCCACGACGTTTATCATCGACCGCAGAGGGAAGATCGTGGCGAAACATGTCGGCCTGACCGAGAAGGCGGACTTCGAAAAGGAGATCATGGCTCTCCTGAAAACCGCGTCATGAGGCAGACTGACCCGCGGGTCCGGCGGGGCGCGCGTATTCCAGTCAGACGGGGGTTCGGCTCGTTTATCGCCGGGCTTTCACTACTCTTAGTCGTTATGAGTTCAACTACCGGTTCGGCGGCGGATGAGGCGGCGGTCAAGACGCAGTTGGCGACGTTTGGCGGCGGCTGTTTCTGGTGCCTCGACGCGGCGTTCAAAACGTTCACCGGCGTCAAAGCGGTTACGAGCGGCTACTGCGGCGGCGCGGTGGCCAATCCGACCTATCAGCAGGTTTGCACCGGGGCCACCGGCCACGCCGAGGTCGTGCAGATCGAGTTCGAGCCAGCCAAGATTTCGTACGATCAACTGCTCGAGATTTTTTGGGACGTGCATGATCCCACTTCGATGAACCGGCAAGGCGCCGACGAGGGGACGCAATACCGCTCGGTGATTTTCTACCACGACGAGGCGCAAAAGCAGGCGGCGGAAAAGTCAAAACTGGCGGCGGCCAAACGCTTCAAAAGCCCGATCGTCACCGAGATCGTTGCGCTTAAGCCCTTTTACCCGGCGGAAGATTACCACCAGGATTACTTTCACAAGCATCCGAACGTGCCGTATTGCGCGTACGTAATTCAGCCCAAGCTCGAGAAATTGCGCAAAGCCAAGCACGCGGCCGAGTAGCGCGGCCGCGGCGACGTTCCGGTCTGAGGCGGGGCGTCTGAATTATTTCAGATGCGCGGCCCAGACGGTCAGACGGCGGCAAATCTCCCAATTGTCCTGGCCTTTGATCGCGACGCCGCCGACGCCGCGTTCGTCGAGCGCCCAGTTCGCGACCCAGCCGGAATCGGTCACGGCGACGACTCGCCCGCGGCCATATTCCGAAACAGCCAGCAGGATTCCCGCTTGATCGCGCGGGCCTTTTTCCGGCTTCTGCCCCAGGTCATTGACGGCGACGGCGAGTGGTTTGGCCGAGCGAGCCGGGGTGAGCATGACTTGGTTCCCGGTGTAATAGGCCCAGCGCAGCCCGCCGATGATGGGCGCATCCGCCGGTAAGACGAGCTTCTTCGCGTCGGTGTAGGCGTTGGTGAACTGCAGCCCGAATTTCACCAAGAGGTGATTCATGTCCTCGACTTCGAGATTGTGGCCCTCTTGGTTTCCCATGACGATCAAGCCGCCGCCGCGTGAAACGAAGCGGCTGAGCGCGCGAACGTCTGCGGCCGAAACGTGGGGCGGAGGCAGGTTGGTCCCGACCGCCTTGTCGTTCGGGTTCGCGATGAGCACGACTTTGACGCCCGCCAGGCTGCGAAGGGTCAAAGGCTGGCTGTCGGACCGCACTTCGAACGTATCGCCTAACCGGCGCACCAGTTCACTGTAGGCGCCGTCCGGCGGGTAACGATTCTCACCCGGGGCGTTGAAGTATCGGCTGTAGAGAAGCACAGGCTTCTCGCCCGCGTCCGCGCGCGGGACGAGGCAGCCGAACAGAACCAGCGCCGCGAAAAAAGCCGCGCATCGAATGGGGAACGGTTTCATCCGTATTGGTTTCCCGCAGCGGGTCGGTTTTGGCGAGCCTAAACTGCCATTCTACTACCAGCGAAAGAAACGATACGGGTCGTCCCATTCTTCGGGTTGGTCCAAGTAGAGGCCGGTGAGCCAGCGTTGTTCCGGGATGGCGGCGGCGATCGGGTGATGGAAACGTTCGAGGAGGGGCGTCGTTCCGGCGACGCCTTGGTTCGCCAGGAGGCGGGCGACCAAGACCGCGGCGCGGCGGCGGGTGCGCTTGAGGTTCCATTGATCGGCGCCGTCGAATTGCCAGGGCGCCATTTGGCAGAAGACCAGACGCGCGTCGTCCGACCAGGCCAAAACGCCGTCGCCGGCGATTCGCGCTCCGGCCGTGACTAACGACATTTCACGCGGATCACGATTATGAACGTCGGCGGGAGCGACGCCGGCAAGAGGCGAGCCGGAGCCGAAGGGTTCAAAAAATGTCGAGATGTGTTCGGCTCGTTTCATCGTGACCCGCCCGGGGAAGAGCGCGGCGGCTTCGGTTTGGCTGAGACCGAGGGCCAGCGCATGGCCACCGGCCGCGAGCGCCTCGCCGAGCGCTCCGCTCGGGGCAGTGGGCGGCTGGCCTTCGGGCGGGCCGGCGAGCAGGACTTGATCCGTCGCGAGCGGACCGCCTTGATACGCGTCCGCGAAGACGCCGACGGATCGCAGGTAATTCTTGAACGCCGGGCCGCCCGAGTAAATCGCGCGACGCGGGGCCGACGGTTTCCACGCGGCGACGTAAGGCAGGAGATTCCGCATCACGCGCTCGGCCGCGGGATCGGATTCGGTGCGCGCCGTCACGTCGAGCTGACAGAAGATCACGAGGCCGCGGCCTTCGTGGAATTCCAACAGCGGGCTGAATTGAAGGCTGAAACCGCCGTCCACGAGCGGGAGGAAATCGCCGCGCGCGGGCTTTTCGATCAGGACCGACGCCACGTTCCCGCGATTGCCGCAGCGCCAGACGCGCGCGACGGGGATGCCGGCCCACTCGACCGTTGGGCCGTAGCGCGGCCGGGTGGAATACGACAAGCGCGGCGGGAGAATGGTGGCTTCACCGCGCCAATCATGCCACTCGGCGGCCTTCACGCCCGCGAGGATCGGATGATCTGGAACGCGCGGAAAGACCTGCCGCAGACCATATTCCTCGACCCGAAACCCGAACCGCTTCTCCAACGTCGCGGACGTTTGCTCGAACACGACCACTTTCAATCCATCGCGGACGCGGCTGATGTCCGGCGCTTCGCCGTCCGGAGCCAAGGCGGCTTTGCCCACCACAAGAATGTCGAACGTCGCCAGATCGGCGCCGGCGTCCACCTTCTCGTACCGCACCCCGATGTGGTCCAACGCCGCCGCAGTCTCTCCCTTCGGATCAAACAGCGCGATCCGGGCGTCGAGCGGCGCGCCCCCCGGCGGTGGCGCGACGTCGATCGTAAACCGGTCCTCTTGAACCTCTCCCTGGCCGAAGTGGGCGCGCAGCTGGATTTCGTAGGCTCCCGGGTTGATGTTCGCCGGCAATTCGAAGCGCAGAGGAATCCGCGCTTGGCGGCCGGGCGCCACCGTGACGCGGCGCGTTCCGGTGACGGCGCGCGGCAGGGCGAGCGTCCACTCGACGCGGCCGGTCGCAGGCTCCCGGGAATCGTTGATGACGATGACTTGTTTTTCGACCGTTTGGCCGGCCAGATAATTGTGATCCTTGGAGGTGAAATGAGCCGGGGCGCCGGCCAGGAACGCGAGGAGCGGGCGATTATTGCGCAGGAGCGCTTCGGCGGCGGGCGTGGCGATCCAATCTGATTTTTCGTACGCCATGTCCATCCGCTCGAAGCGCTGATCGAGGTAATCGGGGCTGAATCCGGGGCGTTGCAGATTGTTCCAGTCCACCGCGAGTTCGCGCCGGTCGCGATTGACGCCGGGGCGCAGTTTCCAGAAATGCTCATATTCCCACGGCGAAACGCCGGAGACGCCCCAGCCGCGAAAGCCGCGCCAGTTGTCATTCACGTAAAGCGCGAAGATGGGATAGCGCTCGTCGAAACGGGACGAGCCAACGTCGAAGGGATAGTCCCACCGATGCCAGAGAGCGCCCGCGCGGAATTGCTTCGCCTCCCAGCGGAGGTCGGCCTTTTCCGGTTCGCTGATCCGATAAGCCGTGTCACCGAAGAATTGCGCGTTCCATTCGGCGACGCAGAATTCCCACGGAACCTTGGCGCTGCCGAATTCCCGCTGGCCGCGGTACCAGCCGCGATACATCGTCCAGTCCCAGGTGAACGGCGCGCCGTACTCGCACGTGAAGACCGGTTTCACGCCGACCGTCGCCCAATGCTCGAACCAGTCGCTCAGTTCCTGCGCCGGCGCGAAGTTCGGGTAGAAATTGCTGTCGTGCATCACGCCAAGATTGCCCGAGGCATGATGGTAAACGATCCGGCTCGGATCGAGTCGTTTGACGATGGCTTCGGCGCGCAGCGCCAGCGCGAGGTTTTTGCGCGCCCAGGTGTCGCGTTGGTCATGGATGCCGTCGATCAGATCGGGGTTCATGTCTTCGTCGTAACCGGTGGCGTTGTGGCTCATCGGGTACATCACGACGGAGGGGTGATCTTGCCCGACGCGGACGTAGTACGCGGCGTGGCGCGCGTAGCCGTTGTTGCGATCGGCGTCCGGCGCCTGCCAGTCGTAGTGGCTGAAATGCGGTTGGGAGAGGCCGACCAACATGCCGACGTCGTCCGCCGCGCGGAGTATTTCCGTGAAGCTAAGATGCGAGCCGGGTTCGCAACCGTAGTTATGGGTGTAAACGTAGTTGATGCCGAAACCTTTGAGCCGCTCCAGGCTTTCGCGGGCCGCGGCGTAAGTGGCCCAAGCGGCGCCGACCTCGGCGTTATCCAGCGGCACGGCCGAGAGATGAATCGGGGCGCCGTTCAAATAGAAATCGCGGCCGTAGATCCAGAATTCGCGGAAGCCAAACCGCCTTGTCCAACTGGCATCGAGGACCCGCCCGGCGGCGTCGAGGAGCGAAAGCTCAAGCTCGCAGACGTTTTGCGGCGTGTGCAGGTCCCAAAGTTTGTCGGGCATCCATTTTGTAGTGAAGGAGACGTGGCCATCCGCGTGATCCTCGGCGCGAAATTCCGGGGAGCTGAATTGCCTGACGATTCGGCCTCCCTGTCTGACCAACGCGCGCAGCGTGTAGCGCGCATTCGGCGCGCCAGCGTCAAGGGTGGCGTCGATGGCCAGTTCGCGTTTCCGCACGGAGGGCGCGATCCGCGCGTCGGAGATGCTTGGCCCCAAGGGAGCGCTGGTAAGAAAGACGTCGCCGCACAGCCCGCGCCGAGCGACGCTGCCTTTGACCTCGCGGGCGGAAGCGCTGTCGGTGTACGAAAGCAGCACGCCTTTGAGCGGCAGCGCGACCACGAACAGGCCCAGCGAATGCGTTTGGCCGGGCGGACAGACCGAGGTGAGATCCAGGTCGCCGCCGGGGAAGCGAAGCTCGCCGGCTTTTCGGCCGTCCACAAAGACCGCCGCGAAGGAATTGAGGTATTCGACGTTGAGCGTGATCCGGCGCCCGGCCCACGCGCCGGGGACGGTAAACTCCCGTTGATACCAGGCGGCCCCCAGGCCGGCCAAATTGGTTTCTTTCCAACTCGGGTGGAGAAAGACTTTCTGCGAATCTTTCTGCATGTAATCGGTGACGCCCGGCCAGCTTCCCGGAACTTTGAAGTAACCCCAACCTTCACGGGGCGGCGTCGGCAGCTCGGCGGCGCCGGGTCGCCATTGCCACAGGCCGTTGAGGCAAACCCGTTCGCGAGTGGCGGTCGTTTCATGATACGCCTTTGCCAAATCCCACACCGCGACGACTCCCGGTGGCAACTCGACGCTGTTGGAATTATCCGCGCCGCGGGCGTTGAACGACCGGAGGACGAATGCCGCGAGCAGGAGAGCCGCGAAGCGTCGGGATGGCGCGCGTAAGGGGCGAACGGGGGCGATTCTCAGCGGCAACCGCGCGACGCCGTCGCGAGCCACGACGACGGGATGGGTGGCGTCACGATGACTGAGTGGGCGTCTGCGTGGCGGGCGGGAGATAAATGGAAGTGTCATGGCAATGCTCGGGGCGGACTCTGGTTTCAACTCGGCTCTGCGCATAAATAAATCGGTGACCAAAGAGTCCATGTTCGCGCGGTTTCGCTTTTGGTAATGACCTCATCACGCAGCAAAGCGCGGGCGTTTTCAATGGAAATCAGCGTGGCGAGGGGGGCTGGGCGCGGTGGCGGCGCGGAGGGCGGCGCGAAAGCGGCGTCGCGCTACGCTTGCCGCCGCACTCCACGGCGCGGAAGGAGATTTTGCGCTGAGGGCTTTTGGAGAGCGGCGCCTACCGAGCGCGACACCGCTGTGGGCGTCGATGGGGTGGTGATGCGCGGTGGGGCTTGGCGAAAGCGGCGTCGCGCTGCGCTTGCCGCCGCGGTCCATAGGCGCGGCGGCGCCGGGTTGATTCAGGGGCGGACAATATCTTTACACAAAGTATCTTGACATCAAGATAAATGGTGTCATAGTGGCCTCAGTGATAGCGCCGGGTGGCGCCTGAATCGATGAACGCGAAAACAAATCCTGCCAGCGACACCTCGGGTGTTCACCTATGGCTGGTGCTGTGGAAGGCCACCGCGGCGGTCAAGGCCCACGCGCTGCGGAACATCACCGAGTTGGGGATGGGCCTGTCGGATTTTGCGGTGCTGGAGCTTTTGTTGAACAAAGGGCCGTCGCCGGTGAACGCCATCGGCCGGCGGGTCTTGTTGACGAGCGGTTCATGCACCGCCGCCGTGGACCGGCTCGAAAAGAAGGGGCTGGTGGTCCGTGAGTGGGATGAACAGGACCGCCGCGTCTGCCGCGTGCGTCTGACGCCCGCCGGGCGCGGACTGATCTCCGGCGCGTTCCGCCAGCACGCGGACGCGATGGAGGCGGCCACCGCCGCGCTCAGTCAGCCGGAACGCAAAAGCCTGCTCGCGCTCCTGAAAAAACTCGGCTTTGGCGCCGCGGCGCTCTCGATGTCGGAAACAGCCTCTGAACCCAACGCGGGCAAACGTCCCGCGAAACCATCCCGTCCGTAAAAGGATAAACTTATGTCACAATTGCTCTATATTGAATCGTCACCCCGCAAGGACCGCGCCGCCTCGATCGAGGTCGCCCGGCATTTTGTCGGCGCGTATCAGGCCCAGCATCCCCAGGATACGATCACGACGCTCGATCTTTGGGCGACGGAGCTGCCGCGGTTCGACGCGGCGACGATCGACGCCAAATACGCCATCCTGCACGGCCAGCCGCACACGGAGGAGCAGCGCCGCGCCTGGGCGGCGGTCGAAAGCATCTGCCGCCAATTCACGGGCGCGGACAAATACGTCTTTTCCGTGCCGATGTGGAATTTCAGCATTCCTTATATTTTGAAACATTACATCGACGTCCTGGTTCAACCGGGGCAGACGTTCACGTTCTCACCGGAGACCGGCTATCGCGGCCTGGTGACCGGCAAGCCGGCGCTGGTGGTCTATGCGCGAGGCGGCGCGTACGGCGCGGGCACGGGGGCCGAGGGTTACGATCAGCAGAGCCGTTATGTGCAGCAAATTCTTGGATTCATCGGATTCACGGACGTGAAGTCGATTTTCATCGAGCCAACGCTCGGCGGTCCGGGACCGAAAGATCAGGCGATCGCCGCCGCGCTGCGGCAGGCGGACGAATTAGTGAAAACGTTTTGAAGCGAACAATCCATGGTGATCGACCTCACCGTCGCGGCAGTTGAGGGCGGCGGACGGATCGTGATCGACCACGCAATGTAACGAACCGAAGCAGCGCCCTCAATGAAAGCGCAATGGTTATGATTACAGTACGAGAATCGAATGCCCGGGGCCACGCCAATCACGGCTGGCTCGATAGTTATCACAGTTTTTCCTTCGCGGACTATTATGACCCGGAACAGATGGGGTTCCGGGATCTGCGGGTGATTAATGAGGACCGAGTCGCGGGCGGCGGCGGCTTTCCGCTGCATCCGCATCGCGACATGGAGATCATCACCTGGGTGCTCTCCGGCGCGCTCGAGCATAAGGACAGCCTCGGCAACGCGGGCCAAATCCACCCGGGCGAATTGCAGCGCATGAGCGCGGGCGCGGGGATTCGGCATAGCGAATTCAACGCTTCCGCCGTCGATCCGGTTCACTTGCTCCAAATCTGGATCTTGCCGGAGCGGAAGCTCCTGCCGCCCAGTTACGAGCAGAAGTCGTTCGCCGACGCGTTGGCGCGCGAGAAACTGGTCTTGTTGGCGGCGCCGGATGGCCGGGATGGCGCGGTCACCATCCATCAGGATGTCGAAGTCCTCGCCGGTCAACTCAAGCCGGGCGAACAGGTGACCCGTGCGTTGCAACCCGGCCGCCATGCCTGGGTGCAGGTGGCGGAAGGCGTGATCCGTTTGAACGAGCACGAACTCCGGGCGGGTGACGGCGCGGCGGTGAGCGCTGAGTCGAGCCTCGCTTTCACCGGGGTTAAAGCCTCGCAATTCATTCTATTTGACTTGAATTGATTCGCGAACGAAGTTTGGTGTCACGCGCCGCTCGGGAGGCCCGATTGAATCGGGCTTCCCTGCGGCGCGTCAACGCTGCCCCACGAATATGAAAATCGCCATAGGCTCCGATCACGCCGGGTTCTTGTATAAGGGAAAGATCATCGAGTTGCTCCGTCAGCTTGGGCACGAGGTGAAGGATTTTGGCACGTACGGCCCGGAGTCGGTCGATTACCCGGTGTACATCAGGCCGGTCGCCGAGGCGGTGGCGCGCGGCGAATTCGAGCGGGGGATCGTGCTGGGCGGTTCCGGCAATGGCGAAGCGATCGCGGCCAACAAGGTCAAAGGCATTCGCTGCGCCCTTTGTTGGAGCCTCGACACCGCGCGGCTTTCCCGCGAGCACAACGACGCGAATGTTCTCTCGATCGGCGAACGGACGATTCCGGAGGAGTTGGCGCTGGAGATTGTGAAAATCTGGCTGACGACGTCGTTCGCCGGGGGCCGGCACGCCAACCGAATTCGCCAACTCGAATGAACTTCGGTCGGGCAGGATTGCTCCTGCGTCAGTGGCGGCGGGCTTTTCTTGGCCTCGGATTCGGACTGCTCGCTTCGGTGGCCAACCGCGCGAACGCCAACAGCCTCACCAACGGCTTGGTGACCCATTTGACCTTTGATGGGGCTTACTCGGATTCGTCGGGTAGCGGCGTCGTTGCCACGCCGGTCGGCGCCCCCACATTTGCGCCAGGTCAGATCGGTCAGGCGGTCGTCTTGACGACTCGCAAAGACGGCTCGGAATTTGATTACGTCTCGCTGGGCTATCCCGATGTGCTCCGGTTTACGAATCGCGTCGATTTCGCCATCTCGTTCTGGGTCAACTACACGAATCAAGTCGATGATCCGCCGTTCATATCGAATAAGGATTGGGGCAGCAGCGATAATCCAGGTTGGGGAATTTTCGCGCAGGATAACGGCAACCTCCGGCTCAACGTCACCGACGGCTTCGACCAAAAGGAGAGCAATTCGAGCACGCCCGTCATCCGCGACGGTCACTGGCACAACGTGGTCGCGAGTTTCGTCCGAGGCGCGGCGGTCAGTCTCTACGTTGACGGCCAACTGGCGTTGGTGGATGACCTTTCGGGGGTGACCGGCTCCATCGACACCTCGCTTCAAGTGAACATCGGTCAGGACGGAACGGGACAATACGACGACCTGGGCTTCGCGCAAATGATCGGGTTGAAGTTCGACGACCTGGGGATTTGGCGCCGGGCGCTTTCAGCGGGCGAGGTTTCGATCATTTATAACAACGGCCTCGCCGGCCGAAGCTTCGATGTCGATATCGGGTCACCGGCGCCGAGTATCGTTTCCCAACCCACTGACCAGACCCATTTTGCGGGAATCGGATTGCAGGCCACCGTAGTCGCGACCGGCGCGGGGGACACGTACCAATGGCTTCACGCAGGCTCCATTATTCCCGGCGCCACGAACGCTACGCTGGTGATCGGCGCGCTCCAAGCGAGCGACGCGGGGGCTTATTCGGTCGTGGTGACCAATTCGGTAGGTTCAGCGTCCAGTCTGCCATTTAACGTTAACGTTCTTCCCTCGCCGGCTAGTTGCAATGTCACGAATGCCCTGGCCGCGCATTATAGTTTTGACGCGACATACGATGATTCGTCGGGGAACGGGTTGACCGGCAAACCGTTCGGCGCCGCGTTCTTCGAGACGGGGCAGGTGGGTCCGCTGGCAGTCAGCATCAGCGCCACTGGTGACGACCGCACCGATTACGTTTCGCTCGGTTATCCGAATGCATTGAAATTTGGTAACGACGTCGATTTCAGCGTCGCTTTTTGGACCCGGTATTTCCCGGGGAACCAATTTGGCGATCCGGTCTTCATCTCGAACAAGAACTGGAATTCAAGTTCCAATCCGGGCTGGGGAATCTTTATGCAGGACGGCGGGAATTTCCGGGTGAATGTCACGGGGGACGCCGGCGGGACGGTCGAGAGCACGACGAAGACGCCGGTGATTCGAGACGGCCAATGGCATCATGTTGTGGTGACGTTTGCGCGCCTCGGAAACGCGAGCATCTACGTTGACGGCCGGTTGTATTCGACCGATCCGCTTTCTGGAGTTACCGGATCGATCGACAACCATGCCGCCGGCTACACCGTCAACCTCGGCCAGGATGGCACCGGTTTATATAGCGGCCTAGGGAGCGCGCTCATGTACAATGTTCTCGTGGACGACCTGGGGATTTGGCGCCGGGCGCTGACTGGGCTAGAGATCGAGAACGTTTACCTATTTGGACTCAACAATCAGAGCTTTAATGTCCCGCCGCCCGCGCCGCCGAGGATCGTTCGCTTTATCGCTAAAGGCGCGAGTTTGAACCTCGGTTGGACGGGCGGCTCAGCCCCATTTCTGTTGCAAAAGAAATACCAGCTTAGCGACACGAACTGGATTGATCTGCTGACGGTCGATTCACGGACCGTAACGGTGACGCTGGACGGCGACGGCGGTTTTTTTCGCGTGGTTGGCCCGGCGCCATCAGACGTGACCCCCTTCACCCTGGCAATGAATGGCGCCGCCGAAATTCCGAATGCCGTCGCGACGGCCGGCGTCGGTTCCGGCGCGCTGAGCTACGAGAACGGGACGCTGACCTATCACCTCAGCTACTCCGGTTTGTCGGGCCCTGCCACCGGCGCGTTCATTCTTGGCCCCGCGACGGCGAACCAGATCGGCAAGATCATCGCCGTCCTGCCGGTTCCGTCAACCGATAGCGCCGCGGGCGTCCTGAGCGGATCGGTGGATCTCAACACGGTCCAAGCCACCGCCGTGCTTAACGGACAGGCGTACGTGAACATTTACACCGCCGCGAACACCGGCGGGGAAATCCGGGGCCAAATCACGCCCTAATGTGAGCTCGGGGATGCCTGGAACGCATCCGACCTTGCGGAGTCCGCGCTCGCGAATTTTTGAAGGCGCCGCTGTGGGGCGTCGGAGGGTTCCGGACATTTTCGCGGGTTGATGTCGTGAGTTTTGATGACACGACAGACTGGCGCTTTTGGCTTAGATATTTCTTACCAAAGCCTATGCCAGTCCATTGCGCGCCAGCGGCGTCATTTTTGTCCCAGGAGACGGCGGCCCGAACAGTCGGGTCGCGATCGATGGGCGCGCGACCGAAGACCAGGGAGGATTGCGCCCAGTCCTCACGGATCAGATAACGCGGCTCCGTGGAGCCACTCGAAGATTCAAATGCCCGAAACCAGTTCACACCTATGATTAAACTTAACTCGATCAAGCGCTGGGTCGCCGCCGTTGCGGCCGGCGCGGCGCTCTGCGGCGCCCTCACCACCGCGCGCGCGGCCACCTATCTGACCTCCACCTACCTCAATTCGTTCGACGACAGCACGACCGTCGCGTCGTGGATTTATTGGTACGGCCTGGGCTTTAACAACACGCCGATGACCTGGGACCCGACGATGGACGCGACGACCAACGCGAACTCGGGATCACTCCAGGTCGTCGCGCCGTTCGGCGCTTCGGGCGACCAAGCCGTCTTCTTCGGAACCTTCGACAACAAATACGGCTACGACAACACGGTCCTGCTTGACGGCACGCTCTATGACCGGATCGAGATGGACGTTCGGGTCGATCCGAGCACGCCGACGACGACGAACGGCGATTTTGGCACGCTCCTCATCGGGATGGTGGACTCGAGCACCGACGCGGGCGGCTATTACTACGGGAGCGGCCAGATAATTCCTGGCAAAGCCACCAATCAATGGGTGCATATCGTGCAACCAATCGATAAGACCACGCCGAACCTCAATATCTGCGAGGGGGTCGATTTTAAGATCGCGAGTTATGGCGGCTATCCCAAGGCCCCGTTTACGATGTGGATTGATAACCTTACCGTGCATCAAGCCCCGCCGGC